>NZ_JBXASG010000004.1:0-611170 GCF_058809075.1 Acidovorax sp. GW821-FHT11A03
CCGACTTAGCTGCGATCAGCTGAGCCTTGAATTCTAGCACAGTTTTTGAAGAACTGTCAAACTTTTGAAAACTTTTTGTTTTCATCACCTTTCAAACTCAGCACCTTGCGGCATCCAGTTCTACTCAGCGAAGCCTTGAATTATATACCGGTTTTTACACCACCTACAACCCAAAACCAAACTTTCTTCTTCCACCTTCTCAGCCCCGGCAACAACAAGGCCTAGACCCCATCATCACCCGAACCTCCAGCGCCCCGCATCTCTGCAGCACCGCCTCAGTAGCGAAGCCCTCGACTATAGCATGAGTTCGGAGGGCGAAAAAAGACTCCAGCCAAAAAATTGCCCTCTACCGGGGGGACGCCGCCATGGCGGCCTCAAGTGCGTCGATGAACAGGGCTGCGACATCACACCCTGTCTGATCGAAGATTTCCTGGAAGCACGTCGGGCTGGTCACATTGATTTCCGTGACGCAGTCCCCGATGACATCCACGCCCGCCAGCAACAGGCCGCGCTCTTGCAGTAGGGGCCCCAGGGTTTCGCCGATCTCCAGGTCGCGTGCCGTCAGGGGCCGTGCCACGCCCTTGCCTCCCGCCGCAAGATTGCCACGCACCTCCGTGCCTTGCGGAATGCGCGCCAGGCAATAAGGAACGGGCTTGCCGCCAATCACCAGCACGCGCTTGTCGCCGTCCACGATCTCGGGCAGAAACTTCTGCACCATCACGCTCTGCGCGCCGTCGCGATTGAGCGTTTCGGTGATGCTGCCCAGGTTCAGGCCATCCGGTCCCACGCGGAAGATACCCATGCCCCCCATGCCGTCCAGCGGCTTGAGGATGATGTCCCGGTGCTCTGCGTGAAAACGCTGGATGTCCGATGCGCTGCGCGTGACCAGGGTTGGCCCGATGAACTGGGGAAACTCCATGATCGCCAGCTTTTCCGGATGGTCGCGCAGTGCCCGGGGCTTGTTGAACACGCGGGCGCCATCTCGCTCGGCCTGCTCCAGCAGATGGGTGGCGTAGAAATACTCGCTGTCGAAGGGCGGGTCCTTGCGCATCAGCACGGCGTCGAAGTCCACCAACGCGGCGAAGCGTTCGGGCTGCGCCTCGAACCACGGGCTGGCATTCCCCGTCAGTCGGATGTCGCGCACCCGCGCATTCACCTTGCTTGCGCGCTGCCATGTGATGTGCCGTGGCTCGCACACCGCCAGCGTATGCCCGCGCCGATGGGCTTCGCGCATCATGGCGAAGGTGGTGTCCTTGTAGATCTTGAAGCTTTCCAGGGGATCGGCGATGAAGAGCAGTTTCATGGTGTCGGATCGAAAGTAGCAGGAGAGGCGCTGCCAGGCTGGCCAGCTAGCTCCTCTATATAGATATGGGCAAAGACGATGGCCGCAACGCCCGGTTGGCCCGGCCGCCGCGCCAGCGGTTCACCCGGGCTCGCCTCACGCACCCCGGGCCGGCGAACGCCTGTACTGTTGCACAAATAGCGCAAAGCTGCCGGCGACCACGCCCCAGAAGGCCGACCCCACCCCGGCAATGACCACGCCGCTCAGGGTGACGAGGAACGTGACGAGCGCCGCTTCGCGGTGCGACTCCTCGCGCAAGGCGACCGCCAGGCCGTTGCCGATGGTGCCCAGCAGGGCCAGGCCTGCGATGGCCACCACCAGTTCGGAGGGAAATGCGGTCAGCAGGCCGGTGATGACCGCACCAAAGAGACCGATCGCCACATACAGTGCGCCGCAGCACACCGCTGCCGTGTAGCGCCGATGGCGGTCCTCATGGGCCTCGGGGCCCATGCACATCGCGGCCGTGATGGCGCTGAAGTTCAGCGCGAAGGCGCCAAAGGGCGCGAGCGCGAGCGTGGCGAGCCCCGTCAGCGTGATGAGGCGGGAGATGGGCAGGTCATAGCCCGAGGCCCGGATCACCGCAACGCCGGGAAGGTTTTGCGACGCCATGGTGACGACGAACAAGGGGATCGCCAGGCTGATGGTCGCGGCAAGGCTGAACTGCGGCGCCGTGAAGACGGGCATCGCCAGTTCCAGCCGCACCCCCGACCATGCCATCTTCCCCTGCAGGGCCACGAAGACCACGGCCACCGCCAGGGTGACGACCACGGCGTACCGCGCCGCGAACTTGCGGGAAAACAGGTACACGACCAGCATGGTCAGCACCAGCGGCAGTGCCGTCTGGGCGGTGGCAAACGCCTGCAGGCCGAAACGCGCCAGCACGCCCGCCAGCAGGGCGGCGGCGATCTCCATGGGGATGCGCCCCATGGCCCGCTCGAACCAGCGCGTCACGCCGGCCAGCGTGATGAGGACGGCGCTGACCATGAAGGAGCCCACCGCCTCGCCCATGGTGAAGCCCCCGGCCAGGCCGGCCGTGGCCAGCACGGCCGCGCCAGGGGTGGACCAGGCCACCATCACGGGCTTGCGCAGGATGAGCGAGGGCACCAGGGAACACAGGCCCATGCCCAGGCCCAGCGCCCACATCCAGGACGTGACCTGGGCCGGCGTGGCACCAAACGCCTGCGCGGCCTGGAACACGATGGCCACCGAACTGGTGAAGCCCACCAGCACGGCCACGAACCCGGCAGTGAATGCCGACAGGCTCAGGTCTTTGAAAAATTGCATGGGCTGGATTCTGGCACCACGCATCCCCGCCGGCGGCCGCGCCACCACAGAAAGGCGGGGGACACGATTGCTATTATTTTTATAGCTATTGGCGCTTGATGAGCAAGCGCTTGAAGCCCAAAAGACCCCAACCCGCTCAAATCTCGATCTTGGATCCGAGTTCGACGACCGCGTTGTTGGGCAGGTGCAGGAAGTCCGCCGCACCACTGGCGTTGTGGTGCATCTGCGCGAACAGCTTCTCGCGCCAGGGCGCCATGCCGCTGCCAATGGTGGGGATGACGGTATCGCGCGAGAGGAAGTAGCTGGTGGTCATCGACTCCAGCTCGCAGCCCCGCCCGCGCAGCAGTTCCAGCGCACGCGGCACGTCCGGGTCGTTCTTGAAGCCGTAGTGGATCACCACCTGCCAGCAGTCGTGGCCCAGGGGCTCCACCTGCAGGCGCTTGTCCAGCCCGATCCAGGGCGTCTCGTGGTTGTGCACGGTCACGAACAGGTTCTGCTGGTGCAGCACCTTGTTGTGCTTGAGGTTGTGCAACAGCGCATTGGGCACCGCACCGGTCTCGGCCGTGAGGAACACGGCGGTGCCCTCGACCCGCGTGGGCGGGCTGATGAACACCGACTCCAGGAAGTCCTTGAGGTCGATGGCGTCCGCACGCAGCTTGTCGTTGAGCAGCCGCCGCCCCTCCTTCCACGTCATCATGAGGGAGAACACGATGCCGCCGATCATCAGCGGGAACCAGCCGCCCTGGAACAGCTTGAGCAGGTTGGAGGCAAAGAACGCCAGGTCCACCACGAAGAAGCAGCCCGTGGCCGCGATGCACAGCGCCAGCGGGTAGCCCCAGCCGTACCGGATCACGAAGAAGGTCAGCGTGGTGGTGATCAGCATGTCCAGCGTCACGGCGATGCCGTAGGCGGCCGCCAGGTTGCTGGAGGAGCGGAACATCACCACGGCCAGCACGATGGCGGCGAACAGCCCCCAGTTGACCAGCGGCATGTAGATCTGCCCGGTGTCCCGCACGCTGGTGTGCTGGATGTTCAGGCGCGGCAGGTACCCGAGCTGGATGACCTGCTTGGTCACGCTGAAGGCGCCGGTGATGAGCGCCTGCGATGCGATCACGGTGGCCATGGTGGCCAGTATCACCAGCGGGACCAGCGCCCAGTCGGGCGCCATCATGTAGAACGGGTTCTTCACCGCCTCGGGCTCGGCCAGCAGCAGCGCGCCCTGGCCGAAGTAGTTGAGCGTGAGCGCGGGCATGGCCACGCCGAACCAGGCCATGCGGATGGGGCGCTTGCCAAAGTGGCCCAGGTCGGCGTACAGGGCCTCGGCCCCCGTCACGCACAGCACAACGGCCCCCAGGATGATGAAGCTGGTGCCGGGATGGGCCCACATGAAGCCCAGCGCGTGGTGCGGGCTCAGCGCCCAGAGGATCTCGGGATGCCCCACGATGTGCGAGACGCCCAGCAGCGCAATGGTGATGAACCACACCAGGGTGATGGGCCCGAAAAACTTGCCGATGCCGCTGGTGCCGCGCTTTTGCACGGCAAACAGGCAAAAGAGCACGACCAGGGTGATCGGAATCACGTACTGCTTGAAATGCGGCGAGACGACTTCCAGCCCTTCGACGGCCGACAGGACCGAGATGGCGGGCGTGATGACGCCGTCGCCATAGAAGAGCGAGGTGCCGAAGATGCCCACGGCCAGCAGCACGCCACGCAGCCGGGGCTTGTCCTTGACGGCCTGGGAGGCCAGCGCCAGCATGGCGATGAGCCCGCCCTCGCCGTGGTTGTCGGCGCGCAGCACCAGCACCACGTACTTCAGCGAAACAATGACGGTGAGCGTCCAGAAGAAGATCGAGAGGATGCCGTAGATATTGGCTGGGGAGAACGGCACATGGCCGGACCCGAAGACCTCCTTGACGGCATACAGCACGCTGGTGCCGATATCGCCATACACAACACCGATGGCGCCCAGCGTAAGCGCTGCGAGCGATGATTTGGAGCTTTGCACTGACCGCACCCGGCACACAGGGGCTGCCGGGTTCCGTTACTTTTGGGAACGCTATTGTGCGCCTGAGGCAGATCAAGTGCCTGGGGGGAGCTCCCCATGTTGCGACGCAACAACTTGCCCTTGGCAGCCCGGCGCAGACATGGCAGGCCGCGCGGAATCCCCCGGCGAAACTGGCGCTGCCTGGTCGCAGGGGCGGCCCCGCCCCCTCCGGGAGAACACGGAGAAGACACGCCGCTTCCCGGAGGCGCCGTTTCAGTCGTACACCTCGGCGTCCGGGTTGGTGGCTTCCAGCTCGTAGCTGGCCGCCAGCATGGCCAGGCGCGCGACCACGCCGTACATGTAAAAGCGGTTGGGGGCGCTCACGCCAGGGCGCACGCCGGGCTGGGGCATGTGCGTGCTGTGCTCGAACGCGAGCGGCACGAAGCTCGCGCCCGGGGCGTTGAGGTTCTCGTCCACGCCGCGCTCGGCATGCATGCGGTAGAAGCCGCCCACCACGTAGCGGTCCATCATGTAGACCACCGGTTCGGCCACGGCCTCGTGCACGCGCTCCTGCGTGAGCACGCCTTCCTGGATGATGAGGTCGCTGACCGGCTGGCCGTCCTTGATGATGGCCATCTTGTTCTTGGTCTTGCGGTTGACCGCGTCCAGCTCCTTGGCGTCGCGCACGGTCATGATGCCCATGCCGTAGGTGCCGTTGTTGGCCTTGACGATGACGAACGGCTTCTCGTTGATGCCGTATTCCTTGTACTTGCGGCGCACCTTGGTCAGCAGCGCATCCACCGTGGTCTGCAGCTTGTCCATGCCTTTGTCCTCGGCAAAGTCCACGCCGTCGCACTGGCTGTACATGGGGTTGACGAGCCAGGGGTCGATGCCCAGCATCTTGCCGAAGCGCTTGGCCACCTCTTCGTAGTTCTTGAAGTGGGTGCTCTTGCGGCGCACGCTCCAGCCCGCATGCAGCGGGGGCAGCAGGTACTGCTCGTGGATGTCTTCCAGAATGCCGGGCGGCCCGGCGGAGAGATCATTGTTCAGCAGAATGGTGCAGGGGTCGAAGTCCTTGAGGCCCAGGCGGCGCTTGGTGCGCACCACGGGCTCCAGCGTCACCGTGTCGCCATTGGGCAGCTCGATGAGCGTGGGCTTCTTGATCTCGGGACTGATGGAGCCCACGCGCACGTTCAGGCCCGCCATGTTGAAGATGCGCTGCAACTGCACCACATTGGCCAGGTAGAAGGTGTTGCGCGTGTGGTTTTCCGGAATGATCAGCAGGTTGCGCGCCTCGGGGCAGATCTTCTCGATGGCGGCCATGGCGGCCTGCACGGCCAGGGGCAGCATCTCCTTGGTGAGGTTGTTCCAGCCCCCGGGAAACAGGTTGGTGTCCACGGGCGCGAGCTTGAAGCCCGCATTGCGGATGTCCACCGAGGTATAGAACGGCGGCGTGTGCTCCATCCACTCCAGCCGGAACCAGCGCTCGATGGCGGGCATCGAGTCGAGAATGCGCTGTTCGAGTTCGTTGATCGGCCCGGTGAGGGCCGTGATGAGATGCGGAACCATGGAAAGCCCTCGGGAAGCGATTGCGATGAATTGTAGGGAGTTGGGGTCGGGCCGGAAATTCGCAAGCCGCCTGCGGCACGAGCCGTGGCGGGCGCTGGCTACCGGCGCCAGAAGGCGGGGGTGAGCAAGGCCATGAAGCTCAGGATCTCCAGCCGCCCCAGCAGCATCGCCAGCGAACACACCCAGATCTGGAAATCGGTCAGCACGGCATAGGTGGACGCAGGGCCCACGCTGCCCAGCCCCGGGCCCGCGCAGTTCACGCTGGCCAGCACCACCGAGAACGCCGTGACCGGGTCCAGGTCGGTCAGCAGCATGACCATGCTGAGCCCGAAGACCGTGCCGCCATACACCAGCATGAACGCGAGCACCGAGAAGATCACGCGGTTGTCCACCACGGCCCCTCCCAGGCACACGGGCTGCACGGCGCGCGGGTGCACCAGGCGGTTCATCTCCCGGCGCGCCTGCTTGGCCAGGATAAGCATGCGCACCATCTTGATCCCCCCGCCGGTCGACCCCGCGCTGGTGGCCACGCCCGACAGCAGCAGCATGAACACGGGCGCAAACACGGGCCAGGCCAGGTAGTCCACGGTGGCATAGCCCGTGGTGGTGGCGAGCGAGATCACATTGAACATCGCGTGGCGCAGCGCATCCAGCGGGGCATAGACCCCCTTGGCCCACAGCAGCAGCGCCACCACCAGCCCCCCGCCCACCAGCGAGAAAAGCGTCGCGCGCAACTCCGGGTCGCGCCAGAAGCCACCCCAGTGGCCCTTGCGGAAGGCCACGAAGTACAGCGCGAAATTGCAGCTGGCCACCAGCATGAAGAAGACGCAGATCGCCTCCAGCAGCGGCGACTGGAAATACCCGAAGCTGGTGTCATGGGAAGACAGCCCGCCCAGGCTCACCGTGGTGAACATGTGCATCAGCGCATCCAGCGGCCCCATGCCGGCCGCCCAGTAGGCCAGGCCGCAGGTGACGGAAAACAGTGCATACACGCCCCACAGGCCCTTGGCGGTGCCCGTCATGCGCGGCGTGAGCTTGGCGTCCTTGAGCGGCCCGGCCGCTTCGGCCTTGAACAGCTGGCTGCCCCCGACCCCCAGCAGCGGCAGGACGGCCACCGCCAGGATGAGGATGCCCATCCCGCCCATCCACTGCAGAAAGGTGCGCCATACATTGACCGACACGGGCAGCGCGTCCAGGCCGCTGAGCACCGTGGAGCCGGTCGTGGTCAGGCCCGACACCGCCTCGAAGTACGCATGCGTGAAAGACATCGGCCGCCCGATGTGGTGGCCCGCCAGCATCAGGGGCACCGCGGCGGACAGCGGCAGCAGCATCCACACCAGCGACACCAGCATCACGCCGTGGCGCGGCTGCAATTCCTGGCGGAAAAGGCGCAGGCGCCACCAGAGCCACGCCCCCACCGCCATCGTGGCGCCCATGGCGATCGGGTACACGTGCCACACGCCATCGCGCGTCCACAGCGACACCACCAGCGGCAGCCCCATGGCCAGCGAAAAGATCATGACCAGAATGCCCAGCACGCGCAGGACGGGAAACATGTCTGTCATGACGGGCGTCCTTGGTCCATGGCAGCCGGCATCGCATGCAGCTGCCGATACTGGCGCAGCCCAGGCGAGGGCCGCCGCGCAAGGGCCGCCGCGCCGCAGAGGCGGCGCTTCGCTGGCGTGCGCTGGCGGCGTCCCCCTGCCCGCAGCGCGAAGCGCTGCGAGAGCGGGGGCTGGGGGCCGGGGCTCCCAGCGTGCCTGCGCAGGCTGGGACGGCCCCGAAGAGCTGGTGCCTCTGGCAACTGCACGGAGGCGCGAATCGACTCAGGGGGGGACATCAAAAAAACGTCGCGCTCACGCGGAAGAGCTTTTCCACGTCGCGCACGAGCCGCTTGTTCGGCAGGAAGAACACCACGTGGTCGTTGCCCTCGATCACCGTGGAACTGCGCGGGATGATGACCTGCGGCTCGCGCAGATCCCCGGGCGGCGCATCGGGCGAATCCGGCAGGCCGCGCACGATCAGGCCCATGTGCACATCGCGCGGCAGCGCCAGTTCGCTGACCTTGCGGCCCACCACGCGCGAGCTTTTCCGGTCGCCGCGCGCCACGATCTCCAGCGCCTCCGCCACGCCCCGGCGAAGGCTGTGCACGGCCTGCACATCCCCCTGGCGCACGTAGGCGAGCAGCTCGCCCAGCATGGCCTGCGCGGGCGACAGCGCGATGTCGATCTGCGTGCCGTGCATCAGGTCGGCGTAGCTGCGGCGGTTGATGAGGGCGAGCACCCGCCTGGCGCCCATGCGCTTGGCCAGCAGGCAGGACATGATGTTGTCCTCGTCGTCGTCGGTGAGCGCCAGGAACAGGTCCACCTCCTCGATGCCCTCGTCGCCCAGCAGGTCCTCGTCGGTGGTGTCGCCCTGCAGCACCAGCACCTCGGAAGGCAGGGCCGACGCCAGCTCGACGCAGCGGTCGGCGTGGTCCTCGATGATCTTGATGTTGAAGCGCCCTGGCGCCTGCGCCAGCTGGCGGGCCAGGCGCAGCCCCACCCGGCCGCCGCCGGCGATCATGATGCGGCGCACGGGCTGGGAAGGCTGCGACTGCGGCCGGTGCAGGGCCGCCAGCACCTTCGCGATGTGCTCCTGCGCGGCCAGCACGAAGACCTCGTCGCCCGGCTCGATGCGGGTGCGCCCGTCGCACGCGACGAAACGGTCCGGCTCGTCCGGAAACCGCCGGTAGATGGCCACCATGCGCATGGCCATCTCGGGGTCGCTCTCGCGCAGCTGGCCGATGGTGTGGCCCGCCATGGGGGCACCCGCACGCGCGCGCACCGATACCAGGCAGGCACGCCCCCCCGCGAACTCGCGCACCTGCATGGCCTCGGGGTATTCGATGAGCTTGCCGATGTAGCGCGTGAGGGATTCTTCGGGGCAGATGATGCGGTCCACCGCAAAGCCCTCGGGTCCGGTCAGCCGCGTGTCCAGGTCAAAGCCGGTGGAGCGCACCCGCGCGATGCGCTTGGGGATGTTGAACACCAGCTGCGCGATCTTGCAGCACACCAGGTTGGTCTCGTCCTGCGCGGCGCAGGCGATCAGCAGGTCGGTGTCCTGCGCGCCCGCCTCGGCCAGCACGGCGGGCTCGATGCCGTTGCCCACCACGCCGCGCAGGTCAAAGCGCGACTCCAGGTCGCGCAGGCGCGCGGCGTCCGTGTCGATCACGGTGATGTCGTTGCGCTCCGACACCAGGCTGTCGGCCACGCTCTGGCCCACGCGGCCCGCCCCGAGGATGATGATTTTCATGTGGTATGGGCCGTCAGCGCACTACTGGCAAGCGCCACCAGCTATGAAAAATGGAGCAAATCAGGTCCGCACCTCGCCCTCGCCCAGCACCACGTACTTGAGCGAGGTCAGGCCTTCGAGCCCCACGGGCCCGCGCGCATGGAATTTGTCGGTGCTGATGCCGATCTCGGCGCCCAGCCCGTACTCAAAGCCATCGGCGAACCGCGTGCTGGTGTTCACCATCACGCTGGCCGAATCCACCTCGCGCAGGAAGCGCTGGGCATGCATATGGTTGGTGGTGAGGATGGCATCCGTGTGGTGGCTCGAATACCGGTTGATGTGGGCGATGGCCTCGTCCACGCCATCCACCACCTTCACGCTGATGATCGGGGCCAGGTACTCCTCGCTCCAGTCCTGCTCGGTGGCGGGCACCAGCTGGGCGCCTTGTACCGATTGCAGGATGGCCAGCGCCTGCGGGCAGCCGCGCATCTCCACGCCCTTGGCGGCGTACACGGCGCCGATCTTCGGCAAGAAGTCGGCCGCCACGCCCCGCGCCACCAGCAGGCCTTCGCTCGCGTTGCAGGGGCTGTACTTGTTCGTCTTGGCGTTGTCGGCCACCTTCACCGCCATGGCGATGTCGCAGGGGTCGTCCACATAGGTGTGGCAGTTGCCGTCCAGGTGCTTGATGACGGGCACCTTGGCGTCGCGGCTGATGCGCTCGATCAGGCCCTTGCCGCCACGCGGAATGATCACGTCCACGAACTGCGGCATGGCGATGAGCTGGCCCACGGCCTCGCGGTCGGTGGTCTGCACCAGCTGCACCGCGTCCTGCGGCAGGCCGGACTCGGCCAGCGCCTGCTGCACCAGCTTGGCCAGCGCCTTGTTGGAATCGATGGCTTCGGAGCCGCCGCGCAGGATGCAGGCGTTGCCGCTCTTGATGGACAGCGACGCGGCCTCGATGGTCACGTTGGGCCGGCTCTCGTAGATCATGCCGAACACGCCGATCGGCACACGCATCTGGCCCACGCGGATGCCGCTCCCCTGCTGCTTCATGCCCAGGATCTCGCCGATGATGTCGGGCATGGCGGCCAGCTGCTCGCAGCCTTCGGCGCAGGTCTCCAGCACCTTGGGGCCGAGCTTCAGGCGGTCCACCATGGGCTCGGCCAGGCCGGCGGTGCGGGCGCGGTCCAGGTCGCGGGCGTTGTCGATCTGCAGCGCCTCCACGTTCTCGCGCAGCAGGCGGGCCAGGGCCTTGAGTGCTTTGTTTTTGATAGCTGCTGGCGCTTTGGCCATCAGCGCAGAGGCCGTTTTGGCCTGCTGGCCGAGGGTGTGCGTGTATTCAGCGACGTTGAGGGCGTTCATCCGGTGATTTTGCCGCAGATACCCTCTGTGCGGCCCACCGAGCGCCTGTTACCCTTGCCACCCCGCCGCCATCCCCCGCTTCCAGAGCCGCCCATGACCCGCGCCCACCTGCTCCAACCTGTCCACGACGCCCTGCAGGCCTTCAGCCAGGGCACGCTGTCGGCGTCCGCCCTGAGCACCACCGCCCGCGCCCAGACCGACCTGCTGGCCGCCCTGCCCCCGCGCTACGCCGAGGTGCTGCACGGCCTGCTGGACCGGCTCGAATCCAGCGATTTTGATAGCTTCCAGCGCTTGATGGACAAGCGGTAGCGGCTATTTTTATCTGGAACCAGGCGCAGCGCGGCTCACCGCGCCGCCTGCGTCAGCCGGCACAGCTGGAACGCCAGGCGCTGCAGCGCCTGCCAGCCGTCGGTCGGCCAGTCGGGCGCCTTCAGGCCCTTGACGATGCCGTCCACCGTGTGCGCGGACTGCAGCAGCCGCGCCAGTGCCGCGTCGCTGGCCTTGGGCAGGATGCGCTCGAACAGGCGCTCCTTGGGGCCCCAGATGCGGTTCTCGCGCAGGGCCATGGGCAGCGGGCGCCCGGCGTTCATCGCATCCTTCACGCGCTTGAGGGCGCGGATGTCCTCGGACAGCGCCCAGTGCACCAGCACCTCGGCCTCGCCCTCGGCCTGCAGGCCGTCGAGCATGCGCTGCACCCGCCCCACCTGCCCCGCCAGCACGGATTCGGACAGCTTGAACACGTCGTAGCGCGCCACGTTGAGCACGGCGGCCTCGACCTGGGCCTGCGTCAGCTCGCCCGCCGGGTGGAGCAGGGCCAGTTTCTGGATCTCCTGGTGCGCGGCCAGCAGGTTGCCTTCCACGCGGTCGGCAAAGAACTGCAGCGTGCGCTGCCCCTCCTCGCCCGCCACCACGCGCTGCCCCTGGGCGGCCAGGCGCTGTGCGATCCACTGCGGCAGCATGCCGCGCTCGATGGGGTCGATCTGGAGCGAGGTGCCGCTCGATTCGAGCGCCGCGAACCACGCGCCGGTGCGTGTGGCCTTGTCCAGGCGCGGGAGCATCACGAGCGTGAGCGTGCTGTCGTTGCCCCGGGCGGACTCGGCCACCTGCTGCAGCGCCACGCTGCCGTCCTTGCCGGGCTTGCCCGAGGGAATGCGGATCTCCACGATCTGCTTGTCGGCGAACAGGCTGAGCGAGCCGCCCGCCGCCAGCACCGCGCTCCAATCGAAGTGCGCGCCCGCCACCGTGTAGGAACTGCGCTCGGTATAGCCCTGCGCACGGGCCGTGGCGCGGATGGCGTCGGCCGCCTCCTGTTGCAGCAGGGGCTCGTCGCCATGCAGCACGTAGAGCGGCGACAGGCCCCGTTGGAGATGCGTGGAGAGTTGGGCCAGGGCGACTTGCATGCGGCAAAGTTTATCCCCTTGCCCTGGCACCCTGGCGCACCAGGAGGCCAGGGGCACAGAAAACCCCGCAGATCGCCAGCACAGGCCTGCAGATTGCACGGTACACGCACCCGATTGCGCAGCTGTCCTGCTTTTCATTGGCGCTCCCCGCCCCGACAATCACCCCGCCACCCACACGGGCACCCAGCACCCCGGGCGCGCCCGGCACCGTCCGTTCCCCACAAAGGCCTCGCACCATGACCTCCACCCCGCCCCTCCCCGCGCCATCCATCAGCCTCCTGGGCGCCCCCACCGACGTGGGAGCGGGCGCGCGCGGCGCCTCCATGGGCCCCGAGGCCCTGCGCGTGGCCGGGCTGCAGCCGGCGCTGGAAAGCCACGGCCTGCGGGTGTTCGACCGGGGCAACCTGAGCGGGCCGGCCAATCCCTGGCAGCCCCCGCAGCAAGGCTACCGCCACCTGCCCGAAGTCGTGGAGTGGAACCAGCGCGTGTTCGATGCGGTGTATGCCGAATTGCGGCGCGGCCACCTGCCCATCCTGATGGGCGGCGACCACTGCCTGGGCCTGGGCAGCATCAGCGCCGTGGCGCGGCATTGCGCGGAGACCGGCAGGAAGCTGCGCGTGCTGTGGCTTGATGCGCATGCCGACTTCAACACCAGCGCCCTCACGCCCAGCGGCAATGTGCACGGCATGCCCGTGGCCTGCCTGTGCGGCTTTGGGCCGAAGGAGCTGACAGAGCTGGCCCGGATGCCCGGCGGAGGCCCCGCGCTGCACCCCGGCCAGATCCGCCAGATCGGCATCCGCAGCGTGGACGAAGGCGAAAAACGCTTCGTGCACGAGCAGGGCCTGGAAGTCTTCGACATGCGCTACATCGACGAGGTGGGCATGCGCCAGACCATGCAGCAGGCGCTGGCCGGGCTGGATGCCGACACCCACCTGCACGTGAGCTTCGACGTGGATTTCCTGGACCCGGACATCGCGCCCGGCGTGGGCACCACGGTGCCCGGCGGCCCCACCTACCGCGAGGCCCAGCTGTGCATGGAGATGATCGCCGACAGCGGCCGCCTGGCGTCGCTGGACATCGTGGAGCTCAACCCCGCGCTGGACGTGCGCAACCGCACCGCCGTGCTGGCCGTGGACCTGGTGGAGTCGCTGTTCGGCAAGAGCACGCTGATGCGCGTGCCATCGGGCCTGCGCGCCCCGCAGGCGGCGCTCCGTAGCGCTTCCTGAAACGGGCGCGCCCCCCGCGCGGGACGCCGTGGAGCGGGCCTGGCCCGGCCGCTGGCGTCGCCGCCCCCCGGCTACCGCTTCACGGCGGCCAGCCGGCGCATCAACTGCTGCACCAGGTCGGTCCGCATGTTGCGGTACAGCAGCGCCTCTTCGGCCTCCTTGGCCAGGGCGATGGTTTCGTTGTAGCTGATGTCGCGCTGCTGCAGCAGTTCGGTGTCAGGGATCAGCTCGGTGCCCGCCGGGGTCCGGAGCCTGAAGCGGATGCGCAGCCGCAACTGCAGCTCGCGCACCTGGCCCGAGGCGTTGAGCCCCACCACCACGCGCTCCTGCTGCTCCTGCAGCAGGTCCAGGATGGCCTCGGCGGTGGGCAGGGCCGCCGGGTCGCGCAGCACCTGCAGCTTGCTGCCCGACCCGTCCAGCGTGCGCTGCAGCTCCCGCGCCAGCGGCGAGCCCGCGGGGGCCGCGATGTAGAGCGAGTCGAACCCGAACTCCGGCACGCCCCGCAAGCGAAAACCGCAGGCCGACAGCAGGGCCGCGGGCGCGATGAAGAGCAGTGTGCGTCTTTGCATTTCAGTTATCCATTGCGTTCGCGCCACCCACAACCCGTGGCACTGGCCCGGCCCAGGCCAGCAGGCGCCGCACCGGGGCCGCCCCGGCGCGCGGCGCCTCAGGGGGGTGTCGCTTCATTTCACACCACCACGTTCACGAGGCGGCCAGGCACCACGATCACCCGCTTGGGCGCCGCGCCCGCGGCATGTGCCGTGAAGGCCTCGCTGGCCAGGGCGATGCGCTCGATCGCTGCCTTGTCGGCCTGCGCCGGCACGTGGATGGAGCCGCGCAGCTTGCCATTGACCTGCAGCATGAGCTCGATCTCGTCCTGCACCAGCGCGTTCGCATCCACCTGGGGCCAGGGCGCATCCAGCAGATCGCCCAGGTGGCCCGCGTAGCCCAGGCTGCTCCACAGGCTGTGCGCGATGTGGGGCGTGGCCGGGTACAGCACGCGCAGCAGGATGCCAAAGCCTTCGATCAGCGCCACCTGGGCGCCGGCCGACTCCGTGGCCTTGAAGTCCTCGAGCGCGTTGATCATCTTCATCGCGCCCGACACCACGGTGTTGTACTGCATGCGCTGGTAGTCGTAGTCCACCTGCTTGAGCACGGTGTGGATCTCCAGCCGCAGGGCCTTGGCTTCCTTGCCGAATTCCACCTCCTTCAGGCTGCTGGCGCTTGCCACGCTGGCGCTGGCGGCTTGCATGTCCATGGCGGAGAGCTTGAAGCCGAAATTCCACACGCGACGCAGGAAACGGTAGCTGCCTTCCACGGCCGCGTCGTTCCACTCCAGCGTGGCCTCGGGCGGGGCGGTGAACATGGTGTACAGGCGCGCGGTGTCGGCGCCGTACTTCTCGATGAGGTCCTGCGGGTCCACGCCGTTGTTCTTGGACTTGGACATGGTGCCCACGCCCTCGTAGTCGATGGGCGTGCCCGCCGGCAACAGGCCGTCACCGCTGGTGGCTTCGTTCTTGAGCCTGGCGCCAACGATCTTGCCGCCTTCGTCCAGCACATGCTCCACATCGTGTGGCCAGAAGTAGTCCTTTCCGCCCTTGGCGGTGCGGCGGCTGTAGATGTGGTTGAGCACCATGCCTTGCGTGAGCAGCTTGGTGAAGGGCTCGTCCACCTTGACCAGCCCCAGGTCGCGCATGACCTTGGTCCAGAAGCGCGCGTACAAGAGGTGCAGGATGGCGTGTTCGATACCACCGATGTACTGGTCCATCGGCATCCAGTAGTCGGCGCCGCCAGCGACCATGGCGTCGGCATTCTTGGGGTCGCAATACCGCATGAAATACCAGGACGAGTCCACGAACGTGTCCATGGTGTCCGTCTCGCGCCGCGCGGCCTTGCCGCACACGGGGCAGACCACGCCAGCATGGAAACCTTCGTGCTTGTGCAGCGGGTTGCCCGAACCATCGGGCACGCAGTCGGTGGGCAGCACCACCGGCAGGTCCTTCTCGGGCACGGGCACGGCGCCGTGTTCATCGCAATGGATGATGGGAATGGGCGTGCCCCAGTAGCGCTGGCGGCTCACGCCCCAGTCGCGCAGGCGCCAGGTGGTCTTGGTCTCGCCCAGGCCCTTGGCCTGCAGCGCGTGGGCCACGGCGGTGACGGCTTCCTTGTAGCCCAGGCCGCTGAAGCTGTCGGAGTTGATGGTGACGCCGCGCTGCTTGTCGCCGTACCAGTCGTTCCACTGGTGGTAGTCGAAGTGCTCGCCATCGACCAGCACCACCTGCTTGATCTCCAGGTTGTACTTGAGGGCGAAGGCGAAATCGCGCTCGTCGTGCGCGGGCACGCCCATCACGGCGCCGTCGCCATAGCCCATGAGCACGTAGTTGCCGACCCAGACCTCGACCTTTTCCTCCGTCAGCGGGTGCGTGACGAACAGGCCCGTGGGTTGGCCCTTCTTTTCCTGCGTGGCCAGCTCGGCCTCGGTGGTGCCGCCGCTCTTGCATTCCTCGATGAAGGCGGCGAGCTCCGGGTTCGTCCTGGCGGCGTGGGCGGCCAGCGGGTGCTCGGGCGCCACGGCGCAGAAGGTCACGCCCATGATGGTGTCGGCGCGCGTGGTGAAGACGTACATGCGGCCGTCGCCGATCAGCGTGCCGTCATCGCCCCGGATATCGTGCGGGAAGGCGAAGCGCACGCCTTCGCTCTTGCCGATCCAGTTCTCCTGCATGAGCTTCACGCGTTCGGGCCAGCCGGGCAGCTTGTCGCCGGTCACGAAGTCCAGCAGCTCTTCGGCGTAGTCGGTGATCTTCAGGTAGTAGCCCGGGATCTCGCGCTTTTCCACCGTGGCGCCGGTGCGCCAGCCCTTGCCGTCGATGACCTGCTCGTTGGCCAGCACGGTCTGGTCCACCGGGTCCCAGTTCACGACCTGGGTCTTGCGGTAGGCAATGCCCTTTTCCAGCATCTTGAGGAACAGCCACTGGTTCCACTTGTAGTACGTGGGGTCGCAGGTGGCCACTTCGCGGCTCCAGTCGATGGCCAGGCCCATGGCCTGCATCTGCTTCTTCATGTACGCGATGTTCTCGTGCGTCCACTTGGCGGGGGGCACGCCGTTCTTGAGCGCGGCGTTCTCGGCCGGCAGGCCGAAGGCGTCCCAGCCCATGGGCATGAGCACGTTGTGGCCGCTCATGCGCAGCTGGCGCGTGAGCATGTCGTTGATGGTGTAGTTGCGCACATGGCCCATGTGCAGCTTGCCGCTGGGGTAGGGCAGCATCGAGCAGGCGTAGAACTTCTTCTTGCTGGTGTCCTCCGTCACGCGGTAGGCGTCGGTGGCGGTCCAGTGGTCGTGCGCGGCGCGCTCGACGTCTTGGGGAGAGTATTTGTCTTGCATGAGGGCTCGGGGATGAGAGAGGTGTGCGGCTGCGAGGCCGCGCTGCGCAGATTTTAGGCTGTCAGGCCCTGCGTTCCGCGCCCGCCGCCGCCAGCGGCCTGCGCGGCCCCCCTGGGACTCCGGCGCATGGCGGCTTCAAGGTGCCCTGGCAGGGGCCGTTGGCGCGCCAGCGGCCGGCGGCTCGGCCACGAAGCCGATGCGCTGCAGCCCGGCCAGGTGCGCCGCGCCCATGACTTCGACCACCCGCCCATAGGGCACGGCCGCATCGGCGCGCAGCTGGATTTCGGTGTCGGGCCGTTCGGCGCCGATGCGGCGCAGGCGCTCGGCCAGCGCGGGCTGCGACAGGGGCTCGTCCTGAAGAAAGGCCTGGCCCGAGGCATCGACCACCAGGGTGACGAACTGCGGCACCGTGCCGGGCGTGGCGCCTTCGGTGCGCGGCAGGTCGAGCCGGATCGCGCTGGCCATGAGCGGCGCCGTGAGGATGAAGATGACCACGAGCACCAGCATCACATCCACCAGCGGCGTCATGTTGATGTCGCTCATGGGCTGGGGCCCGGCGGTGCGTTCAAGTCGTCCGAAGGCCATGGTGAAAACGGACCTCCGGGATTCAGGACCGCGCACCGGCGGGCGGCGCCGTGTCGATCAGCAGTTCGCGCAGGTCGCGCGCGAAGCCTTCCAGGTCGGCCTCGATGCGGCCGATCAGGCGGCCGAACACGTTGTAGGCCAGCACGGCCGGGATCGCCACCGCCAGCCCGGCCGCCGTCATGACCAGCGCCTCGCCCACGGGGCCGGACACGCGGTCGACGGTGATCTGCCCCGCGCCCGCCATGGCCGTGAGCGCATGGTAGATGCCCCAGACGGTGCCCAGCAGCCCCACGAACGGTGCCGTGGAGCCCACCGTGGCCAGCAGCACCTGGCCAAACTGCAGGCGCCCGAGCACGCCGTGCAAGGCGTCGCGCAGCACGCGGGTGAGCCGCTGCGACAGGCTGCCTGCCGCGGCCAGCGTGGGCTGGCCGGTGGGACCGGCATGATTTGCTATTGAATTCGCAGCAACAACCAAAGGCAGGACAAGCGCAGCGCGGTCAAAAGATTGCAGGCGCTGCGCAGCAACGTCCATGGACGGCGCCTGCCAGAACGCCGCCGTGCAGCGGGCCACGTCGGCGCTGGCCTGGCGCATGAGCCGCAGCTTCCAGACGATGACCACCCAGCTTGCCACGGACATGGCCAGGAGCACCAGCGCGGCACCCTGCGTGACGGCGTCGCCCTGGCGCCACCAGTGGAGAGCGTCCATGGCTGGCCCGATGGCTAGTTGTTGTTAAGGCCCAGCACATCGAACATGTCGAACATGCCCGTCTTGTGCCCGGCGAGAAAGCGCACCGCGCGCAGGCTGCCCTGCGCGTAGGTGGCGCGGCTGGAGGACTTGTGCGTGATCTCGATGCGCTCGCCGATGCCCGCGAACAGCACGGTGTGGTCGCCCACGATGTCGCCGCCCCGGATGGTGGCAAAGCCGATGCTCGACGGGTCGCGCTCGCCCGTGACGCCCTCGCGCGCAAACACGCCGCACTCCTTGAGGTCGCGGCCCATGGCGCCGGCGATCACCTCGCCCATCTTGAGCGCGGTGCCCGAGGGCGCATCCACCTTGTGGCGGTGGTGGGCCTCGATGATCTCGATGTCGTAGCCGGTGGCCATGGCCTTGGCGGCCATCTCCAGCAGCTTGAGCGTGACGTTGACGCCCACGCTCATGTTGGGCGCCATGACGATGGCCGTGCGCTGGGCCAACGCCGCGATCTCGGCCTTCTGCGCATCGGTGAAGCCGGTGGTGCCGACGACGGCCTTCACCCCGAGCTGGCTGCACACGGCCAGGTGGGCCAGGGTGCCTTCGGGGCGCGTGAAATCGATCAGGACGTCGGCGTTTTTCAGGCCCGTGGCAATGTCGGCCGTGATGGCGACGCCGCTGGCATGGCCGAGGAACGCGGTGGCATCCGAGCCGATGCCCGGGCTGGACGGCACGTCCAGCGCACCGGCCAGCACGCAGTCGTCACTGGCGCGAAGGGCCTCGATGAGCATGCGGCCCATGCGGCCCGATGCGCCGGCGATGGCGACACGGCAGGGGCCGGAGCCCGTGGAAGCGGTGGAAGGGGCGGCAGGCGAAGAAGTCCCTGTCATGGGTGTCCTGTACGTTGTGGTTGAAGCACGGCGGGCCAGGCACGGCCCACCGCCAGCCCGCCGGCGTTACCGTGCGGGCGCTTCAAGCGGTGGATAGCTGATGGAAGCGGGCTCCAGCGGCGCCGCGGTGGGCGACGCGGGGGGCCGCTGGGAAGCGGGATACCGGGCCAGCTGCTCCGGCGTGGCCTCGAGCACGGGCACCTTGCCCTTGGAGCCGCGCGACCCCAGGGCCGCCACGAACTCCGTCTCGGTCGGCATCTCGTCGCCCTCGGAGCGCTCGAGCGCGTCCCCCTTGAAGTACACGGTCAGCTTGCGGGTCTGGGCATCTTCGCCGGGGCGCTTGAGCGTGAACACGTATTCCCAACGGTCGGCATGGAACAGGCTGGTGACCAGCGGGGTTCCCAGAATCTCTCGCACCTGCTGGCGGCTCATGCCAGGCTGGAGCGCCTCGACCTGCTCGCGCGAGACAAAATTGCCTTGCACCACATCTATCTTGTAGGGGGTGACAATGTTGGCAATGCGGGTACTGGCGCCATCCAGGCTGCTGCAGCCGGCCAGGGCGGCCACGCTGGCACCGATCAACAGGACCAGGCCCAGGCGGGCGCTGCAACGGGCTTTGACGGGCATGGGTAAAAGGGCTGAGGATATGATCGCCCCATTGTAGCGGCAGGCCCTCCGACCCCCAGGCGGGGCCGCATCCCGAAAGACCATGCCATGACCAACATCGACGAACTCAAAAGCACGGGACTCAAGGCCACGCTGCCCCGCCTGAAGATTCTGGAAATCTTCCAGAAGGGCGCGCAGCGCCACATGACGGCCGAGGACGTGTTTCGCGTGCTGCTGGAGGAGCGCTCGGACATCGGCCTGGCCACGGTCTACCGCGTGCTCACGCAGTTCGAGCAGGCCAGCATCCTGATCCGCAGCAATTTCGAGAGCGGCAAGGCGGTGTACGAGCTCAACGAAGGCCAGCACCACGACCACTTCGTGTGCACCTCGTGCGGCAAGGTGGAAGAGTTCTACGACCCCGAGATCGAAAAACGCCAGCAGGCCGTGGCCAAGGCCAAGGGCTGGCTGGTGCAGGACCACACCATGGCGCTGTACGGGCAGTGCGCCGACTGCGCTAAGAAATGACTCCCCCCTGAGCCACCTTCGGCGTCTTCCCCCTAAGGGGGACGCTCCCGGCGCGGCGGGGCGGCCCTTGCGCGGGAGCCCTGGTATGGGCCGCGCCAGTTTCGGTGGCCTGAGCGCCGCTAGCCGCCCGTATCGCGCTCCATGGCGCGGCGATGGCGTTCGACAAACTCTTGGTAGGTGTCGATGCCGCGCAATTGCAGGATGGTGTTGCGCACGGCGGCCTCGACCAGCACGGCGATGTTGCGGCCGGCGACCACCTGGATCACGACCTTGAGCACGGGCACGCCCAGCACGTCCTGGGTGAGAGGCTCGTAGGGAAGGCGTTCGTAGTCGCGCTCCAGGGTTTCCTTGCGCACCAGGTGCACGATGAGCTTCAGCCGCATCTTGCGGCGCACGGCGGTCTCGCCAAAGATGGCGCGGATATCGAGCAGGCCGATGCCGCGCACTTCCAGCAGGTTCTGCAGCAGTTCGGGGCACTTGCCCTCGATGGTGGTCTGGTTGATGCGGAACAGGTCCACCGCATCGTCGGCCACCAGGCCGTTGCCGCGCGAGATCAGCTCCAGGCCGAGCTCGCTCTTGCCCAGGCCCGATTCGCCGGTGATCATCACCCCCAGGCCCAGGATGTCCATGAACACGCCGTGCATGGTGGTGCGGTCGGCGAAGTGCTTGGACAGGTAGGCGCGCAGCACGTCGATGACAAACGCCGACGACTCGTGCGTGGAGAACATCGGGATCTGCGCCCGTTCGCACATCGACACCAGGGCGTCGGGGGCGGTCTGGTTGTCGGCCAGCACCAGCACGGGCGGCTCGAGAGTCACGATGCGCGCGATGCGGCGCTTGCAATCATCGGGTGAAGCGCTGCCGAGATACGCGATCTCCCGCTCGCCCAGGATCTGGACGCGGTACGGATGGATGTAGTTGAGATAGCCGACCAGATCGGCCCCGGAACGTGCCGAGCGCACCGCCACTTCGTCAAAGCGGCGTTCGGAGGCGCCCAGCCCCGCCACCCACTCCCATTTCAGGAGGCCCCGGAATTCCTCGAAAAGGACATCGGCGCTGACGACATTGGGCTTCACGGTGGATCGGCGACGGTGCGAGCGTGCGTTCGTGCGCGGCGCCAGGCGGCTCAGGCCGTCTGCGTGGACTGCCAGCCCGCGATCATGCCGTGCAGCTCGGTGGCGTCGGTGCAGCCCTTGAGCCGTTCACGCAGCGCCGAATCGCTCAGCAGCTCGGCGATCTCGGACAGGATTTCCAGGTGCTTTTGCGTGGCCGCTTCGGGCACCAGCAGGAAGATGAGCAGCCCGACGGGCAATTCGTCCGGCGCATCGAACCCGATGGGATTGAGCAGCTGGAACACGGCGGCCATGGGCGCCTTCAGGCCCTTGATGCGACCATGGGGAATGGCCACGCCATGGCCCAGGCCGGTGGAGCCCAGGCGTTCGCGCGCGAACAGGCTGTCGGTGATCAGCGCGCGCGACAGGCCGTGCTGGCTCTCGAAAAGGAGACCCGCTTCTTCAAAAGCACGCTTCTTGCTGGTGGCGTCCACGCACACGAGCACTTGAGCGGAAGGCAGGATGGAGGCGAGTCGGTTCATGGTCAAGGGTAACAATTATGCACACGTTGGCGAAAACCCTGAGCACAACGCATCGGGCAACAAAAAAACCGCCCAGTGGGCGGCTGCTGTGCCAGGCTCAGGGCTGCCGCATCAGGCGTGCAGTTCGCGCTTGGCGGCATCGTGGTGATGGTCCTGCAGGCGATCCTTGTGGCGCACGACCTGGCGGTCCATCTTGTCGACCAGTTCATCCACGGCGGCATACAGGTCGGCGTGGGAGCTTTCGGCAAACAGGTCGTTGCCCTTGACGTGGATGTTGCATTCCGCTCGCTGCCTCTTTTCCTTCTCCTTTTGCTTCTCTACCGTCAGCAGTACCTTGACATCGACAACCTGGTCAAAATGGCGGGTGATCCGGTCCAGCTTGGTGGTGACGTAGTTGCGCAAGGCTGGGGTAACTTCGAGGTGGTGACCGCTGATCGTCAAGTTCATAAATAAGTCTCCTGTAACACTCTCGGTGGAAGAACGCCGCCCTGGATCAGAGGAGCGGCTCGGCGAACCTGGATGCATCCCGTTGACGTGAAGTCACTATGCCCCCGCCCTCCCTGAAAAGCAATCCCATACCGACCCTGTCCGCTGGGTTATGCCAACCAAGGTGCCAAGCCTCCGAAAAGCGCGCACAATGGGCAGGTTGCCGGGTGGTGCGTCGTCCCGTACACCGCCGTCCCGCAGATGCGGCTCCTCACCGTGCCGCGGGCGCCGCGCCGTGCAGCGTGAGCCGCCCCACCACCACCATTGACAGCAGGCTCGCCGCAATGCCCACCACGGCGGCCATCCAGTAGTTCTGCACCAGCCCCTGCGCGTCGCGGCTGATCAGCACCCCGCCCACAAAGGACGCCACGCCCATCGCCGCGGACTGCACCGACGCATTCAGCGTCATGAAGGTGCCGCGCAAGGGCGCCCGGGCCGCCGAGGAAATGATGGCCATGCCCGGAATCATGCGGCCGCTCATCAGCGCGAACATCAGCGTCGACACCACCAGCACGGCCACCAGCGGCACCCCGCGCACCAGCGTGATGCCCAGCAGGGGCAACGCGCCGGCCAGCGCCAGGCAGCGGAACATCACCACCTTGCCCCAGCGGTCCGTGAGCACGCCGAACAGGCGCGCGGTGAACAGCGTCACCACGCCGCCGCACAGGTACACCAGGGGAATCTGGTCGGGCCGCACCCCGGCGTTGGCCTGCATGTAGATGGTGATGTAGGGAATCACCGTGAAGCCGGCGAACATGATGAGCGCCGAGAACAGGAAGGCCCAGCGGTGGTTGGCGTCGGCCAGCACCTGGGCGATGCCACCCAGCGCGGTGCGGCCATCCGCGGCCCGCAGATGCCCCGTCATCACGGGCATGGTGCGTGCCGCCAGAACGGCCAGCACGCCCACCATCAGCGCAATGGCCAGGAATGGCAGGTTCCAGCCCCCGTATTCGGCCAGGATCAGCCCCAGGGGCACACCGGCCACGGTGGACAGGGAAAACGACGTCATCACGATGCCCATCGCGCGCCCGCGCCGCTCGAAGGGGATCACGTCGGCCACGATGGTTTGCGACAGCGCCGACAGCACGCCCCCGAAGGCCCCCGCCAGGATGCGCGCGGCCATGAGCGTGCCGTAGGTGGGTGCCACGCCGCAGGCCAGCGTGGCCAGCCCGAACAAGACGTACAGCGTCAGCAGCAGCCGCTTGCGGCCGAAACGGTCGATGTAGGTCGAGGCCAGCAGCCCGGATGCGCCCGCCGAGAGCGTGTAGGCCGAGACCAGCAGGCCGAACTGCGCATCGCTGATGGCAAACAGCCGCGTGAACTGGGGCCCCAGCGGCATCATGATCATGAAGTCGAGGATGTGGGTGAACTGGATGCCGGCCAGCGTGAGCAGCAGCCACAGTTCTCGGCGGGGGGTCAGGGTGGAATGGGAGGGCACAGGAAGCGGCCAGGGCGGCCAGGTCGGACTCAGGGCCGCCAGTGTGCCGCAACGGCACGAAGCGCGCTGGCCCGTTCGCCAAAGGCGCGTTCCGGTGCGCTCCCGCGCGCCCTCGGGAACCCATGCCACGCGCACGCTTCGGGCCCCGCGCGTAAAATCCACCGGTTGCGCGCCAGCAGGCATTTCCCATGCCCCCGCGCTCCATTCCCCACGTTCTTCGGCCTGCCTGCAGCGGACATTGACCGCCCACCCCGACACCATGACCCAGCCCAGCTCCAACGCCCTGCACACTTCCGCCTTGACCTCGCTGCCCCTGCTGGCCCGTGGCAAGGTGCGCGACAACTACGCCGTGGGCGACGACCGCATCCTGATGGTGGCCAGCGACCGCCTGTCGGCCTTCGACGTGATCATGGGCGAACCCATCCCCGGCAAGGGCGAGCTGCTCACGCAGATGGCGCTGTTCTGGTTCGACAAGCTCGGATACATCTGCCCCAACCACCTGACGGGCGACGCGCCGGAAAGCGTGGTGTCCGCGCAGGAGGCCGCGCAGATCCGTGGACGGTCCATGCTCGTGCAGCGGCTGCAGCCCATCCCCGTCGAAGCCGTGGTGCGCGGCTACCTGGCCGGCAGCGGCTGGAAGGAGTACCAGGAATCGCGCTCGGTCTGCGGCGTGCCGCTGCCCGAAGGGCTGACCAATGCCGCCAAGCTGCCCGCGCCCATCTACACCCCCGCCGCCAAGGCCGCCATGGGCGAGCACGACGAGAACATCACCTTCGAGCGCACGGTGGAGATGATCGGCCTGGACCTGGCGACCCGCATCCGCGACCTCAGCATTGCGATCTACCAGGCCGCCGCCGAGATCGCGCTGACCAAAGGCATGATCATCGCCGACACCAAGTTCGAGTTTGGCCTGGCGCCCGATGGCACGCTGGTGCTGATGGACGAGGTGCTCACGCCCGACAGCTCGCGCTACTGGCCCGTGGAAGGCTACGAAGCCGCCCTGGCCGCCGGCCAGAACCCGCCAAGCTACGACAAGCAGTTCGTGCGCGACTGGCTGGAGCAGGCCCAGGTGAACGGCAAGCCCTGGGACAAGACCGCGCCCGCCCCCCGCCTGCCGCGCGAAGTGATCGAAAAAACCGCCGCCAAGTACCGCGAGGCGCTGGAGCGTTTGGTCGGTTAAACGGCGACCTGCCTAAAAAACACAAAAGGCTCCCAACCGGGAGCCTTTTCTTTTCTGCCCATCGCACGATGCCGTCGCAACGGGCACGGTACAGGCCAGCGGCCGCCGTGCAAGGGCCGCCCCGCCGCACTGGCGGCGTCCCCCTTCCAGGGGGAAGGCGCAAGGCGCCTCAGGGGGTAGCCTGTTCTAGCTCAGCACCACGCTCGACAGCCGGCGCCGGTAGGTCGCCACCACCGGGTCGTCGGGCGGGATCTGGCCGTCGGCCACTTTCGCCTTGGGGGGTTCGATGATCTCGAGGATGGCCACGTAGGTCTTGCGGGCGATCTCTTCGCCCCAGGCCTTGTCGCGCATGAGGATTTCGAGCAGTTCGTCCATCGCGTCCGTCCAGCGCTGGCCGGCCAAGAGCCAGCGGGCGCGGGCGTAGCGGGTATCGAAATCGCGCTTGTTGGCGGCAATCTTGGCATCAAAATCGGCCTCAGCGCTTTCTCCATATGCGCCAGAAGCTACGAAATCAATAGCATCCATCCAGACTTTCAGCGCGCCGAGCTTGCGCGAGCCCGCGGCCTTGGCGATCACGGGGGCGAACGCGACCTTGGCATCGTCCTCGCGGTGCAGCTGCAGCAGGAGCTTGACGTAGTCGAAGCGCGCATCGTCGTTGGAGGGATCGGTCACCACCGCATGCTGCAGCTTCTCCAGCGCGGTGCTGGTGTCGCCCTCGGCCAGGGCGTCCTGGGCTTCTTCCTCCTCCATTTCGGCCACCATTTCCTCGGCGGTGGGCACGTGCTTGTCGAGGAAGGCGCGCACCTGGCCCTCGGGCAGGGCCCCCATGAAGCCGTCCACGGGCTGGCCGTTCATGAGCAGCACACAGGTGGGGATGCTGCGGATGCCGAACATGCCCGCCAGCTGCTGCTCCTGGTCCGAGTCGATCTTGACGAGCTTGAAGCGGCCGGCGTATTCGGTCTCGAGCTTTTCCAGCACCGGCCCCAGCGACTTGCAGGGGCCGCACCAGGGCGCCCAGAAGTCCACCAGCACGGGCACGGTCATCGAGGCGGCAACGACCTCGGCTTCAAAGTTCTCTACGGTGACGTCAATCATGGTGGTGTACGGGCGGGGCCGGTCAAGCTGGTTGGTTCACGCTATTTTGGCCCATCGACATGCCCGGGTGCGGCGAAGGGAAGCGCAAAAAGTAAAATCGCGGGTTCCACCTACAGCCGTGCCGCGGGCGCAGCCCGCGGCCAAGGCACCTTCCACACCATGAAACCCATCCAGATCGGCGTGGTCATGGGTTCCAGCAGCGACTGGGACACCATGCAGCATGCAGTGCAGATTCTTGAGCAATTCGGCATCCCGCACGAGGCCCGCGTGGTTTCGGCCCACCGCATGCCCGACGACATGTTCGCCTACGCCGAGGCGGCCGCCGGCCGGGGCCTGAAGGCCATCATTGCGGGTGCCGGTGGCGCCGCCCATCTGCCCGGCATGATTGCCGCCAAGACCACCGTGCCCGTGCTGGGCGTGCCCGTGGCCAGTCGCCACCTGCAGGGTGTGGATTCGCTGCACAGCATCGTGCAGATGCCCAAGGGCATCCCCGTGGCCACGTTCGCCATCGGCACGGCGGGCGCTGCCAATGCCGCCCTGTTTGCCGTCGCCCTGCTGGCCAACGAAAGCCCCGAACTGCGCCAGCGGCTCGAAGCCTTCCGCGCCGAGCAGACCGAGGTGGCCCGCAACATGACCTTGCCGCCCGCCGCATGAGCGCCGGCAACAAACCCCTCCTGCCGGGATCGACGCTGGGCGTGCTCGGCGGCGGCCAGCTGGGCCGCATGTTTGTGCACCAGGCGCAGGCCATGGGTTACTTCACGGCCGTGCTCGACGCCGACCCCACCAGCCCCGCCGGGCTGGTGAGCCACCACCACATCCAGACGGGCTATGAAGATCCGCAGGGCCTGGCCGAACTGGCCCGCCTGGCCGATGCGGTGACCACCGAGTTCGAAAACGTGCCCTCGGCCGCGCTGGCCGCCCTGGCAGCGCAGCGCCCCGTGTCGCCCGCCGCCAGCGCCGTGTCGGTGGCGCAGGACCGTGCGCGGGAAAAAGCCCATTTCGTGGCCTGCGGCGTGCCCTGCGCGCCGTATGCGGTGATCGAAACGGCTGAGCAACTGGCTGCAGTTTCTTCTGATCTGTTGCCAGGCATCCTGAAAACGGCTCGCATGGGCTACGACGGCAAAGGCCAGGTGCGCGTGAAGACCGCTGCCGAACTCGCCGCTGCGTGGGACGCGGTCGGCAAGGTGCCCTGCGTGCTGGAGAAGATGCTGCCGCTGGCACTGGAATGCTCGGTGATCGTGGCGCGCGGCGCCGACGGGGCCACCGTGCACCTGCCCGTGCAGCGCAACCTGCACCGCGACGGCATCCTGGCCGTGACGGAGGTTTTTGAACAAAATCTGCCTCCAGCGCTTATTCAGCAAGCGGTAGCAGCTGCAATTTCGATAGCAAACGGCCTGCAGTACGTCGGCGTGCTCTGCGTGGAGTTCTTCGTGCTGCAGGACGGCAGCCTGGTGGTCAACGAGATCGCCCCGCGCCCGCACAACAGCGGCCACTACAGCCAGAACGCCTGCGACGTGTCGCAGTTCGAGCTGCAGGTGCGCACCATGGCCCGCCTGCCGCTCACGCAGCCGCGCCAGCACAGCCCCGCCGTGATGCTCAACCTGCTGGGCGATCTGTGGTTTGCGCAGGGCGGCACGGAGCAGACGCCCCCCTGGGCCGAGGTGCTGGCCCTGCCCGGCACGCACCTGCACCTGTATGGCAAGCGCGACGCCAAGCGCGGCCGCAAGATGGGCCACCTCAACATCACCGCCGCCACCCCCGACGCTGCGCGGGCCACCGCCCTGCGGGCTGCGGCCCTCCTGGGCATCGCGCCGTTCTGACCATGATTCTTGACGGCACCCAGCCCGCATCCATCGCCGCCGCAGCGCGGGCCGTGCGCAGCGGCGCGCTGCTGGGCCTGCCCACCGAAACCGTGTATGGCCTGGCCGCCGACGCCAGCAGCGATACCGCCGTGGCGCAGATCTTCGCCGCCAAGGGGCGCCCCAGCGATCACCCGCTGATCGTGCACGTGGCCAATGCCGAAGGCATTCGCCACTTCGCCAGCGCGGTGCCGGGCTTCGCGCAGAAGCTCGTCGATGCCTTCTGGCCCGGACCGCTCACGCTCATCCTGCCGCGCCTGCCCGGCGTGGCCACGGCCGCCACTGGCGGCCAGGACAGCGTGGGGCTGCGCTGCCCCGCCCACCCCGTGGCGCACGCGCTGCTGCTGGCCTGCGCCGCGCCCGGCGATGGCGATGCCCTGGGCGGCCCGCCCGTGTGGGGCGTGGCGGCCCCCAGCGCCAACCGCTTTGGCCGCGTGAGCCCCACCACCGCCCAGCATGTGCAGGACGAGCTGGGCGCCGGGCTGCTGGTGCTTGACGGCGGGCCCTGCGCCGTAGGCATCGAATCGACGATCGTGGACTGCACGCGCGGCGTGCCGGTGCTGCTGCGCCCGGGCGCCGTCACGCGCGAGCAGATTGAGGCCGCCTGCGGCACCGCGCCGCTGTCCAGGGACGACCTGCCCGCGCTCACGCCGCGCGCCTCCGGCACGCTCGAAGCGCACTACGCGCCCGCCGCCAAGGTGCGCCTGATGGACGCCAAGGCCCTGCAGACCGGCCTGGACCTGCTGGGCGCCGACGCCGCCCACATCGCGGTCTATGCCCGTGCCGCGCTGCGCACCCAGTCCTCCAGGCTCGTCATGCGCCGCATGCCCGACGACGCGGCCGCCACGGCCCAGCAGCTGTTCGCCGTGCTGCGCGGCTTCGACGACGACGGCGTGAAACTGATCTGGATCGAGACCCCGCCCGCCGAGCCCGAGTGGGAAGGCGTTCGTGACCGCCTGCAACGGGCATCTGCCGCATGATTCCAGCCGCACAAGGCGGCTTTACATGGGTTGACGTTGCACCGCTAAACTACCCCCCACTTTTCTGGAGAAATACATGGCAGCAAATTGGATGCGCCGCACCGTTCTGGTCGCCGCATGTGCGTCGGCCGCGTTGCTTGCGGCCTGCGGTTCAAGCACCACCGAATCGGCCATCACGCCCGAGCGCTTCATCGCGTTCGGCGATGCCAACAGCGACGTGGGGCAAAAGGGAACGCGCTACACCGTCAATGACGGCAGCGTGAACAACTGGACCCTGCAGGTGGCCGCCAACTACGGCAAGCCCCTCACGGCCGCCTCGGCGGGCGGCAAGAGCTACGCGGTGGGCAACGCCCGCGTCAAGGCCAAGCCCGACGCCGCGGGCAACGCCAGCACCCCCACCATCACCGAGCAGATCGATACTTTCCTGGCCAGCGGCAGCTTCGCGGCCAACGACGTGGTGATCCTGAGCGGCGGCATCAGCGACGTGATCGCCGGCATGGCCGCCGTGCAGGCAGGCACCCAGACGGAAGCCGCCATGGTGGCCGCAGCCCGCCAGGCCGGTGAGGACATGGCCGCGCAGGTGCGCCGCCTCGTCGCCGCGGGCGCCAAGTACGTGGTGGTGACCGGCACCTATGACCTGAGCAAGACCCCCTGGGCCAAGGCCATCCGCCGCGAGGCGCTGCTGACCGACGCCAGCAGCCGCTTCAACGACGGCCTGCTCGTGGGCATCGTGGACCTCGGCGCCAACGTGCTGTACGTCGATTCCGCCTACTACGTGAACCTGTACACGAGCGTGCCCGCCAACTACGGTTTCAACAACGCCACGACGCCCGTGTGCACCTCCGTGGACGCCGCCAACGGCATCGGCATCGGCGCGGGCCAGGTCAACTCGGCCCTGTGCACCCCCTCGACGCTGCTGGCGGGCGCCAACCAGGCCTCCTACGTGTTCGCCGACCCGGTGTACCTCACCCCTTCGGCACAACGCCAGTTCGGCACCTACGCCCATGACCGGCTGAAGGCGCGCTGGTAACCCCCCTGCGGGGTGGCGGCGCTCGTGGAGCGCGCCACCGGGAGGCACAAAAAAAGCCGACCCCAGGGTCGGCTTTTTGCTGTGCGCCCTGCCCTGGGCGGGCAGGGCGGATGCTTTTGCCTACTTGACGGTGTCAAACACTGCACGGGCCTGTGCATGGCAGAAGGGTGGCTCATACGTGCCGTGGTAGGCGGCGTAGTAGGTCGCGAATGCGGCCGATGCCGGATCGGTGGGGGCCTGGCCGCCCGGGCCGAAGGTGGCCTGGATCGCGGCATCGACGTCCACCGACGCCACGTTGGTCAGGCCCCGGCTGTCGAAGTCGGCCTTCATCACACGTTGGTGGATCGCAGGCGGCACCGTGGGGTCGCCCGCCCCTCCGCACAGCAGCACGCGGGCCTTGGGGTTCCAGCCCAGCAGGTCGTTCTTCTTGGCCGCCAGGTACAGGGGGTGGGTGGTGCTGGTCTGCGAGCCCGTGATGAAGGCGGGCTGGAACAGCGCATCACGCGCCTGGTTGGGCGTGCCCGCAGGCAGGGTGCCCGAGGTGACCAGCGTGGTGTAGGTCAGCGTGGGGTGGGGCAGCAGGGTCTCGATGTAGCCCGAGTACGGCGCCTTGAAGACCTGCTTGACGTCCGTGTAGACATCGCCATAGACCTTCTGCCAGGCCGTCACCAGGTACGGAACGAAGAACTGCACGCCCGCGATGGCGTCCGGGATGCGCAGCGAACCCGACAGGTTGTAGGGGCCCGCCAGGTGGGCGCCGGCCACCACGTTGAATTCATTGCCGTAGTCGCGCTCCGCGGAGCGGTGCGCCGCCATCGACGAGTGCCCGCCCTGCGAGTAGCCCGTGAACATGACCTTGCCCGACAGATTGGCGCCCACGCTGCCCGCCGCGTTGCGGGCGGCGCGCACCGAGTCGATGACCGAGGTGGCTTCCGAGTCGGCGTGCAGGTAGGGGTGGTAGCTGTAGCCCGACTTGGCAAACCCCAGGTAGTCGGTGGCCACCACGGCATAGCCCTGGGCGGCGTACATGGCAGCGAGCAGGAAGGTTTCGCTGTCCTGCGGATTGGCCAGGGTGCGGGGCTTTTGCACGTCGGTGCCCTTGGCATAGGCGACCAGCGGCGCGGCGGTGCTGCAGCTGCCCGCGGGCACGAGCATCACGCCGGAGGCGTTGGTGCTCTCGCCCCCCTTGGCGCCCGCGGTGGCGTAATTGAGCGCAACCACCTTCACGTCGCATTTCGCCTTGCCGGTGATGGCCTGCAGGCCGCTGCTGGAAGTGCCTGCGTCGATCTGCGCGGCCGTCAGCGTGGTGAGCACCGCCGGGGGATCGATCAGCGCGCCGCGGGCGGGATCGTCGGAGCCACCGCAGGCAACAAGCAGGACCGCGGCGGCGGCGACACAGGTAAGGCGGAAATACGTCATGAATGGATACCTCAGGTCTGGAAGGAACGACGCATCGTGCGCGCACCTGCACTGCACCATCCATAGGGGATAACGCGGACCGCACCGGGCGCGCAGACGCCTAGGCGACAGCGTGCTGCCACGGGCCGGCGGTCAGTGCCCGCCGCCTGCCCCGTAGGCCACCTTCATTCCCAGGATCGTCCCCGCCAGCGCGAGCGTGATGGCATTGGCCGCCACGATGGGCCAGGCCGCCAGGGTCAGCCCATAGACCAGCCACAGCGCCACGCCCGCCGTGAACACGCTGTACATGCCCAGCGAAATGCCGCGGACATCCCGCGTGCGGAAGGTGTGCAGCGCCTGCGGCACGAAGCTGCAGGTGGTCATGGCGGCGGCAAGGTAGCCGATGAGCTCGGTCGTGGGCATGGGGCGGTGGTTCCGGAAACCTGTTCGAAGCGAAGGCCCGGGCGCGCGGGGCCGGGGCAACGCCGGATTATTCACTGGTCACGCGCCGCCCAGTCGACCAGGCTGTCCAGCACGGGCCGCGCTGCGCCGGCATTGGCATGGTTGACGACCGCCACCAGCACATAGCGCCGGCCGCTGGCCGCGTGCACGTAGCCCGCCACGGCCATCACGTCGCGCAGGCTGCCCGTCTTGAGGTGGGCCACGCCCGCGCGGCTCTGGCTGCGGCGCAGCGTGCCGTCCACGCCGGAGATGGGCAGCGAGGCCACGAGCTCCGGCATCACGGGCGAGGCCCAGGCCACCTGCAGCATGCGCGCCAGCGCCTGCGCGGTCAGGCGGGCGTCCCGGCTCAGGCCCGCGCCGTTGTCGGCCAGGGGCAGTTCCGCATCGCCCATGCGCGCGAGCCACCACTGGCGCAGGGCCTCGCGGGCACCGTCGAAGGTGGCCACATCGTTCCTTTGCAATGCCAGCGTGAGGAAGACATGCTGCGCCATCACGTTGTTGCTGTATTTGTTCACATCGCGCACCACCTCGGCCAGGGGGGGCGAGGTGGCCACGAAGGCGGGCTTCAGGCCGGCCGGCACCTTGCCCTCGCGCACGCTGCCCGTGAGCTTGCCGCCCAGTTCGCGCCACATGCCTTCCACCGCGCGCGCCGCAAAGCCGCGCGGGTCGGCCGCCGCCACGGGCCACACGCGTTCGCCGCAGGCGGCCGGGTACACCCCCTGGAAGGCCACCTTGGCGGGGTCGGCCAGCTCCGCGCGCAGGGCGCCACGCCAGTCTCCGCACTCGGTGCCCGGCGCCGCCAGCGCCACGGTGGGCTGGCGCGACACGCCCGCCAGGGGCGGGTCGTACTGGATGCGGGCCAGCCCGCCGGCGGCGTCGGGCACGAAGGTCATCACCGAGGACTTGTAGTTGAGCAGCAGCGCGTCGGGCGCGGCGTTGTACGGGCGCAGGGGCTCGCCGTCAAAGCGCGCCGGGTCGTGGTCGGGCACATCGAAGGCGGTGCGGTCGAGCACGATGTCGCCCACGATGACCTGGATGCCCTGGCCCTGCAGGCGCCGCATCAGCAACCACAGGCGCTCCATGACGAGCTTGGGGTCGCCCTGGCCCTGGATGTAGACATTGCCGCGCAGGCTGCCCTCCTGCACCGTGCCCTGCACGTAGACCGGGGTGTTCCACACATAGGCGGGGCCCAGCTGCTCCAGCGCCGCGTAAGTGGTCACCAGCTTCATCACCGACGCCGGGTTGACCTGGGCCTGCGCGCGGTGCGAAAGGCGCGCCGCAGCGCGGCCGCCCTGGGCATCCACGACCACCACCGACAGCGCCTCGCGCGGCAGCCTGGCGCGCTGCAGGGCCGCCTCGACTTCCGGGGGCAACGAAACGGGTGCGGGGGTGGCGGACTGCGCCCCGGCGGCGCCGGCGGCCCCCGCCAGGACAAGCGATGCCGCGCAGCAGCGCACGGCATCCCGCAGCGCATTCCAGCGCCAGGCAACAGGAAGAGAAAACATGGCGGAAGTCTATCGCCCGGCGCCAGGGGCGGCCTCTGCCCCGGCCCTGCCGGCAAGCCGCGCGCCAGCGCTGGCGGCGGCAGGCACCGATAATCCCCCGATGCGCTTTTCTCCTCGTGCCATGGGCCTGCTGGCGGCGGTCGTGACCGTCACCATCTGGACAGGCTTCATCGTCATTGCCCGCGCCTCGGCCCAGCGCACGCTCACCCCGTTCGACATCGCGCTGCTGCGCATCACCGGCGCCAGCCTGGTGCTGCTGCCCTGGGGCTGGTGGATGGTGCGGCGGCGCACGGCGGCGCAGGGCGCGTCCGCCCCGCCCTCCAGCCTGGGGGGCATCTCGCCCCTGCCGCTGCGCACCACGGCCCTGCTGGGCATCTTCGGCGGGCTGCTGTACGCCATGCTGGCCTACGCGGGGTTCTTCCATGCGCCCGCCACCCACGCGGCCGTGCTGATGCCGGGCAGCCTGCCGCTGTGGACGGCGCTGCTGGCCGCCGCGCTGCTGCGCGACCACATCACCCCGCTGCGTGCCGCGGGCCTGGCCTTCATCGTGGCGGGCGACCTGCTGGTGGGCGGCCGCAGCCTGCTGGCGGCCTTCTCGGGGGGCGACGTGTGGAAGGGCGACCTGCTCTTCATGATGGCGGCCGCGAGCTGGGCCACCTACAGCGTGCTGGCCCGGCGCCACGCGGTGGACGCCGTGCAGGCCACCATCGCGATCACGGCGTTTGCCTGCCTGGTCTATGTGCCCGGCTATGCCCTGCTGACCACGCTGGGCGCCGTCACCAGCCACCTGGCGCTGGCGCCCTGGAGCGAGATCGTCTTTCACATGGTGTTCCAGGGCGGCGGCTCGGTGGTGATCTCGGGCATCGGCTTCACGCGCATGATCCAGCACTATGGGCCCGTGCGCTCCACCATGATCACGGCGCTGGTGCCTGGCCTCTCGGCCATCGGTGCCGTGGTGTTCCTGGACGAGCCGATGTACTGGAACCTCGTCGCCGGCCTGCTGCTGGTGACTGCCGGTATCCTGCTGGGCGTGCTGCACAGGAGCCCGGCGGGCCCGGCCGCCACCGCCACGCCCGCCCCTGGCCACACCGCCTCCTGACCTCCTTTTGCCGCGCAAACCCCCAGGCCCCATGAATCTGCTTGCCTTCGACACCAGCACCGACACCCTCTCCATCGCGGTACAGCAGGGCGATGCCGTGTGGCATCACACGGGCCCCGGGGGCGCGCAGGCATCGGCCACCCTGATCCCGGCGGTGCGCAGCCTGATGGCGCAGGCCGGCGTGTCGTTCGACACGCTCGAGGCCATCGTGTTTGGCCGGGGGCCGGGGTCCTTCACCGGCCTGCGCACCGCCTGCGCCGTGGCCCAGGGGCTGGCGTTTGGCGCGCGCGGGGGCCACGGCGTGCCGGTGCTGCCCGTGGACACCCTGCTCGCGGTGGCCGAGGAGGCGCGCCACGCGCAGGGCTGCACGCGCGTGGTGGCGGTGCTGGACGCGCGCATGGACGAGGTCTACCACGCGCGCTGCGAATGGCGGGCCCCCGAGGCACGCTGGCAGGCCGACGCCGACTTTGGACTGGGCGCGCCGGAATCCGTGCTGCCGCCCCCGGGCTGGACGGTGGCGGGCAATGCGCAGGCCCCCTACGGCGACCGGCTCGCGCCCGATGCCCCCCATGTGGCCGCGCTGCCCACGGCCGGTGCGCTGCTGCGCCTGGCCCCTGCGCTGCTGGCCGCCGGCCACGGCGTGCCAGCCCGCGATGCGCTGCCGCGCTATATCCGCGATAAAGTGGCGCAAACCACCGCCGAACGTGCCGCCCTGCGCGCCGCCCAGGCGGCAGCCAACCCGCAGGAACCCGGGGTTGGCGCGTCCCAGTGAACCTTGTCCTGGCCACCACCGCATGAGCGCCCTGCCCACCCCGCCCGCCCGCGCCCTGGAAGCGCGCTTTGAAACCCTCACGCTCGCGCGGCTCGACGCCGTGCTGGCGGTGGAGCAACGCGCCTATTCGCACCCCTGGACGCGCGGCAACTTCACCGATGCGCTGGCCTCGGGCTACCAGGCCCAGCTGCTCATGGCCGGCGACCATCTGCTGGGCTACTTCGTGGCGATGCTGGGCGTGGACGAAGTGCACCTGCTCAACATCACCGTCACGCCCGAATTCCAGCGCCAGGGCTGGGCGCGGGTGCTGCTTGATGCGCTGGCCCTGTGGGCACGCGGACGGGGTGCGCAGTGGCTGTGGCTGGAGGTGCGCGTGAGCAACGTGCGCGCTCAGCACATCTACCAGGCGCACGGATTTCGCCGCGTGGGCGAACGCAAGCGCTACTACCCCGCGGCCGAGGGCCAGCGCGAAGACGCCGTGGTCATGAGCCTGCCCCTGTAACCCGCAAGAACCACCCACCCCGCCCGTATGAGCCTCCACCTCGATGCGCGACAGCGCGCCATGCTGCAAGAAATGGGCGTCACCGTGTGGGGCCCGCCACAGGCCGTGGCGGTGGCGGCGCCAGCCGCGCAAGCAGCGGGCGCCACAGCAGCCCCCGGCACCGATCGCCCACCGGCGCGGCCCGCCCTGGTGGCCGCCACGACAGCCCTGGCCGCCGCCCCCGACCGCGCGGCGCCCCCCACCCCGCCCCGGGTGCCCGCGCGCGCTGCACCGGCGCCAGCGCAGGACACGCCGCCCTCCACCCTCTCCACCGCGACGGCCCCCGTCGCCCCGGCCCTGAGGCTGCACGCGCCCCAGCCGCTGTACCCCCTGGCCGATCCGGCGCAGGCGCCCGCCGGGCTGGGCCCGGGCTGGCTGATCGTGGCCGAATGCCTCACCCCCGACGACCCGCTGGGCGGCGACGCAGGCCGCCTGCTCGACAACATGCTGCGCGCCATGCAACTGCACCGGCATCCCCGCGTGTTCCTGGCCGCGCTGGAGCGCCCCGCCCCCGGCACGCAGGCGAGCGCGGACATCCAGGCCACGCTGGCCGAGACCGTGGCATCGCTGCAGCCCGCCCTGGTGCTGGTGCTGGGCCATGTCGCGGCGCGCGTGGCGCTGGGCCGCACCGAACCGCTGGGCCGCCTGCGCGCGGGGCCACACGCGCTGGGCGGGTGCCCCGCCGTGGTGACCTACGACCCCGCCTTCCTGCTGCGCTCGCAGGAGACCAAGGCCGCCGCCTGGGCCGACCTGTGCCGGGCACTGGCCATCGTGCGCCAGGCTTCATCCACCTGACCACGGCGGGCGCGGGCTTTTGCCACGGGCCCGCCGCGGCGGCAGTGCCATAATCCGCCGCCTGTCCATTTTTTACGGAGAAAGCTCCTTGGAAACCTACCCGAGTTGGTAGCTTTCAGCTCCCCGGCCTGCCTGCTGTGGGGTTGAAAGCACCCGATCCCCCACACCGCAGATGCCACACAACAAGGGAGTGAGCCCATGCTCAACATCTTCACGCTCGCCAATGGCCGGCTGTTCCAGGAAGAAATCGAGTCCCTGGAAGAGCTGACCCGCTTCCAGCCGATCTGGGTGGACCTGGAAGCCCCCACCCTCGAAGAAAAGCGCTGGATCAAGCAGCATTACGGCCTGTCCATCCCCGAGGATGCGATGGACGAGGACATCGAGGAATCCGCCCGCTTCTACGAAGAAGACAACGGCGAGCTGCACATCCGCAGCGACTTTCTGATCGACGACGACGAAGACCCGCGCTCGGTGCGGGTGGCCTTCATCCTGAACCAGCACAACGCCAACCTCAAGAGCCGGGGCGTGCTGTTCTCCATCCACGACGAGGACGTGCCGGTGTTCCGCCTGCTGCGCATGCGCGCGCGCCGGGCCCCTGGCCTCATCGAGGACGCCAAGGAAGTGCTGCTCAAGCTGTTCGACGCCGACGCCGAATACTCGGCCGACACGCTCGAAGGCATCTACGACGAGCTGGAAAAGGTGAGCACCCAGGTGCTGGCCGGCGACGTGACCGACGCCCGCGCGGGCGAGGTGCTGGCCGCCATCGCCCGCCAGGAAGACTTGAACGGCCGCATCCGCCGCAACGTGATGGACACCCGCCGCGCCGTGAGCTTCATGATGCGCAGCAAGATGCTCAACTCCGAGCAGTTCGAGGAAGCCCGCCAGATCCTGCGCGACATCGAATCGCTGGACAACCACACGGCGTTTTTGTTCGACAAGATCAACTTCCTGATGGACGCCACGGTCGGTTTCATCAACATCAACCAGAACAAGATCATCAAGATCTTCTCGGTGGCCAGCGTGGCGCTGCTGCCCCCCACGCTGATCGCCAGCGTGTACGGCATGAACTTCAAGTTCATGCCCGAGCTGGAGTGGAGCTACGGGTATGCCTACGGCATCCTGCTGATGATCGCCAGCGCGGTGGGGCCGATGTGGTACTTCCGCAAGCGGGGCTGGTTGAAGTAGCCCCCCTGTGGCGCTGCGCGCCTTCCCCCCCGAGGGGGACGCCTCCGGTGGACCGGCGAAGCCGGATCCACGGTGGCGCTGGTATTTGGGGCGCGCCGGTTTCACGGCGCAGCTGTCGAACTTGTAGCTGCGGGCGCTGCAGCAGATCCCATGAATCCGAGCCCCTGCCCATTCGGGCTGAGCTTGTCGACACCTGGGCCAGGCAGATGACGGGACTGGCGGTCACTTCAGCGCAGAATATGATTCAAATTGGCCTCTAACGCTTATTCATCAAGCGCTAGCAGCTATCAATTTCATAGTTTTTGCAAAAACGCCAGCACCATGTGTTCGGCGTAGCGGCTGGCCACGGTCGTGACGAAGAGGGGGAAGTCCGCGTGGGCGGTGTCGTCGGCACGGTCGGAGATGGTGCGCACGGCGGCGAAGGGGATGCCGTAGTCGTGGCACACCTGGGCGACGGCGGCGCCTTCCATTTCCACGGCCAGCACGTCGTGGCCGGCGTCGCGCAACGTGGTGCGCAGGCGGTGGGCTTCATCGGCTGCGGAAACAAAGCGGTCCCCGCTGGCCACCAGGCCGTGGTGTGCGCGGTGCAAGACACCCTCCAACGCATCTGTTGCGTCAGTTTTCAAGCCAAATTGGCCGCTGGTGCTTGATACACAAGCGCTGGCCGCTTCCAGAAGCAGAGCAGACAATACGGTGTCGCATGCCAGGCGGCTGCGCGTGTAACCCGGGATCTCCCAGCGGGGGAACAGGGGCGAGGCGTCCATGTCGTGCTGGAGGTAGTCCTGCGCCACCACCACGTCGCCCACGTTCACGCCATCGCCCACACCGCCCGCCACGCCGGTGAAGACGATGCGCGCCACGCCGAAGCGCTCGATGAGCGCCGTGGCCGTGGTGGCCGCCGCCACCTTGCCGATGCCCGAGAGCGCCAGCACCACTGGCCGGCCGCACAGGTCGCCGCGCCAGAAGAAACGGCCGGCATGCACCAGGCGCTGGGGGTGCGACAGGTGCTGGACCAGCGAGCTTTGCTCTTCGGGCAAGGCGCTGAGGATGGCGGTGGTCATGGCCTACGAAACCGACACGTCCCATACCAGCGGACGCCGTGGAACTGGCTTCGCCAGGCCGCTGGCGTCGTCCCCCTTCCCGGCGCGAGCCGAGAGAAGGGGGAAGCCGCGAAGCGGCTCAGGGGGATGGTCATTTCTTGTCGCGCAGCTCGCGGCGCAGGATCTTGCCCACGGGCGTCTTGGGCAGCTCGGTGCGGAACTCGATGACCTTGGGCTGCTTGTAGCCGGTGAGTTCGGCGCGGCAGAACTCCTTGACCTGCGCTTCGGTGAGCGCGGGGTCCTTCTTGACGATCACGAGCTTGACGGCCTCGCCGGTCTTCTCGTCGGGCACGCCCACCACGGCGCATTCGAGCACGCCGGGGCAGTTGGCCACGACTTCTTCGACCTCGTTGGGGTAGACGTTGAAGCCGCTGACCAGCACCATGTCCTTCTTGCGGTCCACGATCTTGAAGAAGCCGCGCTCGTCCATGACGCCGATGTCGCCGGACTTGAAGAAGCCGTCGTCGGTCATGACCTTGGCGGTTTCATCGGGGCGCTGCCAGTAGCCGGCCATCACCTGCGGGCCCTTGATCGCGATTTCGCCGGGCTGGCCGAGGGTGGTCACCTCGCGGCCGTCGTCGTCGAGCAGCTTCATCAGGGTGCCGGGGAGCGGCACGCCAATGGTGCCGGTGAACTCCTTGGCGGTCACGGGGTTGCAGCTGACCGAGGGGCTGGTCTCCGACAGGCCGTAGCCCTCGCAGATGGGGCAGCCGGTCTTCTCCAGCCACAGCTTGGCCACGGCGCCCTGCACGGCCATGCCGCCGCCCACCGAGACCTTGAGGTTCTTCCAGTTGACGGTGTTGAAGTCGGGATGGTTGGCCAGGCCGTTGAACAGCGTGTTCACGGCCGGGAAGCTGTGGAAGGTGTGCTTGGACAGCTCCTTGAGCACGGCAGGCAGGTCGCGCGGATTGGGGATCAGGATGGTCTTGCCGCCCGTGCGCATGCTCAGCATCATGTTCACGGTGAACGCGAAGATGTGGTACAGCGGCAGCGCGCAGATGCTGGTCTGCTGCTCGCCCGCGGGCACCTTCTTCATCACCGGGTCGTTCCATGCCTCGGACTGCAGCACGTTGGCGATCACATTGCGGTGCAGCAGCACCGCGCCCTTGCTCACGCCGGTGGTGCCGCCGGTGTATTGCAGCAGCGCGATATCGTCGGGCCGGATGTCGGGCTTCTTGAGGGTGCCGCGCGTGCCCTGGGCCACGGCGTCATTGAAGCGCACGGCGCCCGGCAGGTTGTAGGCGGGCACCATCTTCTTGACGTTGCGCACCACGTAGTTGACGAGCGCGCCCTTGAGCAGGCCCAGCTGGTCGCCCATGGCGCACAGCACCACATGCTTGACGGGCGTGTTGGCAATGCAGCTTTGCAGCGTGGTGGCGAAGTTCTCGATGATGACGATGGCCTTGGCGCCCGAATCCTTGAGCTGGTGCTCCAGCTCGCGCGGGGTGTACAGCGGGTTCACGTTGACCACCACGAAGCCCGCGCGCAGGATGGCCGCGACCGTGACGGGGTACTGCGGCACGTTGGGCATCATGATGGCCACGCGGTCGCCCTTGACCAGGCCCAGGCCCTGCAGGTAGGCCGCGAACGCACTGCTCAGGGAGTCGGTCTGGGCATAGGTCACTTCCTTGCCCATGAAGCTGTAGGCCACGCGGCCCGCGTACTTGGTGAACGCCTCGTCCATGAGGGCCACCAGCGACGGGTATTGCGCGGTGTCGATGTCTGCGGGGACGCCTTGCGGATAGGCAGCCAGCCAGGGGCGATTCGTCATTTTTTGTCTCCTGATAAGTTTTATTGAGGCCGTGAGACCGTGCTGATTTTTTCAGCACGGTCGTGCTTTTTTCGCGGTGGAATTATGCCCGTCACCCCTTGAGCGCGGAAAGAACTTCGTCGAGCATTTTCTTGGCGTCGCCAAACAGCATGCGGTTGTTGTCCTTGTAGAACAGGGGGTTGTCCACGCCCGCATAGCCCGAGGCCATGGAGCGTTTCATCACGATCGAGGTCTTGGCCTTCCACACTTCCAGCACCGGCATGCCGGCGATGGGGCTGGACGGGTCGTCCAGCGCGCTCGGGTTCACGATGTCGTTGGCGCCGATGACCATGGCCACGTCGGCATTGGGAAAGTCCTCGTTGATCTCGTCCATCTCCATCACGATGTCGTAGGGCACCTTGGCCTCGGCCAGCAGCACGTTCATGTGGCCGGGCATGCGGCCCGCCACCGGGTGGATGGCAAAGCGCACATCCACGCCTTTTTCGCGCAGGGTCTTGGTGATCTCGTACACGGTGTGCTGGGCCTGGGCCACGGCCATGCCGTAGCCGGGCACGATGATGACGCTCTTGGCATCGCGCAGCAGCTCGGCCGTCTCGGCGGAGCTGACGGGCACGGCCTCGCCTTGCGGCTCGGCTGCTTCGCCCTTCTTGGCGGGCGTGCCAGCGCCCGAGCCAAAGCCGCCCGCAATCACGCTGATGAAGTTGCGGTTCATCGCGTTGCACATGATGTAGGACAGGATGGCGCCCGAGGAGCCCACGAGCGCGCCCGTGACGATAAGCAGGTCGTTCGACAGCATGAAGCCCGTGGCCGCCGCTGCCCAGCCCGAGTAGCTGTTGAGCATGGACACCACCACCGGCATGTCCGCGCCACCGATGGCCATCACCATGTGAATGCCGAACAGCAGCGCGATCGCCGTCATCACCATCAGCGGCACCATGCCCTGTTCGATGGTCTCGGCGCGCAGGAACTCACGGCCAAACCAGATCACGACCAGCAGCGCGGCCAGGTTCATCCAGTGGCGGCCGGGCAGCAGCAGCGGCTTGCCACCGATCTTGCCGTTGAGCTTGCCAAAGGCGATCAGCGATCCGCTGAACGTGACCGCGCCGATCAGGATGCCGACATAGATCTCCACCTCATGAATGATCTTCTCCGCGCCCTGCAGCTGGATCGAGGTATCGACGTAACTCGCAAACCCCACCAGGCAGGCCGCCAGGCCCACCAGGCTGTGCATGAGCGCGACCAACTCGGGCATCTGGGTCATCTTGACGACCTTGGCGGCATACAGGCCGATGCCGCCGCCAACGACCAGCGCGCCGACGATCCAGGCCACCCCTGCGGGGCTGACGCGCGGGCCGAACACCGTGGCCAGCACGGCCAGCGCCATGCCGACCATGCCGAACAGGTTGCCCCGGCGCGAGGTTTCGGGGTTGGAGAGCCCGCCCAGGCTCAGGATGAACAAAATGGCCGCGCCCAGGTAGGCGACGGTGGCGAGACTTGGGGACATGTTCTGTGCTCCTCGTGTTCTTGTTGTGATGGAGTTACTTGCGGAACATGGCCAGCATGCGGCGCGTCACCGCAAAGCCGCCGAACATGTTGACGGCCGTGAGCACCAGCGCGGCAAACGCCAGCCACAGGATGAGCCCATCCGGGCGCCCGTTGACACCCGCATCGGGCGGCGCGATCTGCACCAGCGCGCCGATGGCGATGATGCTGGAGATGGCGTTGGTCACGCTCATCAGTGGCGTGTGCAGCGCGGGCGTGACATTCCACACCACCATGTAGCCGATGAAGCAGGCCAGCACGAACACCGTGAAGTGCCCCAGGAAGGCCACGGGCGCATAGGCGCCGATGGCCCAGAACAGCACGGCCATCACGGCAAAAACGATGGTCAGCGTCTTGGCGGACATCGGTGCGCCCGGGCCATGGCTGGATTTCTTGGCGGCCACAGGAGCCGCTGCGGCCTTGGGTGCCGGCACAGGGGCCTGTTTGAGCGGTGGCGCAGGCCAGGTGATCGCCCCATCCTTGACCACGGTGAGGCCGCGGATCGCGTCGTCCTCCATGTTGACCACGGCCACGCCGTCCTTGGCCTTGCACAGCTCTTCCGTCAGGCGCAGCAGGTTGGTGGCGTACAGCGTGGACGACTGCTTGGCCAGGCGCGAGGCCAGGTCGGTGTAGCCGACGATGGTCACGCCATGGCGCACCACTGCCTGGCCGGGCACGGTCAGTTCGCAGTTGCCGCCCTGCTCGGCGGCCATGTCCACGATCACGCTGCCGGGCTTCATGCTCTGCACCATCTCGGCCGTGATGAGCTTGGGCGCGGGCTTGCCGGGGATCAGCGCGGTGGTGATGATGATGTCCGCATCCTTGGCCTGCTCGGCGTACATCTTGCGCTGTGCGGCCTGGAAGCCCTCGCTCATGACCTTGGCATAGCCGCCGCCGCCCGAGCCTTCTTCCTCGTAGTCCACCTTGACGAACTCGCCGCCCAGCGACTTGACCTGGTCGGCCACCTCGGCGCGCGTGTCGTTGGCGCGCACGATGGCGCCCAGGTTGGCCGCCGTGCCGATGGCGGCAAGCCCCGCCACGCCCGCGCCCGCGATGAACACCTTGGCCGGCGGCACCTTGCCCGCGGCCGTGATCTGGCCGTTGAAAAAGCGGCCGAAGGCATTGGCCGCCTCGATGACGGCGCGGTAGCCACTGACGCCTGCGGTGGACGTGAGCGCATCCATCTTCTGGGCGCGCGACAGCGTGCGCGGCAGGCAGTCGATGGCCAGCACCGTGGCCTTGCGGGCCGCCAGCTGCTGCATGAGCTCGGGGTGCTGGGCGGGCCAGATGAAATCAATGAGCGTCGTGCCCTCGCGCATCAGCGCCACTTCCTCGCTGCTGGGCGGGCGCACCTTGAAGACGATGTCCGATGCAGCCCACAGCGCGGCAGCGTCGCCAACGACCTGGGCCCCGGCGGCACGGTAGGCGTCGTCGCTGAAGTTGGCGGCCTCCCCTGCCCCCGACTCCACGGCAACCGCGAAGCCCAGCTTGACCAGCTTCTCCACCACATCGGGCACGGTGGCCACGCGCTTTTCGCCAGGGAAAGTTTCCCTTGGCACGCCAATGCGCTGCGGCTGCGGGACTGGGCTTGTCTGCATCAGAGGTCTCCTCGAGTTTCGTAATCGTTATGCAAGGCCGCCAGGCAGGGGAGGGCCGGCGCGCTAGCGTCTGGAAGGGGGCGCGGGAAACGGGAACGGCGGAATGGCCAGGTGGCCATCCATCATGCCGGCGCTCAGGCGCACGGCCTGGGCCAGGTCATGGGCCCACTGCTGGAGGGGCAGGCCCGCGGTCAGGAATTCTTCGTTGCTGCGCGGCCGGACGCTGAGCAGCCGCTGGTCCACCAGGGCATCCACCGCCACCCAGACACCCGCTTCGGTGACGTAGCGGTAGCCCACATGCGCGTAGGGAGTGCTCAGCGCGATCTGGCGGCTGGCCATCCACTGGACCAGATCGGGCCGGTTCTTTTCGAGCCACCTGGGACTGCTGGCCCAAAGCTTGAAGCGCAGGCAATCGGCGCGCACGGGGCTGCCGTCCGCGGGATCCTTGACCACGACGTCCTGTTGCGGCGGGCAGTACCCCACCCCTTGCGGAGACCCACGCAGGTCGCCCGTGCGGTTGGTCTGCACCCGCAGCGCGGCCAGCCATTCACCTTGCGCACCCCGCAGCCCCACCGCACGGGTCTGGAGCTGGGTACGGCCTGCGGGACCGGACATGGCTTCTTCGGAAGTGCCCAGGTCTTGCCACGCCCCCGGCGGCAACACCAGACGGGCCCGGCCGACGGGATATTCGGACTTGGGGGGAACGGTCAGGGGCGCGCACGCCACCGTGAACACCGTCACAGCCAACACAGGCAACAGCCGCCGGAACTTTGAAATTGTCAGAGTCATAGAGAAAGGTTCATACGAATTCGCCTTCAATCATCCCACGGCACCCGAGTCCGTCCATCGACGGCTTCTGCCATGCAACAACCAGCTCGGTGTAGCTGGTGAGAAATGTGTTGAACGCGCCCTGGTATCGGACACTTCTTGCGGCGCTGCCGGTGGGCAAGCTGACCGCGAGCTTACATGAAGAAGATCTTGTCGCTGTCACCTTTGTCTGCTGTAGAGGGAACTCCCCAGTCTCTGCATGCAGACAGGCAAAAAAAAGCCTGGCAGCACAACGCAACCAGGCTGGGCAGCGGCCCCGCAGGGCCTCGTGCCAACGATCAGTTCACCACTTGCGCCAGAGTACCCGCGGCGTACTGGGCCGCCACGGCCTGCAGGCTCAGGCCCTTGATCTTGCTGCCCTGGCCTTCGCAGCCGAACTCCAGGTAACGCTGCTTGCACACCTGCTTGGCGGCCTCGCGGGCGGGCTTGAGCCATTCGCGGGCATCGAACTTGTCGGGGTTCTCGGCCAGGAACTTGCGCACCGCGCCGGTCATGGCCAGGCGGATGTCGGTGTCGATGTTGATCTTGCGCACGCCGAACTTGATGGCTTCCTGGATCTCCTCGACCGGCACGCCGTAGGTTTCCTTCATCTTGCCGCCGTACTGGTTGATGATGGCCAGCAGTTCGGCGGGCACCGACGAGGAGCCATGCATCACCAGGTGGGTATTGGGAATGCGCTTGTGGATTTCCTTGACCCGGCTGATGGCCAGGATGTCGCCGGTGGGCTTGCGGCTGAACTTGTACGCGCCATGGCTGGTGCCGATGGCGATGGCCAGCGCGTCGAGCTGGGTGGCCTTGACGAACACGGCGGCTTCCTCGGGGTCGGTCAGCATCTGGCTGTGGTCCAGCTTGCCTTCGGCGCCGATGCCGTCTTCCTCGCCAGCCTCGCCGGTTTCCAGGTTGCCCAGGCAGCCCAGCTCGCCTTCGACCGTGACACCCACCTTGTGGGCCATCTCCACGACCTTGCGCGTCACGTCGACGTTGTACTCGAACGATGCCGGCGTCTTGCCGTCTTCCATCAGGGAGCCGTCCATCATGACCGAGCCGAAGCCCAGGTCGATGGCGCCGGCGCACACCTTGGGCGAGGTTCCGTGGTCCTGGTGCATCACCAGGGGGATGTGCGGGAAGGCCTCGACGGCGGCCTGGATCAGGTGCTTGATGAAAGGCTCGCCCGCGTACTTGCGCGCGCCAGCGCTGGCCTGCAGGATGACCGGCGCGCCCACTTCGTCGGCGGCTGCCATCACGGCCTGGACCTGTTCCAGGTTGTTGACGTTGAAGGCAGGGATGCCGTAGCTGTGGGCGGCGGCATGGTCGAGCAGTTCGCGCATCGAAACGAGGGGCATGGTCGTAGGGTCCGTTGAAGGTTGGAGGAAGGCGCTGTCAGCCTGGCAGTGCGGTGGTAACCGCTTGGTAACCCGTGATTTTAACCGGGGGGCGCGGACGGCGGCAGGGGCAAATCCAACCGGAAACAGGTGGTAAAGGGCGCGGGGGCCGGTGCCGCGCCGAACTGGCCGCCGTGGATGTCCGCCACCCGCCGCAGGATCTCGTGGCCCAGGTGCAGGCTGTCGGAGGTGCCCCTCGCTCCCCCGGAGGCGGGAGCATCGCCAGGGCGCCGGGCGCCGTCGTCGCACACCTGCAGCCATGCACCCGCCCCGTCAGACGCCCCCACCTGCACCGCGATGTGCGTGCCTTGCGGCGTGTGCTTGAGCGCGTTTTCCACCAGATTGCGCGCGGCGATGTCCAGCAGCAGCACATGCCCGGACACCCAGAGCTCCGGCGGGGCCGACAGCGCCATGTCGTCGCCCCGCTGCCACGCCGCCTGCGCGTAGTCGGCGCAGACCTGGCGGGCCACGGCGCACAGGTCCACCGGCGCCTTGGCCTCGTGCAGCTCAGCCCGGCTCGCGCGGGCCAGGGCCAGCAGCTGGTTGAGCACATGGCCGGCCCGCAGGGCATCCTGGCCGATGCGCGCGATGGCCTGCGCCCTGGCGGCGGCCTCCAGGTCTCCGGCCAGGGCGCTGGCCTGCAGCGCGATGGAGGACAGCGGCGTGCGCAGCTCGTGGGCGACTTCGTTGGCCAGCCGCCGCTCGCGCACCAGCGCCGCCTGCTGGCGGTCCAGCAAGGTGTTGATGGAGGCGACCACCGACTCGAATTCGCTCCACGCATGGCGCGAGGCCAGGCGCGGCGCGCTGGCGGGGTCGAGGGCGGCCACGTCGGCCGACAAGGCATACAGCGGCCGCAAACCCCGCCACAGGGCCAGGCCCAGCGCGAGCGACACCACGGGAAGCAGCCAGAGGCCGGGCTCGATCATCTGCTCGGCGATGTCCTGCGCGAGTTCATCGCGCTCGCGCAGCTCCAGCAGCACCATGATCTTGCGCATCCGCGCGGCGTCCCATTGCGAGAAGCTGCGCCACACCGTCCCGTCCGGCCCGAGCGCCATGTTGGCGAATCCCTCGACCTCGCCAAAGGCCGGCGCCGGCGCGGTGCCGCTGTGATGGAGCATGCGGCCCTGCGCGTCCCACTGCACGACGCTGAGGGACTGCTGGTAGTCGTGCGACTTGAGCCAGGGCGTGGGGGCGCGCTGAGTGACCTGCGGCCCCTCGGCGGCCTCGGTCGCACGCAGGTTCAGCAGCAGGGCGGCCACGCTGGCCAGGTGCCCGTCGGTCAGTTCGTCCGCCTCGTGCACCCCCGTCTGGTAGCCGATGAACACGAAGCTGCCCCACACCAGCGCCAGCGCTCCAAGGCACCACAGCAGCAGCTGGCGCGTCAGGGACGGCCGGCGAACACGGGCCGCAGAGGCCGCAGGAGAATCACTCATTCCGCGGGCTCCTGGGGCATGAAATAGCCCACGCCGCGCATGGTCTGGATGCACGCGCTGCCCAGCTTGCGGCGCAGGTGGTGGATGTGGACCTCCACCGCGTTGCTCTCGATGGCCGCGTCCCAGCTGTACAGGCGCTCCTCGATCTGCTGGCGCGAGAGCACGCGCCCCCGCGCTTCCAGCAGCACCAGCAGCACCGAAAACTCCCGCGGCGACATCTCCACTGCCTTGCCGCCCTGGTGGACGGTCCGCGCAGCGGGGTCCATTTCGATGTCTGCGTAGCGGATGGTGGGGGACGCCCGGCCGGCGGCCCGGCGCAGCAGGGCCCGCAGGCGCGCGTCCAGCTCATCGATATCGAAGGGCTTGGCCAGGTAGTCGTCGGCGCCCTGGTCCAGCCCCGCGATGCGCTGGTGCACCTGGTCACGGGCGGTGACGATGAGCACGGGGGTGGACGGATCGGGCAGCCCCGGAGCAGCGGCGGCAGCGCCCGGGGCCGGGCTCAGCCGCAGCCGCCGGAGCAATTCGCCGCCGTCTCCGTCGGCCAGCCCCAGGTCCAGCAGCACGGCATCAAAGCGCTCGGCGCGCAGCGCGCTCCACGCACTGGCCACGCCATCGCACACGTCCACCGCGTAGCCGCGCTGGTGCAGGTTGGCACGCAGCCCGCTGGCGATGCCGGCATCGTCTTCGACAACGAGTATTCGCATGCGGCGATTGTCGCCGGGCCCGGCGCCCCCGGACCAGCCGCGGCCCGCCATTAAGGCGGTGTTAAGTGCGGCCTTCTATGGTCCGGGCATGCCATCTTCGCCTTCCCATCCCCATTCCTTCCCGGCCCGCCATCGATTCCTGCTCCTGTGGACACTCGGCCTGCTGGCCGCCGTGGTGGCCTGGGACGCGGGGGGGCAAGACATTCCGCTGGCCCGCGCATTTGGCTCGGCCACGGGATTCCCCCTGCGGGAGCAGTGGTTCTTCGTGCACGTGCTCCATGAAGGCGCACGCCGCCTGGCGTGGCTGCTGGTGCTGCTGCTCGTGGTGGGCGTGTGGTGGCCGCCGCGCGGGGTGCTGCGGCGCATCGATACCGGCGAGCGCCTGCAGATGGCCCTGAGCGCGCTGCTGGCGCTCGCGGTGGTGAGCATCGCCAAGAACCTGAGCGACACGAGCTGCCCCTGGGACCTCGCGGAGTTCGGCGGCGTGGCGCGCTATGCGTCCCACTGGGCGCTGGGCGTGGCCGACGGCGGCGGCGGGCGCTGCTTTCCGGCGGGCCATGCCTCGGCCGGGTTCGCCTTCATCGGCGGCTACTTTGCGCTGCGCCGCAAGGAACCCGCGGCGGCGCGCTGGTGGCTGGCCGCGGCCGTGGCGGCGGGCCTGGTCCTGGGCGGCGCCCAGCAGGTGCGCGGCGCGCACTTCATGAGCCACACGCTCTGGACGGGCTGGCTGTGCTGGGTGTCGGGCTGGCTGTGCGACCTGGGGTTTCAGAAACTGGCGCGGCCCCGCCCGGCCGATGCCGGGGAGCAGGGCCTGCCAGGGCACGGCGCCCCGTCCCAGTGAAGCCGGGTGCGGGGTGAGGCGGCGTCGCCGCTCCGGCGGCCGCGCTCAACTCGCCACGCAGATCTTCAGCATGTTGGTGCCGCCGGGGGCGCCCATGGGCTCGCCGCAGGTGATGGCGTAGACATCGCCCTTTTGCACGATGTTGCGGCTCTTGAGGTGGCGCTCGGCCTGCTCCAGCGCCGTGTCGCGGTCTGCGCTGGTGTCCATGAGCAAGGGGCGCACGTTGCGGTACATGGCCATCTTGCGCTGCGTGGCGACCTTGGGCGTGAGCGCATAGATCGGAATGTCGATGCTGTGCCGGCTCATCCACAGTGCCGTAGCGCCGCTGTCGGTCATGGCCACGATGGCCTTGGCGCCCAGGTGGTGGGCCGTGAACAGCGCGCCCATGGCGATGGACTGGTCGATCCGGCCGAAGGTCTGGCCGGTGAAGTCGGCGTCGAGCTGGTGGTCTTCGGCCGCCTCGGCCGCCGCGCAGATGGTGGCCATTTCTTCCACCGTCTCGAGCGGGTAGCGGCCGGCGGCTGTCTCGGCGCTCAGCATCACGGCGTCGGTGCCGTCCAGCACGGCGTTGGCCACGTCGCTCACCTCGGCGCGCGTGGGCACGGGGTTGGTGATCATGCTTTCCATCATCTGCGTGGCGGTGATCACGACCTTGTCCTGTTCTCGCGCCATGCGGATCATCTTCTTTTGCAAGGCGGGCACGGCCGCGTTGCCCACTTCCACGGCCAGGTCGCCGCGCGCCACCATGATGCCGTCGCTCACGCGCAGGATGGCTTCCAGGTGCGGGATGGCCTCGGCGCGTTCGATCTTGGCGATCAGGCCCGGCTTGTGGCGGTACTCGGACGCGGCCACGTTGCACAACTGGCGCGCCATTTCCATGTCGGTCGCGTTCTTCGGAAAGCTCACCGCCACATAGTCGGCCTGGAAGCTCATGGCCGTGCGGATGTCTTCCATGTCCTTGGCGGTGAGGGCCGGTGCCGTGAGGCCCCCGCCCTTCTTGTTGATGCCCTTGTTGTTGGACAGCTCGCCGCCCACCTTGACGGTGGTGTGCACCTCTTCGCCGCGCACCGCATCCACGGTGAGCACGATCAGCCCGTCGTTGAGCAGCAGCAGGTCGCCCGCCTTCACGTCGCGCGGCAGCTCCTTGTAGTCCAGCCCCACGCCGTCGATGTCGCCCAGCTCCGTGCGCGAGGCGTCGAGCACGAACTTGGCGCCCGATTCCAGTTGCACCTTGCCCTCGGCGAACTTGCCCACGCGGATCTTGGGGCCCTGCAGGTCGGCCATGATGGCCACTTCGCGGCCCGCGCGCTGGGCCGCGGCGCGCACCGTGGCGGCGCGGTCGATGTGGTCCTGCGCCTTGCCGTGGCTGAAGTTCAGCCGCACCACGTTCACCCCCGCGCGGATCATGGCCTCCAGCAGTGCCGGGTCGCTCGATGCGGGGCCCAGGGTGGCAACAATCTTGGTGGCGCGGCGGGTAGGCATGGGCTTGTCTCTTTCTGTGGGTATGTAATCGAATTTCAATTCTCACACGAAGCGGTTACATGCCGATTACCAGGCGCCCTCAGCCGATGCCCGGAGGGCATCCTTGGCGCCTGCGCGCACGGCTGCCCAGCATGAGGGCCATGGCCCCCACCATCAGCAGCGCGGCGGCCGTGAGCGTGGCCCGCATGCCCGCCACCATGGGCATCCCTGAAGCCCCCATGGCATGCGCCAGCGCCGCGCCCATCGCGAACACGGCCCCCATGGCGGAAGCTCCCGTGATGAGCCCCAGGTTGCGCGACAGGTTGAGCAACCCCGCCACGACACCCCGCGCGCCCGGTTCTGCGTGGGCCATGACCGCGGTGTTGTTGGCCGCCTGGAACAGGGCATAGCCCGCCGTCAAGACCGCCAGCGGGACGACATAGCCCGGCACGCCCCATGCGAGCGGCGCCAGCGCCAGGCCGGCGCACCCGGCCAGCATGGCGGCGAGCCCGGCCAGCCCCATGGAATGCGCGCCCAGCCTGTCCACGGCCCTGCCCGCGGGAAGGCCCACCAGCGCGGACACCAGCGGGCCACACGACATGGCGAGCCCGACCTGCGCGGCACCGAGCCCCAGCGCCCCCGACAGATAGAACGGCCCCACCACCAGCGTCGCCATCACCACCGTGGCCACGAGGGTGGTGGTGGCCAGGCCCGCGCCCAAGCCGGGGAGGCGCAACACCGACAACCGGACCAGGGGCGCGGCCACGCGCGCCTGGGCCCACACGAACAGGCATGCCCCCAGCGCCGCAAGGCACAGCAGCGCCCCGTTCAGCAGGCCCCAGCCGCCCCGCCCCATCGTCATGGCCAGCGCGTAGGCCGCCAGCGCGAGGGCCAGCAGCACCGTGCCCAGGGGGTCGAACCCGGGCCTCTCCCCTGCGGCCTGGCGGTCCGCCGGCAGGTGGCGGCGCACCAGCAGCAGGCCCAGGGCGCCCAGCGGCAGGTTGATGAGAAAGATCATCGGCCAGCCGGCCTGGGCGATCAGCACACCGCCCAGCGTCGGCCCCAGGGCCGTGCCCACGGCGGACATGGTGCCCAGCAGGCCCATGGCGCTGCCCGCCCGGTCCTTGGAGACGGTCTCGCCCACGAAGGCCATCGTGAGCGCCATCATCGCGGCCGCGCCCAGCCCCTGCAGCGCCCGGGCGGCGACCAGGAGCCCCAGCGTGGGGGCCGCGGCGCACAGGGCCGAGGCCCCCGTGAACAGGGCCAGCCCCGCCAGCAGCAACCGCCGGCGGCCCACCACGTCGCCTAGCCGGCCCACGCCGACCACGGCCGTGGTGATGGCCAGCAGGTAGGCCAGCACCACCCATTGCACTTCCTGAAAGGGCACGCCCAGCGCCTGCGCCAGCGTGGGCAAGCCGACGTTGACGATGCTGGTGCCCAGCGAGGACAGCAGCATAGACAGCGCAAGGCTCGCCAGCGCCCACCGGCTGTCCGAGAGGCCGGTGGCCCGCGGCCCGCCCGCGGCAGGCTGGGGCGGCAGGGAAAAAGTCGCTTGCGGGGGAATGGCGGTGCGGGTGGGGGGTGTCATGGCGGAGGGTCTCCTCGGGAGGCGATGGTTCGCGGGTGCCCGGTCGGCGCCCCTGGAAAACCAGCCGCTCCAGCGTAGCCAGGCACGTGGCCCGGCGGAAGACGCAGTATTTGCATTCCATACATGCACCAGACGCCATGCCACGGACCGGCGTGCTATGGTCCCGCCATGCCGCGGCCTGATCTCAACCTGCTGGTCACCCTGGATGTGCTGCTTGCGGAAGGCAACGTGGCGCGGGCCGCCGAGCGCCTGCACCTGAGTCCTTCCGCGATGAGCCGGGCGCTCGCCCGGCTGCGCGACACCACCGGCGACCCGCTGCTCGTCAGGGCCGGGCGCGGACTGGTGCCGACGCCACGCGCACTGGAGCTGCGCGACAAGGTCAGCCAGCTCGTGCAGGACACCGAGGCCGTCCTGCGCCCCGCATCGGCGTCCGACCCCGCCCAATGGGCCCGGTCTTTCACGCTGCGCTGCAGCGACGGCTTTGCGGAGAACTTTGGCCCCGGCCTCCTCGCCCGCGTGGGCGAGGCCGCCCCCGGGGTGCGACTGCGCTTCGTGCAGAAGACCGACAGGCACAGCGCCCCGCTGCGCGATGGAACCGTCGACCTGGAGACCGGCGTGGTGGGCGACGCCATGGGCCCCGAGGTGCGGGCGCAGGCCCTGTTCCGCGACCGCTTCGTGGGGGTCGTGCGCGCGGGGCACCCGCTGTGCGCGGGCGAGATCACGCCGGCCCGCTATGCGGCCGGCAGGCATGTGCTCGTGTCGCGGAAGGGGCGGGACCGGGGGCACGTGGACGATGCCCTCGCGCCCCTGGGCCTGGCGCGGCAGATCGCCACCGTGGTGGGCGGCTTTTCCACCGCGCTGGCGCTGGCGCGCGGCTCCGACCTGGTTGCCACGGTTCCCGAACACCACACCGGCAACCTGCGCGCCGGCATGTCCAGCTTTGCACTGCCCGTCCCGGTGCCGCAGATCACGGTGTCGCTGCTGTGGCACCCCCGGCTGCAAGCCGATCCCGCGCACCAGTGGCTGCGCGGGCTGGTCCGGGAGGTGTGCGCCGAGCTTCGCTGACGCGCGCCCCCGCACGGCCGCACGCAGCGGTCAGACGAAGGGATGCGACAGGGCGTGCGCCAGCACATGGGCCAGGATGGCGGCCTCCAGCCCATGCCGGGCATAGAGCCATCCCGCCACCAGCCCGAAGGCGGTGTTGCCCACCAGCACGAACGCCACCACGGAGGGGGTGAGCACCCCGGCCATGGCCTGCGCGGCCGGCAGATGCCCCAGCGCAAACAGCAGGGCGCTGGCCACCACGGCGGCCGCCACGATGCCACGGCCCGGAGTGCCCTGGCCGCGCTGCACGAAGCGCCAGCCCAGCCACAGCAGCAGGCTCATCACGCCCCAGCGCACCAGCAGTTCCTCGGAAATCCCGCCATAGAGCAGCTTGACCCCCAGGGATGCGGCACCGGCCGGGTCGGAGGGCCTGAGCGCCTGCGGCGCCACCAGCGAGAGGCCCCACAGCCACAGTGCGCCCGCGAGCCCGCCCACAAGCCCCGGCGCCCACTGGCGCCCGAAGGGCCCGGCCACCGGCTCGCCCTGCAGCCAGGCCGACACGGCAGGCGCCGCCAGCCCCACGCGGGGCGCCAGCGCCACACCCAGTGCCACGCACAGGGCCAGCAGGACCGCGGTCTGCAGGCCGCTGAGCAGCACCATGGCCCACAGCGGCAGCGGCAGCAAGGCCTGGTGGGCGGCCAGGGGCGGGACCAGCGCCCACACCACGGCCACGACGCCCGGCAGGCCCAGCAGCCACAGCGCAGCACCCAGGCGCCACTTCTGCGCGCGGGGGGAGCGCGTGGCAAGGTGCGCGGGCACGGCGGTATCAGAAGCCATCGTGGACCCTGGCCATCCCTCGGCCTCAGCCGCGCATCAGCGCTTCGATCTCGTCGGCCTTCACCGGCACGCCGCGCGTGATCAGCTCGCAGCCCGTCTCGGTGACGATGGCGTCGTCCTCGATGCGGATGCCGATGTGGTGGAACTGCTCGGGCACCCCGTCGGCCGGCCGCACGTAGATGCCGGGCTCGATGGTGAGCACCATGCCCGGGCGCAGCACGCGGCTGGGGCGGTTGGTGATGGTCTCGCCCGACAGCGGGTCCTTGCGCTCGCTCACCGCCCCGACCTCATCGGGTTCCACGTAGCTGCCGCAGTCATGCACGTCCATGCCCAGCCAGTGGCCCGTGCGGTGCATGTAGAACTGGAAGTAGGCGCGCGTGTCGATCACGTCCTGCGCGGTGCCCACCTTGTTCCTGTCGAGCAGGCCCAGGTCCAGCATGCCCTGCGCCAGCACGGCCACGGTGGCGTCGTGCGGGTCGTTGAAGCGCGCGCCGGCCTTGGTGGCCGCCACCGCCGCGTCCTGGCTGGCCAGCACCAGGTCGTACAGCGCGCGCTGCGGCCCGGTGAAGCGGCCGTTGGCCGGAAAGGTGCGGGTGATGTCGCTGGCGTAGCCGTCAAGCTCGCAGCCCGCGTCGATGAGCACCAGCTCGCCGTCGCGCACCGGGGCGGCGTCCGCGCGGTAGTGCAGCACGCAGGCGTTGGCCCCGGCCGCCACGATGGAGCTGTAGGCCGGGTACTGCGAGCCCTCGTCGCGAAACGCGTGCAGCAGCTCGGCATCCAGGTGGTACTCGCGCACGTCCTGGCCGGCGCGCAGCATGCGGGCCGAGCGCTGCATGGCGCGGATGTGCGCCCTGGCGCTGATGTCGCTGGCGCGGCGCATGATGTCCTGCTCGTGCGCGTCCTTGATGAGCCGCATCTCGTCGAGCAGCGTGCACACATCGTTCTGCTCCGCCGGGCACAGCGCGCCGTAGCGCACGCGCGCGCGCACCGCGTTCAGCCACCCTTCCACCCGCGCCGCCAGGCCGCTGTGGATGGCAAACGGGTACCACACGCGGTGGCGGTTCTCCAGCAGGCGGGGCAGCTTGGCGTCCAGCTCCGCGATGGAATGGGCGGCTTGCACGCCCAGCGCCACGGGCGCCGCAGCGGGGCCCAGCCGGTAGCCGTCCCAGATCTCGCGCTCCAGGTCCTTGGGCTGGCAGAACAGGGTGCTGCACCCGTCCTGCGCGACCACAAGGCATGCCCCCGGCTCGATGAAGCCGGTCAGGTAGTAGAAGTAGCTGTCGTGGCGGAACAGGAAGTCGGTGTCCCGGTTGCGCGGGCGCTCCGGCGCCGTGGGAATGATGGCGATGCCCCCCGCGCCCAGCTGGGCAGCAAGCCGCGCGCGGCGTTGGGCGTAGATGGAGGCAGGCACGGTGGTGTTCATGGACGGGCAGCAGAGAGAGAATTGAGTTCAGCCAGGCGCTCGGGGGTCCCCACATCGGTCCAGCGTCCGGTGTAGAGCTGTGCGCTGACCCGGCCATTGTCCATCGCGCGGCGAAGCAGCGGCGCCAGCGGGGCTTTGATGCCGTCCGGGTTGCTGGCAGGAATGTCGCACCAGGGCGCCGCGAACAGCCCGGCGCGCAGCAGGGCGATGGTGCTGTAGGTGTAGCGCGGCGCGGGGTCGGCGGCGGGCAGGTTCAGTGCCAACCCGTCCGCCGACAGCCCGAAGTCGCCGCGCAGGTTGTGCGCCGGATTGGGCACCAGCCACAGGTGGGCCAGGTGGCCGCTGGCCTCGAAAGCCGACACGGCGGCGCTGCCGAACACGAAGTCGGGCGCAAACACATCGCCCGCCGCCAGCCAGAACACGGGGCCCAACCGGGGCAGGGCGCGGGCGATGCCGCCGGCGGTTTCCAGTGCGCCGCCAAAGTCCACGCCTTCGTGCGAGTATGAAATGGATAGCTGCTTGCGCTTGTCCACCCGGCGCTGGAGGCCAAAAACATCGGAAAAGTGGTGGCTGATCTGTCCACCCAGCCATGCGGTGTTGATCACCACCTGCTTCACACCCGCTTCCTGCAGCGCCGCCAGGTGCCACTGCAGCAGCGGCTGGCCCTGCACCTGCAGCAGGGGTTTGGGGATGGTGTCGGTCAGCGGACGCATGCGCTCGCCACGGCCTGCGGCCAGCAGCATGGCGGGGACCTGCCCCCCGGTGGCGGCGGCCGGCGCAGCGGCCCCCGCGCTCACGCCACGGCCTCCTGCAGGGCGCCCCGCTGCAGCGCGTGGCGCTGCACGGCCGTGGGTGCGAACAGGGCCACGAGCGCCTCCAGGAGCGCGCGTGCCTTGCCCGAATGGTCCGCACCGAAGTTGCACACATAGACGTCGAGCGTGACGGCCTGCTGTTCGGGCCAGGTGTGCACGCACAGGTGCGACTCGGCCAGCAGCACGGTGGCGGTCACCCCGCCAGGTCCGTGGGCGGTGGCGGGAAATCCGTGGAACAGCTGGCCCACGGGCTGCAGCCCGGCGGCGCGCACGGCGTCGCCGCAGGCCCGGCCCAGGGCGGCGGCATCGAGCAGCCACACGGGGGCGCAGCGGCAGCCATGGAGATCGGCGGTGAGGTGCAGTCCTTGCATGGCCCGCACTGTAGTGCATCACGGGGGCGGGCGGCGCCGGGCTTTCGGGCCCGCATCGCGGCCGGGCTGGCGCCACCCCGGCCGGTCCCGGCGGTCCAGCGCCCAGGCGGTGGTCGCGCGCGCGGCGCCACGGACTATCCCGCCGGGGTAGGGCGATGCGCCGGGCGCTCGGGTAGCCTGCGCGGCCCATGACAGCCCCTGCCCCGCAACCCCGGCCCGGCCACCCGAAGCCGCTTGTGCCAACTATTACCGGATCACGCCTGCGCGCGATCGTGGGCCGCCGTTTCGCAGGCACCGACACCCCCCATAGTGTCGCCACCATGAAGATCATCCTTGCCGACGACCACACGCTGTTCCGCGAAGGACTGCAGCACCTGCTGTCGGCACTGGACCCTCAGGCCCAGGTGCTGGAGGCGAACGACTACGCCAGCGCGGCGTCGCTGGTGGTGGAGCATCCCGATGCCGCCCTCGCCCTGGTGGACCTGGACATGCCGGGCCGCGACGCCAGCGCGCCGGGTGGCGGCGGCCTGGAACGCCTGCTGGCGCTGGCGCCCGGCGTGCCGGTGGTGGTGCTCTCCGCCCGCGAAGACCCCGCCGTGGTCCGCGACGTGCTGGACGCGGGCGCCATGGGGTTCATCTCCAAGCGCGAACGCGCCGCCGTGATGCTCAACGCCCTGCATCTGGTGCTGGCCGGCGGCATCTACCTGCCGCCCATGCTCCTGGGCACGGCGGCCCGGGCGTCCGCCTGCGCCGCCCTGACCCCCCGGCAGGTCGAGGTGTTGCACGGCCTGGCGAACGGGCATGCCAACAAGGTGATCGCGCGCCAGCTCGGCATGAGCGAGGCGACCGTGAAGGCGCACACGGGTGCCATCTTCCGCAGCCTGGAGGTCAGCAACCGCGTGCAGGCCGTGCGCATGGCCCGGCGGCTGGGCCTGCTGGCGCCCGACTGAGCCTAAAGAAGCTCCTGATTTGATAGCTGCCAGCGCTTTATAGACAATCGCTGGTGACCTGTTTGATTCAAAATTGAAGGTCCGGCAGGCCGCGGTGCGACGGCCGCGCAATGCGCCCGCCTCCGAGACTCGGAACGGCCGATCACTGAGCGCAGATGTGCCGCGGGCTGCGCGCGGGCCGTGCGGCATCCGCCGGGGCAAAAGCCGCCAGCGCGGGGGACCGCGCTCCGGGCTCCAGGCCGCCGGTGGAGGGGCGGGGGCGCCGCCCCGGTAAAATGCCGGGTTTCCCCTGAACCTCCCACCCTGAACCCTCCCCCATGGCCAACACCCAGCAATCCCAACAGATGGCAAATGCGATCCGCGCATTGGCCATGGACGCCGTTCAACAAGCCAACTCCGGCCACCCCGGCGCCCCGATGGGCATGGCCGACATGGCCGTGGCGCTGTGGAGCCGCCACCTCAAGCACAACCCCACGAATCCCCAGTGGTTCGACCGCGACCGCTTCGTGCTCTCCAACGGCCACGGCTCGATGCTGCTGTACGCGCTGCTGCACCTCACCGGCTACGACCTGCCCATTGGCGAACTCAAGAACTTCCGCCAGCTGCACAGCAAGACGCCAGGACACCCCGAAGTGGGCTACACCGCTGGCGTGGAAACCACCACCGGCCCGCTGGGCCAGGGCATCACCAATGCCGTGGGCTTCGCGCTGGCCGAAAAGCTGCTGGCCTCCGAGTTCAACCGCGAAGGCCACGCGGTGGTGGACCACAACACCTACGTGTTCCTGGGCGACGGCTGCCTGATGGAAGGCATCAGCCACGAGGCCGTGTCGCTGGCTGGCGCCTGGAAGCTCAACAAGCTGATCGCGCTGTATGACGACAACGGCATCAGCATCGACGGCCAGGTCGCCCCCTGGTTCGCCGACAACACCCCCCTGCGCTTCGTGGCCAGCGGCTGGAACGTGATCGGCCCCATCGACGGCCACGACGCCGACAAGGTGGCCGCCGCCATCGTGGAAGCCAAGAAGCAGACCGAGCGCCCCACCCTCATCGTGTGCAAGACGCACATCGGCAAGGGCAGCCCGAACCGCGCCAACACCGCCAAGGCCCACGGCGAGCCGCTGGGCGCGGAAGAAATCAAGCTCACGCGCGAAGCCCTGGGCTGGACCAGCGAGCCCTTCGTGGTCCCGGACGACGTGTACGCCGGCTGGGATGCCAAGGCCAACGGCCAGGCTGCAGAGGCCGCGTGGAACGAGCGCTTTGCCGCCTACAGCGCCGCCTTCCCCGAGCTGGCCGCCGAACTCACGCGCCGCATGGAGGGCAACCTGCCCGCCAACTTCGCGCAAGTGGCCGTGGACGCCGTGGTGGCGGCCCACACCAAGGGCGAGACCGTGGCCAGCCGCAAGGCCAGCCAGCTGGCGCTGGAAGCCTTCACCGCCGCGCTGCCCGAACTGCTGGGTGGCAGCGCCGACCTGACGGGCTCCAACCTCACCAACACCAAGAGCACCCCCAACCTGCGTTTTGACATGCAGGGCCACGTGGTACAGACCACGCTGGAAAACGGCCAGAAGATCGGCGGGCGCCACATCAACTACGGCGTGCGCGAGTTCGGCATGGCCGCGATCATGAACGGCATCGCGCTGCACGGCGGCTTCATCCCGTACGGCGGCACCTTCCTCACGTTCAGCGACTACAGCCGCAACGCCATCCGCATGGCCGCGCTGATGAAGCAGCGCGTGATCCACGTGTTCACGCACGACTCCATCGGCCTGGGCGAAGACGGCCCCACCCACCAGTCCATCGAGCACGCCGCCAGCCTGCGTTTGATCCCCAACCTGGATGTGTGGCGCCCCGGTGACACGGCCGAAACCGCCGTGGCCTGGAGCGTGGCCCTGTCCAACCGCAACAAGCCCACCGCCCTGCTGCTGTCGCGCCAGAACCTGCCCTACGCGCCCAAGCGCGACCTGGGCGACATCTCGCGCGGCGCCTACGTGCTCTCCGAACCCGCGGATGTCGGCATCAAGAAGAAGGCAGTGGCCGTGATCATCGCCACCGGCTCCGAAGTGCAGCTGGCGCTCAAGGCCCAGCGCCTGCTGGCCGACAAGAAGATCGCCGTGCGCGTGGTCTCCATGCCCAGCACGACCACGTTCGACCGCGAAGACGCCAAGTACAAGGGCAGCGTGCTGCCCGCCGGCGTGCCCCGCGTGGCCGTGGAAATGGGCGTGACCGACGGCTGGTGGAAGTACGGCTGCGCCGCCGTGGTGGGCATCGACACCTACGGCGAATCGGCCCCGGCGCCCGTGCTGTTCAAGCACTTCGGCTTCACCGAAGAGAACGTGGCCGACGCGGTGCTGGTCGCCATCGGCGCCGCACGGCTCAAGCCCGCCAAGAAGGTCAAGGCCCGCTGAGACGCCTCCCCGCCCGCTGCGTGCCCACTGCTGCAGCGGGCGCGCCCCGGCAGATTCCTGATTTCGACTTTGCAACCTTGGAGAGACACCCTATGACGATCAAGATTGGTATCAACGGCTTTGGCCGCATCGGCCGCAACGTGCTGCGCTCGGCCATCCAGAACTTCAGCGACATCGAAGTCGTGGGCATCAACGACCTGCTGGAGCCGGAGTACCTCGCGTACATGCTGCAGTACGACTCGGTGCACGGTCGCTTCAAGGGCGAAGTCTCGGTGGACGGCAACACCCTGGTCGTCAATGGCAAGAAGATCCGCCTGACGCAAGAGCGCGACCCCGCCAACCTCAAGTGGAACGAAGTCGGCGCCGACGTGGTGATCGAATCCACCGGCCTGTTCCTGGACAAGGTCACCGCGCAAAAGCACATCGATGCGGGCGCCAGGAAGGTCATCCTGTCGGCCCCCTCCAAGGACGACACGCCCATGTTCGTGTTCGGCGTGAACCACGACACCTACGCCGGCCAGGCCATCGTGTCCAACGCCTCGTGCACCACCAACTGCCTGGCCCCCGTGGCCAAGGTGCTCAACGACAAGTGGGGCATCAAGCGAGGCCTGATGACCACGGTGCACGCCGCCACCGCCACGCAAAAGACCGTGGACGGCCCGTCCAACAAGGACTGGCGCGGCGGCCGCGGCATCCTGGAAAACATCATCCCCTCGAGCACCGGCGCCGCCAAGGCCGTGGGCGTGGTGATCCCGGCGCTGAACAAGAAGCTGACCGGCATGTCCTTCCGCGTGCCCACCAGCGACGTGTCGGTGGTCGACCTGACGGTGGAGCTGGACAAGGCTGCCACCTATGAGGAAATCAAGGCCGAGATGAAGGCCCAGTCCGAAGGCGCGCTCAAGGGCGTGCTGGGCTACACCGAGGACAAGGTGGTGGCCACCGACTTCCGTGGCGACACCCGCACGTCCATCTTCGACGCCGACGCCGGCATCGCGCTGGACGGCACCTTCGTGAAGGTCGTGAGCTGGTACGACAACGAATGGGGCTACTCGAACAAGTGCCTGGAAATGGTGCGCGTTGTTTCCAAGTAAGCGTTACCCTTGAGAATGAAGAAGCATTAGAAGCAACTACCCTGTTCAAGCCGGCCGCCTGCAAAGGCTGCCGGCTTTTTTTTGCCCCCCGCCCGCCCCGCGGTGCGCGGCAGGCCGCCGCCTCAACGCGCGGCCACGGACGCGGCGGCGGCCGCCGCAGCACCAGCCAGCGGCGCCGGGCCCTGGGACTGCGCAGGCGCGCTGGCGATGTGCACCGTGCTGGTGGGAAAGGCAAACTCCACCCCCATGGCCTTGAACTCGCGCATGAGGCCCAGATTGATGGACTGCTGCAGGTCCATGTAGAGGTTGAACGCCGGGTCCTGGACGATGTAGACCACCTCGTAGTCCAGCGAACTCGCGCCAAACGCCTTGAAGTGCGCGCGGTCGAAGCGCAGCTCCGGATGGGCGTCGATGAGCTTGCGCACCACGCCCGGGATCGCCTCGGCCTGCTCGGGCGTGGTGTTGTACGACACACCGAAGCCGAACACGATGCGCCGCTTCTCCAGCATGCGGTAGTTGCTGATGGTCTGCTTGAGCAGGTCGGTGTTGGACATCACGATCTGCTCGCCCTGCAGGCTGCGGATGCGCGTGGTCTTCAGCCCGATCACCTGCACCGTGCCCGAGACGCTGCCGACCACGATGAAATCGCCCACCTCGAAGGGCTTGTCCACCGCGATCGCGAGCGAGGCGAACAGGTCGCCCAGGATGTTCTGCACCGCCAGCGCCACGGCGATGCCCCCCACCCCCAGGCTGGCGATGAAGGCCGTGATGTTCACGCCCACGTTGGACAGGATGGCCAGCAGCACCACGCTCCACAGCAGCGTGCGCAGCCCCCAGGACAACAGCGTGGCGGAGGCGCTGACCTGGGTCATGCCCGTGGACGAATGGCGTTCCACATACCGCCGCACGCCCATGCCGATGGCCCGCATGCCCCACAGGCCCATCTGCAGCGCAAGGGCGACAAACCACAGCTGGCTGAGCCGGCTTTCCCAGCGGCCCGGCAGCTCCAGCAGGCTCGCGCCCACCAGCAGGGCCACGACCACCATGAGCAGGCGGCTCGTGCCCTCCAGCACCTCCACCACGGTGTGCGCCGCCGCGCTGCCGGACTGCGTGGCCCACACCCTGGCACGGCCCGTGAGCAGATGCAGCACCAGCAGGATGCCCACATAGGTCGTGGCGGCGGCGGCCAGCGCCACCATCAGGCTCCACAGCGGAACGCCCACGAAGGTCGTCTCGCGGATCCAGGTTGAGAAGGTCGATGGCGGCATGGTTGTTTCTCCTTGGTGGGGCGGCGGGCGCGGCACGCGCGCCGGGCTGCGGCGCGTGGCCCGCTTGCAGGCCTGCGTGGGCGCGGGTGCGGCCGCCGATGGCCGATGGCAGTGGCGCGCGGTGGACTGATTGATCGACAGCCAGCGCCGCGCAGAGTTCCCGCACCCTTGCACGGCACGGCCGCCAGCACCTGAGTGAGGGACGGGTGAAGCGGTGGACGACGCCCGGCACAGGCCCGGCCACGCCCCACGCAAATTGCAAGCGTTCGTAAGACATGGCCCACAGGAATACAGAGGCAGTGCCTACGCGGGCGGCGGGCCGCGCGGCGAACAATGCATTCATCAAAAAGCTGGCATGCATTGCCTGGCGCCGCGCCCCCTGCCCAGTGAGGCGCGCAACGCGCCGGGGCATGCCCACCAACAATCCACCCGCTCAGGAGGTCTCCACACCATGCACCCATCCACCCCCCTCCGTCTCACGGCCGCAGCCCTCGCGCTGGGCGCCCTGGCAGCCTGCTCGTCCACGCCCCCGCCCACCGAACAGATGGCCGTCACCCGCACCACGGTGAACCGCGTGGCGGCGGCGCCGGCGACGGCCACCAGCGCCCCCGTGGACCTGCAGCGTGCGCAGGAAAAACTCATCCTCGCCGAGAAGGCCATGGCCCAGCAGGACTACAAGAACGCCCGGCGCCTGGCGGCCGAGGCCGAGGTCGACGCCCGCGTGGCCGAGACCCGTGCCGACGCGGCACGCAATGCGACCAACCTTGCCCAGGTCCAGGACAGCATCCGCGCGCTGCAGGAAGAAATCAACCGCCGGTCCCCCCGCTGAGGGCCGAGCGCTCCTGACCACGCCGCCCGCACCGCGGGCCGCTCTTGACCTTTGAAGGACACCACACCATGCACCGATTGATCCAACGTACCACTGCCCTGTGCACCAGCCTCATCGCCGTGGGGCTGCTCGCGGCCTGTGCCAGCACCGCGCCGTTCCCGGCGCTGGAGCAGGCCCGCTCCGCCGTGAGCGCCGTCGCCGGCGACCCCATCGTGAACCAGTACGCCCCCGTGGAACTGAAGGAAGCGACCGACGCTCTGGCCCGCGCCGACCGCGAATGGGCCGACGACCACGACGAATCGGAAACCAACCACCTGGCCTACATCGCACGCCAGCGCGCCGAGATCGCCACGAACGCGGCACGCTCGCGCCAGCTGGACGCCAGCATCCAGCAAGCCAGCGGCGATGCCGACCGCATCCGCCTGCAGGCCCGCACCCAGGAGGCCGACCAGGCCCGCCTGCGCGCCCAGCAGGCCCAGGCCCAGGCCATGAGCGCCGAGCAACGCGCCGCCCAGCAGCAGGCCAACGCCACCGCTGCCATGGCCCAGGCCAGCGCCGCACAGGACCGCGTGCGCGCACTGGAAGCCCAGCTGCGCGACATGGAAGCCCAGCAGACCGAGCGCGGGCTGCTCGTGACGCTGGGCGACGTGCTGTTTGCCTTCAACAAGGCGGAGCTGTCGGCCCAGGCCGGTCCCCGCCTGGACAAGCTGGCCAGCTTCCTCAAGCAGTTCCCGGACCGCAAGCTGCTCATCGAGGGCTACACCGACAGCGTGGGCTCCGACGGCTACAACCAGGACCTGTCGGACCGCCGCGCCCAGTCCGTGCGCGACGCACTGGTGCAGCGCGGCGTGGACAGCAGCCGCATCACCGCGCGCGGCTACGGCAAGGCCCACCCCGTGGCCGACAACGCATCGCCGGAAGGCCGCGCCATGAACCGCCGCGTGGAGATCGTGATCGCCGACGACAAGGGCACCCTGCGCGGCCGTTGAGCCCCTGGGGCGCCCGATCCCTCGGCGGACAGGCCGGGGGACGGCAAGGTCACCAGATCCCGCCAGCGTGCCGAACGAACAAGCCCTGGAGCAGTGATGCTCCAGGGCTTTTTCCTTTCAGAAAGCGCAGCCTTTGAACGTGGGCGCGAGCGGAGGTCTGCGAGGTGTTTGTGACCGCGGAATGCCGCAGCCCGCCTGGTGAGATGGGCGAGAGCCCTCGTGCCTGTGCCTGGCTTAGCCTGCCGAGGACCGACCGGCCGAGACGGCGCTCTGCCGCGCCTTGTTCAATTCGCTCAGGTACGAGCCCGGAATCTGCTGCACCTCCTGCACGGGTCCGAGCACGCTGATGCGCGCGCCGTCCACGGCCACCTGCAATCCCGCCGGCACCGCAAGGAACTGGATCAGGTCCGGGCGGTGCACGCCCAGCTGGTACAGGGAGGTCTTCATGAAGCGTGCCGGATCCTCAAGGCGTGCCTCGTCGTCCAGGTCCGAGAGCCACCAGCCGGAATCCGCCGCGTTGACGGGGTCGTTTCGGGTCAGCAGGATTCGACGGGCTTCCTGGTAGTTCACGTGCACGACGGCGCTTTGGCGAAGCGACGGAAAGTCCGGCGCGATGGACGGGGAGAGGCTCTCCACAACGTCTTTCTGGTTGCGCAGCTGCATGAGCGTGTTGTCGACCGAATCGACGAACCTCACGGGCACCACCTGCATGTCGGGCTCCAGCACCCGCAGGAATCCTGCGGGCCCCTCTTCCAGCATCGTGAACATCCAGCCGACCTGCAGGCTCTCGCCACCGCGGAACTTCTCGCCCCGGGCGACCCGTTGCTCGAAGAACTGCAGCAGGAAGGAGATGTCCTCCACCGGCACCGCGCTGTTCGACACCCGGATCTGGAACTCGGGATGGCCGTACAGCTTGCACCGGGAAGTGGCGTGCGCGGATGGCGTGTCCGGCCGCGCCGGTGCAGGCTTGCGGCCGAATGTCGAGAGGATGGAGCGCAGAGACATTTTTTCAGGTGCGGCTGGGCGGCCCAGGGCGGCCGGGCGTCGTCCGTGGCGCCCGCCAGGCAGTCCGGGGCCGCAGGACGACTTACACCGCGTGGCTTTCGAACGTCTCGGTGTCCACCTCGCTCGCGCTCTGCGCGCTGTAGCGCGGGCCCACCACGGTGCGCTCGTTGATCAGTGCATCCAGCCGCGCGAGCACCGTGGCATCGAGCCGCACACCGGCCGCGCCCACATCGTCCCGCAGGTGCTCCACGCTGGTCGTCCCGGGGATGGGAATGATGTGCCCGCCCTGGTGCAGCAGCCAGGCCAGCGCCAGCTGCGCCGGCGTGCAGCCCACTTCGCGCGCGATGGCCTGGTAGCCGTCCAGCAGCTGCAGGTTGGCGGCGTAGGCATCGGGGGCGAAGCGGGGCATGGCGCGGCGGATGTCCTTGGGGTCGAGGGCGGAGACGTCCCTGAGTTCGCCGCACAGAAAGCCCCGCGCCACGGGGCTGAAGGCCACGAAGGCCGCGCCCAGGTCGCGGCAGGCGTCGAGCACGGCGATCTCGGGGTTGCGTGTCCACAGCGAATACTCGGTCTGCACCGCCGCGACGGGGTGCACCGCGTGCGCGCGGCGCAGGGTGGCGGCCGACACTTCGGACAGGCCGATGCTGCGGATCTTGCCCGCGCGCACCAGGTCGGCCAATGCGCCCACGCTGTCCTCGATGGGCACCTTCTTGTCCCAGCGGTGCAGGTAGTACAGGTCGATCACGTCGGTCTGCAGGCGGCGCAGGCTGTCCTCGCAGGTCTGGCGCAGCGTGGCGGGGCGGCCGTCGATCACGCGCACCAGCTTGCCGTCGCCGTTCACGTCCACGCCCTGCATGCCGCATTTGCTGGCCAGGGTGAAGCGGCTGCGTTGGCTTTTCATCACGCGGCCCACCAGCGTTTCGTTGGCGCCGAAGCCGTACAGCGTGGCGGTGTCGAACAGCGTCACGCCCGCATCGAGCGCGGCCAGCAGCACGCGCTCGCCCTGCTCGGCCGACACGGGCGCGCCGTAGGCGTGCGAAAGGTTCATGCAGCCCAGGCCGATGGCCGAGACGGAGAAAGGTCCAAGGTTTCTTTGTTGCATGGCGCAAGCTTACGGCATGCATGCACCCCGCGCCGCACGGCCGCTACGCGGCGTGCTCACTCCCAGAAGCTGCCCGTGGTGCGCGCGCGCACGCGCTGCACGCTGTACCGCGCGATCTGTTCGATCAGCTCTGCCGGCAGCGGCTGGTCGTAGGGCAGCACGATGGTGCCCTTGGTCGTCCTGACGGCCTGCAGCGCCTGCCCGAAATGCGCGAGCGCCGCAGCGGGCGGCGCAAAGCTCGCATGCGCCTTGTGCGCCGAAAAGGCGTACACGAAGCGCGGCTCGATGAAGAACGGTGTGTTCCACTTGATGGCTTCCTCGGCCTGCGGCGCGGCGCGCTTCAGGATGGCGTACAGCGCATGCAGCAGCGGCTGGCCCGCCTTGGGGGCGGCCGCGATGTAGTCCGCGATGGTGGTGGGTTGGGAGGGCGCGGGCGGGGCCATGGTGGGCGAGGTCCTTTCAGGCCGAAGGTGCAGCAGCATCGCCCGCGCGGGGGCGCCGGGTCCACAGGTCGATCCGCTCGCCGGCCACCGAGGCCGCCAGCAGCTGCGCAAACCGCGCCGCGCGGGTTTCAGGCCGCTTGGCCGACGTCACCCAGTGCAGCATGGACTTGCGGTAGCCCGCGGGGGCGGCCTCGAAGAACTGCCATGCCTTCTTGTGGCGTTTGAACTCGCGCAACTGCGCGGCGGGCAGCTCGGCCACTGCGGCCTGTTCGTGCGAGTAGATCGCGGACTTGTCGGCCTTGCGGTGGCTGAAGGCCGCCAGGCCCGCGGGCGTCATGCGGCCGGCGGCCTGCAGGTGCTCCATCTTGGCGATGTTCACCGCGCTCCAGACGGACGATGGCTTGCGCGGCGTGAAGCGGATGGAATAGGTGTGCTCGTCGATGCGCCGGCGCACGCCGTCGATCCAGCCAAAACACAGCGCCTCGTCCACCGACTCGGACCAGGTCATGCACGGGCGGCCCGAGCCGACCTTGTGGAAGCCCACGAGCAGTTCGGGCGCGTGTGCCGCATGGGCTTGCAGCCACTGGCGGAAGGCAGCGGAGGTGGCAAAGAAGGCAGGCGTGGTCATGGGGTGCCATTGTTGCCAACATCCGCGCGCACGGATAGCCGGCCATGGCGCGCCGGCCACGGGGGCCGCGGTGGTTAGCTGCGCCGGGTCGGCGCGATACATTACGCGAAGCCGCGCGCACCGCAGCGGCCCATCCCGCCCAGGAGAAGCGCCATGCCTTCCGCCATCTACGCAGCCTTCTTCTTCACTGTCGCCATGCTCGTCACCACCGCCTACTTCCTGCTGGGCGGCCTGCCGCTGCTGATCCTCCAGCACGACGAGCCGCTCGACGCCCGGTTCGTGCGCGGTTTCTTCAATGTCTACTACAAGGCTGCATTTTGGGTGGCCCTGTGCGCGTCGGCCAGCTACGCGCTGTGGGGACAGTGGGCCTATGCCGCTGGCGCGGCGGCCATGGCAGCGGTTTCCACGGCCTTGCGCAAGCGCCTGGTGCCCGCCATGCAGCAACTGGGCAGCCAGATAGAAGCCAGGAACGGCGGGGCGGTGCAGCGGTTCCGCCGGGTACATGCCATCGCGCTGCTCGTCAATTTTGCCCAGCTGGTGGTGCTTGTCTGGGGGCTCATCGCGCTGTCCCGGTCCCTGTGACCGCCCGCGCCTGCCGGCCGCGTGGTGCCGGTGGCGTCAGGCCCCGCGGCCGGGGGTGCCCAGCATCAGCGGCTTACGGAACACGCAGTTGCGCTGTTCCACAACGAAGCCGCAGTCCGTATAGACGCGCAGCGCGCCGCTCGCATTCTCACTGTCCACCCCCAGCCCGGACTCCTGCATGCCTGCATCGGCCTGGGCGCGCAGGCTGCGCGCAATCAGGGCCCGCGCCAGGCCGCGGCGCCGCCAGCGCTCGCCCACGCTGATGAATTCCGTCCATCCGCGCTGGCGGCCATTGCCCGCGTTCCATGTGGTGTCGATGTAGGTGCGCACCTGGCCCGCCACCTCGTTCATCCGCACGTCCCAGGCCACCTGCCACAGGTGCGGCTGGAAGACCGGGCTGGCCAGCCAGCGCTGGTAGTCCGCCTCGTCGGGCGGTGCATAGCCCCAGTGCGCATGGAAAGCGCGGGCATGCGCATCCCAGATGGCGCGGTAGTGGCCGGGCTGCACCGCACGCACTTCCAGGCCGGCAGGCAGCGCAAAGTCGGCAATGGCCTGCAGCGTGGGGCGGCCCATGGTGAAGAAATAGCGCTCGGGCCGGTAGCCTGCTTTTTCCAGCAGCGCCGCACGTGCGGTTTCGCCCTCTGTGACGAAGGCGTGGTGCGCATGCGGGCCGGCTTGGCCCAGGGCCGCTGCCATCTCGCGCTGGCGCGCCTCCAGCCACGCGTGCAGCCGTGCGCCGATGCCCTGCCGGCGCCACCGCGGCGCAACGACCGCAAACTGCCCGTGGAGCTGCAGCCCATCGGCCTGTGCCCAATGCCAGGCACGCACATAGCCAGCGATCTCATCGCCCGCCTGCGCGATCCACACGTCCTGCTGCGGCACGCACTGGGTGAACGCGGCGTAGTCCCGCGCCACGTCCTCCACGGTGCGAAAGAACCGGGTCTGGTCGGCGGCAAAGCTGGCGTTCGCACAGGCGACCATGGCCGGAAAATCCGAGGCCCCGGCAAAAGCGCGGAATGTCACGTGCTGCGGTGGTTGCATCGGGATGGGCTCCTGGGGCGGTGTGTCCGGGGTGTGAGGGCATGGCAAGCCTGGCATTGTGGCCAGCGCACCCTGTGCGCCACCTTAAGACGCCACCACACGTTTTATATATAATTCATATACATTTTGTATAGAGATCATCCATGGGTATCGTCAAGATTTCAGACCAGATGCACGAAAACCTGCGTGTCGCAGGCACCGCGCTGAGCCGCTCCATCAACGCGCAGGCCGAGCACTGGATGCGGGTGGGCATGCTGACCGAGATGCACCCGGAGCTCGACCACCGCGAGATCTGCCAGTTGCTGGTGCGGGCCGAACTGGCGGGCGGCTTCGATATCGGCATGGCGGTGAACGGCCTGCCGGCCAAGCCCCGCGCCGTGGCCAGCGGCAAGCACTGATGGCGCGCGGCGTTCCCATCCGGTCTGCGGACGAGCTGGCACAGTCCCGGCGCGCCGCGCAACTGGCCGCCGAGGTGCTGCACATGATCGAGCCCCACGTGGTGCCCGGCGTGAGCACCGAAGAACTGGACCGCATCTGCCACGACCACATCGTGAACGTGCAGGGCGCGGTGCCGGCCAACGTGGGCTACCTGGGTTATCCCAAGACCATCCTCACCTCCGTCAACCAGGTGGTCTGCCACGGCATTCCGTCGCACGACAAGATCCTGAAGAAGGGCGATATCGTGAACATCGACGTGGCGGTGATCAAGGACGGCTGGTATGGCGACACCAGCCGCATGTACTTCGTCGGGCCGCCCAGCCTGCTCGCCCGGCGCCTGGTGGAGACGACGTACGAAGCCCTGTGCGCGGGCATCCGGCAGGTGCGTCCCGGCGCCACGCTGGGCGACGTCGGCCACGCGATCCAGACGGTGGCACAGCGCGAGCGCTTCAGCGTGGTGCGCGAGTACTGCGGGCACGGCATCGGGCAGGCCTACCACGACGTGCCCAACGTGCTGCACTACGGCCAGCGCGGCACCGGGCTCACGCTGGAGGCCGGCATGGTCTTCACCATCGAGCCCATGCTCAACGCGGGCGGCCGCGAGACCAGGGAGCTGGCGGACGGATGGACCGTGGTGACCAAGGACCGCTCGCTGTCCGCGCAGTGGGAGCACATGGTGGCGGTGACGCCCGACGGGTACGAGGTGCTCACGGCCTGGCCGGGCGGCACGGGCAGCTACGCGCCGATCTGACCGCCGGCTTCAGCCAGGGGCACTGCGTGTGCAGGACGCCCCGGCCGGAAAAAAATCAGCTATCGATTCGATAGCTGCCCGCGCGCTCCTGATGAGCGCAGGGGGCCTATCCAGCCCCACAAACCCAACTTCAGCCCGCGTTGAGCTGCTGCTCCAGGTCGTGCAGCACCTCGTAGCAGGCGAGCACGCGGCCCACGCTGGAGTTGGGTTCGCGGCCTTCGCGGATGGCGGCGAAGAACTCGCGGTCCTGCAGCTCGATGCCGTTCATCGACACGTCGACATGGCTCACGTCGATCTTCTCGTCCTTGCCGTTGTACAGGTCGTCGTAGCGCGCCAGGTAGGTGGCGGTGTCGCCGATGTAGCGGAAGTACGTGCCCAGCGGGCCGTCGTTGTTGAAGCTCAAGCTCAGCGTGCAGATGGCGCCATTGGCGGCCTTGAGCTGGATGCTCATGTCCATTGCGATGCCCAGCACCGGGTGGATCGGGCCCTGGATGGCGTTGGCCTTCACGATGGGGCTGCCCGCCTGGTACGCGAACAGGTCCACGGTGTGGGCGGCGTGGTGCCACAGCAGGTGGTCCGTCCAGCTGCGCGCCTGGCCCAGCGCGTTGGTGTTGGTGCGGCGAAAGAAGTAGGTCTGCACATCCATCTGCTGGATGTTGAACTCGCCGGCCTGGATCTTCCGGTGCACGTACTGGTGGCTGGGGTTGAAGCGGCGCGTGTGGCCGCACATGGCCACCAGGCCCTTTTCCTTTTGCGCGGCGACGACCTGCTGCGCGCCCTTCAGGCTGTCGGCCAGCGGGATCTCCACCTGCACGTGCTTGCCGGCCTTCAGGCATGCGATGCTCTGCTCGGCGTGCATCTGCGTGGGCGTGCACAGGATCACCGCGTCCACCTCGGGCAGGGCCAGGCTATCGGCCAGGTCGGTGGTGACATGGCCGATGCCGTACTTGGCGGCGACTTCCTTCGTCTTGTCGAGGTCGCGGCTGATCAGCGAAACGACTTCCACGCCGTCGATGTTCTGAATGCCGTCCAGGTGCTTGATGCCGAAGGCACCCGCGCCCGCAAGCGCTACTTTGATGGTCTTGGTCATGTCAGGTGTTCTCCAGGATCAGGTGGCCCACGGCCGTGTTGGATGCGGGCACATGGTAGAAGCGGTGCACCAGCTTCGGGGGCTTGCCGCCGGCCACGTCGGCCATGGCGCCGCGCGCGATGAGCCACATCACGAGTTCGATGCCCTCGCTGCCCGCCTCGCGCACGTAGTCGATGTGCGGGATGCTGGCGGCGGCCTCGGGGTCGCTGATGAGCTTGTCGAGGAAGGCGTTGTCGAAGTCCTTGTTGATCAGGCCCGCGCGCGGACCCTGCAGCTGGTGGCTCATGCCGCCCGTGCCCCAGATGTGCACGTTGAGGTCTTCGTCGTAGCTCTCCACGGCCTTGCGGATCGCCTGGCCCAGGTTGTAGCAGCGCCGCCCGCTGGGCACGGGGTACTGCACCACGTTGACCGCGAACGGGATCACCGGGCAGGGCCAGGCTCCTTCCACCGGATCCTGCGGGCCGCACATGAGCGACAGCGGCACCGTGAGGCCGTGGTCCACGTCCATGCGGTTGACGATGGTGAGGTCGAAATCCTGCTGGATGACCGACTGCGCGATGTGCGAGGCCAGGTCCGGGTGGCCGATGACCTTGGGCACGGGGCGCGGGCCCCAGCCCTCGTCGGCGGGCTGGTACTCGGCGGCGGTGCCGATGGCGAAGGTGGGGATCATCTCCAGGCTGAAGGCCGTGGCATGGTCGTTGTAGACGAGGAAGATGACGTCGGGCTTGTTGTCCTTCATCCACTGCTTGGAGAAGTCATAGCCCGCGAACAGCGGCTTCCAGTAGTCCTCTTGCGTCTTGCCCAGATCGAGCGCGGCGCCGATGGCGGGCACGTGCGAGGTGAAGACGGAGGCGGTGATACGCGCCATGTTCAGTTTCCTTTCTTTCCCGCAGCACCCTGCGGCTGGCGGTGCGCCTGGGCATCGCCGTCTTCGCCGATGACGCGGTTGCCCTGCGCCGACCGGCCGCCGCTGACCATCATGGCGCGGTACTCGTCCTCGGTCATTCCGGTCATGGAGCCGGCCATCTGCTGGAAGCTCTTGCCATCGGTGGCACCGATCTTGGCCAGGAAGTAGATGTTGCCGCCCAGGCGGATGCACCAGTTGAGGTCGCGCGCGAGCACGGCCTGCTTCTGTTCCTCGGTCATCGCCCACTCGTCGAGGTAGGCGCGCTCGTCGGCCTTGAAGCGGGCGCGGTTGTCGGCCTTCATGAGGCTCATGCAGAACTGGTTGAGCCAGTAGCCCTTGCGGCTTTGCTCTGCATCGAAGATGGTCGTGCCGGGCACGTCCAGGTAGGGTTTGTCGAGGGACATGGCGTCAGCCCTTTTCTTCTTCCGGCCAGTACAGCCGCATGGGATTGTCCACCAGCAGTTTTTGCTGCAGCCCGGCCGTGGTGGCGATGTGCGGGATGAAGTCCACCAGCAGGCCGTCGTCGGGCATGTGGTCCTTGAGGTTGGGGTGCGGCCAGTCGGTCCCCCAGAGCACGCGGTCCGGGAACTCCTCGACCACGCGGCGCGCGAATGGCACCACGTCGCGGTAGGCGGCCTGCTCGCCATCGAGCGCCTTGGGCCCGGCCACGCTCAGGCGCTCGGGGCAACTGACCTTGCTCCACACATTGGGGTGCTGGCGCATGAATTTCAGGAACAGTTCGAACTCGGGGCCATCGATGGGCTTGGTCACATCGGGCCGGCCCATGTGGTCCACCACGATGGTCGTGGGCAGTGCGGTGAAGAAGTCCCACAGCTCGGGCAGGTCCACGGCCTCGAAGTAGATCACCACATGCCAGCCGAGCTTGGCGATGCGCGCCGCGATCTCCATGAGCTCGTCCTTGGGCGTGAAGTCCACCAGGCGCTTGACGAAATTGAAGCGCACGCCGCGCACGCCGGCGTCGTGCATGGCCTGCAGCTCCTCGTCGCTCACCGAGCGGCGCACCGTGGCCACGCCACGCGCCTTGCCGCCCGAGTGCACGAGCGCATCGACCATGGCGCGGTTGTCCGCGCCATGGCAGGTGGCCTGCACCACCACGTTGCGCGCGAAGCCCAGGTGGTCGCGCAGCGCATAGAGCTGCTGCTTGCTGGCGTCGCAGGGCGTGTACTTGCGCTCGGGCGCGTAGGGAAATTCGGCGCCGGGGCCGAACACGTGGCAGTGCGCGTCCACGGCGCCCGCGGGCACCTGAAAACGCGGCTTGCTCGGGCCGGCGTACCAGTCGAGCCAGCCAGGGGTCTTGGTGAATTCACTCATGTGCGTGCTCCTTGCGTTTCGCTCCGATCAATCCAGCGACACATTGGCCTTCCTGATCACGTCGCCAAAGCGCTGGCTCTCGTCCTTCACGAACTGGGCGAACTGCGCACGCGTGGTGGGGAACTGCTCGTAGCCGAAGGTCTTGAACTTCTCGGCCACGTCGGCCCCCGTCAGGGCCTGCTCGATGTCGCGCTTGATCTTGTCGGTGACGGCCGCGGGCAGGCCGGGCGGCACGGCGATGGCGTTCCAGCCGGTGACGGCGAAGTCCTTGGGGCCACCGGCTTCGGCCACGGTGGGCACGTCGGGGAACTCGGCCGACCGCTGGGGGCCGGCGAACGCCAGCAGGCGCAGCTTGCCCGCGCGGTACAGCGGCCCGGCGGTGGCGGCGCTGCCCAAGGCGAAGTCGATGTCGCCGGTGGCGACCGAGGTGTACAGCTGCGTGGTCTCCTTGAAGATCACGTGCTCCATCTGCGTGCCGGTGGCGCTCTCGAACAGCTCGGAGCCCAGGTGCACGGGGTTGCCCACCGACCAGGAGCCGTAGTTGAGCTTGCCCGGGCGGGCCTTGGCGTCGGCCACGATGTCGCCCACGGTCTTGTACTTGCTGCCCGTGCCCACGGTGAAGAAGAAGTGGGTCTTGAACAGCGGCAGCAGCGTGTCGAAGTCCTTGGCCACGTCGTAGGGCAGCTTCTTGAACAGGCTGGGGTAGGCGGCCAGGTGCACGTTGTCCAGCACGATCAGGTCGTGGCCGTCCTTGGCACCGCGCTTGAAGGCATCGATGGCGATGAAGCCATTGCCGCCGGGGCGGTTCTCGACCACCACGGGCTGGTTCCAGATGCGGCCCAGCTTCTCGGCCACGATGCGCGCCACGCCGTCGGGACCACCGCCCACGGGGAAGGGCGTGATGATGCGCACGGGCTTGGTGGGGAAGGCCTGGGCGTGTGCGCCGTGGGATGCGAGGCCCAGGGTGGCGGCCAGGCCCAGGGCCAAGGCAAGACTGCGACGCAGGGGGGACAAGGTGCGAAAGGTCATGGGATGCAGGAAAAATAGAATGCTACAAATTCAATAGCTTCCAGCGCTTGCCAGTAAAGCGCTAGAGGCCTGAAAGATTCAAAACTGGCGTGTCAGTCGATGTACCTGAGGCCCGCCTTCTCCAGGCCGGGGCGCATGTTGTACATATCCAGGCCCAGCACGCCCGAAGCGAGCTTGGCGCGCTTTTCGCCTTCGAAGCTCTCGCGCTTTTGCGCGGCTTCCAGCGTGGCGGCGGCGCGTGCGGCGGGCACGCAGACCACGCCGTCGTCATCGGCCACGATCACGTCGCCCGGCGTGACGAGCGCACCGGCGCACACCACGGGGATGTTCACCGAGCCCAGCGTGGCCTTGATCGTGCCCTTGCTGCTGATGGCGCGGCTCCACACGGGGAAGCTCATCTCCTGCAGCGTCTTCACGTCGCGCACGCCGGCGTCGATGATGAGCGCGCGGGCGCCACGGGCCTGGAAGGACGTGGCCAGCAGGTCGCCGAAGTAGCCGTCGGTGCATTCGGAGGTGACGGCCGCCACCACGATGTCGCCGGGCTGGATCTGCTCGGCCGCCACATGCATCATCCAGTTGTCGCCGGGCTGCAGCAGCACGGTCACGGCCGTGCCGCTGACCTGCTGGCCGCCGTAGATGGGCCGCATGTACGGCTTGAGCAGGCCCACGCGGCCCATGGCCTCGTGCACGGTGGCCGAGCCCAAAGCGGCCAGGCCGTCGGCGGCCGCGCGGTCGGCGCGGGTGATGTTGCGGTAGACAACGCCTAGTTCGTACATGTCAGAGCCCCTTTGCCTTCAGGCGTGCATCGAGTCGGGAGAACACGCGGCGCGTGTTGGCTTCGTAGATCTGGTGCTTGTCTTCGGCACTGAGGATCGTGGACGCCTCGATGTAGCGCTTGGTGTCGTCGTAGTAGTTGCCGGTGGTCGGGTCGATGCCGCGCACCGCGCCGATCATTTCGCTGGCGAACAGCACGTTCTTCACCGGGATCACCGTGTTCAGCAGGTCGATGCCGGGCTGGTGGTACACGCAGGTGTCGAAGAACACGTTGTTCATCAGGTGCTCGTCGAGCAGCGGCTTCTTCATCTCCTGCGCCAGCCCCCGGAAACGGCCCCAGTGGTAGGGCACCGCGCCGCCGCCGTGCGGGATCAGGAACTTGAGCGTGGGGAAGTCCTTGAACAAATCGCCCTGGATCAGCTGCATGAAGGCCGTGGTGTCGGCGTTCAGGTAGTGCGCGCCCGTGGTGTGGAAGCACGCGTTGCAGCTGGTGCTCACGTGGATCATGGCGGGCAGGTCGTACTCCACCATCTTTTCGTAGATGGGGTACCAGTGCTTGTCGGTCAGCGGCGGGCTGGTCCAGTGGCCGCCCGAGGGGTCGGGGTTCAGGTTGATGCCGACGGCGCCGTATTCCTTGACGCACTTTTCCAGCTCGGGGATGCAGGTGGCGGGATCGACACCGGGGCTTTGCGGCAGCATGGCCACGGGCACGAAGTGGTCGGGGAACAGCGTGGAGACGCGGTAGCACAGCTCGTTGCAGATGGCGGCCCAGGTGCTGGACACATTGAAGTCGCCAATGTGGTGAGCCATGAAGCTGGCGCGCGGGCTGAACAGCGTGATGTCGCTGCCGCGCTCCTTCATCAGCTTGAGCTGGTTGGTCTCGATGGACTCGCGCAGCTCGTCGTCGCTGATCTTCAGGTCCGCCACCTTGGGCATCTGGGCGGGGTCCTTGATGCCGGCGATCTGCGCATTGCGCCAGTTCTCCAGCGCCTTGGGGGCCGTGGTGTAGTGGCCGTGGCAGTCGATGATGATGCTCATGGGTTTGTGCTCCTGAAAGATGTTCTTGTCGAAGTGCTTGTGCTGTGGCGCAGGCCGGTCACGCGGGGCTCATGCCCTGCCTATGCTTGGCGTCCGCTGCTTGCGGCGACGCCATGTAGGTCAGCAGTTCGCGCGCGGCATCGGCCTGCTGCGACAACGCGCCGATCCCGGCGGAAAACGTGGTCGTGACCTGGATGGCGGGCGGCAGCGGCCCGACGATGGTGATGCCCTGCACGTGCAGCAGCTCGCTCAATTGCTGAAAACCGAGTTCCACCTCGCCCTTGGCCACCAGCGAGCCCACGGGCACGCCGGGCGGTGCCTGCACCATGCGGCCGGCGATCTCATCAGCGATGCCCCAGCGCTCGAACAGTTTTGCCAGCGCCACGCCGCTCGGGCCGGTGGAATAGCTGATGCTGCGCGCCGCCAGCACGGCCTGGCGCACGGCGTCTTCGGAGCCGATGTCCGGCAGCGGCGCGCCTGCGGGCACGGCCACCGCCACGCCCGAATGCACCAGGTCCACCACGCTGCCGGGCACGATGCAGCCGGCCGCCAGCAGCCTGGCGATGGCGTCGGAGGCGAGCACCACCACATCGAAGGCCTCGCCGGCCAGCACGCGCTGGGCGGCGTCCACGCCGCCCACGGCCTCGATGCTGGCGCGGTGACCGGTCGCCTGCTCATAGCCGGAGGTCAGCTCGGCCAGCACCTGGCGGGTGGCCATGGACGAGATTCCGCGAAGGTGTTGGGGCATGGCGGGCGTCGATTGGAAAGGGGACAACAAGGCTGCGGCACAGGCGGCGGTGGCGCTGTGTAGGCCGATTCTGGGTGAAGGCAAGCTATACAAAAAGTAGGCACACCATCTATCAGGTATATCATTTACCGATAGGAAACACTCCCCTCTGTCGACCCCCATGGACCTCAAGCAGCTGGAATACTTTGTGCGCGTGGCCGAGCTGGGCAGCTTCACCCGCGCGGCCGCCGCGCTGGACGTGGCGCAGTCGGCGCTGAGCCGCCAGATCCGCCTGCTGGAGGTGGAGCTGCGCCAGAACCTGCTGGTGCGCAACGGCCGGGGCGCCACGCCCACCGAGGCGGGCAAGCTGCTGGTGGAGCACGGGCGCGGCATCCTGCACCAGATGGCACGGGCGCGCGAAGACATGGACCGCATGCGCGGCGGGCTGTCGGGCCGCGTGGCCATCGGTCTGCCCAACAGCGTGGCGCGGGTGATGACGGTGCCGCTGACCCGCGCCTTCCGCCAGGAGCTGCCCGAGGCGCGCCTGTCCATCAGCGAGGGGCTCTCGGGCGCCATCCTAGAGGGGCTGGTCAGCGGGCGCCTGGACATCGTGGTGCTCTACAACGCCCAGCCCTCGCGCGACATCGATGTGTCGCACCTCATCGACGAAGACCTGGTGCTGGTGCGCGTGCGCCCGCCCGGCCTGGCCGAAGACCCGCCGCCCGGCCCCATCCCGCTGGCCGAGGTGGCGCGGCTGCCGCTGATCATCCCGTCGCGCCCGAACGCCATCCGCATGCATGTGGAATCGGAAATGGCCAGCATCGGCTGCCGCCCCGAGGTGGCGCTGGAGATCGACGGCGTCTCCGCCATCCTGGACCTGGTGGCCGACGGCGCGGGCTGCGCGGTGCTGTCGCGCAATGCGCTGCTCAACTCGCCCCGGCCTTCGGCCTACACCGCCCAGGTCATCGGCACGCCTGGCAAGCCACCGCTGCGCATCGCGCTGTCGCTGGCCACCAGCCTGCAGCGGCCGGCCACGCAGGTGCAAAAGGCGGCGCTGGACCTGATCCAGCGCACCGTGCCGCTGGTTTTCGAGCCTACCTAGAACGATCCCCCGAGGGAGTGCGGGCCGCAAGCAAGGCATCCGCGTAGTCCTGCCAGCGCGCGCCTTGGGCCACGTCCGCAAACGCGCCCGTGGCGGCCAGGTCGGCCACCCACTGCTGCTTGGCGGCAATGGCCGATGCCATCACGGGCTCCATGCCCGCTTCGCGCACGGTGTGGGCGGACTCGCGCATTTCCTCCGCGCGGCGCTGGCCGTGCTGCACCACGCGGCTCAGGAAGTACGCGCCCTGCGCGCTCCAGTCGATGCCGGGAAAGGTCTCCTGCAGCGTGGGCAGCACCTGGTCTTCCACACCGTAGTGGCGGGCCGTGGCGTAGCTCTCGGCCACCAGCGCCTCCAGGCCCTTGATCATGATGCTGCGGCACATCTTGATGGCGCTGGCGATGCCCAGTTGCGCGCTCACCGGCTTGGCATCCATGCCCCAGCGGCCCAGCACCTCCGCCAGCGCGGCGGCCTGTGCGCCGCCCAGCAGCATGGGAACGCGGATGCCATGGGGCGGCACCGAGGTCATCACGCCCGCCTCCACGTAGTGCGCGCCGCGCGCATCCACCAGCGCGGCCGCCTGCTGCTTGGTGCCGGGCGATGCGGAATTCAGGTCGAGGAACACCGTGCCCGCGCGCAGGTGCGGTGCGGCCGCTGCGGCCACTGCCAGCGTGCTGGAGGCAGTGACGGCCGAGATGACAAGGTCCGAGCGCCCGCACAGCTCGCGCACCGAGGCCGTGGCCACGACGCCCGCCCGGTCTGCGTGCGCGCGCTCTGCGGACGCTGTGCGATCGTCCCCGAACTTCAGGTCCCAGGCAGCGATGCTCGCCACGCCCGGCTGGCCCTTGAGGCCCGTGCCGAAAATCTTGCCCACCTCGCCGTAGCCAATGAGGCCGATGTGTTCAATCTGCAGGTTCATCTTTTGCCTCCGTGTCGACGCAGCCCCCGGGCGCACCATGCGCCTTGCGGAGCGCCCTACTGCCGCGCGATCTTGGCCCGGGCGATCACACCGGCCCAGCGCCGCGCGTCGGCCGCCAGATGTTCGCTGGCCTGCGCGGGCGTGCTGCCCTGGGCCTGCAGGTTCAGCTCCAGCAGGCGTTTTTTCACGTCGGGCTGGGCCAGGGCCGCCTGCACTTCGCGCGAGAGCCGCTCCACCACGGCGGGCGGTGTGCGCGCGGGCACGGCCAGGCCGTTCCAGGACGTGACGTTGAAGCCCTCCAACGGGCCGCCGCTTTCGCGCACCGTGGGCACACCGGGCAGCTGCGGCGCGCGCCGGGCGCCCAGCACGGCCAGCGGGCGCAGGGCCTTGGCGGCGACCTGCGGCATCAGAGCGCCGAGGATGTCCACCATGGCGTCCACCTCGCCGCCGCGCACGGCCGTGATGACCGGCGGCGTGCCGTTGAAGGGCACCACCTGGGCGTCGATGCCGGCGGTCACCTTGAAGAGTTCGGCCGCCAGGTTCTGCGTGGTGCCGATCTGCGGCGTGCCGATGTTGAGCTTGCCCGGGTGGGCGCGGCCGTAGGCCAGCAGGTCCGCCAGGGTGGAAAAGCGCCCGCCTTCGCGCACGACGATCGCGAGGTCGAAGGTGGCCAGCAGGGACACCGGCGCGAAGTCCTTGAGGGTGTCGAAAGGCAGCGAATGGAACAGCGCGGCGCTCACCGCCGTGCCGCTGCTGATGAGCAGCAGCGTGTGGCCGTCGGGCTCGGCACGCGCCACCAGTTCGCCCGCCACCACGCCGCCGGCGCTGGGCTTGTTCTCGATCACCACGCTCTGCCCCAGGGGGCCCGCGATTTTCTGGCCCACCGTGCGCGCCGTGATGTCGGCCGCGCCGCCCGCGGCGTTGGGCACCACGATGCGGAGGGGGCGCGAGGGGAACGCCGGCTGCTGCGCCTGGCTCCCGGCCGCGAAAGGCACGGCGCACAACGCCAGCAGGGTTCTGCGGTGCAGGAAGGCCATGGCGGATCTACCGCGCCACGCCCAGCAGGCGGCCGAGCAGCTCGGGCTGCGCCTGCAGCTCGGCGGCCGTGCCGGTGTGCACCACGGTCCCGCGGTCCAGCACGGCGGCCTGGTCGGAGATCGCCAGGATGGCCTGCGGGTGCTGCTCCACGATGATGGCCGACAGGCCTTCTTCGCGCGTGATGCGGCGGATGGCGCGCAACAGCTCTTCCACGATGATGGGCGCCAGGCCTTCGAGCGGCTCGTCGAGCAGCAGCAGGCGCGGGTTGAGCACCAGCGCGCGGCCCACGGCCAGCATCTGCTGCTCGCCGCCCGACAGTTGCGTGCCCAGGTTGGTCTTGCGTTCGGCCAGGCGCGGAAACATTTCGTACACGCGCTCTGGGGTCCAGGGCCGGGCACTGGAACCCTTGCGGCCGGGGCGCGCCACGGCCGTGAGGTTCTCGTGCACCGTGAGCGACTTGAAGATGTTGCGCTCTTGCGGCACCCAGCCGATGCCCGCCGCCGCGCGCTCGTGCGAGGGCAGCCTGTGCAGCACGGCACCGCCCAGCGACACGCTGCCGCCATGCTGGCGCGTGGCCCCCGCCAGGGTGTTGATGAGCGTGGTCTTGCCGGTGCCGTTGCGGCCCAGCAGCGCCAGGGTGTCGCCCTCGGCCAGCGAGAGGGAGATGCCTTGCAGCACCACGGCCTCGCCGTAGCCCGCGCTGAGGCCTTCGATCTTCAACAGCTCAGGCATGCGCATCCTCCCCATGCCCCAGGTACACGGCCTTCACCTGCGGGTCGTTGGCAATCGTGTCCGGGTCACCCTCGGTGAGCACCGTGCCGTTGACCAGCACCGTCATGCGGTTGGCAAAGCTGAAAACCAGGTCCATATCGTGTTCGATCAACAGTACCGAGACATCGGCGGGCAGTGCCGCCACGGTCTGCAGCAGTTCTTCGCGTTCGCCCGCAGGCACGCCGGCCACGGGTTCATCCAGCAGCAGCACGCGCGGTTCGCAGGCCAGGGCGATCGCGATCTCCAGCAGGCGGCGCTTGCCGTAGGCCAGCACGCGCGTTTCCTCGGCCATCACGGAGGTCAGGTGGAACTGCTCGAGCAGTTGCTCGCAGCGCTCGGTGACCGCACGGCGCGCGCCCAGCGGCTGCCACCATTTGCCGCCCAGGCCCTGGTGCTGCGACACGGTGAGCGCCAGGGTTTCCAGCGGCGTGAGGCTGTCGAACAGCTGGTTGATCTGGAAGGTGCGCACCATGCCGCGCGCCACGCGCTGGTGCGGCGCCAGGCGCGTGATGTCCTGCCCTTCGAGCACGATGGAGCCTTCGGTGGGCTCCAGCACGCCGGTCAGCAGGTTGATCAGCGTGGTCTTGCCCGCGCCGTTGGGGCCGATGAGCGCATGGCGTGCACCCTTTTTCAGATCGAGCGTGACGTTGTTCGTGGCCGTGATGCCGCCGAAGCGCTTGACCAGTCCCTGCGCCGACAGCACGGTGGTGGAGGTTGTCGTGTTCATATCAATGGCCTCCCGCGCTGGAGCTGGCGCCGGGCTTGCGCCCGGCGCGGAACCATGTCCAGGGGCGGAACAGGCGGTCGCGCCCGACCAGCACCAGCACCACGAGGAACAGGCCGATCCAGAACGTCCAGTACTGCGGCGTGACGGAGGAGATCACGTCCTGCAGCAGCTTGAAGCCCACGGCGCCCAGGATGCCGCCGTAGAGCCAGCCCACGCCGCCGATCACGAGGATCAGCATCACGTCTGCCGAGCGGTGGAACTCGAACAGGTCCAGCGACGCAAAGCCCGTGGTCTGCGTGAGCAGCGCGCCCGCGGCGCCCGCCAGCGCGGCGGCCAGCGTGTACACCTGCGCCAGCTTGGCCGTGACGGGGATGCCGATGGCCATGGCGCGCAGCCGGTTGTCGCGGATGGCCTTGAGCGTGGCGCCGAACGGCGACTGCACGATGCGCCGCGCGATGAGGAAGAACACCAGCAGCACGGTGAGCGAATACCACGCCGCCGTGCGCCCGTACAGGTCGAACTCGAACTGGCCGAGCACCGGGCCCATCACCACGCCCTGCAGGCCGTCGGCGCCGCCGGTCAGCCAGTCGAGCTTGTTGGCCAGCTCCAGCATGATGAGGCCCACGCCCAGCGTGACCATGAGCCGCGTGAGGTCGGTGCCGCGCATGATGGTGAGCGAGGCCACCGCCCCCAGCACCGTGGCCGCCGCGATGCCCACCGCTAGGCCCACCAGCGGGTCGGGCATCACGTGCTTGGCGAACAGCGCCGCCGCATAGCCGCCCAGGCCGAAGAAGGCCGCATGGCCCAACGACACGATGCCGGTGTAGCCCAGGATCAGGTCCAGCGACAGGGCGAACAGCGCCACGATGGCGATCTCGTTGATGATGAGCGCATGGCTGGGCAGCGCCAGCGGCGCGACGAAGGCCAGGATCCAGAAGATGGGTTCCCACCAGCGAAAGCGCCGGGCCTTCAAGAGGATGGAGGTCTGAGCGTTCATCTCATTTCCCTCCCTTGCGGACAAACAGGCCCTGGGGCCGCCAGATCAAAATCACGATCATGAGGCTGTACACGATGAAGGCACCCAGCTTGGGGATGTAGTACTTGCCCGCCACGTCGGCGATGCCCAGCAGCAGCGCGGCCAGCAGCGGGCCGGTGATGGACGAGGTGCCGCCCACCGCCACCACGATCAAAAAGTAGATCATGAACTTGAGCGGAAAGCTCGGGTCCAGGCCCAGCACCTCGGCGCCCAGCGCTCCGCCCAGCCCCGCCAGGCCCGAGCCAAACGCGAAGGTGGACAAAAACACGATGTTCACGTTGATGCCCATGCCGGCGGCCACGCGCTGGTCGTCCACGCTGGCGCGCAGGCGGCTGCCGAAGCGGGTCCTGGCCAACACGTACTGCAGCCCTACCGTGAGCGCCGCGCACACCGCGATGATGAACAGCCGGTAGTGCCCCATGCCCAGCATGAAGGCGCCGCTGCCGATCTCGGTGCGGCCCTTGAGCCATTCGGGCAGCTGCATGATCTGCTGGGTGGAGCCCACGAAGTAGTCCACGCTGGCCACGGCCATGAAGACCAGCCCGATGGAGAACAGCACCTGGTCCAGATGCGCCTTGTTGTAGAGCGGCCGGTACAGCGTGCGCTCCAGCACCGCCCCCAGCAACGCCGTGCCGACAAAGGCCAGAGGCAGGCACACCAGAAACGGCACGCCCAGCCGCTGCATCAGCAGCACCGTGATGTACCCGCCCGCCATGGCAAAGGCACCGTGCGCCAGGTTGATGAAGTTCATCAACCCCATGGTCACGGCCAGGCCCACCGCCAGGATGAACAGCAGCATGCCGTAGGCAACGCCGTCGAAAAGAATGGTCAGCATGAAATCACTTCAATGAAGACGAACAAGAGTCATGGGCTCGTGCACGGCGCCCTGGCTTCGGCAGGCTCAGCCTGAACGGGTGGTGCCTCTCCACAAGCTCAGCCTGAACGGTGACGCCCTGGCTTCGACATGCTCAGCCCGAACGGGTGGAGGAAAGAGGGCCACCGACCCCAAAAACTGGCACGCCCCACACCGGATGGAAAACCGCCCCCGCCCGCAACAACCGGCGCGCCCCAGGCCAGTGCCACCGTGGAACTGGCTTCGCCAGGCCACGGGTGGCATCCCCCTCCGGGGGAAGGCGCGAAGCGACTCAGGGGAGCTTCCTATCCCGGGGTTACTTGGTTTTTCCGGGGTCCTTCACATCCTTGATCACATCGAACTCCACGTTGTAGAGCTGGCCATTGACCCGCTCCACCTTGCGCAGGTACACGTTCTGCACGATGTCGCGGGTCTGCGCGTCGATGAACACCGGGCCGCGCGGGCTTTCAAAAACCTGGCCCTTCATGGCGGCCAGCAGCGCGTCGCCACCACCCGCGCCCTTGGTGGTGCGCAGCGCTTCGTAGATCACGCGCATGCCGTCGTAGCCGCCCACGGCCATGAAGTTGGGGCGCAGGCCCTTGTTGGCCTTCTCGAAGGCATCCACGAACTTCTTGTTCAGCGGCGAGGGGTGCGCGGCCGAGTAGTGGTGCGAGGTGACCACGCCCAGGGCGCCGTCGCCCATGTCGTTGAGCTGGTCGTCATCGGTCACGTCGCCAGTGGCGATGAGCTTGATGCCGGCCTTGTCCATGCCGCGTTCCAGGAACTGCTTCATCACCGCGGCGCCCGCGCCCGAGGGCACGAACACGAACAGCGCGTCGGGCTTGGCGTCGCGCACCTTCTGCAGGAAGGGCGCGAAGTCGGGGTTGCGCAGCGGCACGCGCAGGGCCTCGGTCACCTGGCCGCCGTTGAACGTGAGGCGCTGGTTGAAGTACTTCTCGGCGTCGATGCCGGGACCGTAGTCGCTCACCAGCGTCACCACCTTCTTGATGCCGTTCTTGGGCGCCCAGTCGGCCAGGGCCACCGACACCTGGGGCAGCGTGAAGCTGCTGCGCACCACGTAGGGCGATGCCTCGGTGATGCTCGACGTGGCGGCCGCCATCACCACCAGCGGGGTCTTGGACTGCGTGGCCAGCGGCGCCGTGGCCATGGCCGACGGCGTGATGCCCATGCCGGCGAGCACGTTCACCTTCTCGTTCACCACCAGTTCCTGGGCCAGGCGGCGCGTCACGTCGGGCAGGCTGGTGTCGTCCTTGATGATGAGCTGCACCTTCTTGCCGGCCACGGTGTCGCCGTTCTGCGCCATGTAGAGCTTGGCGGCGGCCTCGATCTGGCGCCCCGTGGTGGCCTGCTGGCCTGTCATGGGCAGGATGAGGCCGATCTTGAAGACGTTGTCCTGCGCCGACGCGGGCACGGCGGCAAGGAGGCCTGCGGACAAAGCCAGGGCGGCAGCGGCCGAGGCGCGAAGAAGGTGGCGTTTTTGCATCGTTGTCTCCTGTGGAATGTCGTTGTATACAGCAACTGCTGGCCGGAGTTTGGAGCGTGGGGCGTCATTTCACAAGTGGGATTTCCGACTTTTAGATATCGCCAAATGGGATAACTAAGCCTTCCGCCGGGTGCCCTGGGGCGGCACCCTGTCCTTCGGGCGCAGAGGGCAGCCACGGGCTGGGGCCAACCCGGACTCGCCGGGGCCGCGCCCGCCTGCTTCATGCGCGGCCCCCTGGAGGGCCGGCAAAAGTCCACATCGCCGCAGTATCAAAAAGATAGCTGCTGGCGCTTTCCACATGTGCCCCGAACCCCATTTTCCCGTCCAAGAATCACCCGCGCTCGCGGATGAGCCCCACCCCCGGCAGCCCCTGCACCTGCGCCGCCTGCACGGCCGCCAGCAGGTTGCGCCGGGTGATGCGCGAGTGTTCGCGCATGATGGCCTCCGCCCGCGCGCCCTCGCGGCGTTCGATGGCATCCAGGGCCTGGCGGTGCTGGTCCTGCGCCACCACCAGCATGTCGCGCGCCGCGTGCGAATGCGTCTGGACCACCACGAAGGCCGAGGGCGACGCGAAGGGCAGGCCCTTGACGCGGTCCAGCTCGCGCGCAATGACATCGCTGCCCACCATGCGGCTGAGCAGCAGGTGAAACCGCGCGTTGAGCTCCACGTAGCGCGCGAAGCCCTCGTCGTCCAGCGTGCGCGGAACCAGGGCGGCATCGATGTCGTCCAGGCAGGCGTGGGCCTGGGCCAGCACGGCGGCCTCCACGCCGCGCTCGGCGGCCAGGCGCGCGGCCAGCCCTTCCATGGTGCCGCGCAATTCGATGGCATCGGCGACATCCGTCTCGGAGAAGGTGCGCACCGCATACCCGCCCCCGGGCAGCCGGTGCAAAAGCCCTTCCTGCTCCAGCCGCATCAGCGCCGCGCGGATGGGCGTGCGCGACACCCCCAGTTTTTCCACGAGCGTCAGTTCGGCGATGCGCGCACCGCCCGGCAGCTCGCCCGCCAGGATCATCTCGCGAAGCCGCAACTGCGCCTTCACGGCCTGGGAGGCGCCCGCGTCAGCCACGGGGGAAGGACCGGAAGCGGTTAAGGGGTCGTCGTTCAGATTCATGGGGGGAGCTCCACGCCCGGCCTTGCGCAGGCCGGCGAAGAAATACACAGACAGAGGCGCCATATTGCGCCCCTCAATGTATACAGAAATTTCCCCCTGGATTCACAACACGCCCAGCAAAATCAATCAAAACAACAACTTATAGGCCATGCCAATGTGCGATAGCTGATTTCGCTGATTTTTATGTATACAGCGCCGCCGGCATTTCGCACAATTCGGACCAGCGCCCAGGCTTTGCGACCGTGCCGCCCCGGGCCCCACGACCCCCACAGAAAGAGACAAACCGCCATGTATCCCAAGAACGCCTGGTACGTCGCCTGCACACCCGACGAAATCGCGGACAAGCCCCTGGGCCGCACCATCTGCGGCGAGAAGATCGTGTTCTACCGCCCCGCGCCCGACCAGGTCGCCGCGCTCGACGACTTCTGCCCCCACCGGGGCGCACCGCTGTCGCTGGGCACCGTGTGCGACGGCCACCTGCAATGCGGCTACCACGGCCTGCGGGTGGAATGCACGGGCAAGTCGGTGTCCATGCCCGGCCAGCGCGTGCAGGGGTTTCCCAAGGCGCGCAGCTTTCCGGTGGTGGAGCGCTACGGCTTCATCTGGGTGTGGCCCGGCGACGCGGCCCAGGCGGACCCGGCCACCATCCACCACCTGCCCTGGGCCGACAACCCCGAATGGGCCTATGGCGGCGGGCTGTACCACATCGCCTGCGACTACCGCCTGATGATCGACAACCTGATGGACCTCACGCACGAGACCTACGTGCATGCCACCAGCATCGGGCAAAAGGAAATCGACGAGGTGCCCTGCAAGACCCGCGTGGAGGGCGACGAGGTCATCACCAGCCGCTTCATGGAAGGCATCGAAGCCCCGCCGTTCTGGAAGATGGCGCTGCGCATGAACGGCCTGCCCGACGACCAACCCGTGGACCGCTGGCAGATCTGCCACTTCACGCCACCGAGCCACGTGCTGATCGAGGTGGGCGTGGCGCTGGCAGGCCACGGTGGCTACGACGCGCCGGCCGACAAGAAGGCGTCGAGCATCGTGGTGGACTTCATCACGCCCGAGACCGAGACCTCCATCCACTACTTCTGGGGCATGGCGCGCAACTTCAAGCCGCAGGACCCGTCGCTCACCACGCAGATCCGCGAGGGCCAGGGCAAGATCTTTGCCGAAGACCAGCAAATGCTGGAGCTGCAGCAGCAGAACCTGCTGCGCTACCCCGAGCGCAAGCTGCTCATGCTCAACATCGACGCGGGCGGCGTGCAATCGCGCAAGGTGCTGGACCGCGCCCTGGCGGCCGAACGCGCGCCCGCGGAGCAGCCGGCATGACCGCGCAGGAGACCCTGCAGGTCCGCGTGGCCAGCAAGCGGGCCGAGGCCGAAGGCATCGCCAGCTTCGAGCTGGCGCGCGTGGACGGCGCGGCGCTGCCCCCTTTCAGCGCGGGCTCGCACATCGACGTGCACCTGCCCGGGGGGCTGACCCGGCAGTACTCGCTGTGCAACGCCTCGCACGAATCGCACCGCTACCGCATCGCGGTGCTGCGCGACCCCGCTTCGCGCGGCGGCTCGGTTGCCATGCACGACAGCGTGCACGAGGGCGACGTGATCACCATCAGCACGCCGCGCAACCACTTCGCGCTGCATCCGGCGCAGCGCACGCTGCTCCTGGCGGGCGGCATCGGCGTGACGCCGCTGCTGTGCATGGCCGACCGGCTGGCGCACACGGGCGCCGACTTCACGCTGCACTACTGCACCCGCTCGGCCGAACGCACGGCGTTCGCCGGCGAGATCGCCGCCTCGGCCATGGCGCCGCACACGCAGTTCCACTTCGATGCGGGCGCTCCCGGCCAGAAGCTCGACCTGCCCGCGGCGCTGGCCGGACCCGGGCCCGACAAGCGCCTGTATGTGTGCGGCCCCCCGGGCTTCATCGACCACGTGGTGAGCACCGCCAAGGCCCTGGGCTGGCCGCAGGACCATATCCACCTCGAATACTTTGGCGCCCCCGCGCAGGACACCTCGGGCGATCAGGACTTCGACGTGCGCATTGCCAGCACCGGCAAGGTCTACCGCATTGCCTGCGATGTGTCGGTGGTGGAGGCCCTGCGCAGCGAAGGCATCGACATCCTGACCTCGTGCGAGCAGGGCGTGTGCGGCACCTGCCTCACGCGCGTGCTGGAGGGCGAGGTGGACCACCGGGACATGTACCTCACCGACGAAGAAAAAGCGGGCAACGAGCAGTTCATGCCCTGTTGCTCGCGCGCGCGCAGCAAGCTGCTGGTGCTGGATCTGTGAAATTGACCTCCCCCTGAGTCGCCCGTGGCTCCGTCCTCCTGAAGGGGGACGGAGCCCGCGAAGCGGGGCGGTTGTTGCTTGGGCGGGCCTCGCGGGGGGCAGGCCCAGCTCATGCACCCGCTCCAGGACAAACACCAGGCTCCTGGAAAAGCTCCTGAATTTATAGCTGCCAGCGCTTATCCATCAAGCGCTGGCGGCCAATTTCATTCAAAACTACTCTTCCACCGCCGTCCGGATGGTGTCGCGGCCGTGGCGGTCCTTGGCCCGGCCCAGGTCGGTATCGAGGGCGCGGCCCAGCTTGTCGGCGGCACCGATGAAGGCGTTGGCCATCTTGTCGGCTTCGTCGGTCACGGTGATGGGCTGGCGACCCGTCACGCGCGCTTCGATGCGGCAGCGCTTGTCGTTGGCGCCGGACTTGCCCGCATCCAGGTCCGACAGAAACACCTCCAGCCGCGTGACGTGATCCTGAAAGCGCGACAGGCGGCTTCGGGATTCATCCGTGATCCACTGCGCGAGCGACTCGCCGCCGTGGATGTGGTCGTCTGTGTTGACGTGTACTTGCATCGGGGTTCCTTTCAGATGACGTTGCTTGAGAAACCTGTCTGACTGGGAATCGTCGGCTGCAGATTGGCCACAGCGGTCCATTTTTTTACCGTCTTTGGCCCCATGGCTCGGCCATGGGGCTGCAAATCCAGCAAAACCATCCTCGCTGGGCCAATCTTCGCTTCGACGCTCCAGGTCAGACAGGCTCCTGACCCCATGATGGCACCGCGGGCCATGTCCCCGGTGAATACATGTCAAAACATCCTCACAACTTGTCCAGCGCCACGGCGGGCGACCAGGCGCCGCCAGCGGGCAAGGCGCGCGCCAGGGCCACACGCTCCTGCAGGCGCAGCGCCGCCGCATCACCGGGCACGCGCGCCAGCACCTGCGCCAGATGGCCATTGGCGCGCTCCCAGTCGCGCGCATGGAAGGCGTCCAGCGCCGCCAGGCTGGCATCGCGCACCACGGCATCGTCGCAGGGCGTGAACACGCGCACCGGCTCGGTCTTGCCCTTGACGATCACATCGTCCAGCGCGCGCAGCGCCACCGAGGCGGGCAACTGCGCGGCCGTGGCGGCCGACAGCAGGATGCCCGTGCCAAACGCCTTGTTGGCCCCCTCCAGCCGGGCCGCGAGGTTCACCGCGTCGCCGATCGCGGTGTACGAAAAGCGCTGTTCCGACCCGACGTTGCCCACCACCACCCGCCCCGTGTGCAGGCCGATGCGCATGTGGATGGGCGGCAGCCCCCGCGCCACGAGGTCGGCCACCAGCGCCTGCATCGCCTGCTGCATGGCGATGGCCGCCTGCACCGCATGCGCGGCATGCTGCGGATCGTCCAGCGGCGCGCCCCAGAACGCCATCACGGCATCGCCGATGAACTTGTCCACCGTGCCGCCGCTGGCATGCACGATGGGCGTCATCGCGTTGAAATAGCCGGTGAGGACCTCCACGGTCTGCTCCGCGCTCAGCTGCTCGGACAAGGTGGTGAAGTTGGCCAGGTCGGTGAACATCAGCGTCACCTCGCGCGCCTCGCCGCCCAGGCGCATCAGCCCGGGCTGCGCGATGAGGCGCGAGACCACGGCGGGGGGCACGTACTGCGCGAACATCGCCCGCGTCTGGCGGGCCCGCTGGCGCACGATGGCAAAGCCCACGAGCGCGGCCGCGCCATAGACGGCCACCGCGGCCGCGGCGGGCAGCAGCGGCGGCCACCAGAGGCGCAAACCGGCGAACAGCCACCACGACACGGCCCCCATCGCCACCACCAGCGCCCCCGTGAGCGCCGCCGCGCCCGCAGGGTGCAGGCGGCGGCTGCCCCACAGCAGCACGGGCACCAGCAAGGCGGTGAGCGCGAGCGTCCAGCCCTCCGAAACGCTGCGCAGCCCGCCGCCGGACAGGAAGTTGTCCACCAGCGTGGCCTGCAGCTCCACCCCCGGGAACAGCCGCTCGCCCCCCGCCGTGCCAAACGGCGAATTGAAGAGATCGGCCTGCGAGCGCGTGAGCTCGGTGGCCGTGCGCGCCGAGCGCCCCACCAGCACGATCTTGCCTTTGAAGAAGCCCGCGGGCAGCAGGCCCGGCTCCAGCGCCTGGTAGTACGAGCGCGTGTCAAAGGTGCCACGCGGGCCCCGGTAGCCAATCCAGTCGAAGTGGCGCAGCACCGGCATCTGGCCGCGCGCCTCGGCCGCGCGCTGCGCCAGGCGCAACGCAAAACTCTCGCGCGCCACCGGGGCGCGGCGCACCACGAAGTCGTCGTCCGGCTCCACGCCGACATCGCCCGCATCGGCACCGGCGTCCAGAAAACGCTGCAGCGGCAGAACGTCCATCCACAGCGCGGCGTTGGCGCTGTCGATCTTCTCGCGGGTGGCGGCCAGGACCACGGGGCCGGTCTCGGCGATGCTGCGCGCCAGGGCGGCGTCTTGCGCCTCGGTGGACGGGTCGGCGAACACGATGTCCAGGCCCACGGCGGCGGCGCCCTCCGCGTGCAGGCGCCGCAGCAGGGCCGCATGCATGCCGCGCGGGAACGGCCAGGTCTGCTGCAGTTCCTGGAAGGTGGGTTCGTCGATCGCCAGGATCACCACGGGCAGGCCCGGACGCTGCGGCGCGGCCAGGGCCGTGAGCACGTCGAAGGTCTTGAACTCCAGCGCGTGCCACGGGCGGCTGAGCGTGGCGGCGCCCACCAGCAGCAGCGCCAGCGCGCAGGCCCCCAGCGACAGCAGCCGCTGCCGGCGCCGCGCGGTGGGCGCGGCAGGCTCAGAAGCGGTAGCGCGCGTCCAGGACATAGCGGGTCTTCCTGCGGTCCGACTTCGGCGCCCACAGGTTCATGGCGGCCACACCCACGACCCAGTGCTTGTCCTGCGATTCCCAGAATCCCATGAGGTCCACGCCCCAGCCCGGCGCGATGCGCGTGAGGTTCTCCTTGTCCTCGAAGCGCTCCGACCGGTACACCGCGCGGCCGCTCAGGTACAGCCGCTGCGGGCTGGCCCAGGTGGCGCCCACCGCCAGCGTGTGGCGCGGGATGTAGGGGATGCGGCCCAAGGGCACGTCCGCGTCGTGGCTGCGGCTTTCGCTGCCCTGGTAGAGATACTTGGCATAGCCCGACCAGCGCCGGCTGAACATGTGGTTGAGGCCCGCGCCCAGGGTCTTGAGCGTGCCGGAGTCGAAGCTGGGCGTGTCTTCCAGCAGGTCGGTGGTCGAGAGGTTGACGAGCTGCGCGTTGCGCATTTCTTCGAGGAACGGCAGGCTGGGCGTGCGCAGGTCCACGCCCACGGTGCCGGGGTTGCGCACGCGCAGGTGGTCCGCGCGCAGGTTCAGGAAGGTGCTCGCACCCAGCTCCAGGCCCACCTGCGCCACGGTGCGCTTGTGGCGGCCGCCGGCCTCGACCAGACGGTCCTCGACGGGAATTCCCGCCGTTTCCACGCTGGTGAGCGTCGATACGCTGAGCGGGCGCAGCCAATCCTGATAAGCCATGCGCACCGTGGTGCCCTGCGCTGGCTGCCAGACGAGGCCGACGCGCGGCGTGACCACGCGTTCCATCTCGGCGCGGCGCGCCTCCTCCTCGCTGAAGTGGTCCAGATTCACCAGGTAGCTCTGCGTCAGGCCATCGACGCGGTGGCGTATCTGCTGCAGGCCCAGCGCCGCATCCAGGTTCAGCGCGGGGTCCAGGCGCTGGGTCGTGGCCAGGGTCAGGGCGGTGTAGCGCCGGTCCACGCGGTTGTACCCGTCCACCAGCAGGTAGTCGCGGTACTCGCCCACGCCCGGGATGTTGGCGCCCACGGCCGCCTCGCCCGCGATCAGGTTGTTCTGGCGTTCGCGCACATGCTCCAGCGCCACGCTCCAGCGGCTGCCGGGCGCGGTGTCCACCGTATGGCGCAGTTGCAGGTCGGTGAACTGTTTCTTGGGTTCGCTGCTCACGCCCATCAGGCTCACGAAGGGCGGCTGCAGATACAGCGTGGGGTAACGCAGCAGCAGGATGTCCTCCACGCTGCGCCCCAGCTTGATCCAGGTCTGCTCGGTCGGCCCCCAGCGGTAGGACATGCCCAGGGCGCCCTGGGTGCTCTTGTTGTCCATGGAGGTCTCGAACAGGTTCTGGCTGCGCAGGCGCATGTCGAACTGGTTCACATAGGCAAACAGGTTGATGCGCTCGGTGGGCTGCATGCCTGCGCCCACCGTGACCGCGCGTGCGCGCACGTCGCCATAGCCGCCCCGCACGGCCGGGGCATCGTTGACCTGCAGATCGAACGGAAACTCGCTGGCATTGGCCGACTGCGCCTTGAAGAACCACGACACGGGCACGTGGGTGTTGTCCATGCCGTTGAGGGTGACCGCGGGCGCCCGCATGCGGTACAGGTCCTTGTCCAGCGTCACCCCCACGGCCCCGTGCGCGCCCGGCTGCTGCAGCAGCGACGAATACCGCTGGCTCGCGCCAAACGCCATCGGGTCCGTGAGGAAGCCCTGGAACAGCGCCGAGTTCTTGTTGAACTCGCCCGGGTAGCGGTCCGCCAGGAACAGGTGGCTGCCGCCCCAGTACGGGTAGAAGCTCTGCTGCGCCAGCTCCAGCGCCCAGTCCTCCATGCCGAAGAACGCGAGCGAGGCGCCCAGGTTGGCGCTGCCCTTCTGGTCATTGGCCACCTGGTTGAGGGACTTGAGATAGGGCATGCGTTCGACGGCGGCGCGGGCCGCCTCCACGGCCTCGCCAGGCTGGAACAGGTCGGTGTGGATCTGCGCGAGCAGCATGTACGGGACGGGGTCCTTGTCGTCCAGGGCGCTGGCCTGGTGCAGCGTGGCCAGGGCATCCTGGTGGCGGCCGAGCTGGTAGTACGCCACGGCCGTCCAGGTCTTGGCGCGCGCGTAGCGGGGCTCCATCACCCCGGCGCGCAGGAACACGTCGAGCGCGGCCTGCGGCTGGCCCTGCTTGAGGTGCAGCAGCCCCTGCCCCGTGAGCGCCACATAGTCCGCCGGGTTCTCGCCGAGCGCCGTGTTGAATGCCTGGCCCGCCTCCGTGAACTGGTTGGCGAAGGTCTCCAGCGTGCCCAGTTCGCCCCAGGCGCCCGGGCTCTGCGGCGCGAGCGCCAGGGCCTGCTTCAGGCTGGCGCGGGCCGGGCCGGAGTCCTCGCGCTCCGTGTGCGCGCTGCCCAGGCCCTGCCAGCCGCGCGCGTCGCCCCCGGCCAGCCGCGTGGCCTCGGTGTAGGCCGCCAGCGTGGCGGGCGCATCGCCCCGGCGGCGGGCCAGCTCGGCGCGCACCAGGGCGATCTCCGCGTGCGCGGTGCCCGGCGCCGGGGCCAGCGTGGCCGCGGCGTCCTCCACGCGGTCGCTCAGCATCTGCACCCGGGCCAGCTGGGCCACCAGCACGGGGTGCGCGGGCCAGTGCTGCAACGCCGTGCGCAGGGTCTGCGCGGCGGCGGCACCATCGCCGTCCATGAGCTGCAGGTCCGACTGCATCAGCCACGCGGGCAGCGGGGCGGCGGCCGGCGCGGCGGCGGCGAGCTGGCGCGCCAGCAGTTCGCGGGCGGCCAGCACCTCGCCAGACTGCAGCGCGATGGCGGCGTCCATCACCGCCGCCCACGGTGCGGGCGCCTGGCCCCGCGCCTGCGCCAGCGCGGCGCGGGCGGTGGCCAGATCGCGGGCGGCCAGCGCGGCGCGCACCGGCGCGAGCGGCGGCGGCACGGGCTCGGCGGCGAGGTGCGGCACGGGGTCGGCGCGCAGGGCGTTCACCCACTGGATGCGGTCGCGCGGCTGGCTCAGCACGAGCTTGACCGGGGCCTTGCCCACCTCGGCGATGGCGGCCTCGTTGGCGCCCACCGAGACCTGGCCCTGCGCATTGGAGAACTCCACCGTGCCCGACAGCACGGTGAGCAGCGTGCGGCCATCGTCCTCCACGGCGAGGTCCCAGTCCGTGCCGCGGATCGCGGCGGTGGCGGCCGGCGTCTCCAGGTTCAGCCGGCTGCCATCGGCCCGGCGCGTCTGCGTCCACGCGCGCCCGGCGTTGAGCAGCAGGGTGGTCACGGGCTGGGCCGGCGTGGCCACGCCCTTGACCTGCAGCACGGTGTTCTGGTGCAGGCGCAGCTGCGTGTCGTCGGCGAACAGCAGGGCCATCTTGGCGGCCTGGCGCGTACGCACGAAGTCGCCCGTGGCCAGGGCCTGGGCGGGGCGGGCGGGCTGCCAGTCGGCGGCGGCCGCGGCGCGCTGGTCGCCCGTACCCTGCAGGCTGACGATCTCCGCGGCCGCGCCCGCGGGCACGACCGCGTGGCCGGAGAGCGGCCAGGCCAGGGCGGTCAACGCGGCCAGCGCCGTGAGGGCGGGCAGGCAATTCTTCTTGTGGGGCATGTCGTGGACTTTCGGGGAAGGCTGGAATGGCACCCGCCGGGCGCAACCTCCCTGGCGCCCGGCGTGCAGAAATTATCACGAGCCCCGGCCCCGCAGCCCCCCGCCTTCACGCTGCATGCGCTTGCATTTTCATGAAGAAAGCCACATTTCGCAGCATCAAGTCAGGGCCCGGGGATCGCGCACCACCCCGCACGGCCCCTTCCTACAGACGCCGTGCGGGGTCGGTGCTACAAATTGGCATACCCCTTGCATCGCACCGGGTGCACACCATTTGCGTACCGCCCGGAGCCTTCCACCATGCCCGCTTCCCGCCGCCTCAAGATTGGTCTGTCCGCCTGTTTCCAGCATGCCGACCCCACCCGTCCGCTTTTCACCGGCAAGACGCTGCAGTATGTCGAGCAGTCCATCGCGCACTGGCTCATGTCCGCCGGCGCGATGGTCGTGATGGTGCCCTGTCCCACGGGCGAGACGGCGCGCGGCGACGTGACGCTCGCGCACTACGCCGACTGGCTCGACGGCGTGGTCATGCACGGCGGCGCCGACGTCTGGCCGGGCAACTACGGCGAGGAACCGCTGCGCGAGGAGTGGCTGGGCGACCGGGTGCGCGACCTGTACGACCTGGCCGTGGTGAAAGCGTTCGCCGAGGTGCGCAAGCCCATCTTCGGCGTCTGCCGGGGCCTGCAGCTGATCAACGTGGCGTTTGGCGGTGCGCTCTACCAGGACCTGCAGACCCAGCACCCCGGGGCGCTGGAGCACCGCAACGCGACCACGTACGACCAGCATTTCCACGACATCCATATCGTGCCGGACTCGCACCTGGCCAAGCTGTATCCCGACACGCCCCGCGCCCGCGTCAACAGCATCCACCACCAGGGCATCAAGCGGGTGGCGCCGGATTTTGTCGTCGAGGCCCTGAGCGAACCCGACGGCGTGCCCGAAGCGATCCGCCTGAAGCCCGCGCCAGGGCGCGGCTACATCGCCGCCACGCAGTGGCATCCGGAATTTCACAAGGTGGGCGCGGACACCTTGGACGACACCGCCATCCTCGACGACTTCCTGTCCGCCTGTGCGCTGGCCAAGGCCAACCCCCCGCCGCACCGCGGCCCCCTGCGCATCCGCGACCGGGCGACACGGATGCTGCGGCAGGCCCTGCACAGGACCCGGGAGTGAGCGCACGCCGCGCCCAGGCGCGGCGCCTCAGGCGGGCTGCGCCCGCACGGCTTGCCCGGCCTTGACCTCGGCGCCCAGGCCGCCGGCCAGGGCCGTCCCCACCACATCCTCCATCTGCGCCCGCAGCCAGCGGTGCGCCGCATCCTGCTGGTAGCGCGCGTGCCAGACCAGGTACATCGGCAGGCGCGGGCAAGGCACCGGCACGGGCGCGCTGGCCAGCGCCGAGAGCGCCGTGCGGCCCAGCAGCGAGGGGGCGGTGGTGAGCAGCGGCGTGCCGCGCACGAAGGCGGGCAGCGCCCCGAAGCCCGGCACGCGCACCGCGAAGCGGCGGTGCAGGCCGCGGGCCGCCAGCTGGCGGTCCAGCGCCAGGCCGCGGCGCGCCTCATAGGCCACCGTCACATGCGCCGCCGCGAGATAGTCCTGCGCGTCGCGCGGCGCCTCGCGCACGGCAGGGTCGTAAAACACCCGGTACTGGTCCTCGAACAGGCGCTTTTGCAGGATGTCGGTGCCGTCCGGCGGGCGCGGGGTGATGGCCAGCTGGCATGCATCCGAGCGCAGCAGGTCCGCGCCGGGCGCGCCGCTGGGCACGATGCGCAGCGTGACATCGGGCGCGGCCTCGCGCAGGCGGGCGGCCAGGGGCGGCAGCAGCAGGTCGCGCTGGAAATCGTTGGCGGCCAGGGTCAGGTCGGCCCGCCAGCGGGCGGGTTCGAACGCGCAGCCCTGCGCGAACTGCTGCATCTGGCGCAGCAGCTCGCGCGCCGGCGCCGCCAGGCTTTCGGCCCGCGCGGTGGGCACGATGCCCCGCCCCCGCTTGACGAACAGCGGGTCGCCCGTGATGGCGCGCAGCTTGCCCAGCAGGTGGCTCACCGCCGACTGCGTGACGCCCAGACGGGCGGCGGCGGCGGTGATGCTGCCGGTTTCCAGCACCGCCACCAGCAGTTGCAGCAGGTGGGCGTCCAGGCCCGACCAATCATCGATTCTGCTCATGCGTTCGATGATCTTTGCCCCCTTCATCTTTGGCAATGCACGCCCGACACTGCGGCCTGACTTACATCAAGCCACGGAGACATCGTGACCACGAAACCCACCCCGCCGCGCCCCATCCCGGGCACCACGCCGTTCGATGGCGCCCAGGCCCGCAAGGGCTATGCGCTCAACAAGATGTGCTTCTCGTTCAACGACGAGGCCAACCGCAAGGCCTTCGCCGAGGACGAGGAGGCCTACATGAAGCAGTACGGCCTGAACGCGCAGCAGGCCGCCGCCATCCGCGCCAGGAACGTGCTGCAGCTCATCGCGGCGGGCGGCAACGCCTACTACCTGGCCAAGTTCGCGGGCATCTTCAAGCTCGACATGCAGGACATCGGCGCGCAGCAGACGGGCATGACCAAGGACGAATTCAAGGCCATGCTGGTGGCCGCAGGCCAATAAGGAGACATCACATGGCACAACTCATCGGTGGCCTCGGCACCTCGCACATCCCCGCCATTGGCGGCGCCATCCACAAGGGCCTGCAGAATGAGCCCTACTGGAAACCCTTCTTCGACGGCTTTCCGCCCATCCGCCAGTGGCTGCAGGCCCGCAAGCCCGATGTGGTCGTGATGTTCTACAACGACCACGGCCTGAACTTCTTCCTGGACAAGATGCCCACCTTCGCCGTGGGCGCCGCCGCCGAATACCACAACGCCGACGAGGGCTGGGGCATTCCCACGCTGCCGCCGTTCGCGGGCGAGGTGGACCTGTCGTGGCATCTCATCAACACGCTGATCGACCAGGAGTTCGACGTGACCACCTGCCAGGAGATGCTGGTGGACCACGCCTGCACGCTGCCGCTCAAGCTCTTCTGGCCCGAGGGCGACTGCCCCGTGACGGTGGTGCCGGTGTGCATCAACACCGTGCAGTTCCCGCTGCCGTCGGCCAAGCGCTGCTATGCGCTGGGCAAGGCCGTGGGCCAGGCCATCCAGAGCTGGGACAGCGACAAGAAGGTGGCGGTGATGGCCTCCGGCGGCCTGAGCCACCAGCTCGACGGCGAGCGCGCGGGCTTCATCAACAAGGCGTTCGACCTGCAGTTCATCGAGAGCCTGACCACCAACCCTGAATGGGCCACGCAGTTCAGCGTGCACGAGCTGGTGGAGAAGACGGGCACCCAGGGCGTGGAGCTGCTCATGTGGCTGGCGATGCGCGGCGCGCTCAGCGCCGCCGCGCCGGGCGTGCGCCGCGTGCACAGCAACTACCACATCCCGATCTCGAACACCGCCACCGCTGTCATGGCGCTGGAGGCGGTGTAGCACGGTGGACGGCAGCCCAGGCGCCCAGAACCTGCCCAGGGGTTCTGGATGCGCGGGCTAGCGGCCGGCCACTGCAAGGAAGGCGCGCGGCGCCACCAAGGCCTCGAACGGGTTCCAAGGAACGCCGGCCGCCGCCTTCAACGCCCTGCCGGCTGGTGCAGGCCAAAGCGGACCCCGCCGGGGTCCGTGCACATGAGAAACACGCCAAAGCCGGGCTCCTGCGGCCCCGGAGGCTGCACGGTCCCTCCCAGCGCCAGCACACGCTGGGCCGCCTGCGTCGCATCGGCCACTTCAAAGAAGGGGGTGATGGCCCGCGCAGGGTCTGCGCCATGCAGGCCGACGTTCATGTTCCCATTGCGAAACCAGCCCTCGCCCTCCTTCTCCGTGGGCTCGAAGGCCCATTGAAAGAGGTGGCTGAAAAACTGCTGCGAAACCAGGGCGTTTTCGGCTCCAATTTCAAGGAATGAGACGTTGGCGTGCATCGGAAGCTCCATCTGAAAAAAACAAGTCAGGTTCGCCAGTCTGGGCTGCTTGCGCCTGTCCGTCTTGAAGAAAAATGACCTGGGGGGTTCCGGTGCCTCGGACCGCGGCCCCGTCCTCTCCCCCCGGCTACGCCGTCTCCACCAGGCTGGCAGGCTTGCCCGGGACATCGGCCCAGCCTGCGCGCTGATAGGCCGCTGGCGAGCAACCGGCAAAGTGCCGGAACTCCCGGCTCAGGTGGCTCTGGTCGGCATATCCGCAGCGGGCGGCCAGATCCGCCAGGTCCGCCATCCCCGCGGGCCCGGTGACCTCTCCCAGGGCCTGCTGGGCCGCGCCAAAGCGCAGCCGCCGCGCCAGGCGCTTGGGTGTATCCCCCAGCTGGTTGCGGGACTGCAGCGCCAGATGCCGCTCGCTCCAGCCCACGGCGCGGCACAGGGCAGACATGGACAGGTTGCCGCGCTGCGCGCTGAGCAATGCCCAGGCCTGCCGCACCGGGGCCTGCGCCGTGTGGCGCGACCGGCCCAGCACCCCCTGCAGACACCGCTGCACCAGGGCAAACCGCGCGGGCCAATCCGGCGCGTGGTGCAACTGCTCGGACAGCCGCGTGGCCGTGCCGCCCCACACATCGGCCAGCGCGGCCACCGGGCACGAGAGCACATCCGGACTGCCATGGAACAGCTGAAAGCCCAGCCAGGGTGCCAGCGTCACTTCCACGCAGGACTGCGCTCCCAGGTGCTCGGTCACCATCGGCCCGCCACCGAGCCCCGCCACCAGGGATTGGTACCGCTGCATGGCGCCGCCGGGCTGCCCGACGCCGTAAGCCGCGTGCCAGCCGATGATCAGCTTGATGCCCGCGTGCGCGACCTCCAGGCGGCGCACCGTGTGCGGCAGGTATTCCTCGAACCCCCACATCGCACAGGCGGCGGCGGGCAGCCCCGGCAAGCCGGGGCCGGGGATGGCCCGGCTTGAGGCGATGAGCGATGGCATGGGTTCCTCCTGCCGGGCCGAAGTGCGCCGGTGGGCCACCTTACACCGCCCAGCGGCTCCCCAGGTCGCCGGGGTTCACGGACCCCGCGCGGCCCGCGAACCCCGGCAGTGCTGGCACGGGAGGCCGCGCAGCCACAGGCTTCAAGCCTTTTTGGCGCCCAGCGCTTGATCCATCTGCGCGAACAGCTACTTTTTTAATAGCAAAGACACCCTGCAGGCTGGTCGGTCATCGGAAAATACTGTAAATTCATACAGTGAATTTACAGTCCAAACTCGCCATCCTGGCCGACGCCGCCAAGTACGACGCCTCGTGTGCATCCAGCGGCGCGGCGCCGCGCGATTCGGTGGGCGGGCGCGGCATGGGCTCCACCGAGGGCATGGGCATCTGCCACAGCTACGCGCCGGACGGCCGCTGCATCTCGCTGCTCAAGATCCTGCTCACCAACTTCTGCCAGTACGACTGCCTGTACTGCGTGAACCGGGTCAGCAGCAACGTGCCGCGCGCCCGTTTCACGGTGCAGGAGGTGGTGGACCTCACGCTGGACTTCTACCGGCGCAACTGCATCGAGGGGCTGTTCCTCTCCAGCGGCATCATCCAGAGCCCCGACTACACCATGGAGCAGGTGGTGGAGGTGGCGCGCGTGCTGCGCGAGGAGCACGACTTTCGCGGCTACATCCACCTCAAGACCATCCCCGATGCCTCGCCCGAGCTGATGGAGCGCGCGGGCCGCCATGCCGACCGGCTGAGCATCAACGTGGAGCTGCCCACGCCCGAAGGGCTCACGGCCCTGGCGCCGCAGAAGGACGGCGCGGCCATCGCGCGCTCCATGGCGCGCATGGCGGTGCACATCGAGGACGCGCGGCAGGCGCGCAAGGAACAGCAGGCCGCCGCCCAGGTGGTGTCGATGCCCGCCACCCGGCGCACGCTCACGCGGCGCGCGGCGGCACCACACTTCGCGCCCGGCGGCCAGAGCACGCAGATGATCGTCGGCGCCGACGCCACCGACGACCGCACCATCCTGGCCACCAGCGCCGGGCTGTACGGCGTGCACCGGCTGCGGCGCGTGTACTACTCGGCCTTCAGCCCCATCCCCGACGCGGCGCGCGCGCTGCCGCTCGTCGCGCCACCCACCGTGCGCGAGCACCGCCTGTACCAGGCCGACTGGCTGATGCGCTTTTATGGCTTCGCGCACGGCGAGATCGTGCCCGCCGGCCAGGGCGGCATGCTGGCGCTGGACATGGACCCCAAGCTCGCCTGGGCCATCGCGCACCGCGAGCGTTTTCCCGTGAACCTGAACACCGCCCCGCGCGAGCTGCTGCTGCGCGTGCCCGGCTTCGGCGTGTTGACGGTGGACCGCCTGCTGGCCGCGCGCCGCGTGCGCCGCCTGCGCCACGCCGACCTGGCGCGGCTGCGCGTGCCGCTCCAGAAGGTGCTGCCCTTCGTGGAAGCCGCCGACTACCGGCCGGGCCGCGCGCTCGACGCCGCCGACCTGGCCGCCCACATGGCCCCGCCGCCAGCGCAGCGCAAGCTTTTCGATTGAGGCAAGCCACCATGGCCCTGCACACCATCACCCTCGCACATGCCACAGACTGGCCGGGCTTTCGCCGGGCCGCGCGCGCGCTGGTGCAGGCCGGCGTGCCGCCGCAGGAGGTGCAGTGGTTCACAGCGCAAGGGGCCGCGCAGGACCTGTTCGCCAGCCCCGCGCCACCAGGCTCCTCCGTGGATCCGCTGCCGTCCCCGGCGGGCGGCGCAGCGCCCCGGGTGCCCGAGGATTTCCTGCGCCTGTGCGAGCGCCTGGTGCTGCACCGCAACCCGGTGCGCTTCGCGCTCATGTACCGCCTGCTGTGGCGCCTGGTGCGCGAGCGCGGGCTGCGCCACGACCCCTTGGATGCCGACCGCCTGCAGGCCCACCACATGGTGCGTGCCGTGGCGCGCGACATGCACAAGATGCACGCCTTCGTGCGCTTTCGCCCCATGACCGACACCGAGGGCCATACCGTGCAGGTGGCCTGGTTCGAGCCCGACCACTTCATCACCGAGGCCAATGCAGGCTTCTTCGTGCGGCGCTTCACGCAGATGCGCTGGGCCATCCTCACGCCCGATGCCAGCGTGCGCTGGGACGGCACGGCGCTGCACACCGGCCCGGGCGGCCAGCGCAGCGATGCGCCGCCGCCCGACGCCGGCGAGGCGCTGTGGCTCACCTACTACCGCCACATCTTCAACCCCGCGCGCCTGAAGACCGACATGATGCGCAAGGAGATGCCGCAGCGCTACTGGCACAACCTGCCCGAGGCCTCCCTGATCACCGAGCTGGCGCGCGGCGCCCACGAGCGCAGCGCGCGCATGGTGCAGGCCGAGGCCACCACGCCGCGCAAGGCCATCGCGCCGCTCATTCCGTCGCACGCGCACGCATCGCGCTGAACTGCGGCGCGGGCTCGGCGGCCGTCCAGCGCCAGGGCAGCGCATGTGCGCGCCACACGCCGCCCAGCACCTGCAGCCGCAGCACACGCTGCGCGCCGGGCCAGCGCGCACGCGGGGCCTCGTCCCAGAGCAGCTCGGCGCGGGCGGCCACGTGCAGCAGGCCGCCACCGTCATAGTCCACCCACAGCAGCCCGGCCTGCGGGTGCAGCGCGAGATTGCCCAGGGTGTTGAAGAACAGGTTGCCAGGGTAGTCGGGAAGGCTGAGCACCAGGCCCTCGGCCGTTTGCTCGGCATGCACGAAGCCCGGCTCGCCGCCACGGTGCGACACGTCCACGCCTTCATCGCGCCCTGCGCCCGGGTGCGCCGCCGAGGCACTCGCGATGAACATCGTGTCGCTGCGCGCGATCAGGCCCCGCGCGGCGGCGTCGAGCCCCGCACCCAGCACCTGGGCCGGTGCCGGCGGCGTCACCTCCGCGCGCAGGCCGGGCGCACGCGCCTGGATGTACTTGGGGCAGTTGCCGAAGCTCTGCACCACGTCCACCTCCAGCCCGCGGGCGCCGAACGACGCCACCCGCCCGTTCATGCGGTTGCGCCGGCGCGTGTGCGGCTCCAGGCCCAGCACGCCCACCGGCGCACCGGGCACCAACTGGGCCAGCACCGGGTCGGCCGCATCGGGCACCACCGCCATGTGCATGGCACGGGCATCGGGCGTGTGCACGAAGCCCGGCGGTCCGGCCACCATGGTGGCCCAGGGCTGGCCCTGGTCGTCGAGCGCACCCAGCAGCAAGGTGGGCAGCTTCTCGAACAGCTCGCGGTGCTGGTCGGGCATGTGGTCGCGCAGCACCAGGGGCCCCACGGCGGCCATGCGCTCGCGCACGCCCACGCGCTCCTGCAGGGCCTGCTCGCCCGCGTGGAAGGCGGCGGCGGGCGTGGCGTTCATGCCGGCACCATGGCGCCAGGGGCGGGCAGGCGGTCCGCCAGCGGCACATAGCCCGGCAGGGCTTCCATGCGCGCCACCCAGGCCGCGATGCGCGGATAGGTGGCGAGCGACAAACCGCCGATCGGCGCCTGCGAGGTGTAGCTCACCATGGCGATGTCGGCCAGCGTGGGGGTGGCACCGCCCAGCAGCCAGTCGCGGCCGTCAAGCGCGGGCTCCATGAAGTCGAAGAGCCTGCGGCCGATGGCGAGCGCCGCCTCGCTGGGCTCGCGGCCCGTGAGGGCGGCAAAACGCGCGCTCGATGCCCCGGGGGCTAGCATGCCGGCCGCCAGGCTGAACCAGCGCTGCAGGCCGGCCTGGCCCACCGGGTCCTGCGGCAGCCAGTGGCTGCCGGGCGCATAACGCTGCACCAGGTACACGAGGATGGCGTTGCTGTCGGACAGCACCACGTCGCCATCCACCAGCACGGGCACCTGGCCCAGCGGGTTGCGCGCCAGGTGGGCGGCCTGCCGGTGTTCGCCGGCGAGCAGGTTCACGTCGATCAGCGCATGGGGCAGGCCCAGCATCGAGAGCATCAGCTCGGCACGGTGGCAGTGGCCCGAGATGGACATGCGGTACAGCGTCAAAGGGGAGGTGGGTGCCATGGCGGTGGGTCCTGAACAGGGGTCAACAAAGAAGCCTCCACGTTAGCTATTGCGTATCCCGCCGTGAATAGCCATAGTTCGTCTTTCAAAATTGCATTTTCCGCAACAATGGACCATCTCGACACCCTGCGCTGCTTCGTGGCCGTGGCCGATGCGGGCGGCTTCGCCGTGGCGGCGCGGCGCCTGGGCTGCTCGGCCACGGCCGTGACCCGCGCCATCGCGGCGCTGGAGGCCCGCCTGTCGGTGCTGCTGTTCCAGCGCAGCACGCGCATGGTGCGGCTGACCGAGGCGGGCGAACGCTTCCTGGCCGACTGCCGCCCGATCCTGAACGACCTGCAGGAGGCCGAGCAGGCCGCCAGCGGCGCGCAGGCCGAGGCGCAGGGCCTGCTGTCCATCACCGCGCCGCAGATGTTCGGCATCCAGCACGTGGCGCCCATCGTGCTGGACTTCCTGCAGGCCCAGCCCCGCGTGCAGGCGCGCACGCTGTTCGTGAACCGGCTGGTGCACCTGCTGGAGGAGGACATGGACGTGGCCGTGCGCATCGCCCACCTGCCGGACTCGGGCCTGACCGCGCTGCGGGTGGGCGCGCTGCGGCGCATGGTGGTGGCGTCGCCCGGCTACCTCGCGCGGCATGGGGAGCCGCGCCACCCGCAGGAACTGGGGCAGCACCGGGCGATCGCCTTTTCGTTCGATGCGCGCGCACCCGCGCCCTGGAAGTTCCGGGGCGGCGCCACGGGCATGCCGCAGCAGGCCTGGATCAGCAACAGCAACGAGGTGGACATCGCCGCCGCCGAGGCAGGCCTCGGGCTCACCCGGTGCCTGGCCTACCAGGCCGCCGCCAGCCTGCGCGCCGGGCGCCTGCGCGTGGTGCTGGCCGAGCACGAGCCCGACCCGGTGCCCGTGCACATCGTCTACCCCGCGGGACGGCGCGCGCCCGCCAAGGTGCGGGCCTTCGTCGAATTCGCGCGCGGGCGGCTCGCGGCCGAGCCGGTGCTGCAGGGGCGGGGCCTGGCGCGGCGCAGCGGCGGGCGGGGGTGACGGGCCGCCATGGCGACCTCGATGATTTTGGCCGCCAACGCCCGTCCATCCGGCGCAAATAGCTATTAAATAAATAGCAATCCGCCCCCTCAGTCCGCAGCATGCCCCGGCAGCCGCAGCGCCGCCGCCGTGGCCTGCAGGATCTCGTCGGAGAACTGCGGGTCGTCCGCAGCCCGCGCCAGCACCAGGGCGCCCACGAGGCTGGCGTAGTCGGCCAGCGCGCGCTGGCGCCTGGCGGCCTTGCTGCGCCCGGGCACCAGCGTGGCCAGGCCCGCCACCTGGGCCTGCATGCCTTCGGTCACGGCCCGGCGCACGGCCGGCCCCTGGCGCGACGCATCGCCGCCCAGCGCGGCGAGCAGGCAGCCCTGGCCCGGCGCATCGCGGTGGCCCGGCGACAGGTAGGCCGACTCGATCGCGGCGAGCGGATCCCGCCCCTGCGCCGCGGCGCCGCGCGCGAGCGCGGCCCATGCCGACTGCAGCCCGTCCAGCGCGCGTGCCGTGGCCTGCGCCATCAACTCGTCCTTGGACGCGAAGTGCCCGTAGAAGCCGCCGTGCGTGAGCCCCGCGCTCTTCATGAGGTCCGCCACGCCGATGCCGTCAAACCCGCGTTCGCGGAACAACCGCGCCGCCGCATCGAGGATGCGCTCGCGGTTTTCCGCCATTTGTTCCTTGCTCACCTTCATCGCCGATCCCCTTTGTGCCGGATGCCCCGAAAACGCCAGCTTGACATTTTAAATGATGGTCGTCATATAATTTAAACGTGATGACCGTCATCTAAAACACGCTTCCAGGAGCCCCCATGACCACCCCCACGTCCCCTTCCCCGCGCCCCTGGCCGGGCACGGCGCCACGCCGCCGCCGCCACGGCCTGATTCCGCCCACGGCCACGCCATCCGCAGGAATAGGGAAGGCACCGCCATGCAAGCACTGATTTCCGCCTATGCCCGCTCCCCCTTTCACTTCGCGCGCAAGGGCGCGCTGGCGGGGGTGCGGCCCGACACCCTGGCCGCGCAGGTCGTCACGGGCCTGCTGCAGCGCACCGGCATCGACCCGGCCACGCTCGAGGACGTGATCGCCGGCTGCGCCTACCCCGAGGCCGCGCAGGGCAACAACATCGCGCGCATCGTGTCGCTGCTGGCGGGGCTGCCGCACGCGCTGGGCGGCATGACGGTGAACCGTTTCTGCGGCTCGTCCATGTCGGCCATCCACATCGCCGCCGCGCAGATCGAGGCGGGCCTGGGCGAGGCGTACCTGTGCATCGGCGTGGAGTCGATGAGCATGGTGCCGCAGGGTGGCTTCAACTTCTCGGCCCACCCCACGCTGTATGAGCACAGCGACGCCTACATCAGCATGGGCGAGACGGCCGAGAACGTGGCGCGCCGGTACGCGGTGTCCCGCGCCGCCCAGGAGGCGATGGCCGTGTCATCGCACCACAAGGCCGCCGCCGCGCGCGAGGCCGGCCGGCTGCAGGCGGAGATCGTGCCCATCGCGCTGGACGCGGGCGAGGTGGTGGCGCAGGACGGCTGCATCCGCCCCGGCACCACGCCCGGGGCGCTGGCCGCGCTGCGCCCCGCGTTCCGCGAGGACGGCGTGGTGACGGCGGGCACCTCGTCGCCGCTGACCGACGGCGCCGTGGCCGTGCTCGTGGCCACCGAGGCCTACGCCGCCCGGCACGGACTGTCACCCCTGGCGCGCATCCGCGCCCTGGCCACGGCGGGCGTGGACCCGGCCTACATGGGCATGGGCCCCGTGCCCGCCACGCGCAAGGCGCTGGCGCGCGCGGGGCTCTCGGCCAGCGACATGGATGTGGTGGAGATCAACGAAGCCTTCGGCTCGCAGGCGCTGGCCTGCATCCGCGAACTCGGGCTGCGCGAGGACACGATCAACCTCGACGGCGGCGGCCTGGCCATCGGCCACCCGCTGGGCGCCACGGGCGCGCGCATCACCGGCAAGGCGGCCGCGCTGCTGCAGCGCGAGAAGGGCCGCTACGCACTGGCCACGCAGTGCATTGGCGGCGGACAGGGGATTGCGACGGTGCTGGAGGCGCTGTAGCCCTCTCCACGCCGGGCCTCGGCCTGCCCGGGGGCCGGCCCACGAGGCCGCAGCCAGCGTGGGCGGCCGCCACCCTCCATGTCAGTGCTGGTGCCCGTGCGCGCCATGCACATGGCGGTGCGCAATTTCTTCGGCGCTGGCGGCGCGCACATCGGTCACCTTGCAGCTGAACTTCAGGGCCTGGCCCGCCAGCGGGTGGTTGCCGTCCAGGTGCACTTCGGGGCCCTTGATCTTGACCACGTTGAACACGGCGGGCTGGCCGTCGCTGCCCACGCACTGCAGCTGGCCGCCGACCTTCACGCCGGGCGGAAACTCGGTCTTGGGGATGGTGCGCACCAGGCTTTCGTCGCGCGCGCCGAAGGCGTCTTCCACGGCGAGGTCCAGCGTGGTGGCAAAGCCCACGGACTGGCCCTCGAGGGCGGACTCGACCTTGGGGAAGATGTTTTCGTAGCCGCCGTGCAGGTACGACAGGTTGCCGGCATCCAGCGGCTTGCCCTGGGGCGTGGTGACCTTGTAGGTGAGGGTGACGGCGGAGTCTTTGGTGATGGGGGTGCTCATGGCTGGGCTTGCGCTTTCATCTTTGGGTCAGGGGGTGCGGCGCGGCGCCTTGCCCACCGGCTGGCGCCCGGGCCGCGCTGCGCGCATCGAAAACCTGGATTGTCCACGAGCGGCCCGGCACCCCGCCCGGCCGCGCCCGCGACCCCACCGGGCGAAGGTGTTCAGGCCTGCGCCGCCGCCGCGTCCTCGCCGGGGCGCTCTTCCTCGGCCTGGCCGGGGTAGCGCGCAAACCGCCGCGCCTCGGTGCCGTGCACCGGGTCCTGCTCGGCCCAGGGCCAGCCGCCGAACTGGGTGCGGCGGTAGTCGTTCATGGCCTGCATGATCTCGGCCTGCGTGTTCATCACGAAGGGGCCGTACTGCGCCACGGGTTCGCCAATCGGCCGGCCCTGCAGCACCAGGCATTCCACGGTGGTGGCGCCGGTGTTGGCCAGCAGCCAGTCCTCTTGCGGGCGCACCTGCAGCGCGGCGTGGCGGTCCACGTCCTGCGGGCCCACGCGCAGGCTGTCGCCCACGAAGAAGTACAGCATGCGCTGCGTGCCTTCGCCCTGGGCGGCAGGCAGGGTCCACTCGGCCCCCGGCTCCAGGCGCAGCGTCCAGATGGCCACGTCGCCCTCGTGCTGCGAGGCCCAGGATTCCGGGGGTGGCGGCAGGGGCGCGGGCGCGCCGGGCAGGGCACCCGCCACCACCGTCACCGTGGTGGCGCGGCCGGCGGCGTCGTGGTGCACCAGGCGCGGGATGCCCTCGTTCCACAGCATGGTGAAGTGCGGCTCCACCATCTTGTTGCGCGCCGGCAGGTTCAGCCAGATCTGGAACAGCTCCAGCGGGTTGGGCTCGGTGGCGTTGAGCAGCGGGAACATCTCGGAATGCACGATGCCCTTGCCAGCCGTGACCCACTGCACGTCGCCGCCGCCAAACCGCGCGGCCGCGCCCAGCGAGTCGGAATGGTCGATCAGGCCCTTGCGCACCAGCGTCACGGTCTCGAAGCCCCGGTGCGGGTGGCCCGGAAAGCCGGGCACGGTGTCGCCGTGGTACATGCTCCAGCCGTCCTTGCGGCTGAAGTCGCTGCCGATCTGGCGGTCTTCGATGGGCACGGCCGGGCCAAACGCGGCGTTGCCCGCGGGATAGGCATCGTCGTGGTGGGCGCAGAAAAGAAACGGGTCGAGCGTGGGCCACTGCGGTCCCAGCAACTGGGCGCGCACGATGGGCACCAGGGCGGTGGTTGCAGCAGGTGTGGACGACGACATACGAAGGCTCCTCGTGTTGTGCACCACCACGATCGGGCGGTATGCCAGTGGAATATGGCGCCAATGGTGCCTGAGCAGAAGTGCGCCCGGTGGAACAGTGCGGTGCGCCAGGCAGGACAGTGGGGGCGATCCCGGCGGGCCCACCTTGCTCCCAATTTGAATGAAATGGGGCGCCAGCGCCTATGGATATTGCGCCAAAAGCTATTTATTCAATAGCATTTCGTTTTTTGTCCCCTAGTGAGCCGCCACCTGCGCGCCCACGGCCGGGGGCCGCGCGGGCCGCAGCACCAGGCCACCCAGCAGCGCCGCCGCCAGCGAGCCCGCGGCCGCCACCCAGAACGCCAGCTGGTAGCCGCCGTTCAGGGCCATCGGGGCCGATGCCCCCGCTTCGCGCAGCGCGCCGGTGCGCGCATCGGCCAGGCTGGCCAGCACCGCCAGGCCCAGCGCGCCGCCCATCATGAACGCGGTGTTGACCACACCCGAGGCCAGGCCCGAATCCTCGGGCTTCACGTCGCCCATGGCGGCCAGCAGCAGCGGATTGAGCGCGATGCCCGCCCCCACGCCCAGCAGCAGCATGCCGGGCAGCACATGCGGCACGAAGCGGCCGTCCACGGGTGCCAGCGCGAACAGCACCAGGCCCACGGCGGCCAGCAGCAGGCCCCAGCCCAGCGTGCCGCGGATGCCGTAGCGCATCACCACCCAGGCCGACAGCCCCAGCGAACAGCCCGCCATGATGAGATTGGACGGCAGGAAGGCCAGGCCCACCTGCATGGCGTCGTAGCCCAGCACCAGCTGCATGTACAGCGCCGACAAGAAGAACCACGCGAACATCCCGGCGGCCCACAGCACGCCCACCACGTTGGAGATGGCCAGGTTGCGCTGGCGCAGCAAGGGCAGCGGCACCAGGGGCGCGGCCACGTGCGATTCGATGTACAGGAACAACGCCAGCAGCGCGGCCGAGGCGCCCAGCAGCCCCACCGACTGCAGCGAGGCCCAGCCCGCCTCGTTGCCGTTGACGATGGCGTACACCGCCAGCATCAGCGACGCGGTGATGGTGACGGCGCCCGCCACGTCCAGCCGCTGGCCGTGGGCATGCCCCTTGCCGCCCGGCAGCAGCACCAGGCAGGCCGCGTAGATGGCCGCGCCCACGGGGATGTTGACCAGAAAGATCCAGTGCCAGCTCAACGCACTGGTGAGCACGCCGCCCAGCAGCACGCCAATGCTGCCGCCTCCGGCGCAGACAAAACCATAGACCCCCATGGCCCGCGCGCGCTCGCCGGGCTCGGTGAACAGGTTCATGATGAGCGACAGCGCCACGGCCGACACCACGGCCCCGCCCACGCCCTGCACCGCGCGCGCCGCCACCAGCAGCCCCTGCGTATGGGCCAGCCCGCAGGCCAGCGACGCGAGGGTGAACAGCGTGATGCCCGCCAGGAACAGCCGCCGGTGGCCATACAAGTCCCCGAGCCGCCCGCCCAGCAGCAGGCAGCCGCCAAAGGTGAGCATGTAGGCGTTGACCACCCACACCAGGGACGTTTCGGTGAAGCCCAGGTCGGCCTTGATGCTGGGCAGCGCGACGTTCACGATGGTGGTGTCGAGCACGATCATGAGCTCGCCCAGGCACAGCAGGATGAGGGCGGGCCAGCGTGCGCGGCCTTCGATGCGGAGGGTCATGGAGCGGCGGGAGTGAAAAAAAGGATTCGCAGCGCGGCGCGTCCCCGCCAGGGGGGTGCACCGCGGCGGCTCAGGGGGTTCTCGTGTATTTTGCTTGCATGATCTGGTTCCAGCTGCCGTCCGGCTGCTGGCTGAACGACGTCAGCGTGCGCTCGGTGGCGCTCACCAGCGTGATCACGTCACGGTAGCGGGCGGTCTTGCCGTCGCCCTTGAAGCTGGGGCCTTCGGTCTCCAGCGTGAGCACCTTCTGGTCGGCATCGAGCGTGCCGCGATAGACCCACATGTGGGTCATCATCGAGCCCACCCAGGTGCCCAGGAACACGTTCTTCTCGGGGTCGTAGCCCAGCGTCATCTGCATGCGCGCCTCGCCGCCACCGGGCATGGTGCCGGTGCCTTCGAGGATCACCCACAGGTCGCCCAGGGCGCGGCCGTGTTCGGCGCCCACGGACTGCTGCGCCGGTTCGCCCGGCGGCGGGTCGCAGTCGGAGGTGCTGGTCCAGTGGCCCAGCAATTGCTGCAGCCAGCGGTGCATGGCATGGGGTTCGGGATTCATCATGGAAGTCTCCTTGCAGGGGAATGTGAGGGGGTGTGAGGGTTGGGGGGGTCAAGCCGCCCGGCCGTCGTAGTGGTGGACGGGCACGCTGCCCAGGTCGAGGCCCTCCACGCAGCGCAGATTGACCGCCGCCACGGGCTGGCCCTTGGGGTCCACGCCTTCGCCAAAAGGATGGATGCCGCAGGCCGGGCAGAAACGGTGCCGGATCACGTGCCTGTGGAAGGTGTAGGTGGCCGCGTCGGCCTCGGGCGTGGTCAGCCGCAGCGCGCCGCGCGGCACGAACCACAGCAGCGATCCGCGCCGGTGGCACATGCTGCAATTGCAGGCCAGGCCGCTGTCGACGGTGCCTTCCACTTCGAAGGCGACCTTGCCGCAGTGGCAGCTTCCCTGGTACTTCATGGCCGCCGCGCTCATTCCGGCGCCACCACCATCCACGACACGCCAAAGCGGTCGGCCACCATGCCGAAGGCTTTCGAGAAGAAGGTCTTGGCCAGCGGCATCTGCACCTGCCCGCCCTCGGCCAGCGCGTCGAAGTAGCGCTTGGCCTCCGCCTCGTTCGCGGGGCTCAGCGCCAGCGAGATGCCCTGGAAGTTCAGCTGGCCCGAACCCATGCCGTCCGACGCCATGAGCTGGGTCTCGCCCACGTTGAAGGCGGCGTGCATGACCATCTCGGGCGTGGGGCCGGGGCCGGCGCCCTCGGCGCAGCCCTGGCCGGCGGCGGGCTCGGGGTTGTCCTTGTAGCGCATGAGCATGGTGACCTGCGCGCCCAGGGCGCGGCGGTAGAAATCCAGGGCCTCTTCGCAGCGGCCTTCAAACATCAGATACGGCTCGACTTTCATGGGGGTCTCCTTGGGAAGGTCTCGGAACATGGATTTCGGCGCACAATTGTGAACACCGTTCACAAACAATACCAAAGATAATGGACAGTGTCCACATCTCACCGCCCATGACCGTAACCACTCGCAACACCCCCGCCGCACGCAGCACCTACCGCCATGGCGACCTGCGCCGCGCCCTGCTGGACGCGGGCATCGAGCTGGCGCGCCAGGGCGGCCCCGACGCCGTGGTGCTGCGCGAGGCCACGCGCCGCGCGGGGGTCGCGCCCAATGCGGCCTACCGCCATTTCGCCAACCGCGACGACCTGCTGGACGCGGTGCGTGCCGCCGCCGTGGCGGCCGTGGCCCAGGCCATGGAGGCCGAACTGGCCCAGGTGCCCGCCGCAGGCACGGCCACCGAGCAGGCCCACGCCAAGGTGCGCGCCGTGGGCGCGGGCTACCTGCGCTTCGCGCATGCCGAGACAGGCCTGTTCCGCACCGCCTTCGGCGGGCGCTTCACCGTGCAGCACGACCCCGACCCGGCCATGGGTGGCGCCACGGGGCTCAACCCGTTCCAGCACCTGAGCGCGGCACTCGATGACCTGGTGACAGCAGGCGCCCTGCCGCCCGAGCGCCGCCCGGGGGCCGAATACCTGGCCTGGTCCACCGTGCACGGCATGGCGCTGCTCTCCATCGACGGGCCGCTGCGCGGCACGCCGCAGCAGATGCTGGACCTGCTGGGCCTGCGCCTGCTGGACATGGTGCGGCGCGGCCTCTAGGCGCCCGTTCCCGGCGCGCGCAGCGCCGCATGTCCGAAGCCATTCCACGCGCTGGCGCTTGAAGAACAAGCGCTTTAAGCTATATATTTGATAGCAAGTTCAATTCTGCTGCTCAGCCACCGTCCAGCCCGTACATCCGCGCCGTGGCCCGCACCCGGGCCACCAGCGCGCGGCGCAGGGCGGCGGGCCGCAGCACCTCCACCTGCGGGGACAGGCGCAGGAGCTGGCCGCAGGCGTGCTCCACCGACTCGATGGGAATGGTCACCGCCACGCGCCCGTCCGCCCGGCGCGGGGGGGCGGCCGTGGGCGCGGTCGCCACGGCCCGGGCCACCGCGCTGCTGAGCGCGCGCAGCCCCTTGAGCCCGGCGGGCGTGGCCAGCAGCGCCGCCTCGCCGGTGTAGAGCCCGGATTCAAAGCGCCGGATCGAGCGCGCCCAGTAGCCCGGCAGGTCGAACCGCGCGGGGCGGCGCACCGGCGTGGCGAGCGCCTGCGCCGCCAGGATGTTCGAGACGCGGTAGGTGCGTGGCCCGCTGTCGCCACCATCGCCACCATCACCGCCGCCCTTGCCCGTGGCCTTGTCCGCCGGCAGCGCCACCAGGTACCAGGCACCCGCCTTGAGCACCAGGCCCAGCGGGCTCACGGTGCGCTCCACGGTGTCGGACCAGCTTTCATAGCGCATCGCGATCTGGTGCCCGCTCCACACGGCGGCGGCCACCGTGGACAGGTGCGGCGTGGGGTCGCTCTCGCGGTACCAGTCCACCGGGTCCAGGTGCAGGCGGGCGCTCACGCGCTGCGCGTCCTCGCGCCATGCGGCGGGCAGGGCGGCCAGCAGCTTCAGGCGTGCGCCCTGCACGTCGCTGCCCAGGCCCAGGTCCTGCGCGGGGCCGGGCAGGCCGCTGAGGAACACGGCCTGCGCCTCCGACGGCGTGAGGCCCGTGAGCATGGTCTTCCAGCCCGGCAGCAGCGCAAACCCGCCATGGCGCCCGCGCTCGGCATAGATGGGCACGCCCGCGGCGCTGAGCTGGTCCACGTCGCGGTACAGCGTGCGCACCGACACCTCCAGCGCCCCGGCCAGCGCCGGCGCGCTCATGCGGCCCTGGGTTTCGAGCAGCATCTGGAGCGAGAGCAGGCGGCTGGCGCGCATGGCGGGAAGGAAGTGGTCCGGTAGGGTGCGGCGCGGGCCCGGGGCCCCTGGCCAGAAAAAAAGAAGGCAGCTGCGGCGAAGATACCTGAAATACCTGCCATGCGGTGTCATGTATGGGGGCGCAGACTGCGGGCATGACTTTCATCGACCCCCACCCTGCAGGAGCCCGCATGCACGACACCGCCATGGCCACGCGCCACCCCTGCGCCCCGCCCACCGCCGACGAATGCGCCATCGTCGAGCTGCGCCAGTACACGCTGCACCCGGGGCAGCGCGACGTGCTGATCGAGCTGTTCGACCGCGAGTTCGTGGAGACCCAGGAGGCGCAGGGCCTGCGCGTGCTGGGCCAGTTCCGCGACCTGGACCGGCCCGACCTGTTCGTGTGGCTGCGCGGCTTCGGCAGCATGCAGGCGCGCCGCCAGGCGCTCGAAGCCTTCTACGGCGGGCCCACCTGGGCCGCGCACCGCGACGCCGCCAACGCCACCATGATCGACTCCGACAACGTGCTGCTGCTGCGCCCCGCCTGGCCCGGCGCGGCCGCCGCGTTGCCCCAGCACGCGCGCGCGGCGCCGGGCGCCAGCGGCGCGGCCCCCGGCGTGGTGGCGGCCACGGTGTTTCACCTGCGCGAGGCCGCCACGCCCGCGCTGCTGGACTTCTGCCGCCACCGCATGGCGCCCACGCTGCAACGCGGGGGCGCGCGCCAGGTGGCCTGGTACTGCACCGAGACCAGCCCCAACACCTTTCCCCGCCTGCCCGTGCGCGAGGGAGAACATGTGCTGCTGGGGCTGGCGCTGTTCGGCCGCGAGGCCGCGCTGGAGGCGTTCACCGGCAGCACCCCCTGGGCGCGGGGGGTGGCGCCGGGCCTTGCCCCCTGGCTGGCCCGCGAGCCCGAGACCCTGCGCCTGCAGCCCACCGCCCGCTCCGCGCTGCACGCCTGACGCCCCCCGCTTCACCGATGAAAGACCCCACCATGGCCACCCCGAACCTCATCACCATCCCCTCGCCCGCCGTGGCGCCCAGCGCCGCGCGCGACTTCGACTTCCTCATGGGCCCCTGGCGCATCCGCAACACGCGCCTGGTGCGGCGCCTGGCCGGCTGCAGCGACTGGGAGGTGTTCGACGCCACCGGCACCGCCCGCCCCCTGCCCGCCGGCATCGGCAACTGCGACGACTTCACGCCCCTGGCCTGGAAGCCGGGCTTCGTGGGCATGACCCTGCGCGTGTTCAGCCCCGCCACGCAGCGCTGGAGCATCTACTGGCTCGACAACGCCACCGGCGGCCTGGACCCGGCCACGGGAATGCTGCAGCCCCCGGTGGTCGGCGGCTTCCAGGACGGTGTCGGCATCTTTGACGGCCAGGAGCTGTTCGAGGGCCGCCCGGTGCGGGTGCGCTTCGAGTGGTCACGGATGCACACCGGCGCGCCACGCTGGCAGCAGGCGTTTTCCGAGGACGGCGGCGCCACCTGGGAGGTGAACTGGGTGATGGAGTTCACGCGCCCGGTGTAGGCGCGCTCCGGCCGTTCTCAGCGCGCGGCCGACATCACCCCGGCCAGCCAGTCCACGAAGACCCGCACGCGCGGCGACAGCTGGCGGCTGTGCGGGTACAGCACCGACACCGGCATGGGCGCGGGGCGAAACGGCGCCAGCACCTCGCACAGGCTGCCATCGGCCAGCCGGGGCGCGATGTGGTAGCGCGGCACCTGGATCAGCCCCAGGCCCGCGGCGCAGCAGGCGTGGTACGCATCGGCATCGCTCACGGCCACGGGGCCCTTGAGCTGCACGCTTGTGGCCACGCCGTCCACGATGAAGTCAAAAGGCAGGGGCTTGCCCGTGCGCTGCGAGAGGAAGTTGACGGCCCGGTGCCCGCGCAGCGCCTCCACGGTGGCGGGCGTGCCGTGGCGCGCCAGGTACCCGCGGCTCGCGCAGGTCACCTGCTGCAGCAGTGCCACGCGCCGCGCCACCATGGTGGAGTCGCGCAGCTCGCCGCCGCGCAGCACGCAGTCCACGCCCTCGCGCACCAGGTCCACCAGCCGGTCGCCCATGCCGATCTCCAGTTCCACCTCGGGGTAGCGCGTGCAGAACTCGCCGATGCGCGGCAGCACGAAATGCCGGGCCAGCGTGCCCTGCAGGTCCACGCGCAGCTTGCCACGCGGCGCGCTCGCGGCGTGGCCGAATGCCGCCTCTGTTTCCTCCAGGTCGGCCAGCAGGCGCTGGCAGCGCTCGTAGTACGCCTGCCCGTCGGGCGTGGTGCTCACGTGGCGCGTGGTGCGCTGCAGGAGCCGCGTGCCCAGGCGCTTTTCCAGCGCCTGCACCGCCAGGGTCACGCTCGCGCGCGGCAGCTGCCGGTCTTCGGCCGCGCGGGTGAAGCTGCCCAGCTCGACGATGCGCGTGAAAAGCTGCATGGATTGAAAGCGGTCCATCGCGAAGGGCTCCCCGGTGGGTCTTGATTGTTGTGCCGCATTGAACAGTGAAGTCAATTCTAGGTATTTATCAATCTTCACAACAACAGAACAATACCGCTGCCACACGCCGCCACCGGGTGGCGTCCCTTCCCCACCGCACCAGGAGCCTTGCCATGCAGCCGCTGTCCACCACCCCTTCCTCCTACGCCCCTTCCTCCTCCTCTTCCCCTGAGTCCGCCCCCACGGGCCCGCGCACCGCGATCGTCACGGGCGCATCGCGCGGCATCGGCGCCGCCATTGCCCACCGGCTCGCGCGCGACGGTTTCCGCGTGGTGGTCAACTACGCCGGCCGCACCGAAGACGCCCAGGCCGTGGTGCAGGCGATCACCGCAGCGGGCGGAGCGGCCGTGGCGGTGCAGGCCGACGTGGCCGACAGCGGCGCCGTGCGCCAGCTGTTCGATGCCACCGAGCAGGCCTTTGGCCGCGTGGACGTGCTGGTCAACAACGCGGGCGTGATGCCATCCACCCTGCCGCACCTGGCGCAGACGGACGACGCCACCTTCGACCGCGTGGTCGCCATCAACCTCAAGGGCACGTTCAACACCCTGCGCGAGGCCACGCACCGGCTGCAGCCCGGGGGGCGCATCGTCAACTTCTCGACCAGCCTGGTCGGCACGGCCCTGCCGGGCTATGCCGTGTACGCCGCCACCAAGAGCGCGGTGGAGACCCTGACCAGCGTGCTCGCCAAGGAACTGCGCGGCCGGAACATCACGGTGAACGCCATCGCGCCCGGCCCCACGGCCACCGCGCTGTTCCTGGACGGCAAGACGCCCGAGCTGATCGGGCGCCTGGCCCAGGCCAACCCCATGGAGCGCCTGGGCACGCCCGAGGACATCGCCAGCGCCGTGGCCTTCCTGGCCGGGCCGGACGGCGGGTGGATCAACGGGCAGACCCTGCGCGCCAACGGCGGCATGGTGTGACGGCGCGCTCCGCGCGGGCCCCGGCACCTACGCCGGCGCGTGGATCACCGGCGCGCCCCGCCCCAGCGGATCGAGCGCCACCGCCAGCCGCGGGGCATCCGCCAGATCGGGCCGGCCCGTGCCGCCCAGGTCTTCCAGCGCGGTGAACTGGCCGTCAAGGAAGAGGAAGCTCGTCGTGCGCGCGATGTGCGCCAGCGCCTCCCGCGCACCGGCGAACCCGCTGCCCGTGGCCTGGTCGCCGTCGAGCAGGTAGGCGTAGGTGCCGCCGTCTCCCTCCTGCGACAGGCGCCCCAGGTCCACGAGCTTGTGCCTGACGTTGCTGGCGTACACGCGGCCCTGCAGCGCATACAGCACGAAGCGCGCGCCCGCGGGCGCCGGGGAGGGCGAGGCGGCGGTGGTGTTGGTGTTGGTGGAAACAGGCATGCCGGGCTCCTCACGATGAACGGCGGCGGGCGGCCCACACGCCAAGGCCCAGGCCGACCACGCCCAGCACGGCCACCAGGCCCATGCCGTGGCGCCGCGCATCGCGCTGGCCGCCATCGATGGCGGTGCCGCGCGACGGTGCGAACAGGTTGCCGTCGCTGCGGGGCGCGGGCCGGGCGCCGCGCAGCGCACGCTCGGTCACCCAGCGCATCGCGGCGCCCAGGCGCTGCGGCGCCAGGGCATGGACCACGCGGCCCGGCGCGGCACCGGCGCCCAGCCAGGTCACGGCCCTGGGCCGGTCGGCCAGCGCGGCCACCGCCTGGGCGACCCGGCGCGGGTCCAGCAGCGGAATGCGGGGCTGGATGCTGCGGCCCGTGTAGTTGGCGCCGTGCGAGAGGCCCGGCGAATCGACGAAGGTGGGCGCCACGTCGCACACATGGACCCCCGGCAGGTCCGACACCTCGGCGCGCAGCGCCTCGGAGAGCCCTCGCAGCCCGAACTTGCTGGCCGTGTACGCGGCCGCATATGGCGACGGCAGCCAGCCGCCCACCGAGATCATGTTGATGAGCGTGCCCTGCCCGCGTTCGCGAAAGTGCCGCAGCGCCGCATGCGCGCCATGCAGGTGCCCGAGCAGGTTGGCCTCCAGCACGCGGCGGTGCGCGGCCAGGGGCGTCTGGTCGAACCGCCCCACCGCGCCCACGCCCACGCCGTTGACCCAGACGTCGATGTGGCCATGGTGGCGCAGCGCCGTATCGGCCAGCCGGGCCACGGCATCGGCGTCGGTCACATCGGTGGGCACGCCCAGCGCCGCCGCCGCGCCCGCGTTGCGGCAGGCCATGGCCACCGGGGCCAGCGTGTCGGGGTTGCGCGCGGCGAGCACCAGGCACGCGCCCCGCCGCGCGAACGCGAGGGCGGTGGCGTGGCCGATGCCGCTGGACGCGCCGGTGATGACCACCACCTGCGCCGGGGGCGGCGGCAGCGGCACGGTGGCGGCATCGGCCGGGGAAACAGGGTCGGCCGGCGCGGCCGAAGGAGCGCCCGGGAGCGCGGCGGGGTAAGTGGGGGAAGTGGGGGAGGAAGACACCATGGCAGAAGAAAAGCGCTTGCTGGAGGACTGGGGAATGGCTGGCCCACGGGCTGGCGGCAATGCGGCAAGCCTGTGCCTGTTGTAGATCGTCCGCCGGTCCGGCGCTGTAGGACGGCTGCCAGAAAGCCTTGCGGACAGGACAGCACCCGCCGCGGCGGGCGGGCCGGCGGATCCGAGCCCCCATGGCATCCAGCGCTGTCTTCGCAATGCCCCAATGCTATTCATTCAATAGCAAACGCAGCCAGTGGCCGCCCCTTCACGTCACGGCCGTCCCGGCAGCCTGGGGAAAGTCCGTCGACGCGGCCACGGCGCTCCACTGCGCGGTCTCGGCGGCCACCCGCGCATGCTGCTCGGCGATGGTGCGCAGCGTGTCGGAGCCCAGGGGCAGGCGCACCGGCGGCATGGGGCTGGCCACCAGCTGCAGCAGGGCGCGGGCCAGCCGCGCCGGGTCGCCGGGCTGCTGCAGGTTGATGCCGGGCACCGCCTGGCGCACCACGCCCGCGCTGGCCGCATAGTCGTCCAGCACGCGGGGCGAGACCTCCAGCGACGCGCCATCCAGGAACTCGGTGCGGAAGTACCCCGGCTGCACCGCCGTGGCATGGATGCCCAGCGGCGCGAGCTCGGCGTGCAGCGCCTCGGTGATGCCTTCCACCGCGAACTTGGTGGAGCAGTACAGGCCAAAGCCGGCACTCGAGCGCACGCCCCCCAGGGAGGAAATGTTGATCACGTGCCCCGCGCGGCGCGCCCGCATGGCCGGCAGCACCGCGCGCGTGACGTTCAGCAGGCCGAACACGTTGGTGTCGTACAGGCGGCGCACCTCGTTGGCGGTGGCCTCCTCCACCGCCCCCATCAGGCCGTAGCCCGCGTTGTTGACCAGCACGTCGATGCGGCCGAAACGCGCGAGCGCGGCCTGGACGGCGTGCTGCGCCTGGGCCTCGTCGGTCACGTCCAGCGCCAGGGGCAGCAGCGCGCCCCCGCCGCCCAGGCGCTGGCCGACGGCTGCGGCATCGCGCGCGGTGGCGACCACGGCATCGCCCTGGGCGAGGGCCGCTTCGGCGATGCGCGCGCCCAGGCCGCGCGAGGCGCCGGTGATCATCCAGACGCGGGAGGGTGAAACGGTGGTGGTGGTGGTCGTGTCGGCAAAAGCCATGGCGAATCCTTCGGGGGTTCAGGGGTGGTGGATGGGCTGGGTGGGCGCCTTGGCGGGCCCACGGGGGTGAACTGTAGGGAGCCCATTGACATCGGACTAGCCCATAATTTATGGATACATTCACAAGCAGCACTTGCCAATCCACTCCCCAATCCCACCATGGCCATCAACGAACTGCGCGCCATCGCCAACTTCGTGAAGGCGGCCGAACTGGGCAGCCTGCGCCAGGCCGCCGCCACGCAGGGCATCACGCCCCAGGCCTCCAGCCAGCTGCTGGTGCAGCTCGAGGCGCACCTGGGCGTGCGGCTGTTTCACCGCACCACCCGCAGCCTGAGCCTCACCGAAGAGGGGCGCCAGTTCCTCGCGTCGGCGCAGCCCGGCCTGGCCACGCTGCAACACGCCGTGCAGGGCGCACGGCGCGGCCGGGAAGAGATGGCGGGGCCGCTGCGCATCGTGGCGCCGCGCTCCATCCTGCTGGAGGTGATCTGGCCGGTGCTCGACGCGTTCTGCCGCCGCCACCCCCGGGTGGAGCCGGACGTGCAGCTCGACGACCGCATCGGCAACTGGGTGGAAGACCGCGTGGACGTGGGCTTTCGCTCGGGCTATCCGCCCGAGGGCGGCGTGGTGGCGCGGCGGCTGCTGGCGCTGCAGCTCATCGTGTGCGCCGCGCCGTCCTACATCGCACGACACGGCGCGCCCGCCAGCATCGACGCGCTGGCAACCCACACCTGCAGCGGCTTTCGGCACCCGTCCACGGGCAAGCCGATGCCGTGGGAATTCCAGGTGGGGGACGACATCGTCTCGCACGCCATCCCCGCCGCGTTCTGCACCAACGACATCGAGGTGGAAACCCGCGCCGTGCTGGGCGGGCACGCCATCGGCCAGCTGGTGGGCCCCACGGCCGCGCCGCTGGTGCGCAGCGGGCAGCTGGTGCCCCTGCTCACGGAGCACGTGGCCGAGCACCTGGGCCTGTACGTGTACTACGGCAGCCGCACCGCGCTGCCCGCCCGCGCGCGCGCCTTCATCGACCTGGCGGTGGAGATGGTGGCGAACAACCCCGCCCATGCGCTGACGCCGCAGGAGCTGGCGGCATCCCCCGGCCGCAAGGCCCGGCCGCGCAGGGCCAAGGGCCAAGGGCTGAGAAAGAGAAACCGCCCCGGGCTCGCCCGCGCGGCGGCTCAGGCCGCGAAGCCGCCGTCGATGAGCAGGCTGGCCCCGGTCACCATGCCCGACTCGGGCCCGGCCAGGTAGGCCACCATGCCCGCGATCTCGTCGGGGTGCGCGTGGCGGCCGAGCGCCATCAGGCCGTGCATGCTGCCGGCCATAGGGCCGTCGGCGGGGTTCATGTCGGTGTTGACGGGACCGGGCTGCACGTTGTTCACGGTGATGCCGCGCGGCCCCAGGTCGCGCGCCAGCCCTTTCGTGAGGCCCACGATGGCGGCCTTGCTCATCGCATAGACGCTGAACCCGGCCCATGGCACGCGGTCGGAATTGGTGCTGCCGATGGTGATGACGCGGCCGTAGGCGCCGCCCTGGCCCATGTGGCGCGCGGCGGCCTGCGTGGCCACGAACACGGCGCGCACGTTCACGTCGAGGGTGTGGTCGAAGTCCGCCAGCGCGAAGCTGTCCAGCTCGCCCGCCACCGCCACGCCGGCGTTGTTGACGAGGATGTCCAGGCGGCCCAGCGTGCGCGCCGCGCCGTCGATGGCCTGCGCGAGCGCCTGCGCATCCGCGCTGTCGGCCCGCAACGCCAGGGCCTTGCCGCCGTCCGCCTCGATGGCGGCCACCAGCGCCTGGGCGGGGGCTTCGGAGCTGCTGTACGTGAAGGCCACGGCCGCGCCATCGCGTGCCAGGCGCCGCACGATGGCCGCGCCAATGCCGCGCGCGCCGCCGGTGACGAAGGCGGCCTTGCCGGCCAGCACGCGTGAAGCAGCGGCGGGCCCGGGGGCGGGGAGTGTGGTGTGGGGCACGGAAGACATGGTGTTTCTCCAGAAAAAGTGATGGTGAAGAGGAAGCGGTTCGTGGCAGAACCGGGAACACCTGCAGTGTCGGAAAACCATTGCACGGGCGGTAGCCATGAATGGGCTGGATCTATTTCAACCAGCAGTTGAAAATGTGGGCCATGCAGCCCCTGAGCCATCTCGAGTCCTTCGTCCAGTCCGCCGAGTGCGGCAGCTTCTCGGCCGCCGCGCGGCAGATGGGCCTCACGCCGGCCGCCGTGAGCAAGAACGTGGCGCGCCTGGAGGCCAGCCTGGGCGTGCGGCTGTTCCAGCGCAGCACGCGGCGCCTCACGCTCACCGAGGGCGGGCAGCGCCTGCTCGCGCAGATCGGCCCGCCGCTGACGGCGCTGGCCGATGCGGTGGACCACGCGGCCGAGGCCGAGCAGCAGCCCGCGGGCACGCTCAAGGTGAGCATGGGCCAGGCCTTTGGCCGGGCCTACCTGGTGCCGCTGCTCACCGAGTTCTTGCAGCGCTACCCCGCCATCCAGCCCGACTGGCGCTTCGAGAACCGCCAGGTCGACCTGATCGGCGAGGGCTTTGACGCGGGCATCGGCGGCGGCCTGAACCTGAACCCCGACATGGTGGCGCGCACGCTGGGCCCGATCCACCTGGTGGTGGTGGGCTCGCCCGCGCTGCTCAAGGGCTGCAAGGCACCGCGCCACCCGGCGGACCTGGCGCGGTGGGACGGCATCGCGCGCCGCGCCATCCGCACGGGGCGCATCCCGGTCATCACGCTGCGCAACAGGGCGGGCGAGGCCGCCGCGGCCGAGTTCCGCCCGCGCGCCGTGTTCGACGACCCCGAAGCCATGTGCCAGGCCGCGCTGATGGGCCTGGGCCTGGCCGTGCTGCCCATGCCGTTCGCGCAGCCCTGGCTGGCCAACGGCGGCCTGGTGCGCGTGCTGCCCGGCTGGTGGGCAGACGCAGGCCCCACCTCGCTCTACTACCCCAGCAAGAAGCTGCTGCCCGCGCGCACCCGGGTGTTCGTGGATTTCGTGGTGGAGCAGTTCGCGCAGCGCGGCTTCGCGCAGCGGGTGCGCGGAGACTGACCCGCAGCGCCCGCGCGCAGGCGGCCGTGGCCCACCGGGCATGGCCGCGTGGGAAGCGCTGCTGGCATCATGGCGCCTGTCCGCCGACACGGCGCCCTCCGGCCACCCGCCCAACCGCATGACCGCTTCCATCACCCCCGCCCCTTCCATGCCTTCCGGGGCCGCGCCGCTGCACATCGGCATCGTGGGCTGCTCCGCCGAGGGCGCGGCGCTGTGCTACCGCACCATCTGCACCGAAGGTGCCGCGATCCTGGGCCAGGCCCATGCGCACCCCGAGGTGTCGATGCATACCCCCTCGCTGGCCGCCTATGTCGACTGCCTGGAGCGGGGCGACCTGCAGGGCGTGGCCGACCTCATGCTGGCATCGGCCCGCACGCTGGCACGCGCGGGCGCGGACTTCCTGGTCTGCCCGGACAACACCATCCACCAGGCCTTCGACCGCGTGGCCCCCCACTCGCCGCTGCCCTGGCTGCACATCGCCGAGGTGGTGGCCGCCGAGGCGGCGGCGCGGGGCCACCGGCGGCTGGCGCTGACGGGCACGCGCTGGCTGGTGGACAGCAGCGTCTACCCCGACAAGCTGGCCGCCCAGGGCCTGGCCTGCGTGCGCCCCACCGAGGCCGAGCGCACCGAGATCGGCCGCATCATCATGGACGAGCTGGTGCCCGGCGTGGTGCGGCCCGAGGCGGTGGCCACGTTCCAGCGCGTGATCGCGCGCATGCAGCGCGAAGAGGGCTGCGATGCCGTGGTGCTGGGCTGCACCGAGATTCCGCTCATCATCAGCGACGCGAATTCCGCGCTGCCCACGCTGGACTCCACGCGGCTGCTCGCGCGCGCGGCGCTGCGCAGGGCCGTGGGCAGCGGCGGCAGGGCCTGAGCGCAGGCGCGCGGCACTGCGCCCCGCCGCGCCGCCTTTGTTCTTTGGCCGGCGCAAAGGTTGCGGCGCCTACACTGCGCGCACCGTCCGTTCTTCGCCCGAAGGAGCCCGCATGCGCCCCCGCTGGACCCGCCGTTCGACCTGCATCGCCCTGGCCCTGCCCGCCTGCCTGGCCGCTGGCGCCGCGCTGGCCCAGCCGGCACCCGCCGGCGCCTGGCGCGAAGCCCCGGCCCCCGGCGAGCAGGCACTGGATGCCGCCGCCTTCCAGGGGCCCGATGCCGCGCTGGCCCGCGAGTTCACCGACGTGCAGAGCGCCGTGGTGGTGCTGGACGGGCGCGTGGTGTACTCGTTCTACCGCGACGGCGACGCCGAGAAGCTGCGCGACACGCAGTCCGCGTCCAAAAGCGCGCTGTCGGTGCTGCTGGGCACGGCCCTCGCGCAGGGCCGCATCGCCAGCGTGGACCAGCGCGTGGTGGACCTGGTGCCCGAGTGGGCCGGAGCCCACAGCGACCCGCGCGCGGCCGCCATCACGCTGCGGCACCTGCTCACGCTGACGGCGGGCTTCGCGGTCCGCGACGCCATCGGCACCGCCGCGCCGCTGCGCCCGCGCGATGCCTGGGCACGCCCGCTGGCCAGCGCCCCGGGCCAGGCCTTCGCCTACGACAACTCGGTCGTGCCACTGCTCGTCGCCGTGCTGGAGAAAGCCACGGGCATGCCCCTGGCCGACTACGCGCGCCAGCAGCTGGTGGGCCCCCTGGGCTTCGCCGAGCCGTCGTACCGGCAGGGCCTGCACCTGCGCACGCTCGACATGGCCAAGCTGGGCCAGCTCTACCTGCGGCATGGACGGTGGAACGGCCAGCCGCTGGTGCCCGAGGCGTTCGCCGATGCATCGGTGAAGGCGCAGAACGCGGGCGGCCCGCCGGTGGGCCTGTCGTACGGCTACCTGTGGTGGGTGGTGCCGTCGCCAGCGCCGCGCCCGACCTTCCTGGCCAGCGGCTACGGCGGCCAGTTCATCTGGGTGTATCCGCCCCTGGACCTGGTGGTGGCCACCACCTCCACCGTGTCGCCGGACAGCCACCGGCGCGGCCATGCGCTGCAGTGGATCCGCACGCAGGCGTTCGCGGCGGCCCAGCAGCGCGCGCAGGGCGCGCCGCGCTGACCCGCGAAAGCCGCCCAGGGAATTTCAGGCAAAAAGGCCTTCAGCGCTTATCCATTCAGCGCTGATAGCTATATTTTTAATAGCAAATGTAGACAAATGCGGACGACGGCGCTCAAGGCTGCGGCTTGTTCACGAAAGCCACCACCAGCCCCCGGGCCGTCACGGTGATGGGCCCCGGCTGCAGGCCCAGGCCGTCGAACACGGCCGTGTCCTGCGGGCGCAACTGGTGCAGCACCACCTCGCGCAGCGACTGCTCGGCGAGCACCGGGCCGTAGGCGTTGAGCATCTCGTTCACGGCCGGCTTGAGGCTCGGGAAATCCAGGCGCCCCAGCCGGATCTGGTGGGCACGCACCGTGCGGTCGCCGGCCTCGTAGCGCAACGCGAATTCCACATCGAACGAGCCCGCATGGCTGCGGCGCAGCGCCGGGCCCGTGACCTCCACGGCCATGGTGGCTCCCAGCCGGTTGGCCTCGGGCAGCAGGCGCAGGCGCGGCGCCTGCACGACCAGGTCCACCAGCCCCTGCACCGGCACGCTGCGCGGAAACTTCTGCGCCACGGCCTCCTGCAGCTGCCCGAGCGGCACGGTGTAGCTGGGCTGGGCCCGGGCGGCGCGCAGCCCGGCCAGGGCGGAGGCCCCCCCGGCCAGGCCCCGCAGCGCGGTGCCCAGGAATCTTCTGCGGTGCACCATGCGTGCGCTCCTTTGCTGCGGTGATGGTGGTGGTGGGATCGGCCCCGGGCGGCGCGGGCCCGCAATAATCGGCGCCATGACGCCCCCGCCCGTGCACCATTGCCAGGTTTTTGCCTCGCCCTGGCAAGGTGTGTACTGCACACGCGCCGAAAGTTCCCGCCGCTACGGCAAGCACTGGCACGCAGTCTACGGGCTGGGCCTGCTGGACGACGGCGCGCAAAGCTCGGCCAGCGGGCGCGGGCCGGTGGATGCCTATGCGGGCGACCTCATCACCACCAACCCGGGCGAGGTGCACGACGGGCAGCCGCTGGGCAGCGCATCGCGCCGCTGGCGCATGGTGTACATCGAACCGGCGGTGCTGCAGGCCCTGGCCGACGACGAGGGCGCCGTGGCGGGGCAGGCCGGCATCGCGCTCACGCGCCCCGTGATCCAGGACGCCGCCCTGGCCCGCGCGCTCCACACCCTGGTCGCGCGCATCGCCCTGTGGAATGTGGTGCAGCCGCCGGCGCCGCCCACCGCAGCGATGGCCGGCGCCGTGGACCGCCTGGCCTGCGAGGAGTCGCTGGCCCAGACCTGCGCCCTGCTGCTGCAGCGCCACGCCAGCACGCCCCCGGCAACTGCCCCGCGCACCGCCCACGCCGCGCCCGCGCTCGGGCAGGTGCGCGACTGGCTGGCCGACGCGCCCCTGGCGCCCCCCACGCTCGCGCAGATGGCCGCCTTCGCCGGGCTCAGCCGCTACCAGCTGCTGCGGCGTTTCGCCGGCACCTACGGGCTGCCGCCGCACGCCTGGCTGCTGCAGCAGCGCGCCGAGCGCAGCCGCCACCTGATCGGCCAGGGCGTGGGCCTGGCCGATGCGGCGGCGGCCAGCGGCTTCGCCGACCAGAGCCACATGACGCGCATGTTCACGCGGCAGTTCGGCTTCACGCCGGGCGCGTGGCAGAAGGCCCGGCGCGGCCCGGCGGCGCAATAACGTTCAAGACGCGCCGCGCCAGACGCCGCAGACTGGCCGCTGATTCACCACTTCGGCAGGGTTTCCGGTCATGTCAGATTCATTCAAGGGCCAGCTGCTGTGCAGCCTGGCGATGGTGCTCGTGGGCAGCACGGTGGTGGCCAGCAAGGTCATCGGCCAGGACATCGAACCTTTTCTCGCCACCGTGCTGCGGCACGCGCTGGCGCTGCCCGTGTTCTTTGCGCTGATGCGCTGGCGCGGCCAGCGGCTGCCGCGCGTGGGCCGGCGCGACGCGGTGCTGCTCACGGTGCAGGCGGCCGCAGGGAGCGTGGGATACTCGGTGCTGCTCATCCTGGGCGTCACGCTGTCGAGCGCATCGGACGCGGGCATCGTGGCGGGCACGCTGCCTGCCGCGGCCGCGCTGCTCTCGGCCGTGGTGCTGGGTGAGCGGCCCGCGCTGCGCCTGGTGCTGGCCATCGGGCTGGCCACGCTGGGCGTGATGGCCGTGGCTTTCTCGCCCGGCGGCGGCGGGGCCAGCCCCGCGCGGCTGGCAGGCATCGCGCTGGTGCTGGCCGCCGTGGCCTGCGAGGCGGTCTTCATCCTGGCCCACAAGCGCCTGGCGCGGCCGGTGCCCGCGCTGGCGCTGTCCACCCTCATGTCGGCGGGCGGCCTGCTGCTGTCGGCCCTGCCCGCCGCCTGGCTGGCGTGGCGCGCCGCCACCCCCCTGGCCTTCGGCGCGCCCGCGCTGGCGGGCGTGCTGTACTACGCGTGGGTGCCCACGGTGGGCGGCTTTCTGCTGTGGTACGCCGGCAGCGCGCGCACCAGCGGCGTGCGCGCCTCGCTGGCCACGGTGTGGCTGCCCGTGTCGGCCCTGGTGCTGTCAGTGCTGCTGCTCGGCGAGTCCGTGCGCCCTTGGCAATGGGCGGGCCTGGCCTGCGTGCTGCTGGCCATGGTGCTGGCGGCCAGGGGCGCCCCGGAGCGGGCGACGGCGCGCGGGGAACGGGCCACCCTGCGCGCCTAGCGCCCCACCACCGACCAGCCGGCCTGCTGGTTGGTCTTGTCGTTCTCGTACTCCCACGCGGTTCCGCAGCGGTCGCACACGTAGCGGGTGATGGTGACGGAGCCGTGGTCGCGGTCTTCCTTGCGATTGCCCCGCTGCACCAGTTCGGCATGGCCCGGCGCCTTGCGCCAGTTGCGCTGGATGCCCTGGCAGGGCTCGCACAGCGCCATGGGTTTGAGTTCGTTCTGTCGCGCCAGGTCTTTGGTCATGGGGGGGCAGCCTTGGGGGCCGTGGTGTCGGGGTGGGATTGCATGCTGCGGGGCGGCTACTGTAAGCCACCCGCGCACGCCCGGGCGAAACACGGCGCCCGAACCACTCCCCGCCACAGGCTCGGCAGCGCGCCGGCGCTGGATGGATCGGCACAGCAAGCTATCAAAACAAGAGCTTAATGCGGCCCCAGCAGCTTGGCCATGCGCGCATTGCGCAGCACCACGCCCTGCCGCTCGGCGTGCTGGCGTGCCAGGACCTCGAAGCCGCTGGCGGCGAAGAAGGACTCGGCGGCCAGGCTCACATCGGCATGCAGCCGCGCGATGCCGCGCCGCGCCGCCTGCGCGTGGATGTGCGCCATGAGCGCGCGGGCCACGCCCTGGCCGGCCCAGTCGGGCGCGACGAAGAACTGGTCGACGTACCCCGTGGGCTGCAGGTCGGCAAACCCCGCGATGGCGTTGCCGTCCGCGGCCTGGGCGACGAAGGGCTGGTTGGCCCGCATGCGGGCGGCCCACTGCGCGGCGTCGTGCTGCGGAGGTGCCCAGGCCGCGAGCTGCCCGGGGGTGTAGTGCCTCGCGGCCAGGCCGTGCACCGACGCGTGGAAGACGGCGTGCAGCAGGGCTTCATCGCCGGGGCGAAAGTCGCGGATGAGTATCTCGGGCAGGGGCATGGGCGTGAAGGCGGACGGGGGGCAGAGGCAGGAAAAGCGCGCGATTGTGCCGCACGCCGGGGGCGCTGCGGCCCGACAGGACGCACCGGCGCTGCCTCGGGCTGCGGGGACGTAGGCCGTGGCGCACGGAAGCCCGGGATCACCCACCGCGACGCCCTCCCCGGCGCCCCGATAGCATTGCCCGCATGCCCCGCGCCCCTTCGCCCGCCCTGCACCTGCCCGCAACACCCCCGCCCGGCCCGCCGCTCGTGCGGGCCGCCATCGATTTCGCGGCCCCCGCGCACGAGGTGGCGCGGCGCCTGATCGGCGTGACGCTGCTCGTGGACGGCGTGGGCGGCCGCATCGTGGAGACCGAGGCCTACGACCAGTCGGACCCGGCATCGCACACCTTTGGCGGGCCCACCGCGCGCAACGCCGCCATGTTCGGGCCACCGGGCTGCGCGTACGTGTACCGCTCGTACGGCCTGCACTGGTGCATCAACACCGTGTGCCGCGAGGCCGGGCACGGCGCCGGCGTGCTGCTGCGCGCGCTGGAGCCCACCCACGGCAGCGGCACCATGCAGGCGCGGCGCGGGCTGGAGGACGTGCATCTGCTGTGCGCGGGCCCCGGGCGCCTGGCCCAGGCGCTGGGCATCGATGCCAGCTTCAACGGACGGCCACTGCACCAGCCGCCATTCGCGCTGCTGGAGCCCGATGCGGCCGGCGCCCCCGGCCACCACCCCGTCGGCGTGGTGGCCGGCCCGCGCATCGGCATTTCCAAGGCGGTCGATGTGCCGTGGCGCTTCGGGCTTCGCGGGTCGCGCTACCTGAGCCGCGCGTTTGCCGCTCCGGCGGGCGCTGGCGGGCACGGCCGCCGCTGAAAGGACGCCTCAGCCCGCGGCCATGCGCAGCCTGCGCGCCGCGTCCTCGGCCCGCGCATCGTCGATCTCGCGCAGCACCGCCTGCATGTCCACGTCGGCATGGTCCGGCGCGTAGCGGCCCGTGAGCGGCGTGGCGTTGTCGAGCAGGCCGCCCTGGAACAGGCTCCAGATCTCGGGGCCGTACTGGGTGCTGCGCAGCTCGGGCGCGAACTGGCCGAAGAAGTCGCGCAGGTTGGCCACGTCGCGCAGCAGCATGCGCTGGGCATGGTTGTTGCCGGCGGCGTCCACCGCCTGGGGCAGGTCGATGATGACGGGGCCATCGTGGCCGCCTTCGCCGCCTTCGCCATCAGCGCCGGGCAGGCGCGCCAGCAGGATGTTGAACTCCGACAGGTCGCCGTGCACGACGCCTGCGCACAGCATGCGCACCACCTCGGCCACCAGCGTGGCGTGGTGGGTGCGCGCGTCCTCGGGCGTGAAGCTCACGTCATTCAGGCGCGGGGCCGCGTCGCCGTGGGCGTCGGTCACCAGCTCCATCAGCAGCACGCCGTCGTGAAAGTTGTAGGGCTGCGGCACGCGCACGCCCGCGGCGGCCAGGCGGTACAGCGCATCGACCTCGGCGCTTTGCCAGGCGGCCTCCTGCTCCTGCCGGCCGAACTTGCTGCCCTTGGCCATGGCGCGGGCCGAGCGCGAGTTCTTGACCTTGCGGTTCTCGGTGTAGTCCACCGCCTGGCGGAAGCTGCGGTTGTTGGCCTCTTTGTAGATCTTGGCGCAGCGGGTGTCGTCCCCGCAACGCACCACGTAGACCATGGCCTCCTTGCCGCTCATGAGCTGCCGGACCACGGTGTCGATCAGGCCTTCCTCGATGAGGGACTGGAGTCTGGGGGGTGCTTTCATCGGGCCTGTGCGCTAGAGGGGAAGCGGACCATTGTCGCCGCATGGCCGGTGCACGGCCTTGGCGGGTGGGGGCGGGCGCGGCGGACGCCACGTGCTGAACGACAATCCGGCGGCTGCCCGCCCGTGGGCACGCCATCCCTTCCCCGCCGCGCCCAGCTCCCCGGAGACCTTCCCCATGCCCTTCGCCATTGCGCCCCCAGCCCCTGCCCTGCGCGCCGTCTTGCTCGGGTGCCTGCTGGCCTGTGGGTGCGCCGGGGCCGCGCAGCCGGCGGCGGCGGCCGGGTTCCGCCCGGGCGCGTACGCCGATGCGCTCGGCGGCCCGGCGGTGGTGTGCGTGACCTCGGAGCACATGGCCCGCCTCACGGCCGCCGCCTGGAAGATCGCCCTGCAGCAGCGCGGCGTGGACTGCACGCTCAGCGAGTCCGCCCGGCCGATGCCCGGCCACGAAACCTGGGCGGCCAGCTGCACGGGCCCGGCCCTGGGCGCCAGCGCCCCGCACCGCTACCGGTTCACGGTGCACGCCGACGGCGACCAGCTCGTCATCGACAGCAGCATGGCGGCTTCCGCGGGCCCGCCGATGATGATGACGAAGAAGGCCTTTGCCGGCAGGTACCAGGGGGCGTGCGCGCCCGGCCACCCGCCCCTGGACGTGGAGGCCTACCTGGACGGCATGCACGGCAGCGAAGGCACGCCCGCGCAGGCAGGCGCCCGCAAGGCGGTGGCCCTGGACCTCATCCGCTGCGGCCATGTGTTCAACGGGCTGTCGCTCGGCGTGGCGAAACCCCGGCAGGAAGGCATGCGCGCAGCGGCGGCGGCGATGATCGCGGCCGCCGTGGAGCTGCACCCCGGGGAGGGCGGCTTCCACCTGGAAGCGCTCAGGCAATCCGCGCCCGAGGTGTCCGCCGAGCTGGTGGGGGCGCCCGCGGAGAAGAAGTTTGCGCTGTACCAGTCGTGCAGCCCGTACCTGGAGCCGGAGGGTGTCGCGCGGGCCGTGCAAGGCCGCATGGCGGCGGACGCGGCCGCACGCTAGGCCCGTGATACGCGATGCGCGGCTACAGCGCCCCCGCGTCCCGGGCGCGAAGCGCGGCCAGCCGCTGGTGCACCGCGTCGCCCGCATCCACGGGCCGCTGGTGCTTGGCCTCGAGGTAGTGGGTGGTGAACACGTCCAGGTACGCCTCCAGCGCCTGCGCGGCATGTGCCTCGCCCGCCAGCTCCAGGCACAGGGCGCCGACCTCGGACGTGCAGAAATGGTCCCTGCGCGTGGACCGGCGCAGGTGGTAGCGCGAGAGCTGCTCGGGCTGCAGGCTGAGCACGGGCAGGAGGTCGAGGTACGGGCTCTTGCGGAACATCTTGCGGGCCTCGGGCCAGGTGGCGTCGAGCAGCACGAACAGCGGGCGCTTGCCTTCTGGCATGGCCACCTGCGTGACCACGCGCCCGGGCGCCACGAACTCGCCGGGGAACACCACATACGGCTGCCACTGCGGGTCGGACAGCAGCGCCAGCAGGCCGGGGTGCACCTCGGTGCGGGCCCAGCCAAAGGCAAATGTGTCGGGCACCACGTCGGCGATCAGCCAGCCCGTGTTGCTGGGCTTGAGCGGTTCGATGTCGGCCATCAGCAGGCACATGCCCGCGCGCGTGGGCAGCACGGGCCGCAGCGCGCAGATGCAGTGGCTGGGCACCAGGCGGCAGCCCGCGCAGCGCTCGCCCCTGGGGCCGCCCCGGGCCAGGAAGGGCTTGGCGCTGCGCGCCAGGCGCTCGGCGCGCAGGCGCGCCACCGCGTGCGGCGCGGCGGGGTTCGCGGGGGAATGTGTCACTGCCCGCCCGCCTGTTCCAGGGCAAACAGCGGCACCTGGGCCTGGCGGCTCAGCCACATGCCGCCGCCCAGTTCGATCGCGCCCTCCTGCAGGCCGCGCCGGTACAGCTCGGCCCGGTGGCGGAACAGGCGCGGATCGGTCAGGTCCTCGTCGATGATGTCGCGCTCGTAGTCCTCGCGCGAGACGGCCTCCACGTACAGCGCGCCGCGGCTCAGGCGCCCCAGGTTGTGCAGCGCGGCCTTCAGGTCCGGCGGGCTCAGGTAGGGCAGCACGCCCTGGCAGATGACGAGGTCGAACGGCTCGCCGGCCGCATAGTCCACCACCGAGCCCTGCTGCCATCCGAAGCGCTCGCACAGGTAGGCGCTGAACTCCACGCCCTGGTAGGTGGCCAGCGGGAAATGCCGCGCCACGATGTCCTTCCACAGCCCGATGCCGCAGCCCACGTCCAGCACGCGCTGCACCGGCACGCGCAGGTACTTGAGGTAGCTGCACACGAACGTGCCCAGGCGCTCGACATGGTCCGGGTCCACCACGCTGGTCTTCTTGTCGAAGTAGTAGCGCTGGTAGTAGGCCTCGTCGAAGGTGGTGGCGCTGGCGGATTTCAATGGGGGTCCTTGTGTCTAGGCCGTGGGGGGCCCCCCGCGGCGGCCGGGGGTGTGAAGCGGGCGAGTATCCCCCACCCGGCCGCGCACGGCCCTGGCGCACGGCTGCGTGTAGGCTGTCGCCATGGATTCGCTGATCACCGCCGCCGCACGCGCGCTGGCCGCCGGGGACCCGCTGGGCGCGCTCAAGCGCGTGGCGCTGCGCGACGACCCGCCCGCGCTGGCTCTGCGCGGCATCGCCATGGCCCAGCTGGGTGAGCTGGCCCGCGCGCGCGACCTGCTGCGGCAGGCGGGCCGCGCGTTTGGCGCCCACGAGGCCCGGGCCCGCGCGCGCTGCGCGGTGGCCGAGGCCGAGGTGGCGCTGGCCCTGCGCGACCTGGGCGGCCAGGGCCAGGCACTGCTGGCGGCGGCCGACACGCTGCAGGCCCATGGCGACGCGATCAACGCCCTGCAGGCCCGGCTGGTGGCGGCCCGCAGGCTGATTCTGCTGGGGCGGCTGGCGCAGGCCTCCGCCGCACTCGCAGCCGTCCAGGCGGCGGGCATGCCGGCCCAGCTGCCCGCGCCGCTGGCCGCCGTGGCCGCGCTCACGGCCGCAGAGCTGGCCCTGCGCACCTTGCACATCGACGCCGCAGACGCCGCGCTGCAGCGGGCCGCCGAGGCGGCCGGCCACGCCGGGGTGCCCGCCCTGGTGGCCGAGGTGGCCCACGCCCGCACGCTGCTCCAGCAGCCCGCGGCCCGCCGCCTGGGGCCGGGCACAGAGCACCTGCTGCAGCTGCGGGACGTGGCGGCGCTGCGCGCAGCGGGCGACACACTGGTGGTGGACGCCTGCCGCCACGGCGTGCAGGCGGGCGGCGCGTGGCACCCGCTGGCGCGCCGGCCGGTGCTGTTTGCACTCGTGCGCGCGCTGGCCCAGGCGTGGCCGGGCGACGCGGACCGCGATACGCTGATCGCCGACGTGTTCCGCACGCGCCACCCCGACGAGACCCACCGCGCCCGCCTCCGCGTGGAAATGGGGCGCCTGCGCGCGCTGATGGCACCGCTGGCGGGCGTGGAGGCCACCGCACGCGGCTTCGTGCTGCGCCCCCAGGGGGGCCGCGGGGTGGCCGTGCTCGCGCCGCCGGTCGATGGCGCGCAGGGCGCGCTGCTGGCGCTGCTGTCCGACGGCGCCGCGTGGTCCACATCGGCCCTGGCGCTGGCGCTGGGCGACAGCCAGCGCACCGTGCAGCGCGCGCTGGCCGAGCTGGAGGCCGGCGGCCAGGTGCGCGCCATCGGCCAGGCCCGCGCCCGCCGCTGGCTGGCGGCGCCGCTCGTCGGATTCACGACGATCTTGTTACTCCCCACGGCGCAGCCGATTCCCTAAAGTGGCATCACCAACCGTTGAAGGAGCCCAGCCATGACCGCCATCACCCGCACCCCACAAGCCCCCCGCGACGCAGCCTGCAGCAGCCAGGTGGGCGACACCCCGCCGCCGCACCGGCAGATGCCCATCGCCTCGCGCCAGCCCGCCCAGGTGGTGCGCGAGTACGGACCGTTCGGCGATGCCGGGGCGGTCCATGGCGTGACGCACGACGGCCAGCGCGTGTGGGCCGCGACGGGCGAGCACCTGGTGGCTTTCGACCCCGCCAGCGGCACCACCGCCCGCACGCTCGACGTGGCGTGCGACGCGGGCACGGCCTTCGACGGCACGCACCTCTACCAGATCGCCGAGGCGCGGATCGACAAGATCGACCCTTCCACCGGCCGCGTCCTGGCCACCATCCCCGCGCCGGGCGGCGGCAACGACTCGGGCCTGACCTGGGCCGAAGGCAGCCTGTGGGTGGGCCAGTACCGCGACCGCAAGATCCACCAGATCGACCCCGCCACGGGGGCCATCCGCCGCACCATCGAGTCCGACCGCTTCGTGACCGGCGTGACCTGGGTGGACGGCGAACTGTGGCACGGCACCTGGGAGGGCGACGAAAGCACGCTGCGCCACATCGACCCCGCCAGCGGTGCCGTGCTGCAGCAGCTGGACCTGCCGCAGGGCATGGGCGTGAGCGGGCTCGAGTCCGACGGGGCCGGCCTGTTCTACGCCGGCGGCGGCAGCAGCGGCAAGGTGCGCGCCGTGCGCCGGCCCGGGGCGCCCCGCGCCTGAACGGGGCGGCCGCGCGCCGCGCCCATCGCCGTGCACCCCACGGGCCCTGCACCGGCGCCGCGCCTTCCGCGCGGGCCGCAGGCCGGGGGCAGGTGCGCCTGGCCCGCCCGCGAGCCCATCCTTCTTCTACGCCACCCGCCACCCCATCGAGGAGTCCTCCATGAACGCCCCCACACAACAACATCCCGTGGTCTCCGCCCGCCAATGGCTGGCCCAGCGCCACACCCTGCTGGCCCGCGAGAAGGCGCTGACCCGCCTGCGCGACGAGATCGCCCAGGAGCGCCGCGCGCTGCCCTGGACCCGCGTGGACAAGCGCTACACCTTCGACACGCCCCAGGGTCCGCGCGCCCTGGCCGACCTTTTCGACGGCCGCAGCCAGCTGCTGGTGCAGCATTTCATGTTCGGCCCGGGGTGGGAGCAAGGCTGCCCCAGCTGCTCGTTCATGGCCGACCACCTGGGTGGCATGGAGCTGCACCTGCAGCACCGCGACGTGTCGTTGCTTGCCATCTCGCGCGCGCCGCTGGCCGAGATCGAGCGCTTTCGCGAGCGCATGGGCTGGCGGTTCCGCTGGGTGTCGTCGCACGGCAGCGACTTCAACCACGACTTCGCCGTGAGCTTCACGCCCGAGCAGCGCGCACGGGGGAACGGCGAGGTCTTCTACAACTACGGCATGCAGCCGTTCCCCGCCGAGGAGGCGCCGGGCATCAGCGTGTTTGTGCGCAACGATGCGGGCGAGGTGTTCCACACCTACTCGACCTTCGGGCGCGGCGTCGAGGCCATGATGGGCACCTACCAGCTGCTGGACCTGACGCCGCTGGGGCGCCACGAAACCAACCCGGCATACCCCATGGACTGGGTGCGCCACCACGACCGCTACGCACCCGCCGACGCCGCCCGCACTCCGGCTGCGCAGGCAAGCCAGGCCCACCCGGCACCGGGCGCGTGCTGCGCTGCACGGGGCTGAACACCGCCCCACGGCCATGGACACCCTCTGGCCCTGGCTCGCCACCGCCGCGCTGGGCGCCCTGCATGGGATGAACCCTGCCACGGCCTGGGGACTGGCGGCAGCCTGGGGCCTGCGGACGCGCGACCACGGCATCCCGCTGCGCGCCGTGCTGCCCCTGGCCACCGGGCACCTGGCCTCGGTGGCGCTGGTGGCCGCCACGGCGGTGTGGGGCCTGCCGCTGGCCCGGCCCGTGCTGCTGGCGGTCGCGGGCGGATTGTGCGCGGTGGTGGTGCTGGCCCACCTGCGTGGGCATACTGCGCCGGCCGGCATCCGCAGGCCTGCCGGGCCCGCGGGCCTGGCCCTGTGGTCCTTTGGGACGGCCACCGCCCACGGCGCGGGGCTGATGCTGGTGCCCGCGCTGGCGCCGCTGTGCCTGGGCGGCGGCGCGGCAGGGGGCGGTGCCGCATCCACCCCCTGCTGCTGGCGCTGGCCGCACTGGGCGTTCACACCCTGGCCATGCTGGCGGCCAGCGCTGCCATGGCCGCCGCCGCATGCCGTGGCGTGCAGGGGGCCACACGCTGGCTGCAGCGCCACAAGCGCCGCGCCTGCCGCCCAGTCCGTTGACTACGCCTTTGGGGGGCGGTGCAGCGCGCAGAGCTTGTTGCCGTCCGGGTCGCGCAGGTACGCCAGGTACAGCTTGCCGCCGGGGCCTTCGCGGTAGCCGGGCGGGTCTTCGCAGGTGGTGCCCCCGTGGGCGACACCCGCCGCATGGAACGCATCGGCCTGCTCGGGCGACTGCATGGCAAAGCCGATGGTGCCGCCGTTGGCAAAGGTGGCGGCCTCGCCATTGATGGGGGTGCTGATGCAGAAGGTGCCGGAGGGGCCCCGGTAGAAGTAGCGGTTCTTGTTGGCGACGCCAGGGGGCACACCGATGGTGCCGAGCAGCGCGTCGTAGAACTTTCGGGATACCTCCAGGTCGTTCACACCGACCATCACATGACTGAACATACTTTTTTGTCTCCGCTGGGCCCCGATGGGGCGGTTGATGGGCGAAGGGATGTTACCGGCTGCGCACCCGCGCGCTGTCGCCCAGCAGACCGTGGCGCGGGCAGCGCCTGCGTGGAGTGAGTGGCCTGCACGGCGCGCGGGGCACCACTGCCGGCGAACACGCTGCAGCCTGGCATTTTTCAAGCCAAAATGCCCTGGAGCGCACATTCAATCACCGCCATCAGCTATCAATTAAAGAGCATTCAGCCTCCCGCCATGCCACCCACCGCCCACTTCACCCCCGTCCCCCTCGACAAGGCCTACCGCCTGCTCAACCACGGCCCCACCGTGCTGGTGTCTGCCGCGCACGCCGGCCAGCACAACGTGATGGCGGCCGCCTGGGCCTGCGCGCTGGACTTTTCCCCGCCCAAGGTGACGGTGGTGCTCGACAAGGCCACGCGCACGCGCGAACTGGTGGAGGCCAGCGGCGCCTTCGCGCTGCAGCTGCCCACCGTGCCCATGGCGGCGATGACCGTGGCCATTGGCACCGACAGCGCCAAGACCCACCCCGACAAACTGCGGCAGCACGGCGTGGAGCTGTTCCACGCCCCCGGCCACGCCAATACCCCGCTGGTGCACGGCTGCGCGGCCTGGCTGCTGTGCCGCGCCATCCCCGAGCCGCACAACCAGCAGGCCTACGACCTCTTCATCGGCGAAGTGGTGGCCGCCTGGGCGGACGAGCGCGTGTTCCGCAACGGGCACTGGGAGTTCGACACCGCACCTCAGGCGCTGCGCACGCTGCACTACGTGGCGGGCGGGCAGTTCTATGCGACGGGGGCGTCGGTCGTGGTGTGAAAGGCGCTGTGGCCACCACAGCGCGGCAGGAAGGGCAGTGGGCGCCGCCTCCCGGAGAATCCGGTCCATGCGGAATACCCTAGTGGCTCCGGTTCTTTGACCAGATAATATGCATGCATAGCGAATGCGAAGCCGCTGCGCTGCCGTGCCACGGTCAACCGCAGTCCCGGCGCGCTGCATGTATCCCCGGTTGTAGATGAAACAAGGAAGCTGAAATGAACATGGGTTTTCGAAAGACCGTGCTGGCCGTGGCGAGCGGCGTGGTGGTGTCGGTAGGTGGGGCAGGGGTTGCGCAGGCGCAGTCGCTCACCATCGCGCTGGCGGCCGAACCGACCGCGGCCGATCCGCACTATCACAAGATGACGGCCAACGATGCTTTTTCGGCCCATGTCTATGACTCGCTGGTGGCGCGCAACGCCAAGATGGAGCTGATCCCTTCGCTGGCCACGTCGTGGAAGAACCTGGACGACCTGACCTGGGAGTTCAAGCTGCGCCCCGGCGTCAAGTTCTCGAACGGCCAGCCGTTCACGTCCAAGGACGTGCTGTTCACCATCTGCCGCACGCTGAACAACGAGACCAACGTCTCGGAGTCGTACACCGACACCACCAAGCGCATCACCGACGTGAAGACGCCCGATGACCTGACCGTGATCATCAAGACCGTGGCGCCGCTGCCGCTGCTGCCCGCCGAAATGGCGCGTTCATTGCCGATTCTGTGGAGCGGTATTGCCCAGGGCGGCAAGCTCGCGTTCGCACCCAAGACGGGCTGCGGCGTGACCGGCGCCTGGCCGACCGTGACCGATTTCAATACCGGCAAGACCGCCATCGGCACCGGCCCGTTCCTGATGAAGTCCTACGTCAAGGGCACCGGCATCCAGCTGGAGCGCAACGAAGCCTATTGGGGCGAGAAGCCCCACTGGAAGACGGTGAAGATGGTGCCGGTGCCCAGCGCCGGCCCGCGCCTGACGGGCCTGCTGTCGGGTGACTACGACGTGATCGAGAACCCCGCCGCGCGCGACCTGACGCGTGTGAAGGACAACGCCAAGTTCGACTTCGTCGCCACGCCATCGACGCGCCTCGTGTTCCTGCAGCCCGACATCGGCCGCAACCCCAGCCCCCTGGTGAAGGCCGCCGACGGCAAGAACCCGCTGCAGGATGTGCGCGTGCGCCGGGCCATGAACATGGCCATCGACCGCAAGGCCATCGTGCAGCGCATCATGGACGGCATGGCCACGCCCGCCTACCAGTACATGCCCGACGGCATGTTCGGCGCGCTGCCCCAGGCCCCCGAGATCAAGTTCGATCCCGAAGGCGCCAAGAAGCTGCTGGCCGAAGCCGGTTACCCCAACGGCTTCGAGCTGACGCTGTCATCCACCAACGACCGCTACGTGAACGACGCCCAGGTGGCCCAGTCGGTGGCGCAGTACTTCACGCGCATCGGCATCAAGACCAACGTGGATGCGATGACCGCGTCGATCTACTTCCCCAAGCGTGCCAAGCGCGAATTCAGCCTGCCCATGGGCGGCTGGCCCGCGGAAACGGGCGAGGCGTCGGCGCTGTTCCAGCTGTGGGTGGCATCGCTGGATGCGCCCAAGGGCCAGGGCACCAGCAACTACGGCGCCAACTACAACCCCGAGTTCGACAAGCTGTACCTGCCGGCCGCCGACACGGTGGACCCCGCCAAGCGCAAGGCCGGCCTGGAAGCCGCCACCAAGTTCGCCCTGGACAACGTGGCGCTGATCCCGCTGCACTTCGAGAGCAGCATCTGGGCCTTCAAGAAGGGCCTGAGCTACGAAGGCCGCCGCGACCAGTACACGCTGGCCACCTCGGTCAAGGCCAAGTAAGCCACTGCCGGCCAGTGGACGGATACGGGGTGCGCTTGCGCACTCCGTATTTTTATTTGCCACGCCGCGTTGTCGCAGGCCCGCCATGTCCAGGCCCCCACGCCTTGGCCTTTGCAACGCCACCGTGGCGCGGCTTCCATCCATTTCGCAAGGGGGTGCCTGAGTGCTCGTCTTCATCCTGCGAAGGTTCATGCAGAGCCTTCTTGTCCTCCTAGCGGTGTCGCTGGTGGTGTTCTTTGCGGTGTATGCCGTGGGCGACCCCATCGAACTGCTGGTCAACGCCGAGGCCAGCGAGGCCGACCGCCTGGCGATGATCAAGCGCCTGGGCCTCGACCTGCCCATCTGGCAGCAGTACACGAGCTTTCTGTTTCGCGCGCTCAAGGGCGACCTGGGCACCTCGTTCGTGCACGGGATTCCGGCCATCGAACTGATCGTGCAGCGCATTCCGGCCACGCTGGAGCTGGTGCTGGTGGCGATCACGCTGACCATCGTGGTCGGCATTCCGCTGGGCCTGGTCGCCGGCCTCAAGAATGACAAGCCCACGGGGCGGGGGCTGATGGCGGGCTCGGTGCTGGGTTTTTCGCTGCCCAACTTCTGGCAGGGCATGGTGCTGATCCTGTGTTTCGCCGTGTGGCTGCAGTGGCTGCCCGCCGCGGGGCGTGGTGACACGGTGGCGGTGTTCGGCGTGCCGCTGTCGTTGCTGACGGCGGATGGCTGGTCGCATGTGATGCTGCCGGCCGTGAACCTGGCGCTGGCCAATATCGCGCTGGTGCTGCGCCTGACGGCGACGGGCGTGGTGGACGCCAAGACACAGGAGTACGTGAAATTCGCCCGCGCCAAGGGCCTGACGCCGCGCCGCATCCTCACGCGCCACATCCTGCGCAACATCCTGATCCCGGTGGTCACGGTGATCGGCATGGAGTTTGGCTCGCTGATTGCCTACTCCACCATCACCGAGACCGTGTTTGCCTGGCCCGGCATGGGCAAGCTGCTGATCGACAGCATCTACCAGCTCGACCGCCCCGTGGTCGTGGCGTACGTGATGCTGGTGACCTTCATCTTCGTGATGATCAACATGCTGGTGGACATGCTGTATGCGGCGCTGGACCCGCGCGTGCAGCTGCAAGAGTCCGAATAGGAAAGCGGGCACAAGCGATTTATGCAAACTCCAGAATCCCCCCCCACTCCCCACGCCCCGTTGACGGAAACGCCGCGCCGCCGGGCCATCCTCAAGCAATTGCGCAGCCGCCCGTCCCTCAGGGGCTCGGCGATTTCGCTGGTCGTGCTGCTGCTGGTGGTGATGCTGGCGCCGTTCCTGGCGCCGCAGAACCCCTATGACCTGGCCGCCCTGGACCTGATGGACGGGCGCCTGCCGCCGGGCTCGGCCAGCATGGACGGCTTCCACTACTGGCTGGGCACCGACAGCCAGGGCCGCGACATGCTCAGCGCCATCCTGTATGGCCTGCGCATCAGCCTGACCGTGGGCCTGGCCGCGGTGGCGCTGGCCACCGTGATCGGCAGCCTGATCGGCCTGCTCGCGGCCTACGTGGGCGGCCTGGTCGACACCGTGCTGATGCGCATCGTGGACTTCATCCTGGGCTTTCCGACCATCCTGGTGGCGCTGGTGCTGCTGGCGATGCTGGGGCGCGGCGTGGACAAGGTCGTGATCGCCATCGTGATGGTGCAGTGGGCGCACTACGCGCGCATCATGCGCAGCCGCGCGCTGCAGGAGCGCCGCAAGGAATACATCGAGGCGGCACAGAACCTGGGCTTTCCGGCCTGGCGCATCATGCTGCGCCACCTGCTGCCCAACTGCCTGGGCCCGGTGATGGTGTTTGCCACCATCCAGATCGCCAACGCCATCGTGCTGGAAGCCACGCTGTCGTTCCTGGGCGTGGGCGTGCCCATCACCGAGCCATCCCTGGGCCTGCTCATCGCGAACGGCTTCCAGTACCTGCTGTCTGGCGACTACTGGATCAGCATGTTCCCCGGCCTGGCCCTGCTGGCCCTCATCCTGGCGATCAACGTGATCGCCGACCGCCTGCGCGCCGCGCTGGACCCGAGAAGCCCATGACAACCCCTTTGCTTGCAGTGCGTGGCCTGCACACCGTTTTTCACACCGAGGAAGGCGCCTGGCCCGCCGTCAGCGGGATCGACCTGTCCATCGGGACTGGCGAGATCCTGGGCCTGGTCGGCGAATCCGGCTCGGGCAAGTCGGTCACCGGCTTTTCCATCTTCGGCCTGATCGACCCTCCCGGCGAGGTGATCGCCGGCGAGGTGCTGTTCAAGGGCCGGAACCTGCGCGACCTGAGCGAGGAGCAGATGCGCCAGCTGCGCGGCGACCGCATCGCGATGATCTTCCAGGACCCTCTGATGACGTTGAACCCGGTGCTGCGCATCGAGGAGCAGATGCTCGAGGCCATCCAGACCCATGCCAGCGTGCCGCGCACCCAGGCGCTCCAGCGCTGCGTGGAGGCGCTGGAGATGGTGGGCATCCCCGCCCCGGCTTCGCGCCTGCGCAACTACCCGCACGAGTTCTCGGGCGGCATGCGCCAGCGCGTGGCGATCGCCATCGCCATGCTCAACAAGCCCGAGCTGATCATCTGCGACGAGCCCACCACGGCGCTCGATGTGACGATTCAGGGCCAGATCCTGTACCGCATGCAGGAGATCTGCCGCACGCACGGCACGGCGCTCATCTGGATCACCCACGACCTTGGCGTGATCGCCGAGCTGGCCGACAAGGTCGCGGTGATGTACGCGGGCAAGATCGTCGAGTCCGGCCCGGTGGATGAGGTGCTGGATGCCCCGGTGCACCCGTACACCCGTGGCCTGCTCGATTCGCTGCCCGGCGCCGCCCTGCCCGGCGGACGCCTGCGGCAGATCAGCGGCATGGCGCCGATGCTGGGCAACCGCCCCGCCGGCTGCGCCTTTGCGCCGCGCTGCGCGCACGCCCTGGCGCAATGCGCCACGGGCGAACCGGAGAACACCACGGTGAATGGGCGTACCTACCGCTGCTTTGCCCCCCTCGTTGCCCTGGACCCTGCCGCATGAGCCACACCGCACCACCTCCCGTCATCGAATTGCGCAATGTGTACAAGCGCTTTGTCAAAAGGCAGGACCTGATCGGGCGCGTGTTCGAGCTGGCCGGCAAGAAGCCCGAGCCGCGCACCGTGCATGCCGTCAACGGCGTGAGCCTGGCGATTGCGCAGGGCGAGGTGCTGGGCCTCGTGGGGGAGTCCGGCTGCGGCAAGTCCACGCTTGGCCGCATCGTCGCCGGCCTGCACCGCCAGACCGAAGGCGAACTGCTGTACCAGGGCGCCGCCGTGGACGGCCTGGACCGGGCCGCCAGACTGGCCTACACACTGGGCGTGCAGATGGTGTTTCAGGACCCCCAGGCCTCGCTCAATCCGCGCCAGCGGCTGCACCAGATCCTGGGCGAGGCGCTGCACGTGCACAAACTCGCGCCCGCCGGCGAAATACCGGCACGCGTCGACAGGGCGCTGGCCGAAGTGGGCCTGGCCGCCGAGTACCGCACCCGCCTGCCGCACCAGCTCTCGGGCGGGCAGCGCCAGCGCGTGGGCATTGCCCGGGCGCTGATGGTGTCGCCCCGCTTCCTGGTCTGCGATGAGCCGGTCGCGGCGCTGGACGTGTCGATCCAGGCGCAGGTGATCAACCTGTTCATGGACCTGCGTGCCCAGCACGGCCTGACCTCCCTCTTCATCAGCCATGACCTCGGTGTGGTGCGCCACATCTCGGACCGCGTGGCCATCATGTACCTGGGCAAGATCGTCGAGATCTCGACCACGGCCGAGATTTTTGCGCGCGCCAACCATCCATACACCCAGGCGCTGATGGCCGAGGTGCCGAACCTGGAGCGGCGCAAGCGCGTGTTCGTGCCGATCCAGGGGGAGATTCCCTCGCCACTGAAACCGCCACCGGGCTGCACCTTCCACCCGCGCTGCCCGCACGCCATGGCCCGCTGCCGCGAGGAAGCACCGGCGCTCGAAGCCATCGCCCCCGGCCATTGGTCGGCCTGCCACCTGAACACCGCAGCGGCCTGACAACGGCAATGTCGCCCCGCCTGCTGCCCTGCCCCATTTCTTGCCTATGCCCAACGAACTTCCTCTGCAATCGCTGCGCGACGCCGTGCAGCGGGTGGGCCGCCACGCGGTGGACTACAGCAACAGCCCCCTGCCCGGTGGCCGCTCCATCACGCTGAACACCTACCGGCCCGCACACGCCACGGACCACAGCCCCATCGTGCTGGTGCAGCACGGCGTGATGCGCAACGGCGACGACTACCGCGACTTCTGGATGCCCGCCGCCGACGAGCATGGCCTGGTCATCATCGCGCCCACGTTCTCGAACGCGCAGTGGCCCGACGTGGTGAGCTACAACAACGGCAACCTGCTGGCCACCGCCGACCGCGAAGCCCACGCCGACACGGCTCCGGCGAACCCACCCGGGCACTGGTCGTACACCGTCGTGACGCGGCTGGTCGATGAGCTCAAGGCATCGGGCGTGTTGACCACGCAGCCGCTGTACCTGTTCGGCCACTCCGCCGGCGGGCAGTTCGTGCACCGGCTGATGAGCGTGCTCACGCCCGGCACCTTTGCCGGTGTGGCCGCGGGCAACCCCGGCTGGTACACGCTGCCGCTGCTGGAGCTGCCGTTCCCCGAAGGCCTGGCCGGCACCCCCGCGGACACCGGCAGCCTGGCGCGCCTGTTCGCCTACCCGTTGACCATCCTGGCGGGCGACCAGGACATCGCCACGGCCGACGTGCACTTGCCGTCCGAACCGGCGGCACTGCGCCAGGGCCCGCACCGCTATGCCCGCGCGTTGAACTACTACGCCACCGCCCGGGCCGAGGCCGCGCGCCGCGGCCTGCCGCTGGCTTGGCAGCTGCACACCGTGGCGGGCATTGGCCACGATGGCAAGGCCATGTCGGCCGTCTGCGCGCACCTCTGGTTCCACGGCCACCTCCCCGACGCTGCACAACTGGCCCGGCTGGCCGGCGAGCACACGGCCTGACGCCCGCCGCCTGCACCTCCTCGACCTCAGCCCTCCGTCCTGCGGGAAGCAGGCGGAGCCCCCGAACCACCCTGTCCCACCTTGCACCGCCATGACCACCTCCGCCACGACACAGACGCTCATTGACGGCATCACCGCCTGGATGCAGTGCGAGTCACCCACCAGCTCGCCCGCGGGCGTGGCGGCCATGGTGGCCGACATGGCCCGCTATGCCCTGGAAGGCGGACTGCAGGCCACCGTGACGCCACTGGGCGAGCGCGTGGGGCCGCTGCTGCACGTGACCAACCGCGCAGCCGGCGACACGCGCCCCGGGCTGCTGGTCCTGGGCCACTCGGACACCGTGCACCCGGTGGGCACCTTGAGCGACAACCCCTGCCGCATCGAGGGCGACCGCTTCTACGGCCCCGGCGGCTACGACATGAAGGCAGGCATCTACCTGGCCATGACGGCCCTGCGCGACCTGGCGGCCGCCGGCGCCAGCGCAATGCCGATCGACTTCGTGGTCGTGCCCGACGAAGAAACCGGCAGCCACGCTTCGCGTGTGCACATCGAGCGTTTTGCGCACAATGCCCGCTACGCCCTGGTCTGCGAGCCTGCCCGTGCCAATGGCGGCAGATGCGTGACCGCGCGCAAGGGCACGGGCATGCTGCGCCTGGGCGTGAAGGGCCATGCGGCCCATGCGGGCGTGGCGCATGAAAAAGGCCGCAGCGCGATCCGCGAAATGGCGCACCAGATCCTGGCGCTAGAGGCCATGACCGACTACGCGCGCGGCGTGACGGTGAGCGTGGGCACCATCGAAGGTGGCACCGCCACCAACACGGTGCCGGCGCAGTGCCGCTGCGTGGTGGACTTTCGCCTTCCCGACCTGCAGGCCGCCGACGAGCTGGTGCACAAGATGCAAGCGCTGCGCCCGGTGGGCGCGGACATGGAACTCGACATCGAGGTCGAGGTGAACCGCCCGCCCATGGTCAAGAGCGAGGCCGTGGTGGCCCTGCTGGACCGCGCCAAGGCGTCGGCCCGGCATGCGGGCTTCGCGCTCGAAGATGCGCCCATGACCGGCGGCGGCAGCGACGCCAACTTCACCTCGGCCCTGGGGGTGCCCACACTCGACGGGCTGGGTGCCGACGGCGACGGCGCCCACACGCTGCAGGAACACATCCTCGTCTCGACCCTGGAGGCGCGCCTGAACTTCTGGCGCCATCTGCTGGCGCACCTGGCGTAAGGGGGCGATTCCCTGGTGGGCGCCTGAAAGGCGGCGTCAGGGCTGTTCGAGGTAGCGGGCGGCCAGCGCCTGCCGGGCCGCCGCGCTCACGCCCAGCACGTCGCGCAGGTAGGCATCGACGCCCTGGAACTCGGTGTCCACCATGTGCAGGGCTGCATTGAGAAACTCCTCCTGCACACGCCACAGCACGGCCAGCACTTCGTCGGGCGCGTGGCTGGCCAACCCCTCGGGGCGGCGGTAGAGGGTGTTGGTGAGCAGGTAGTCCTGCATCACCACCTCGCGCGGCACGCCCAGCGCCAGCAGGATGAGGGCGGCGGCAAAGCCTGTGCGGTCCTTGCCCGCGGTGCAGTGGAACACCAGCGGGGTGGCGCTGCCTTCATCGAGCAGCAGGCGGAACAGCTCGGCAAATCGATGCGCGTTGTCGTGCACAAAGCCCCGGTAGGTGTCCTGCATCAGCGCCACGGCGTCTTGCGCGGTGAGCTGGCGGCCGGTGCGCTGCAGTTCCAGCGCGCGCTGCACCACCGTGGGCTCGATGGCCAGCGGGTGGTAGCTGATGCCCGGCAGCGCGTAGGCATACGCGGCGCTTTCGGCCTGGCCGCGAAAGTCCACCGCGCGGGCCACGCCCAGCTCGGCCAGCAGGGCCCGGTCCTGCGCGGTGAGGCCCGCCAGGTGGTCCGAGCGGAAGATGCGCCGCCATTTGACGGTGCGCCCGCCATGGCCGGCGTAGCCGCCCAGATCGCGGAAGTTGGTGGCCCCGGCCAGGGGAAGGGAGCGGGTGGGTGCTGACTGCATGTTGCGTGGCGGGGGATGCGGTGGTGGGCTGGTGAAGCGGAAAGGATAGCCGGGCGGTGCGGCAGGCGCATGTCGCGCGCGTGGCTGGACGGGTGTTCCTGCCAGCACATCGCCGGTGTGCAGAATCCGGGCATGCAGCGTCTTGTGCCCCTCCCCTCCGATCTACAGCCCTGGTTGATGGCAGCGGTGGTGATCGATGCCCCTGCGGAACTGGCGCAGTCGCATTTCCCGGCGATGGTGTCGAGCATGCTGGTGGTGCGGCTGGCCGGGCAGGTGCGGTGCCGGGGCGCGCTGGTGCCGCCGTCGGCCTGGATCAGCGCCAGCACCACGGCCACGGTGTACGAACACGGCGGACCGGTGCGGGCCGTGGGGCTGGTGCTGCAGCCTGAGGCCGCCGCGGCGCTGTTTGGCAGTGCACGCGGGCTGGTGAACACGCTACGGCCGCTGGCGGAACTGGTGGGCCCGCAATGGGCAGAGGTGGAGCATGGCGTGCTGGCGGCGGCAGACGATGCCACACGGCTTACGGTGCTGCACCAGTTCGTCCGGCAGCTGGCCGCACCGCCGTCGCCTTGTGATGCATGGCGGCGGCAAGCCCTGGCCTTGCTGCAGGCGGCCAGCGCCGACGCCACGGGCGCGGAATCAGGCCACCAGCGCATGGGCCTGGGCCAGCGGCAGTTTGAGCGGCGCTTTGCGGCGCACTGGGGCATGGCGCCCAAGCAGTTTCAGGTGATTGCGCGGCTGAACCGCACGCTGGGCAACGCCCTCGCCGCGCCCGGCGGCCCGGTGGTGGACCTGGCCGCCGGCCAGGGGTACTACGACCAGTCGCACATGGGGCGCGATGTGCGCAGGCTGGCGGGCCACCCGCTGCAGGCTCTGGTGCAAGGCACGCGCAGCCCGCTCACCGCGCACTGGCCCTTGCAGATCGGCGCGCAGGCCCTGCCGAATCAGCCTGCCCCACCCTTGGAGCCCACGCGCAAGCGCTGAGCCAGGTAGAGCGGCATCACAAACGCGAGGCCAATGCAAAAGCAGGCCGCGATGTAAGCCCAGCGCCACGCACCCAGGCTGCGGTCTGCCGCCACCCAGGCCGAGAACGCCACGGCGGCCAGGTACACGTCGAGGGTGATGCCGGTGGTGAGTGCATTGGCAAACGCATCCCGCCAGAAGACATCGGGCATCACGCTGCCGCCCGCCAGAAAGTACACCCCATTGAAGTACCAGGGGACGGCCAGGCCCACGAGGGCCAGCAAAAGAAAAAAGGTGCGCAGGTGTGTGTGTTTTTGCATCGGTGCATGCGGCCCCCCAAAGAAAAGGAGAGAGGCCCTGGGTAGTGAATCAATGCACCGATTGAATCCGCGCAGCCCCCTGGCGGGCTAGGAAAAAAGCGACATGCCTCACACCGGCGGGCCTGCCGCTGCCCGCCACCTTCATGAACTTACTGCGCGCGGGGCAGCGAGGTCACGGCGCCATCCACCGGCAGCTCCTGCGTGCCCTTGGGGCAGGGCTGGTCGGTGTAGGTGGTGCGGCCGTCCTTCACGCACTTGCGCGGCTGCGGGGCCGCGGGCTCGGACGCGCCGCCGTGCGCAGCGCGGGCTTGTGCGGCGGGCTGCTGCTTGCCGGGCGGCAAGGTGTCGGGGCCGGGGCGGGTGATCTTCTTCCAGGCCTGCTCGGTCCACGGCCCGGCGTGGGGCAGCCACTGGTCGGCCGTCCACCATGCGGCGGCTGCGGCGGCCAGCAGCAGTGCGGCCAGGATGGACCAGAGGGTGCGTTCGCGGGTGCTGCGCATGGGGTGGGCCTGTGGTGTGGTGGGTGACCACCAAGCTTAAAACATCACGACGCCCACCCGACCACGCGGTATCACGGCTGCTTGCCTTTGGCCGCAGGGCGCCCATAGCGCGCCGTGAGCGTGGCCTTGCCCAGGCTGTTGGCGTTGATCATGTAGCCGGCCAGCGCGGCGGTGGCGTCGGCAGGCAAGTCCAGGCGCGGCACCTTGAGCGCGTGCACGGTGAAGATGTAGCGGTGCGGCGCATCGCCCTCGGGCGGGCAGGTGCCGCCCCAGGCCGCCACGCCGTAGTCGATACGCACATGACTGGCGCCTGCGGGCAGCTTGGCGCCACCGGCAGCACCCGCGTCGGGCCGCAGCTCGGTGGTGCTGGCGGGGATGTTGACCACCGACCAGTGCCACCAGCCCGAGCCTGTGGGGGCATCGGGGTCGTAGGCGGTGACGGCAAAGCTCTGTGTACCCACAGGCGCGCCGCTCCAGCGCAGGGCGGGCGACTGGTTGTCGCCCGCGCAGCCAAAGCCCTTGAACTCAAACCGCTGGGGCAGTGTGCTGCCCGCCGCAAAGTCGGGGCTGCTGAGGGTGAATGCCTGGGCGTGGGCGGCTGGGGCCAAGCCGATCGTGGCGAGTGCCGCGATGGCGGTGCCAACGCGAAGAGGGCGCGAAAGTGGGTGGGGCATCTGAAAAGCTCCTTGCAGTAGCGGTGTGAAACAAGGGCTTGATGGTGCTGCGCGCCGCGCCTTCGCATTGGCCCGGTGGCGTCAATGGCTGTGCGCTGCGCGTCAGCCGCAGGAATCAGGGCCGCAGCTGCGAGGGCGGAAAGCCAAAGCGTTCGCGGAAGGCCGCGCTGAAGCGGCTGTGCGACTCGTAGCCGCAACGCGCTGCGATCTCGGACACCTGCAGCGCGGAGCTTTGCAGCAGCACCAGCGCCGTCTCTAGCCGCACGTCGCGCAGGCACTGGCTCACGGTTTCGCCCTCTTGCGCCAGGCGGCGCTGCAGGGTGCTGGCGCTGGTGGCAAAGGCGCTGGCGATGCGCTCCACCGTCCAGTCGGCCTGCGGGCTGGGGGCCACCAGGCGGCGCACGCGTTCGGCCCAGCCCAGCTCGCCGGGCGGGGCGAAGACGATGCCCGCCTCAGCCAGCATCAGCAGCACTTCGAGCGCGCGGTGTTCGCGCAGCGCCTGCGAGCTGGCTTCGCTCTCCAGCGCGGCCACGGCGCGCATGAAACTGTCTTCAAAGGCGGCGTCGGCCGCGAGGCCCGCGCAGCCTTGCACTGGTGGAATGGCCGCGAACTGGCCGAACTGGCGGTGGAACTGCGCCACCAGCTCGGGCGCGAAACACAGCAGCCGCGCCACATAGCGGCCTTGGGGCGCCGGGTCGTTGACCACCTCCCACTGCGCGCCGCACGGCAGCACGAACACCCGCCCGCTGGGGTAGCGGTGCCCGCCGCCGGGCGTGACCAAATGCTTGGTGCCCGACACCACCCAGCCCACCGAATCCATGCGCACGGTGACGGTGTGGATGCGGTGGTGCACCGTGGTGGCGATCTGCAAGGACAGCGCGGGTTCGCCCATCATTCGTTCCCCTGCGGTTCAGGTTCCATCATCGACCGTGGGGGCGGAAAGGCTGGCTCCGCGCAGGTTCGGCAGGTTCAGCGGGGACGGCCTGCAAGGCAGCACACCCCGCGTCAGCGCGTGCGCTCCCGCGATACGCCCACATCGATATCGCCAAACACGGTGACGCCGCTGGCACCCTGCGGTTGCTGCGGGCTCGCGGGGTCGCTGGAGCGCGCAGAACCTGTCGTACTGCTGCAGCCCCCCAGCGCGCCAACGACCGCGAGAGCCACCAGCGCGGTGCGCCAGAAGCCCCACACAGGCGATGCTGCGGATGCTGCGCGTGGCTTCATCCTTCGCCACCCAGGTGGTTGCCCAGAATGCCCGCCAGCTCGAACATGCCCGCGCTGTCCTTGCCAAACACGGCGCGCAGCTTGTCGTCGGCGACGATGGTGCGCTTGTCCTTGGGGTCCTGCAGGTTGTTTGCCTTGATGTATTCCCACATCTTCTTGACGGCCTCGGGCCGGGCCACGGGCTCGGCGCCGATCACGGCGGCCAGGGCGGCGCTGGGGGCCTTGCCGGCTGCGGCCTTGCGCGGTGCCTTGGCAGCGGCGGTCTTGGTGGCCGGGGCTTTCTTGGCGGCGGCAGGTTTGGCGGACTTTTTGGCTGCAGCGCTTGTCTTTCCAGCCTTGGCAGCTACTGTTTTTGCAGCAGCGCCTGGGCGCGGCGGGAACTTGCTCGGTGCGAACTCGAAGTTGACCTTGCCCGCCTCCTTGTCCCATGCCAGGTGGGCCTTGAAGGCGCGGCGCGTGCGCATGCTCACGAACTTGTCGAGCAGGTCGGTCTTGCCCGTCTCCAGCAGCTTGTGCATCTGCTCGCGCTCCACGGGCTGCTGCAGGATGATCTTGCCGCTCTTGAAGGTGCAGCTGGGCGTGGGCTGCGCGGCGGTGGGCACGGCCTTGCTGCACACGTAGTTGCTGCCGTGCTCGTGCACTTCCGATCCGCAGATGGGGCAGGGGCCGAGCGCGGCGTCTTCAAACTCCACGAGCTCGCCCGATTCCTCGCCCTTCTTGTCGTCGCCAAAGTCGAATTCGAGCTTGTAGTTGTGCGCCTCGTCGTCGTACTTGATGACGATCTCGGAGGTGAAGGGCCAGCCGGCCTTGGAGCGGAAACCCTCCAGCGGGCCGATCTTCTTGTCGCGCAGCAAGGCGTTGGCCTCGGCCGTCTCGAAGGTGCGGCCGGCTGGCGACTTGCCGAAGCTGAAGCCGCAACCCTCGGCACCAGGCTTGCCCACGCAGGCAAAGCGGCGGTAGTTCTCTTTCACCACACCACCGCAGTTGGGGCAAGGCGATTCGAGCGTGGCGTAGTCGCCGGGGATGGTGTCGCGGTCGTATTCCTTGGCCTTCTTGACCATGCGCTCGGTCATGGCGGCGATGTCGGCCATGAAGGATTCGCGGCTGAGCTGGCCCTTTTCCATCTGCGAGAGCTTGAACTCCCATTCGCCGGTCAGGTCCGCGCGGCACAGTTCCTCGACCTCCAGCCCGCGCAGCAGCGTCATGAGCTGGAAGGCCTTGGCCGTGGGAATGATTTCGCGGCCTTCGCGCAGCATGTACTTTTCGGTCAACAGGCCTTCGATGATGGCCGCGCGCGTGGCAGGCGTGCCCAGGCCTTTTTCCTGCATGGCCTCGCGCAGTTCGTCGTCGTCGATCTGCTTGCCGGCGCTTTCCATGGCGCCCAGCAGCGTGGCTTCGGAGTAGCGGGCGGGCGGCTTGGTCTTGAGGCCCTTGGGGTCGGCTGCCAGGGTGTTGACGCTTTCGCCGGGCTTCACGGGCACGAGGTTCTGGCCCTTGTCGCCGTCCTTGCCACCTTCCACCTCATCGGCGGCTTCCTTGCCGTAGATGGCCAGCCAGCCGGGCCTGACCAGCACCTTGCCTTCGGTCTTGAAGCTGTGGGGCGCCACCGTGGAAATACGGGTGGTGACGGTGTATTCGGCGCTCGGGAAGAACACCGCCATGAAGCGGCGCACGACCAGGTCGTACAGCTTCTGCTCGGCGTCGGAGAGGCCGCTGGGGGCCTGCAGCGTGGGGATGATGGCAAAGTGATCGCTCACCTTGCTGTTGTCGAAGATGCGCTTGGACGGGCGCACGTAGTTGTTGCTCAGCGCCGTGGCGGCGTGCGGCGCGAGGTGGCGCATGCCGCTGTCGGCCAGCATCTCGAAGGTCTGCCTGGCCACGGGCAGGTAGTCCTCGGGCAGCGCGCGCGAGTCGGTACGCGGGTAGGTCAGGGCCTTGTGGCGTTCGTACAGGCTTTGCGCCAGCGCCAGCGTGGTCTTGGCCGAGAAGCCGAACTTGCCGTTGGCCTCGCGCTGCAGGCTGGTCAGGTCGAACAGCAGGGGCGACGCCTGCGTGGTGGGCTTGCTCTCTTCGGTGACGGTGGCCTGCTGGCCGCGCACGGCGTTGGCGATGGCCGTGGCCTCGGCGGCGGACCACACGCGGTCCGCGCGCATCTCCACGTCCTCGCCCTTCTTCCACTTGGGGTCGAACCACTTGGCGGGGTACTCGCCGGCCTGCGCGCCGAAGGTGGCGTGGATTTCCCAGTAGTCGCGGCTCACGAACTTGCGGATCTTTTCCTCGCGCTCCACCACCAGCGACAGCGTGGGCGTCTGCACGCGGCCCACGGTGGTCAAGAAGAACCCGCCGTCGCGCGAGTTGAACGCCGTCATGGCGCGCGTGCCGTTGATGCCCACCAGCCAGTCGGCCTCGCTGCGGCTGCGCGCGGCGCTGGCCAGGCCCGCCATCTGCTGCTCGGTGCGCAGTGCGTCGAAGCCGTCGCGGATGGCCTGGGGCGTCATGGACTGCAGCCACAGGCGCTTGACGGGCTTGCCCAGGGGCTTGGCGCCGCCGGCGTACTGCTCGATCAGGCGGAAGATCAGCTCGCCCTCGCGGCCCGCGTCACAGGCGTTGATGAGTTGCGTCACGTCCTTGCGCTTGGCCTGCTTGACCACCGCGTTCAGGCGCGTCTTGGTCTTGTCCACGGGCTTCAGGTCGAAGTATGGCGGGATCACGGGCAGGTGGGCAAAGCTCCACTTGCCGCGCTTCACGTCGAATTCCTCGGGCGCCTGGATCTCCACGAGGTGACCCACGGCGCTGGTGACCACGTAGCGGTCGTTCTCGAAGTGGTCGTCGTGCTTGTCGAACTTGCCCGCCACGGGGGTGAGCGCGCGCACGATGTCCTGCGCCACGGAGGGTTTCTCTGCAATTACCAGGGTCTTGGTCATTTGGGGCTCTTGCCTGTCATCGTCGTCGTTCGTTCTGAGCGCCCGGTTCCGGCCCGGTCGCTCCTACAATTCGGGTTTCGCGCGCATACACGCGCACGCACACATGTGTGCACTATCAAGTTAACAGAGTTTTTGCCATGCCCCGCTTTGCCTCGCCCGCCGCCCCCACCGCCGCACCGGGACGCCGCATCCAGACCCGGCGCTCGGGCGTCCATGGCAACGGCGTGTTCGCCGCCCAGGACATCGCCGAGGGCGAGGTGCTGGTGGAGTACACCGGCGAGGTCATCACCTGGCAGGAGGCGCAGGACCGCCACCCGCACGACCCCCTGCAGCCCAACCACACGTTCTACTTCCACGTGGATGAAGACCGCGTGATCGACGCAAAGTTCGGCGGCAATTCCTCGCGCTGGATCAACCACAGCTGCAACCCCAACTGCTACGCCGACGAACGGGACGGCCGCATTTTCATCACGGCGCTGCGCAATATCAAGGCGGGCGAAGAGCTGAACTACGACTACGGGCTGATCATCGAAGAGCGCTACACGCCCAAGCTGAAGGCGGAATACCCCTGCTGGTGCGGCAGCGACAACTGCCGCGGCACGCTGCTCGCGCCCAAGCGCGGCTGGGCGCCGCCGGTGCCGCGCAGCCCCGCCAAGGCGGCCACAAAGCCCGCCCTGCCCGCCAAACCGACCAAAACCGCCAAGGCCACCCAGCCAGTCCCAGGGAACCTCCAGCCCGGCGCCCGGAAAGGCCGCCGCCAGTGACCGCCGCCCCCATCCGCTGGCCCGCCGAGGCCGTGTGGGAGGCGGTGTCACCGCTGTTACCCGGTTTTACCGTCGAGGTGCTGCCCAGCATCGACTCGACCAACACCGAACTCATGCGCCGCGCCCGCGCCGGCCAGTGCGAGCCCACGCTGCTCGTGGCGGAGCAGCAGACCGCCGGTCGGGGCCGCATGGGGCGGGCGTGGCAGAGCGATGTGGGGTCTTCGCTGATGATGTCCCTGGGCCTGCCGCTCGCGCCGCGCGACTGGTCGGGGCTGTCGCTCGCCGTGGGCGTGAGCGTGGCCGAGAGCCTGCAGCCCGTGCTGCCGCCGCTGGGTGCGGGCCAGGCCGCCCGCGTGGGCCTGAAATGGCCCAACGACCTCTGGCTGGGCGGCGCGGGTGGCGACCGCAAGCTGGGCGGCATCCTGGTCGAGACGGCCAGTTTCGTGGCGCTCCAGGGGGCCGCGCCGTCCCCGCAGGGGCCAGCCGGCACGGCGCGCTACGTGGTCGTGGGCATCGGCATCAACGTGCTGCCGCGTGGCAGCGAAGGCATGAGCATGCCGCCGGGCAGCCTGCAGGACGTGGAGCCCGGCCTGGACGCACCCGCCGCCCTGCTGCGCATCGTGCCGCCGCTGATCGGCATGCTGCGCTCGTTCGAAGGCTACGGCTTTGGCCCCATGCAGCCACGTTTCGCGGCCCGCGACGTGCTGCAGGGCCGTGCCGTGGCCCTGAGCGACGGCACCGCGGGCACGGCCCACGGCGTGGGCGAAGACGGCGCGCTCCTGGTGCACACGGCCGGCGGCATGCAGGCGATCACCAGTTCCGAGATCAGCGTGCGGCCCAGCGCCGTGCAAGAGCTGGGGAGCCCCCCCTGAGCCGCGCCGCGCCTCTCCATCGGGGCGGAGGCTGCCCGTCGTGGCCTGGCGACGCCCGTTCCATGGCGGCCCTGGCCCTCGGCGGGCCCGCCACGCGGGCGGGGACGAGGACGCGCAACCCCATGGACAACCGGCGGGAAAACAAGGAAGGGGCCCCATGCTGCGACTTGCCGTGATCGCGCTGCTGCTGGCCAACGCGGGCTATTACGCGTGGTCGCAGGGGCTGCTTCGGGACTGGGGCTTCGCCCCCGAGGAGCAGGCCGAGCCCCAGCGCATGGACCAGCAGATACGGCCCGAGACGCTGCAGATCCTGCGGGTGAACTCCGGCAAGGCCCCCGCCGCGGCGCCCGCCGCCCCCAGCGCAGCGGCTGCGGCTTCCGCCGAGGCCCCCACCCCGCCCGACACCGGCGAATGCCTTCAGGCGGGCGTGTTCGACGAACGCCAGGCCGACGCCCTGCGCGCCGCCGCCGCCAACCTGCCCCAGGGCAGCTGGCTGCTCGAGCCCACGCCCGTGCCGGGCCGCTGGATGGTCTACATGGGCCGCTTCGAGGACCTGGAAACGCTGGACAGGAAACGGGCCGAACTGCGTGCCCGCAAGGTCGACCACGACCGCGCGGGCGGCACCCTGGAATTCGGCCTTTCGCTGGGCCGCTTCGCCTCGAAGGAGGCCGCCGAGCGCGAGCTGGCCACGTTGGGCGGCAAGGGCGTGCGCACGGCCCGCGTGGTGCAGGAGCGGCCGGACATGGCAGGTTTCACGCTGCGACTGCCCGCCGTGACCGAATCGCTGCGCCCCCAGCTGGACGCCCTGCGCACGGCGATGGCCGGCAAGACGATGCGCGCCTGCGGCTGAACCGTGGTGGCCGCGCTGGCGGTCGCGCCCGGCGTTCCGCGCCCATCCTTCGATTCCGCCCCTCCTTTCGCGAGCCCCGCGCCATGACCGAAGAACTCTCCGCCATCCACTGCAACCGCCACGGCGAAGCCACCGCCACCTACGTCTGCGGGCACCTGTGCCGCCAGCCGGCGCAGCGCTGGTTCTGCGACATGCCGGCGCCGGACTGCCCCTTTCCCGACGCCTGGTGCGCCAGTTGCCAGGCAGCCCTGGAGCGGGAGGGCGGCGAGTGGAACGAGCGCAACGAGGACTGCCTGGACCTGCAGATCATCTGCCACCACTGCTACCAGGACTCCATGGCGCAGAGTGTCGGCGCCATGGCGGATGCGCCGCACGACGCCTGGGTGGACGCGGTCACCGAAAGCCACCAGGCCCTGGTGGGCAAGCAGGATGCCCTGGAGACGGACCACGGCATCTCGCGCTTCGAGCGCTGGGACTATGACCAGGTGCAGGGCACGCTCACCTTCTCGCACGCCGGCGTGCCGCGGCTGGTGGCGGACATTGAATTCATCGGATCGATTTCCCGGACCAGCGGCACCTGGCTGTGGGCCTGGGCCAATTTCCACAACGACCCCCAGGTGGTGGCCCGCATTCCCGCAGTGTGGGAGTGGGGCGACGAGCGCGGCTTTGCGCCCCTGACGGTGCCGCGCTGGGAAGCGGACGAGACCGACGGCTGGGAACTCGCGGGCGTGGCGGCGCAGGTGCTGGGCGCGCTGGGGGTGTACCGCGCGCCCACCCAGAATGGCTTTCTCTTCATGGCGTTGATGTCCCTTCGCGCGCTGCGTCCGCCGCATGCGCCTGCGGCATAGCCGTCACGCTGCGTCCTTGCCGAGCGTGATGCGCGCAAACCGGCTGACGCGCCGCATCTTCTCGACCTCCTTGCGGATCTGCGCGGCAAACTCGTCCGGCAGGCTGCCCGAGGCAAACAGCCCCTGCTCTCCCAGGCGCGCCAGCACCGCGGGCTCGCGCAACACCGTGGCCACCGCGTCGCGCAGCCGCCGCGCCGTGGCGGCCGGCGTGTGCGCAGGGGCCACCAGGCCGAACCAGGACGGGTCGTTGTTCGAGAACAGGCTGAGCTCGGCGTAGGTGGGCACCTCGGGCAGCAGGGCCAGGCGCCGGCTCCACGACACGGCCAGGGCCCGCAAACGGCCGGCCTGGATGTGCGGCAGCGACGACGCCACCTGGTCGAAGTACACCGGCACCCGGCCCGCCAGCACCTCGGCCAGTGCTGCCGTGGCGCCCGCCTGGGGCAGGTGGTCCATGCGCACATTGGCACTGCTCTTGAGCAGCTCGCCCCACATGTGGCCGATGGTGCCGTTGCCCGGCGAGGCATAGGCCAGCTGGCCCGGCCGTGCCTTCAGGTGCTGCATGAACTGCGCGAAATCGCGCACCGGCAGGCCGGGGTGCACCACCAGCACGCCCGGGGCCTTGACGATCTCGGTGACGGGGGTGAAGCCGTCCAGCGCGTTGTAGGGCAGGTGTTTGTAGACGGCTGGGTTCACGCCATGGGTGGACAGCGTGGCCACGCCCAGCGTGGCGCCGTCGGGCGCGGCGGCAGCGACCTCGGCCATGCAGGTGGCACCGGCCGCGCCGGGGCGGTTCTCCACGGCCACGGGTGCACCCAGCAACTGCGACAGCGGACCGGCGAGGGCGCGCGCCGTGATGTCGGTGGCGCCGCCCGCGGCAAAGGGCACCAGCAGCCGCAGGGGCCGTGCGCTGCCCGTGGACACCGGGGCGGATTGCGCCTGGGCAGCACCTCCCAGGCAGGCAGCGGCGGTGGAGATCAGCAGCTTGCGCCGTTTCATCGTCGTCATCGTGGTCCTCTCCTCGCCTCGCGGCATGTGCGGCCCATTCTGGAGAGGCATGGCCGGGCTGGCTAACGACGTTTGGAACTCATCCCATTCCGGCGCGGAATGTGCCGCAGCGCGAAAGGCCGTGCGGCGGGGTGCACCCGGCCTGGCTCAGGACCCCGCCACCACATCCCGCGCCGCGAACCGCACGCTGAAACGCGCACCGGGCGGGTGGTGGCCAGGGCGCGCGTCTTCCAGCGTGACCTCGGCCCCGTGCTTGCGTGCGATCTCCAGCACGATGGGCAGGCCCAGGCCCGAGCCGTCGGCCTCGCTGCCCAGCGCCCGGTAAAAGGGCTGGAACACCAGCTCGCGCTCGGCCTCGGGCACGCCGGGGCCGGAGTCTTCCACCTGCAGCAGCAGCACGTGGCCGAAGGTATCGGCCAGCACGTGGGCCGTGACCACGCCGGGCTTGGCGGGGGTGGAAGGCGTGTAGTTGATGGCGTTGTCGAGCAGGTTGCGCACCAGTTCCTTGAGCAGCGTGGGGTTGCCGTCCAGCAGCACGCCGGGTGAGCCGGGCTCGGCGCCGTCGTAGCCCAGGTCGATGTGTTTTTCGAGCGCGCGCGGCACCGAGTCGCGCACCACCTCGATCACGAGGCGCGCCAGGTCGCAGGGCTGGCGCGCGATGCCCACGCCGCTGCCTTCCGCGCGCGCCAATGCGAGCAGCTGGTTCACGGTGTGCGTGGCGCGGATGCTGGAGCGGCCGATCTGCTGCAGCGAGCGCTTGAGCTCTTCGGTGCTGGTGCCTTCGCGCTGGGCCAGGTCGGCCTGCATGCGCAGGCCCGCCAGCGGGGTCTTGAGCTGGTGCGCCGCGTCGGCCAGGAAACGCTTTTGCGTGGCCAGCGAGTCGTTCAGGCGCGTGAGCAGGTCGTTCACCGACGAGACCAGCGGCGCGACCTCGAGCGGCACGGTGCGGTCGTCCAGCGGCGAGAGGTCGTCGGGGTTGCGCGCGCGGATGCGCTGCTCCAGCTGGTTCAGCGGCTGGATGCCGCGCGCGAGCGCCAGCCACACCAGCAGCACCGCCAGCGGCAGGATGACGAACTGCGGCAGCATCACGCCCTTGATGATCTCGGTGGCCAGCACGCTGCGCTTTTCGCGCGTCTCGGCCACCTGCACCAGCGCCACGGGCGTGCCCTCCAGCGGCAGGCGCACCCAGATGTAGGCCACGCGGATCTCGATGCCGCGCATCTCGGCGTCGCGCAGGCGCACCTCGCCGGACAGGGGCACTTCGTCGCTGGCGGGCTCGGGCAGTTCCCGTTCGCCGGAGAGGAATTCGCCCCCCGGGCCGATGACCTGGTAGTAGACGATGTCGGAGTCGTCCGCGCGCAGGATTTCGCTGGCCGGCTGGGGCAGGTTGAACTGCACCTTGCCGCCCACCACGGACACGAGCTGGGCCAGCGCATGGGCGTTGTACTCCAGCGCCCGGTCGAACGGCTTGTTGGCCAGACCCTGGGCCACGAGCCAGGTGAGCGCCAGGCTCACGGGCCACAGCAGCAGCAGCGGCGTGAGCATCCAGTCAAGGATCTCGCCGAAGAGGGAGCGCTGCTCTCGCTGGAAGATTTTCAAGGTTTCAAGCCCTTTGAGCCACTGGCGCCCGTCTAGAAAGCGCAAGCAGCTATCATTTCAGGAGCTACCCTGGAATCTTTTCGAGGCAATAGCCCAGGCCGCGCACGGTGGCGATGCGGATGGGCCCGCCCTCGATCTTCTTGCGCAGGCGGTGGATGTAGACCTCGATGGCGTTGTTGCTCACCTCCTCGCCCCATTCGCACAGGCGCTCCACCAGCTGCTCCTTGCTCACCAGGCGGCCCGCGCGCTGCAGCAGCACTTCCAGCAGGCCCAGTTCGCGGGCGGACAGCTCGATCATCTTGCCGTCGATGGTGGCCACGCGGCCGGCCTGGTCGTACACGAGCGGGCCGTGCTTGATGGCGCTGCTGGTGCCGCCCATGCCCCTGCGCGTGAGGGCCCGCACGCGTGCCTCCAGCTCCTGCAGGCTGAAAGGCTTGGCCATGTAGTCGTCGGCACCGAAGTCCAGGCCCTTGACGCGCTCTTCCACGCTGTCGGCCGCGGTGAGGATGAGCACGGGCAGCGCCGAGCCCCGGCTGCGCAGCTTCTTGAGCACCTCCAGCCCGTGCATCCGGGGCAGGCCCAGGTCCAGGATCAGCAGGTCGAACTCGTTGTTGGTCAGCAGGGCCGCGTCGGCCTCGCTGCCGCTGGCCACGTGATCCACGACGGCGCCCGACGCCCGCAGCGTGCGCAGCAGGCCATCGGCCAGCACCTGGTCGTCTTCGGCAATGAGGATGCGCATGCGGTGTCTCCTTGAGGGTTGGCTGCGGTCTGGCGTCGCGCCTGCCCTCGATTCTAGGATGGCCCCGCCCCTGCGCGCCGCGTCAGCGCGGATCGTGTGCGAGCAGCAGGCGCACCAGTTTCTGCAGGTCTGCCTGCAGCCGGGCCATGCCCTCGGGGTGCTGGGCGAGCGTGCCCTCGTCCATGTAGAGCTTGCGGTTGATCTCGACCTGGATGCTGTGGCGGTGCTGCGCGGGGTTGCCGTAGCGGCGCACCAGCTCCACGCCCTTGTAGGGGTGGTTGTATTCCACGCTGTAGCCACAGCCGCGCAGGTGCTCGCACACCAGCGCCGACAGCGCCGGGCTGGCGGTGGTGCCGTCGCGGTCGCCCACCACGAAGTCCGCGTGCTCCAGCCCCGGGAACTCGGTGGCGAAGCGCCCTGCCACGGCGGGCATGGAGTGGCAGTTGATGTGGATGCTGTAGCCGTGGCGCGCATGGGCGGCGTCGATGGCCTGGGCCACGGCCGCATGGTAGGGGCGCCAGCAGCGGTCGATGCGCGCGCGCACCTCGGTCACGGTGAGCTGGCGGCTGTAGATGGGCTCGCCCTCGTCGGTGAACTTCCAGATCAGGCCCTTGCCCAGGCGCACCTTGCTGAGCACCTGGGGGTCGGTGGAGATGGGGCCGGTCCACTCGCCGTCGAGCAGGGAGGTGTCGAGCTCGGTCGTGTCGCGGTTGGCATCGAGGTAGATGCGGGGGAAGTGGGCTTCGACCCAGGCCACGCCCAGCGCGGGGGCAAAGGCGTAGATCTTCTCGACGTGCGTGTCCTCGGCGCGGCGCAGCGTGGGCAGGTCGCAGGCCGAGCCGAAGTCGGCGGGGTATTGTGTGCCGCTGTGCGGCGAATCGAGCACCAGCGCCGTGGTGCCGGGCAGGTAGGTGAAGGCCGCAGGCGCCAGCGGGGTGCCGGGGGAACCGGTGGCACCGGGCTGGGCCTGCTGGAATCGTCGGTTGATCAGTTTCAAAGCGGCATGCATAGGCAGAGTGTGCGCAAAGTGGGGCGGCCGGCCTAGCCGCCCGGACCGGTTGGAGACCATGGTTATCCCTGAGACGGACTCCTCCAGCTGTGGCCGCCGGGCCCAGGGGCCCGGTATCGAAGAAAATGGGGCTCCCCCTGGCCGCCGGCCCGCCACCGCCCGTGGGGCGGATCGCGCGAGGCGGCTCAGCGGGGGCCCATGTCAATCCAGCGCCACCTTCGCAAAGGCCGCCACCCGTTTCATCTTGTCGATCTCGCGGGCGATCTGCGCCGTGAAGTCCCGGGACGTGGTGCCCGACGGGTACAGCCCCTGTCCCGCCAGGCGCTCGCGCACGGCGGGCTCCTTGAGCGCCTGGGCCACGGCCTGCTGGATGCGGTCCACCGCGGCCGCGGGCGTGCCCGCGGGAGCCACCAGGCCGAACCAGGACGGGTCGTTGTTGTTGGCGAAACCCAGCTGTGCGTAGGTGGGGACGTCGGGCAGCACGTCAAGCCGCTCGGGCCAGGACACCGCCAGCGCCCTGAGCTTGCCGGACTTGATGTGCGGCAGCGAGGAAGCCACCTGGTCGAAATACACCGCCACCTGGCCGGCCAGCACGTCGTTGACGGCCGGGCCCGCACCGCGGTAGGGAATGTGCACCATGGCCGTGCCGGTGCTGCTCTTGAACAGCTCGCCCCACATGTGGCCGATGGTGCCGTTGCCGGGCGTGGCATACGAAACCTTGCCGGGATGGGCCTTCAGGTACTTCACGAGGTCGGCAAAGTCCTTGACGGGCAGCACGGCCGGGTTCACCACCACGACGCCGGGGGCCTTCACCATCTCGGTCACGCCCACGAAGTCCTTGATGGGGTCGTAGGGCAGCTTGCTGTAGACGGCGGGGTTCACGCCATGCGTGGACAGCGTGGCCACGCCCAGCGTGAGGCCGTCGGCCGGAGCGCGCGCGGCTTCGGCCATGCCGATGGAGCCCCCCGCGCCGCCGCGGTTTTCCAGCACCACGGGCTGCTTGAGGATGCGGGCCAGCGACTCCTGCAGGCTGCGCACGGTCATGTCCGTGGCGCCTCCGGGCGGAAAGGGCACGATGATGCGCAGGGGCTTGCCTTCTTGCGCCAGAGTTATTCCAGGAACGAAAGATACTGTGGCCAGGGCTGAGAGCAGATGACGGCGTTGCATGGGACATTTCTCCTATGGGGTAGGTTGAGATTAATGGAATCCACGAGCCCTACCAAGCAATGGATATGCCTGATAACATTCCCATATGGAATGATTTGATAACTTACGATGTCTTCCCTGCGCCGCCTTTCACCCCCCTTGCACCTGCTGCGGGCGTTTTCCACCGTCACGCGCTTCGGCAGCGTCTCGCGGGCCGCCGAGGCCCTGCACCTCACGCAGAGCGCGGTGAGCAAGCAGGTGAAGGAACTGGAGGCCTGGGTGGGCGTGCCGCTGTTCGAGCGCAGCCGCAAGCGCCTGGCGCTGACCCCCGCGGGCGAGCGCTACGAGAAGGCCGTGCGCGCCGTGCTGGCGCAGCTGGAGGCCGCCACCCTGGAGCTGATCACCAGCGATGACGGCGGCGGCGCGCTGCACCTGTCGAGCCTGCCCACCTTCGCCGCCAAGTGGCTCATTCCGCGCCTGCCGCAGTTCCAGCAGCAGCACCCGCAGGTCACGCTGCACTTCGTGCCGTACGTGCACAGCTACAACTTCGAGCGGCCCGAGCTCGACTGCGCCATCCTGTTCGGCGATGGCCACTGGCCGGGCGCCCACGCCCACTACATCACGGGCAACGACGTGGCCCTGATCGCGCCGCGCGCCAAGGTGGCGGACTGGCCCATCCACACCCCGCGCGACGTGGCGCGCTACGCGCTGCTGCGCCATGTGACCGTGCCCGAGGCCTGGCTGCGCTGGAGCGAGACGCACGGGGTACAGGGCCAGCTCGACCCGCTGGCCGGCCCGCAGTTCGACCAGTTCCAGACCATGATCCGCGCGGTGATGGCCGGCATGGGCCTGGCACTGGTGCCGCGCTGCCTGGTGCAGGACGAGATCACCGCCGGCCTTGTGCGCGAGCCGCTGGCCGCCGCCGTCCAGCGCGGGGGCTACCAGAGCGAGGTGGGTTACTGGCTCTGCTACCCTGAAGGCCGCACGCAGCTGCATGCGCTGCAGTGCTTCCGGCAGTGGTTGCTGGCCTGCGCGGAGCCCGCAGGCGCGGCGCCCCCGCCCACGGGCCAGGCTCCCGGCCCTGTCGTCAACCCTTGTTGACGATACGAGTTCCGTCAACTACAGTTGACGAATGCCGAGCCCACCGCCCCTGCAGCTGCCCCCGCACGACGACCCCGAAGCCGCGCTGGCCGCCGTGGTGGCCTTGCGCCTGATGGCCGACCGGCTGGAGGCGGCGGCCGTGGCCACCGCCCTGGAGCGGGGGTGGTCGTGGGCGCAGATTGCCCAGGCCCTGGGCGTCAGCAAGCAGGCGGCGCACAAGCGGCTCTCTCCCCAGGCCACGCGCCCCGCCCCCCCTGGATGATGGAAGGACTCCTCCCCATGCTGCAACACATCCGCCAGCGCCTGAACGACATGCGCACCCTGCACCGGCTGTGCACGCGCGCCGAGCACCACGCCCGCGCCCGGGGCCAGCCGCAACCGGGCGCGGAGCACTTCCTGCTGGCCGCCATCGAGCTGCCCGACGGCTCCGCGCGCCGCGCTTTCGCGCGCGTTGGCGCGGACCCGGACGCCCTGCCCGCCGCGATCGAACAGCAGTACCGCGATGCGCTGGCGCAGATCGGCATTGATGCCGAAATGCCGCCCGCCGCACCCTGTGCGCCGCAGGCCGGGATCTACCGCGCGCAGCCCTCCGGCGAGGGCCTCATCCAGGCACTGGCGGAGGCTCGCAAGGGCCAGCCCGGCCCCTTGCTGGGTGCGCACGTGGTGGCGCTGATCGCGGCCACGCCGCAGGGCGTGGCGGCGCGGGCATTGCGCGCGCTGCGGCTGGACCCCCACGCGCTGAGCCACGCCGCGCGGCAGGAGAGCGCCCCGCGCGTCTGAAGCCCCCCCTTGGGCGCCAGGATGACCGTGCGGCGGCCTAGCCGCCCGCATAGGCCTCCAGCCCGATCGCCACCACGGTGGCCACGTCGTTGCCCACCTCCGCCCGGAACTCCGCCTCGGCCTGCGCGACGGCATCGCGAAACGCCTGCAGCCAGGCCAGGCCCGTGGGCGTGAAGCACACGCGGCGCGCACGCGCATCCAGCGGATCGGCCTCGCGCGTGACCAGGCCCCAGGCCTCGCACTGGTCCACCAGGTTGGCCATCGCCTGCTTGGTCATGCCCGCGCGCTGGGCCAGGTCGGTCAGCCGGTCGCCCTGCAGCGCCAGGTGGCGCGTGATGTGCACGTGGGCGGCGCTCACCTGGTCGCGCGCCGCGAGGTTGGACAGCGCCAGCGGCACCTCCACGTTGTGCGCCATGAGCTGCAGCACGCGCGCGTCGAAGCGCCGCATGGCGTGGCCGAACAGGCGGCCCAGGTGGGTCTGGCGCCAGCCGTCTTCGGGGGGTGAAGGAAGAGGCATATCAGGCATCCGCACATTGTCAGGCAAACTGACTAAATTGTGCTTGAATGCCCCGCGACGGCTCGCATAAACTACTGTTCAAGCATCCAGCCTGTGATTAACCGCAGAGCGATGCAGGCACCCAACCCATTGTTTCTCAAGGAGTTTTCTCATGGACGTCGCAGTCAAAGGCACCAACCCCGCATTGCCCGTGAACACCGAAAAGGCCAAGGCCCTGGCCGCCGCGCTCGCCCAGATCGAGAAGCAATTCGGCAAGGGCACGATCATGCGCCTGGGCGAAGGCGAAGTGATCGAGGACATCCAGGTGGTCTCCACCGGCTCGCTGGGCCTGGACATCGCCCTGGGCGTGGGCGGCTTGCCGCGCGGCCGTGTGGTCGAGATCTACGGCCCGGAATCCTCGGGCAAGACCACGCTCACGCTGCAGGTGATTGCCGAGATGCAAAAGCAGGGCGGCACCTGCGCGTTCGTGGACGCGGAACATGCCCTGGATGTGCAATACGCCCAGAAGCTCGGGGTGCAGCTGTCCGACCTGCTGATCAGCCAGCCCGACACCGGCGAGCAGGCGCTGGAGATCGTGGACAGCCTGGTGCGCTCGGGCGCCGTGGACCTGATCGTCATCGACTCGGTGGCCGCGCTCACGCCCAAGGCCGAAATCGAAGGCGAGATGGGCGACGCCCTGCCCGGCCTGCAGGCCCGCCTGATGAGCCAGGCGCTGCGCAAGCTCACGGCCACGATCAAGAAGACCAATTGCATGGTCATCTTCATCAACCAGATCCGCATGAAGATCGGCGTGATGTTCGGCAGCCCCGAAACCACCACCGGCGGCAACGCGCTCAAGTTCTACGCCTCGGTGCGCCTGGACATCCGCCGCACCGGCACCATCAAGAAGGGCGACGAGGCCATCGGCAACGAAACCAAGGTCAAGGTGGTCAAGAACAAGGTATCGCCGCCGTTCAAGACGGCCGAGTTCGACATCCTGTTCGGCGAGGGCATCAGCCGCGAGGGCGAGATCATCGACATGGGCGTGACCGCCAAGATCGTGGAGAAGTCGGGCGCCTGGTACGCCTACAACGGCGAGAAGATCGGCCAGGGCCGCGACAACGCGCGCGAGTTCCTGCGCGAGAACCCCGACCTGGCCCGCGAGATCGAGAACAAGGTGCGCGAGGGCCTGGGCATTGCGCTGCTGCCCGACGCGCTGCAGGCCCCTGCCGCCGCGGCCGAATGACCGCCACAATTCAAGCCAGATTGCCTTCCAGCGCTTGATTGACAAGCGCTGGCAGCTATTGAATTGAAAGCAAAGAAGAGGCCATGGGGTTCACCACGCTCTCGCTCAAGGGGCGGGCGCTGCGGCTGCTGAGCCAGCGCGAGCACTCGCTCGCTGAACTGCGGCGCAAGCTCGCGCCGCATGTGCAGGAGGGCGACGACCTGCAGGCCCTGCTGGAAGACCTGCAGGCGCGCGACTTCATCAGCGAGGCCCGGGTGGTGGAATCCGTGCTGCACCAGCGCGCGGGCCGCGTGGGTTCCCAGCGCATACGGCAGGAGCTGCACGCCAAGGGCATCGGCCCCGAGGCGGTTCAGCACGCCCTCGACCAACTCAAAGGCAGCGAATGGGCACGCGCCCATGCACTGTGGCTGCGCAAATTTGGCGCCGTGGCGGACGATGCGCAGCAACGTGCGCGGCAAGTCCGCTTTCTGACCGCACGCGGGTTTTCGGGCGAGATCACCCGGCGCGTCGTGCGTGGCGAAGCGCCGGAAATCCAGGGCGAGATCTAGGGCCGGTCACGCGGGCAGGGGCGGCGCCCCAAGGCCCCGGGACCCAGAAGACAGCACAGGCGGCCACGCTCCGGAGCCGCCTGTTGTCCCCACCGATCCCCGCCGTCAGAGGCCCAGCATCAGCTGCAGGTTCTGCACGGCCGCGCCGCTGGCGCCCTTGCCCAGGTTGTCCAGGCGCGCGATCAGCACCGCGTGCCGGTACTCTTCGTTGGCGAACACGCGCAGCTCCAGCTTGTTGGTGTCGTTCAGCGCGGTCGCATCCAGCTTGCCGTCGGCCGTGGCGGGCAGCACGCTGACCCACTGCTCGGGTGTATTGCTCCTGGCGTAATGCGCCGCCAGCGCGTCGTGCAAATCGGCCGCCTTGGGCGCGCCGGGCAGCAGGTCCAGATGCAGCGGCAGCTGCACCAGCATGCCCTGGCGGAAGTTGCCTACCGACGGCACGAAGATGGGCCGGCGGGTGATGCCCGTGTAACGCATGATTTCGGGCAGGTGCTTGTGCTGCAGCGTGAGCGCATAGGCCTCGAACAACGGCGCCGTGCCGGCCTCATAGGCCTCGATCATGGTCCGGCCGCCGCCCGAGTAGCCGCTGACCGAGGGCAGGGCGAGCGGGAAGTCCGGGGGCACCAGGCCCGCATCCACCAGCGGGCGCAGCAGCGCAATCGCACCGGTGGCATAGCAGCCGGGATTGGCCACGCGGTCCGCCTGCGCGACCGCTTCGCGCTGGCCGGCGGCCAGCTCGGGAAAGCCGAACACCCAGCCGGGCGCCGTGCGGTGGGCCGTGCTGGCGTCGATCACCTTGACCTTGCGGCCCGTGCTCCGGGCAATCTCGTCCACCATCGCCACGGTGTCACGCGCAGCATCGTCGTGCAGGCACAGGATCACCAGATCCACGCCGGCAATCAGGTCGCGTTTCGCGGCAGGGTCCTTGCGCAACTCGGGCGCGATGCTGACCAGCTCGATCTGCGGCATGGCCTGCAGGCGCTCACGGATCTGCAGGCCCGTGGTGCCGGCTTCGCCATCGATAAAGACTCTGGACATAAGGGTGCTCCTGCAAAAAATGGGCAGCAAAGTCTGCCAAGAAACCACGAGAAAAGCCAAGAAACTGCCACCCGGCAGGCGCGGCGAAGCCGTCAGCCACGCACAAGGATGGTGCATTGCAACATGATACAGTCGCTGGTTGCCATGTCCCCAGCCCGCGGCCAGACATTTTGTTGTTCATGGCAAACGGGTAACCACCATCCTTCCCTGAGAGAGACCTCATGAAGATTCACGAATACCAAGGCAAGGAAATCTTGCGCAATTTTGGTGTGCCCGTTCCGCGCGGCATTCCCGCATTCACGGTGCAAGAAGCCGTGGAAGCAGCCCAGAAACTGGGCGGCCCCGTGTGGGTCGTCAAGGCCCAGATCCACGCCGGTGGCCGTGGCAAGGGCGGCGGCGTGAAGGTTGCCAAGACCATCGACGACGTCAAGCGCATCGCTGGCGAGATCCTGGGCATGCAGCTCAAGACGCACCAGACCGGCCCCGAAGGCCAGAAGGTCCGCCGCCTGTACATCGAAGACGGCGCCGACATCAAGAACGAACTGTACGTCTCGCTGGTCACCGACCGCGCCACGCAGAAGGTGGCCCTGATCGCTTCGAGCGAAGGCGGCATGGACATCGAGGAAGTGGCGCACTCCACGCCCGAGAAGATCATCACCGAGATGATCGATCCGATTGCCGGTATCACCACCGAGCAGAGCAAGAAGGTCGCAGCCGCCATCGGCCTGACCGGCGCTTCCGTCGACCAGGCCGTGGACATCTTCGCCAAGATCTACAAGTGCTACATGGACACCGATGCGTCGCTGGTGGAAATCAACCCGCTGAACTGCGACTCCAAGGGCAACCTGATGGCCCTGGACGCGAAGTTCAACTTCGACGCCAATGCGCTGTTCCGCCACCCTGACATCGTGGCTTTCCGCGATCTGGACGAAGAAGATCCAGCCGAAGTGGAAGCATCCAAGTTCGACCTGGCCTACATCAGCCTGGACGGCAACATCGGCTGCCTGGTGAACGGTGCCGGCCTGGCCATGGCGACCATGGACACCATCAAGCTGTTCGGCGGCGAGCCGGCCAACTTCCTGGACGTGGGCGGCGGCGCCACCCCCGAGAAGGTGACCGAAGCCTTCAAGATCATGCTCAAGAACCCCAAGGTCGAGGGCATCCTGGTCAACATCTTCGGCGGCATCATGAAGTGCGACACCATCGCCACCGGCGTGATCACCGCCTGCAAGGCCGTGAACCTGAACGTGCCGCTGGTCGTGCGCATGAAGGGCACGAACGAAGAGCTGGGCAAGAAGATGCTGGCCGAGTCCGGCCTGCCCATCATCGCCGCAGACACCATGGCCGAAGCTGCGACCAAGATCGTTGCTGCCGTCAAGTAAGCCCGGAGAACACACATGTCGATCTACATCAACAAAGACACCAAGGTCATCACCCAGGGCATCACGGGCAAGACCGGCCAGTTCCACACCGAAAAGTGCCAGGAATACGCGAACGGCAAGAACTGCTTCGTGGCAGGCGTGAACCCCAAGAAGGCCGGCGAGTCGATCTTCAACATCCCGATCTACGCCTCCGTCAAGGAAGCCGCATCGCAGACCGGCGCCACCGTGTCGGTGATCTACGTGCCGCCCGCAGGCGCTGCTGATGCGATCTGGGAAGCTGTGGAAGCCGACCTGGACATGGCCATCTGCATCACCGAAGGCATTCCGGTCAAGGACATGCTGATGGTGCGCAACAAGATGAAGGCCAAGGAAGCCGCCGGCGGCAAGAAGACCCTGCTGCTGGGCCCGAACTGCCCCGGCCTCATCACGCCCGACGAAATCAAGATCGGCATCATGCCCGGCCACATCCACCGCAAGGGCCGCATCGGCGTCGTGAGCCGCTCCGGCACGCTGACGTACGAAGCCGTGGCGATGCTGACCGAAGTGGGCCTGGGCCAGTCGAGCGCCGTGGGCATTGGTGGCGACCCCATCAATGGCCTGAAGCACATCGACGTGATGAAGGCGTTCAACGACGATCCGGACACCGACGCCGTGATCATGATCGGCGAAATCGGCGGCCCTGACGAAGCCGAAGCCGCCCAGTGGTGCAAGGCCAACATGAAGAAGCCTATCGTGGGCTTCATCGCTGGCGTGACCGCGCCCCCCGGCAAGCGCATGGGCCATGCCGGCGCGCTGATCTCCGGCGGCGCCGACACGGCCGATGCCAAGCTCGCCATCATGGAAGAGTCGGGCTTCATCATCACCCGCAACCCGTCGGAGCTGGGCAAGCTGCTCAAGGCCCAGCTCAAGTAAGCTGCCTGCCCTACACCGGCACGGGCATTCGTAAGCACAATTACGGACGCCCGCAGCCGCAAGGCCCGATAAACTGGCCGCTCCAATAAAAAGAGAAGCGCTCGGAACCCTGGTTCCCGGCGCTTCTTGCATTCATAACAGTGGAGTTCAGTATGGAGTTTGTTCAAAGTGCCGATTTCTGGATCGGCCTGATGAAGATCGTCTGGATCAACATCATTCTTTCGGGCGACAACGCCGTCGTCATCGCCCTGGCGGCCCGGTCCCTCCCTCCCCATCAGCAGCGCAAGGCCGTTTTCTGGGGGTCTGGCGCGGCAGTGGTGCTGCGCATCCTGCTCACCGTGGTGGCAGCCAAGCTGCTGGAGCTCTCGTTCCTGCAGATCGTCGGCGGCTGCCTGCTGCTGTGGATCGGCTTCCAGCTGCTCAGTGACGATGAGGAAGAGGAAGGCGAGTCGAAGGCCTATGGCAGCCTCATGGCGGCGGTGCGCACCATTCTCATTGCGGACCTCGTGATGAGCCTGGACAACGTGATCGCCGTTGCCGCTGCGGCGCACGGCAACGTGCTGCTGCTGGTGCTCGGCCTGGCCATCAGCATTCCGCTCGTGATCTTTGGCAGCACGCTGATGATCAAGCTCATGGAGCGCTTCCCCGCCATCGTGCTGATGGGGGCCGCCTTGATTGGATGGGTGGGGGGCGAAACCATTGCCAATGACGCAGCGCTGCATGGCTATGTGGTGGCGCATCCTTCGCTGCACTATGTGGCCGCGGCGCTTGGCGCGCTGCTGGTGGTGGGCGCCGGGAAATTCTGGCCCCACAGGGCCCGGCGGGAATCGGCGGCCTGATTACGCCCCATCACATGGTGCAACAAATTGTTGCACCATGTGACAAAAGTGGCACCCTGACAGCGTGGCGGCCGCCCCGCCACGACAAGAAGGGCATCCGTGCCTGCAGGGGCCCAGCGGCACCGCGGTAGCGGCGACGGCCGCGCACCCCGCCCGCCCGGGCGCAGATATTGCTTTTACCCACACAAATACAGTGTGGAACCAATAGCAAGTGGGACGAACAACCTCGGGTCGGTGGCTGGGCATGTGGCGGACCGATGGGTTTCGGGGCGCAGTGGCCTCGGCGGTGGTCATTGCGCTGTGTGCGGCCGCTGGTGTCTTCCAGTCCCTGGAATACCGCGTGTATGACGCAGCGAGCAGTGTCGCCACGCCACCCCCCTTGCCTGAAATTGTCATCGTCGGCATGGACGATGCCAGCCTGGCAGCGCTGGGAAGCGCACCCTGGTCCCGCGATGTCTACGCCCGGCTCGTCGACCAGCTGGCGGCCGCGGGCGCCAAGACCATTGTCTTGACCCCTTCCTTCGCCACCCCTGAATCCGACCGCGGCCTTGCCTACGTCCGCACGGTGCGGGAGACGCTTGCGCGTGCCGGGGAAACATCTCCGCTGGCCGCCGAGTTGGGCCGTGCCACCGCCGAGGCGGAGCAGGCGCTCGACACCGATGGCCGCCTCGCGGCCAGCATCCAGCGCGCCGGCAATGTGTTCCTGGCCTCAAGCTATGCCCTGGCCGGAGGAAAGGCCACGCCGCTGCCCCCCTATGCGCACCGCAGCGTCCTGCCCGACTCTGGGTCCTTCGCCACGCCCGCCACGTCGGCCCGGCACCCCATCGCGGAACTCGGCTCCGTGGCGGCAGGCGTCGGCCACCTGTCCATGGAAGCGGATGACGACGGCCGCGTGCGCCGCATCCCACTGCTGCTGCGGTATGACGGAGTCGCGGTGCCCTCGCTGGCATTGCTGGCAACGCGGCACAGCCTGCATCTGGGCCCGAACGAGATCCGCACCCAGGACGAGCCGCGCGGTGTGCGTGTGGGCGGACTGCACATTGCCACGGACGAGGCCGCCGCCATGCATCCGCGCTCTCATGCCGCGCAGGATGGCGCGACACCGTTTCCCACGGTGTCCTTTGCCCAGGCGCTCAGCGGCAAGGTGCCCCTTCACACCTTCAAGGACAAGGTCGTCTTGGTGGGGGACACCAGCGAGGCACTGGCGGCCCCCTGGGTTCAGCCGGGCGCACGGACGATGTACCCGGTCGAGATGCTCGCGCACACCGTCTCCGCCATGCGGCAGGGCCTCGGTGTGCAAAGGCCCTCCTGGGCGCCCGCGGCTGCATGGGGATCGGTGCTGGGGGCCTGGCTCTTCGTGGCCTTGGTCCTTCCCCGGCTTTCACGTGCCGCGAGATGGGCGCTGAGCGCAGTGCTGCTGTTGCTCCTGGCAGGCACCGAATGGGGCTTGCTGCGCCATGCCGGGCAGTGGATATCGTTGGTACCCGGCGCCCTGGCCTTGCTCGTGGGGGTGGTGGCATTCACCGCGCTGCGCATGGGGGGAGGCAGCACCCAGGAATCGTCCGGGGAAGCCGCCGAAACCGACCGCATGATGGGGCTGGCCCTGCAAGGGCAGGGGCAGCTCGACATGGCATTCGAGCGCCTGCGCAAGGTACCTCCCAGTGATGCCTTGATGGACAACCTGTACCACCTGGCGCAGGACTTCGAGCGCAAGCGCAACTTTGCCAAGGCCAAGTCCGTCTACAAGCACATCCTGCAGCACAACCGCGCCTACAAGGATGCATATGCCCGCTACAAGCGCGTGCGGGCCCAGCTGCAGAAGGACGTGGATGGCCCGCCCTCCAGCACGCCCGCGTCGGTCCCGCCGGCCTCGCCGCGCCTGCCGGGCGATGCCACAGCCGGTATCCCGATGCTCGGTCGCTACCGGATCGACAAGGAGATCGGCAAAGGAGCGATGGGCGTCGTCTACCTGGGACGGGATCCGAAGATCGGGCGCGTGGTCGCCATCAAGACGCTGGCCCTGGGAGAGGAATTCGAAGGGGACGCGCTGATCGACGCGAGGGCCCGCTTCTTCCGCGAGGCGGAAACCGCGGGACGCCTGCAGCATCCCTACATCGTGACGATATTCGATGCCGGCGAAGAACACGACCTCGCCTACATCGCCATGGAATTCCTCAAGGGCTCCGACCTGACGCAGGCATGCCGGGCCGGGCAGCTCCTGCCCGTGGACACCGTGCTGTCCATTGCGGCCCGCGTCGCCGAGGCACTGGACTATGCCCATGCGCACAACGTGGTGCACCGCGATATCAAGCCGGCCAACATCATGTTCGACGCCGCCACGGACGCCGTGAAGGTGACGGACTTTGGCATCGCGCGCATCACGGACTCCAGCAAGACGCGCACGGGGATGGTCCTGGGCACCCCCAGCTTCATGTCGCCCGAGCAGCTCGCGGGCAAGAAGGTGGATGGCCGATCGGACCTGTATTCCTTGGGCGTCACGCTGTTCCAGCTGCTGACCGGGTCCTTGCCGCTGCGCGGCGAGTCGATGACCGAGCTCATGCACAAGATCGCCAGCGTGGACGCACCCGACATCCGCCAGCTGCGGCCGGAGCTTTCATCCGCGGTGGCCCGCGTGGTGGCCCTGGCCCTCCAGAAGCGCCCGCAGGCGCGCTACCAGACGGGGCGGCAATTCGCTTCCGACCTTCGCCAGGCAGGCGCAGCATCCTCGGCGCCGGAAGTGTTACCGGGCCCGGAAGCAGTCGTCTATGATGCGGACCGCGATGCAACAGGGCATGAAATGGCGGATTTTCAGGAAACCGTGATGGAGCCACCCGCCGGGCGGGGTGCGGCATCCCCGCCGATTCCAGGCGCCCGATGACGCACGCCTCCACATCCATGACCTACGAATTTTTCGCGCGGACCGACAAAGGCCGCGTGCGCACCAACAATGAAGACGCGGTGGCGGTCGACCGGGATGCGCAGGTCGCCATCCTGGCCGATGGCATGGGCGGATACAACGCCGGCGAAGTGGCAAGCGGCATGGCCACCACCTTCATCCGCACCGAGATGGCCCGCTGGCTGGGGCAGGCAGGCGGCACGCCGCAATCCACCGACGTACGCCGCGCCCTGGAAATCTGCGTGGAGAACGCCAACCACGCGATCCTTGGAGCGTCGTTGTCCAACCCCCAGTACGCAGGGATGGGCACCACGCTGGTGGTGGGGGTCTTCCACGGCAGCCGCCTCATCCTCGGGCACATCGGCGACTCCCGCTGCTACCGCGTGCGGGACGGCGTCCTGCAGCAGATCACGCGCGACCACTCCTGGCTTCAGGAACAGGTGGATGCCGGCTTGCTCACCGCACAGCAAGCGGCCCTGTCGTCCAACCGCAACCTGGTCACCCGCGCGCTGGGCGTGGAGCCCAACGTCATGATGGAAGTCAACGAATTCCAGGTCGCGCCGAATGACTTGTTCCTGATGTGTTCGGACGGGCTCACGGACATGGTCGCGGACGCGGACCTGGCGGAACTGGTGCGGGCACCTGTTCCCCTGGAGGAAAAAGCCACACTGCTCATCGACACCGCCAATGCGAATGGTGGCCGTGATAACGTGAGCGTACTGCTGGTGCAAGCGGCCGCGGGAGGCAAGAAGCGCGGCCTTATGTCCCGATTGCTAGGGGCCGCGTGAGTGGCCACTACTACAACAATTACTCATCACATCAGGAGTGGATCATGCCCAGAATGATCGTTTCAATCGACGGGGTTGTCATCAAGGAAGTGCAACTGACCAAGGAGCGGACCACGCTGGGCCGGCGCCCCTACAACGACATCGTGATCGACAACCTCGCGGTGAGCGGCGAGCATGCCGTTATCCACATGGCGGGCCAGGATGTGGAGATTGAAGACCTGGGCAGCACCAACGGCACCTACGTCAATGCCAAGGCCGTCAAGCGGCAGGAACTGCGCAACGGCGACACGGTCGAGGTGGGCAAGTACAAGATCCGCTTCCTGCACGAGGCCGAGGGGCAGAACTTCGAGAAGACCATGATCTTCAAGCCCGGCATGGTCCCGCCCGTCGGCGCAGCCGCGCGCCCCGCAGTTCCGGCGCCGGCTCCTGTTCCCATTTCCGCGGTCATCCGGGTCATGTCGGGAGCCGCCGCCGGGCGTGAAGTGTCGCTGCAGAAGGTGGTCACCACCATTGGCAAGCCCGGCGTGGCGGTTGCATCCATCACCAAGCGCCATCAAGGATTCGTGCTGGCCCACGTGGAAGGTCCCGACATGCCGTTGCTCAACGGCGCCTCCATCGGAACATCGCCCGTGCCGCTCAAGAACGGTGACCGGCTCGAACTGGCCGGCACGGAAATGCAGTTCGAACAGAGCTGACCGCCACCGCCGGACTGCAGCAGCCCCATAGGCGGTTCATTCCGGCCCACTGCCCCTGGAATTCGTGCGTAATCCCGTCTTGCACCTGTTCTGGCGCCATGGGCGGCGCGTGGCGGTCACGTTGATTCCGCTGGTATTTGCGCTGCTGCACATTGCAGGCGTTCTTCATCTCCAGGTCCTGGAGCGGCTGGAAAACATCATCTACGACACCCGGCTGCGCGCCACCATGCCGCGCACGCTGGACGAGCGCATCGTCATCGTCGACATCGACGAGAAAAGCCTGGAGCGGGTGGGGCATTGGCCCTGGGGGCGGGACAAGCTCGCCACCCTGAGCCGTGAATTGTTCGAGCGCCAGCAGGTGGCGGTCGTGGGTTTCGACGTCCTCTTTGCGGAGGCCGACGGAAGCTCGGGACTCTCGAGCCTCGAGCAGCTGGCCCGGGGCCCCTTGCGGGCCCAGGCAGGGTTCAAGGAACAACTCGCGCGCCTGGCCCCGGCGCTCGACTATGACGCGCTCTTCGCCCGGTCGCTCCAGGGGCGGCCGGCGGTTCTGGGCTACTACCTCACGAGCGACCGGGACGGAAGGACAAAAGGCGTGTTGCCCGCGCCAGCGCTCTCCCCGGAGCGGCTGCGCGGGCTACCGCTGAAAGCCACTTCCTGGGGCGGTTATGGCAGCAACATCGAAGAGCTCGCCAGCGCCGTGCCCGCCGCAGGCTTTTTCAACTCCATCACCGATGACGATGGCGTCGTCCGCTCCCTTCCCCTGCTTGCGGAGCACCAGGGGAAGTACTACGAATCCCTCGCGCTGGCGATGTTTCGCACGGTGCTTGGCATGCCGGAAGTGCACCCCGGCTTTGCCAGCCCTCTTCCTGAAGGCGGATACGACACGCTGCAGAGCGTCGTGCTGCGCCAGGATGGCCGCACGCGGGCATTGGCCGTGGACGCCCAGCTCGCAACCCTCATCCCCTTTCGCGGCCCCGGGGATGTCGGCGGTGGGTCGTTCCGGTACATCTCCGCGTCCGACGTCCTGGAGGGCAAGCTCCCTTCCCATAGCCTGCAAGACCAACTGGTGCTGGTGGGCTCGACCACGCCCGGCTTGCTGGACCTGCGCGTGACCCCGGTGGGCCGCACCTACCCAGGCGTGGAGACGCACGCCAACATGCTCTCGGCCTTTCTGGACGGGAAAAGCATCGTGCGGCCAGACTACGCCGTAGACTTTGATGCCGTACAGCTGCTCATCGTAGGCCTTTTGCTGGCGGTGGCGCTTCCAGCGCTTTCGGCGACCTCCGCGGTCTTGCTCAGCCTTGGGACCGTCTCAGTCCTTGCCGCGCTCAATCTCTGGCTCTACCTCGCCCATGGCCTGGCCATGCCATTGGCTACCGTGGTGGTGATGGCGGTGTTCGCATTCGCCCTGAACATGGTCTACGGCTACTTTGTGGAAAGCCGCTCCAAGCGGGAACTGGCTGCGCTGTTTGGCACGTATGTGCCGCCGGAACTGGTGGACGAGATGGTCAAGCAGCCCGAGAAGTACAGCATGCAGGCGACCAACCAGGAGCTGACCGTGATGTTCTGCGACATGCGGGGGTTTACGGCCATGTCGGAACAGATGGAACCGCTGCAACTCCAAGCCTTGCTCAACGAGGTGTTCAGCCGGCTCACCCACATCATTCGCAGTCATCGCGGCACCATCGACAAGTACATGGGGGACTGCGTGATGGCGTTCTGGGGGGCGCCTGTGGCTACGCCAGACCATGCGCAACTGGCAGTGAGGGCAGCACTGGACATGGAGCAGGCAGTGGAACAGATCAATCTGTCGCATCGGGAGCGCAAGCTACCGGAGATTGGTATCGGCATAGGACTCAACACCGGCACCATGTGTGTGGGCGACATGGGCTCAGAAATGAGGCGCAGTTACACGGTCATCGGCGACGCGGTCAACTTGGGATCTCGCCTAGAGAGCCTGTCCAAGCACTATGGCGTTCGCACCGTGGCGAGTGAATCCACCCAAGCCCAGGCACCAGGTTTTGTCTGGCAAGAGTTGGATCGGGTGCGCGTCAAGGGCAAGGCTCAGGCGGTGGCTATCTATTCGCCGGTTGCCGCGCTGCACTCCACGATGCCTCAGAAAGCGGAAGAATTGTCCATATGGAAGCACTTTCTGAGCGCCTATCGCGCCCAGGACTGGGCACAATGCGACAAACTGCTGGTGAGCTTACAGCAAACTGCCACGCCATCTGCCATCTATGATATTTATGCGTCCCGCGTGCAAACCCTGCAAGGGCAGACCTTCGATCCCCAATGGGATAGCGCCACCAATTTCGACACCAAATAGACAGGTTGGCCCATGAAGGTTCGCGTGCTCGGATGCTCAGGCTCCATCGCCAAGGGCTGCCGCACGACCTCATTTTTGATAGGCGACAACATCCTGATTGATGCGGGAACTGGAGTGGGCGACCTAACGCTCGAAGAGATGCGCCAAATTGACCATGTGTTCTTGACGCACTCACACCTGGATCACATTGCGGCGCTGCCGCTGATGCTGGATGCAGTGTCGTCGATACGCAATGCGCCCGTGACGGTGCACGCGCTCGCAGAAACGATCGCGGCGCTGCAAAACCATGTATTCAATAAAGTCATCTGGCCGGACTTCAGTGCCATTCCAACGCCTGATCGACCATTTCTTCGGTATGCATCCCTGTCTGTGGGTCAGCAGGCCATCCTTGACGATCGTCTCATCGAAGTGCTGCCAGCGGTCCACACGGTGCCTGCGGTCGGATACGCGGTCCTAGGCGACACCGGCTGGTGGGCTTTTAGCGGTGATAGCGAAAGAAACCCCGCGTTCTGGCAATGGATCAACCGCATGCCTGTCTGCCAGTTGGTAGTGGAAACTGCTTTCAGCAACAGAGAGCGCATGCTCGCAGAGAGAAGCCTTCACCTCTCGCCGATCACCTTGGCGCAAGAACTTGCACAACTGCGCACGGACCGGGTTTTTCCCATCTACATCACGCACACCAAGCCATCAGAAACTGCTGTCATCATGGAGGAGATCAAGCAACTTAGCACCGCGCCTTTGCTAAATTGCGGTTCGCCGCATGATCTGCGGTGGCTCGAAGCGGGACAGGTTTTTGATTTGTAACAGACCGCTTGCAGTGACAGGGATGGTCAGACAAAAATGTCGCCAAAAATGACAATTTTCAGCTCCCAAGTGCTGCAACGCTTCTACCGGTACTATTTGCAACGCTCAGCGTGAAGTTCAATCTGGCACACAATGTGCTGCAAGCTTGCTAACCTGGCGAATTGTTCGACAGGTACTCAGTTGCAAATTGACTCCCAGGAGGTTCCTATGACGCGTACCCTGCAAAAAGGTTTTACCCTTATCGAACTGATGATCGTCGTCGCGATCATTGGTATTCTGGCTGCCGTGGCTCTGCCTGCCTATCAGGACTATACGATCCGCGCCAAGATGTCCGAACCCACGCTGGCCTTGTCCGGCTGTCGTACCAGCGTTCAGGAGTTGATCGAAGGGACCACTGCCGCCACCCTTCCCGCAGCAGACGCTGAAACTTGGGGCTGCCCTATCGGTGCCAGCGCTGAAACCAAGTTTGTTGATGAGTTGCATGTGTCTAACGCGGGGATCGTGACTGCTAAGGTCCAAAATATCTCGGCCGTTGTGGATACCAAGATCGTGTCATTGGCCCCCATGAAGGATGACACAACCGTGTTCGCCAATACCGACGTTCGCGTCAAGGTATACCGCTGGCGCTGTGGCGCCACCGCTGATGGCACTACTGTAAGTGTGAAGTATCTTCCATCTTCTTGCCGCGGGTAATTTGCCCCGTGCTCAAAAAACGGCGGTTGTACCGCCGTTTTTTTATTGTGTTTTGCATTGATGCAGCGCTTTCTTGTTGCCCTCGCTTGTGTTTGTGCTTTTGCTGCATGGCATGCGAGCGATTTGTACCCGCCCTGGTCCAAGTTTCAATCTGAAGCTTGGGCCGGTATGGCTCTTGTTTTTCTTTCGCTATCCCAACAATGGGCAACTACGAGCGCCCCGTTCACTCGGAAGTTTGATGCCCTGAGCCTCTGCCTTCTTGCCCTCCCTTTACTCGCAGGCCTGCGCGTCATTACGAGCACTACTGTGTATTTGGGAGATGCTGCGCTGCTCACCCTGTACGCGGTAGGCGCGCTACTCGCAATGCACCTGGGACACCGGATTACGGTAGCGCAGAGCGGCGTCAGACTGCTTCATGGGCTGAGTCTTTTCCTGGTAGCTTCTGCGCTCTGCAGTGTTGCAGAGGCGCTGTACCAATGGCTAATACTCGACGGCCTGGGCCATTGGGTGCTTCAAATACCTATCAGTGCCCGTCCCTCTGGAAACTTTGCGCAAGCTAACCGGATGGCAATGCATACGGCAACCGGCGTCGCGGCGCTAATTTGGCTTTATCGCAAAAAGGCAGTTCGAATTCCTGGCCTGACGGTGGGTGCTATCTTCTTATGCATGGGCATAGCTCTCACCCAATCGCGTGCGGGACTATTGTCCGTCGTGGCCATTTTTTTAGTGGCGGCAAGTTTGCAGTGGCGCCAATTGCGTGTCGCTGCACTGTATGTGGCGTTGTTAGTGACCGCCACCCTGCTGTTCTGGCAATTGCCAGCCCTATCGGATGCGCTACAACTTGGCTCTGTACGAACAAACCGCCTCGCGCTTGGTACGCGCAGCACATTACTCAGCGGCTTTGCTCTCATTGTCTTGCAAAACCCTTGGTGGGGCCTTGGGCCCGGACAAATCGTTCATGCGCAGCTCTTCCTAGCAGACCAAGGCTTGCCAGCCCAAGTCAGTTTCTGGGCTCATCATATTTTTTTGGATTTAGCTCTCTTGTTTGGCCTACCCACCATGTTGTCCGTGGTGGCTGCTCTGGCACTTTATGCTCAGGGCCTTCTGAAAAACCTGAAAAATGAAATTAATCAATTTGTTTTATTGGCAATAATCCCTTTTGCCATCACATTGAATACAGAATTCCCCCATGCGTATCTCAATAGCCTACTGCTTTTCGCGATGATCGCAGGGATGGCACGCACTGGAACCATCACCAATAGCGTGAAGGCGGAATTTCATGCAAAGAGGGTATGGAATGCACTTCTGTCGATTTTTTTCGTTTTAGGAGGAGTGATATTTTTCGATTACCAACGCATGGAAACTGCTTTTCAGGTGGCGCGATTTGAGGCGCTGCGTGCCGGTGCGGTCCCTACGGGGTATCATTATCCATCCGCACTTGTCTTGAATAATCTCGAAGGGCTGGTCTCGATGGTTCGCCGCAAAGATTTTACCTTCATGACCTCCACAGAATTGGCCGAGTATCGACGCTCTGCCATGAGATTCCCATACGAAACCGCATTGAAGGGATACGCTATCGCTGCCGCACTCAACCCTGGACCCGAGCACCGAGAAGAAGCACTCAGGTATCTAGAGGGTTTGTACGGACATCCAGCCCGGCTCGCTGCCGAACGCACGATAAGAAGCAACACCGCCGCGAACTAATATAACGCCCATATACAGCCCAATCGAATACAAAATGAAAAACCACAGAATTTTCTCCGCCGCCATTCATTTTGCAATTAGCTGCGTTATTGCCAGTCTAGCGGCATTTTTGGTTTTTTCGATATGGTATCCGTATCCATACTGGAAAATATCAGGCGGCATGAAAATGTTTTGGATACTCGTATCTATTGACATGGTAATTGGCCCGCTATTGAATTTCATGATTTTTACGCCACAAAAATCACGACGAGCACTTATTTTTGACCTTACAGTTATCGGTTTTCTGCAATTTGCCGCTCTGACTTACGGTCTATGGTCTCTTTCCATGGCTCGTCCAACGTATTTAGTTTTTGAGAACAACCAGTTTACCATTGTGCGTGCGATAGATATTCCATCAGAGGGCGGAAGCCTCCTTTTCACGGCAGTTCAGGGAACCTCCAGTACTGGCCCCAAGATAGTCGCCTTGCGTCCCTTCAAAGACGCCCGCGAACAGTTTGATCTCACCATGGATGCCCTGCGCGGAATACCCCTAGCAACCCGTGCAGAACTTTGGCAGCCTTTTGAGGCGTCAATCCCAACAGTTCTGCAAGTTGGCCGGCCGTTAAGCCATTCACCAAAATTCGCGGCTCATTTGGCAATAAAACGACCTGACCTCGCGAAGAAGGGATTAATCTACCTACCGCTGCAAGGCGTGCAAGGGTTCTGGACAGTGATACTTGATGACCACGCACAAATTGTCGACTTCGTGGAAATAGAACCCTTTGAATGATGAGTCCTGAAATATGGGACCTCTTATTCATCACCCATAGCTTTGAGCAAGGTGCGTTGGATCATATAAATTCCGCTGGATTGAACCTTTTGCCCGTACGTTTTCTCAATTTCAACCACACCGCGCCAGTCTTGTCGATGTGCGGCAGCAAGCAACATATGTGACAATGCCACTTGATCGAACTCGCGCTGCAATGGTGCATCAGCGTGCGGCACTTCCAACCACTCCTTACCCAGTTTGGCCATTAATGCGTAGTCACGCAACGCGAGAGATTCCAGCATTGCCAATGCCTTGGCGTAGTCAGCAGGCACTTGTGCGGGGCATGGAAGCCAAGTTGGCTTAATCCAGGCTCCTTGCACTACCGAGGGTGGGAGAAATCCGATAGTCTGATCTGCAAGCGTTCGCAAATACTGTCCAAACAACTGCCGTTGTGAATTTGGCCACGGACGGTTGCACTTTGGTGCAGCATTCTTCAGCAACACTGGGAGTGCAAGCGCGACGGCAGAAAACTCCTTCGATGCCGCTTCATCGTCAATATCGATCTTCAATTTTGAAGTCAACGCTAGAGCAAGCCTGGTGTTGATTTCAGGCATAAATATTCTGTGCTTTGACAGGTGCTCACCCTCCGGGAGGGGCGGACGTACACCCAATGCCTCTAGCAGCGGCGGGCCTTCATCGGATAACGCTCTAATAGTTTGAGCACTGGCCTGCTTGAATCTTGCTTTCGGCGCATGAAGGCTTAGCACCGGGAAATAGTCAGAATTGGCTGGCAATCCATCGTAGAGTCGGCCAATGGCCCTGACCATCCGGGCATCTGCCAGTTTGTGAAAATTCAAATGTTCCTGAGATTGAATCCCAAGTCGATTCAAATCGCTTTTAAGCTGCCCAACCGAAATCTTCGAATAGTCCAGTTCCTGAATTTGACCTCTGGCTTTCGCGACAATAAGAACATCGGAATAATTTGTCAACCAAATAGCGTAATCTTCAAACTCCGGTGTTAGGGAGTTAACGATAGATCCTATCAATTGCTCATCAATCTCATACAAATGGATCCATTGGACGAAGAGCCCGTTATCATTTAGATGTCTAGGAATTTGCCGGTAGAACTCCTTTGTAAATAACGCGCCTACACCGCTTATCCAAGGATTGGATGGCTCTGAGACGATAATATCGTATTTACTCTGCTGTGCCGAAAAGTGCGATTTAGCGTCATCCAGAATTATTTTGGAACGAGGATCTTCGTATGCTCGACGCACACGCTCTCCAAATGCTCTCGCACCCTCGACCATGGCTAGCTCAATTTCAACTGTATCCACCTGTTGCACTCTTTCATCGGCCAACAGTGTATGGGTCGTAAGCCCAGAGCCAAATCCAATAACGCCGACCCGTTGTGGCTTGCTATGCATTGCCAAGGGCAGGGCCCCCGCCAAGATCATAGTGGGTTCATCGGCAGAAGGTTCACCACGCGCATCCATCATTAGTCCGGCATCTGGTTTGCCGTTCGTGGCAATAACAAGGGTACCCGACTTATGAGACGTAACAGAAACGCTCGCTGTTTTCCCATCACGCATAAAGATAACTTTACTGTCGGGAGAAGACACCGGATTCCCATGCCGGAAAACCCCCGAGGCCAATCGAGCGAGATCAAATGGCACTCGGGTCCCGACCAGTAGCGCGCACGCCGAAATCAGTGCAGCAACTCCAAATCTGAGCATTGCGCCTCGACTGGTAGCCTGCCATCGTAACAGCAGTAACCCAATGGATAAATCCAGCAATGCAGCCATGCAGAGCGCAAACTTTAGACCGAGTACTGGTATAAGAATATGAATGGTCAGAACTACCCCGACAATGGAGCCTAATGTATTCCACGCATAAACACGCCCGATTGCGCGCTCACCAAGTCCTGCGCGCAGTAGTGCTACTGTAAAAAGGGGTAACGTCGTGCCTGCGAAAAATGCCGCTGGCAGCATAATAGTGATCGCAATACCTGCCGTCCCAAGGTTGAAAATGGTATAGCCCCCATCGGACTTTGCAAGTGACCCGATCAACCAGCCGACCCATGAGAAAGCATCGGCGTATACGGCGAGCGACAGCAGCGCGGACACCCCCATGAGCACCTGCATCCATCCTGCAAGACGTAACGGTGCGTCGGTGCGATCCGCCTTTTTTCTAACCCAGAGACCGCCAAACGCGATACCTGCGATGAAGGATGCCAGCATAAGCTCGAACGCATGCATGGTGCTACCGACCGCCATGCTGAGCATACGAATCCAGATGATTTCGTATGCAAACGAAGCGGCACCCGACAATGCGGTGCTAATTAGCACAATCTGCAATAATGGGTTCTTGCGAAGACTCTGGTTGGCGCCTGCTCCGCTGGCTTGGACGACTTCGCTTTTCGGTTCCGGATCGTGCGCCAGCCACCAGGCAAGCCCAGCAATCAGAAAATTCAAAAGTCCTGCAACCGTCATCGCACCCGACAGGCCGACCCACGGCAGCAAAACGAAGACAGCGACTAGTGCCCCCCCAGCGGCGCCAATGCTGTTGGTGAAGTAAAGCCCTCCCAGTACATGACCGTTACTCCCTGGGAACCGTCGGATCAGCCCACCGCTCATCAGGGGAAATGTCATTCCCAACAGAATAGTTTGCGGGAGTATCAAAAGGGCCGCGACAATCCAGCGGGCGAGACTTACCAGCCAAGGATCCGCCAAGGTAGGGATGAGCCAGTCATAACTGAAACGTGTCACTCCGCTAAAAACCGAGTGAAATAATAGCCCACAAACCCCTATCACCGCCTCAATGACAGCGTAACCTCGGATCAGATTGCGCCAGTGCTGACCGGCATATGCAATCCACGCGGCTCCAGCCGCCATTCCGCCCATGAAGATAGCGAGTACAAGTGCTTGTGCATAGGCGGCGTGCCCGAGGAATAGCCCGAGATAATGTGACCATATCGATTGATATATCAAACCGGAAAACCCGGACAAGACAAAAATGATGAACAACCAGTGTCTTTGATAGCTTTGCGTTGAGGCTGTCAAAAGGGGCTCCATGTGGAAGGGAATCGAATAAAATCAGGTAAGCAAAAACGGCACCCGACGCGTTGACCCTTAATGTGTGGCGGGAACTGTGGATCGGCGGAATTTAGAACGAGAAGTGCATCCATGCAAGGGGGGTCTAAGAATGCATAGCATGCGCTTCGAACTACACAGGCTTGACTCCGGAAAAGAACAATACCAAATCGTGAGTGTTCGGCGTCGGCCGATCCAAATCAGGCGAAGGCAGGCCCCCCACCGGTGCGGCAGCAACTGGCCAAGTTGACAAGCCATGCCCGTAACATCGCGAAGGTAAGCATGCGGATAGAGTCCATTGAGCTTTGCCGACTAGATCAAACTCATGATGGCCGCGCTGATCTGCTAGCAGTGAGCTCGCAAAACATCGGTTCTTGCGTCCAATCGAAATGGGACGCGTTTGGTTCGCGGGTCAGTTGTTGTCGATGGCAGCCAAGCTGCCCTCGATGAACTGTATGCGCGCCCTGCCATCGCCTGTATTCCAGTACCTAGTGTGGTATCACCGCTGGCCACCAATCTGCGCTGCGCTCGCATCTCTTCATGCAGGGCATCAGCAATGCGTCGTGATTGTTCCTACGAATGGCATGACTGCCCTCTGGGCCCGGTCTTTGACCTCGGGCTCACTGTCCGTACAGTAGCCCGATGTATTGCAACGCCTGCGCAGCAATGTGACTGAATGCCGTTGGCATGCAGATCCAAGAGCTTACTCTAGGTCACGAGGAGCCCGCTTTGCATGAGCAGCCTTCGTGTCGTTGCTTGACCCAGCTACAGATCTGATTGGCGTTGAGATCATGGGTCAGAACAATTGGCTATAGAGGCTCCGAGCTACGGGTACGTGAATCGCCCCGGCTTCCCTAGACACTTTTGAGCCGTTGGAAATGGCGTCGCTCGAACTCTACGGGCGACAAGTCACCAGCGGTGCTGTGGCGACGCCTGGAGTTATAGAACATCTCGATGTAGTTGAAGACATCGACCCTGGCCTCATCGCGCGTCGAATAGATCTGTCGGCGAATACGCTCTCGCTTGAGCAACTGCAAGAAGCTCTCTGCGACTGCGTTGTCATGGCAGTTGCCGCGCCAGCTCATGCTGCTCACCAGATTGTGGCAGCGCAGGAAGCCTTGCCAGTTATGGCTGGTGAACTGGCTGCCTTGGTCGGAGTGCGCGGTGATCGTCGCTTTGGGTTGGCGCCGCCACAAAGCCATCAACAAGGCATTGAGGGCGAATTCGGTATCGATGCGGCGCCCCATGGACTAGCCAATGACATGGCGCGAGAACACATCGATCACCACGCCCAGATACAGCCAGCCCTCGTAGGTACGGATGTAGGTGATGTCCGTGACCCAGGACTGGTTGGGCTCGCTGACAGTGAAGCGTCGCTGCAGATGATTGGTGCGACCACGGCAGGCTTGCCACTACGACTTCAAGGCCGTCGGCGGTAGCCCGTCTGGGAGTCGAGCTTGAGCAGGCGAGCCACGCGATGCTTGTCACATGTGTCGCCCAGATCGCGCATGTCCATGGTCAGTTTGCGGTAGCCATAGACGCCGCCACTCTCCAACCAGGCATGCCTGAGAAGGCCCAGCAGACGTTGATCGTCCTTGACACGAAGACTCATCGACTCGACCTTCCAGGCGTAGTAGCCGCTGGGGTGAACGGCCATGACCTTGCACAGCCTGCGAACGCTGTGCTCGCCTTCATGGTGCTCGATGAATGCGTACCTCACCCGGACTGCTTGGCAAAGTACGCTGCGGCCTTTTTTAGGATGTCGCGCTCCTCGGTCACACGCTTGAGCTCGGCCTTCCGCCGCCGCAGTTCGTCTGTCTGCGACACCTGCGCCTCCCGATGACCGGCCGGCATGCGCGGGCCTTGATCCATTGAATAAAGACTGTGCTGACTCACGCCCAGCCGGGCCGACACATCAGCCACCTTGTGGCCGCGCTCGGTGATCTGCTTGACCGCTTCGGCCTTGAATTCTTCGGGATAGCTCTGCTTACTTATGACACCTCCTATTGGGCCTCAGGTTTGAGGCTCAGAGGTGTCTAGAAAACCCCGGGGCGATTCATGTCGCTGGCCTGCACTCAATCTACACGCAACCCCGGCCGCCTCTCTATTGAATTTTGAATGCTGTTCCTGTGTCGGCAGATATGCCGAGTCCAGCCAACGTGGGCGCCACAGCTATGGGACGGGGACCACGTAGTTCCCTGACTTGCCTCCATACTTTTCCTGCACGCGAACGTCGTGAATAGACATGCCCCGGTCCGCAGCCTTGCACATATCGTAGACAGTGAGCAGTGCCACCTGAACGGCGGTGAGAGCCTCCATTTCCACGCCGGTAGGACCAATCGTTTCCACCGCGGCCGAGCAAAATATTCCAATCGCCCCCAGCTGCCGCGCGCTAGCCGCTTCAAATTCGATAGCAATGCGCGTGAGGGCCAAAGGATGGCACAGGGGGATCAGGTCACTGGTCTTCTTGGCTGCCATGATCCCAGCGATGCGAGCAATTCCCAGTACGTCACCCTTCTTGGCAGTGCCGGATTCGATCAATGCCAGCGTGGCCGGCAGCATTTCAATCCGGCCACTGGCGATTGCAATGCGGTGCGTGGCAGGTTTGGCGCCAACGTCCACCATATGGGCTTGGCCTAGGGCGTCGAAGTGGGTGAGGGGGAAAGGGGTGGACTCGGACATAAAGCAGACTGATGGAAACGTTTTGAGGGCGAAGGCATCATAAGGGGTCGTTCAGGCAGTTTAGGGGGTGATTGCCCTCTGATATGAACAAAGGATCTACGTGCCTAAAAAACCCCAAAAGTTGCCTATAGCCTTTGCCAATGGGCTGGCTGTTGCCATATTTTTTACAGCAGCTGGAACGCTGCATGTGCCGCATGCCAGTGCCCAGCCCAGCCTCCCCACCCTCGGCGACTCCAGCGACCTCACCACCAGCGCCGAGCGCCGCCTGGGTGACCGCATCATCCGCGAACTCTACCGGGATCCCGACTACATCGACGATCCTGTGATCGCGGACTATGTACAAGGCATATGGCGCCCGCTGATGGCTGCCGCCAAGGCACGCGGGGAACTCTCTTCCGAGCTGGATGAGCGCTTTGCCTGGGAAATCCTTCTGGGCCGGGACCGCACAGTCAATGCCTTCGCGCTGCCTGGGGGCTATCTGGGCCTGCACCTGGGGCTCGTCGGCGTCGTGACCAGCCGCGACGAACTGGCCTCTGTGCTGGCCCATGAACTCAGCCATGTCACCCAGCGCCATATCTCCCGCCTGGTCACCCAGCAAAGCAAACAGACGCCCCTGCTGCTGGGCGCGATGATTCTGGGTGCCCTGGCGGCCAGCAAGAACCCGGGTGCCACACAGGCGCTGGTGGTGGGAGGCCAGGCGCTGGCGATGCAGAACCAGCTCAATTTCTCGCGCGACATGGAGCGGGAGGCAGACCGCATCGGCTACGGCCTGATGGCGCCCGCGGGGTTCGCGCCGCAAGGATTCGTGAGCATGTTCGACAAGCTCCAGCAGGCCAACCGTCTTAACGACAACGGCTCCTGGCCCTATCTGCGCAGCCACCCGCTGACCACCGAGCGCATGGCGGACATGCACTCGCGCATTCCCCCGGGTGCCACCACCACGGCGGCAGCGCCTTCCACGCTGGAACACGCGATGGTCGCGGCGCGTGCCAGGGTGCTGTCCAATCCGGGGGTCGACACCCTGCGCCAGTGGATCGCCGAGCCCCAGGGCACGGGGTTTACCTCCCAGCCCGCCACCCGGCGCGCCGCCGTGCTGTACGCGGCAGCCCTGGGCAGCAGCCAACTGCGGGATGCCACAGGCGCGCGCGCGACCGCAAAAAAACTGGAAGATCTGGTTCGCAGCGACGCCCCGGCCCACCGATTGGCAAGGCTGCTGGAGGCCGAAATTGAACTGGCGGCTGGCGAGGCAGGCGCCGCTGTGAACATGCTTTCCAGCGATGTGGGCGGCGGCGACAGCCATGGCGGCAACCGCCGCCCTGAACTGGTTCTGCGTTCACAGGCCCTCCTGCGTGCCGGGCGTGCGGCCGAGGGCGGCGGGCCACTGCAAAGCTGGGTTGCCACAAACCCCAGGGACGCCACGGCGTGGCAACTCCTGGCATCGACTTGGCAGGCCCAAGGCCAGCCGCTGCGGGCCGTGCGTGCGGAAGCGGAGGCGCACGCCGCGCGCTATGACTACGCGGCGGCGGTGGACCGTTTCAAGGCAGGCCAGGATCTCGCACGGCGTGGCGGACCGCAGGTGGACCACATCGAGGCATCCATCATCGACACGCGGCTGCGGGCCGTGGAGTCACTTCTTCGTGAACAGGCCGCCGAGCGCTGATTCGATCACCACGCCGAGCAGGGAGTAGATCAGCGATCCCAGCAACGCGGCGCCGAAGCCATTGACGTGGAAACCGTCCAGTACGCTGGCCGCCGCCCAGAACATCAGCGCATTGATGACGAAGAGAAAGAGGCCCACGGTGACGATCGTGACCGGCAGTGTCAGCACCACCAGCACCGGCCGCAACACCACGTTGAACAGGCCAATCACAAAGGCCGCGATCAATGCGGACGTGAAGCTTTGCACTTCCACGCCGCTGTAGACATAGGCCACGAACAGCAGCGACGCGGCGCTGAGCAGCCATTTCAGAAGGAGTTTCATGGCCGGAGAATAGCACCGGCCCGGCGCGAAAAGGAAATGCGCGAAGCAGGCCCCTCGCCCCCCGACGCCGGGAAGAAGGCGCCCATGCAGGCCCGCCGCCGGTCTACTCGAGTGCGAGCACCCACAACGCCCCGAAGCCCGTCAGCAGGCTGCCCAGCGTTCCGGGCAGCGGCGACCAGCGCTTGTTGTTGTCGGGACGGGCGGGCTCCTGGGGCATGTCGGTCTTCGGCCGGCGGGCATCCACCACCTGGGCGACAGACGCCCCCGCAGCCTGGAGCTGGTCCGTGAGTTCGGCCAGCGGCCCCTTGGCCAGCACCGTGGTCACCCTGCCCGCAGGCACCCGCAGCACGGGAAGAATCTGGGCGAACAGCTTGTCTGCCCACTTGAGCCGCCAGTTCTCCCGCGCGCTGTGGCTCACCCATTTGCTGATGCGGTGGGTCATTCGCGGCGCGCATGCCACCAGCACCCACTGCGTCTGGGCAGCCGCGTCACGGGCGAACAAGGGTGCCAGCACCTGCTGCGCATATGCCGCGTCGTCCACATACACGATGACTCTGTCCATACCGCCTCTCCTGTTGGTGCCAAGAACAAAAGGGGGGCTGAACGCCCCCCCTTTTTCTCCTGGCCGGTTCAGATTGTTGCCTCTATTCCTCAGCCCTGCTGCTCGGCAGGTGCCGCGGCCGCACGGCGTGCAAGGATGATCTTGCCCGCCAGCAAGACGAGCAGGGCACCGGCCACGCTGGCGCCGTACTTGATCACATCCGTCTGCGGCAGCTTCAGCATCCATTGCCATTTGTCGGGGTTGGAGAAGGCGGGGTCCGTCACCAGCATGCCGCCAGCGATCCAGCCCAGCAGCATGCCGCCGAGCGTGATGATCATGGGGAAGCGCTCCATGAGCTTGATGACCAGCTGGCTGCCCCAGACGATAATCGGGATGGAGATCAGCAGGCCCAGCACCACCAGCAGGAACGAGTGGTCGCCCGCATTCTGTGCCGCGCCCGCGATGGCGATCACGTTGTCCACGCTCATCACAAGGTCGGCGACGATGATGGTCTTGATGGCGGCCAGCAGCTTGTCGCTGCCCTGCACGTCGCCGTGGCCTTCTTCATCGGGGGCCAGCAGCTTGACGCCGATCCACACCAGCAGCAGCGCGCCCACGAACTTGAGGAACGGCAGCGCCAGCAAGGTCATCGCGAAGGCGATCAGGATCACGCGCAGCACGATGGCGCCAGCTGTGCCCCAGATGATGCCCTTGGTCCGCTGTGCGGGAGGCAGCTTGCGGCAGGCCAGCGCGATGACCACCGCGTTGTCGCCGCCCAGCAGGATGTCGATGATGATGATCTGGCCGAGTGCGAGCCAGAATTCGGGCGAAGCCAAAAAGTCCATAAAGTCCTCAGTATCAATGTGCGCGAAGGAGGGTCTCGCCGCCACTGTAGCGCCGAGTCCGCCCAAGGGATAGAGGGCCTGCGGCAGGAGGATCAGGACGGCCCCGGGGCTGGGGCGTGAATGCGAAGGGCGGCCTTGATCAGCCCTGGCGGGCCCATCAAAGGTCTTGCTCAGTCCGGCGCCCTGGTGGTGCGCTGAACCCGGACCGCCGGAAGCGATGTTTCGCTTCGTATTGACGACGGTTCCGATGCCTCGCTTCCCAATCGCCAGCGCCTGGCCGTGCCGGAATGCAAGTCGGGAGCTACTCCCCTTCGAAGCGTCGATTGGAACATCGCCAGCACGGACGCGCAAGTGCGGCGCGATTGTGGTTATTGCGTATGCGACGCGATGGCGGTCCGCCGGGGCATAACACCTTTGCAAGGATTGCCTTGCCCGCGCGGCTATGATCCAGCCCCCTTCGCGCAATCGCCCATGGCCGCCATTCACATCACCGACATCGAAGCCGCCATCAACCACTGGCGCGGCCGCGCGCCATCGCCCGATGGAGTCACCCTGGCGCCGCAGATCCGCGCCCTGGGGGAGGTGTATGCGCTGATGGTGTACCGGCGCGAGGATGCCGTGGACGAGGACAGCTTCCCCCTCGATGCGCTGGCCGCCTGGCAGGCCTGGTATGACACGACCCCCGACACGCCCTGTATCGCCATCTGCTCCACCAGCCAGGGCGATGACCTGTGCAAGGGCTGCGGACGGACTTTTGACGAGGTGCAGTTCTGGCCGGCGATGACACCTGTCGAGAAACGCACGGTGTGGCGGCGCATCACGCTGGAGCATTCCGCGTGGCGGTTCAACCGCTATGCGGAGCGTGCCGCCGAAGGCGCATCCCGGACACCGGCCGAGGCACCATAGCGGCTGGGGCCCGCGCCCCGCGGGGACTGTACGCCAGGCGTTCAAACCGCTATGGTGGTCCCATGCTGCGCCTCACCCAAGCCCCGAACATCGCCATCGCCACGCTGTGGGCGGACTTGTTGTGCGAGGCGGGCATGGCGGCGTCCGTGCAGCGCCAGTATCTGGGCGCTGCGGCGGGGCACCTGCCGCCCGACCAGTGCCTGCCCGAAATCTGGCTGGACTACGACGAACACGCCGCCCGCGCTCGTACTCTGCTGCAGGAACTGCAAGATTTGCCGCAGCGCCGCTGGGCATGCCAGTGTGGGGAGACGGTCGAAGGCGGGTTCGAGCAGTGCTGGCAATGTGGCACGCTCATGCCACGGGATTGAATCAGCGACTACTAAATTAATAGCTGCTAGCGCTTATTTATTAAGCGCCAGAGGCCATTTTTACCAGTATTTCCGTCACTTCCAGCGCACGGGCTCCACATGTACGCTGCCCTGGGTACTGCTCAGGGTGATCGCGCCCTCCTGCACCGTGGCCTGCAGCTGCATGCTGCGCTCGGCCAGCTGGGCGAGCGCCTGGGAGGCCTCGGTGGGAATGCGCCACACCTGCAGCTTTTCCAGCCGCGACAACTTGGTCTCGATGCCCTTCCACCAGATTTCCGCGGCGTGGTTGAAGCAGTAGACGATCACGGAATCGGCCTTGCTGCAGGCCTTGGTGAGCGGCTTGTCTTCCGGCTGGCCCACCTCGATCCAGACGCGCTTGCGGCCCGTGAAGTCGGTCAGCGACGCATCCGGGTCATCGGGGTCCGACAGGCCCGCGCCAAACGCCAGCGTGGCGTCGCCATTGCACAGGTCGTTGAGCTGGTGCGCGGCAATGGCCAGGGCGGCCAAGCGGACCATCATGCGCTCATCCGTCTCGCTGGGATGGCGGGCGAGCGTGAGCGCATGGTCGGCGTAGTAGCCGTGGTCGATGTCGGCGATCTGGAGATTCGCCTTGAAGATGGTGGATTTGATGGCCATGCAGCCTCACTACTAAATAGATAGCTGCCAGCGCTTGACAGGCAAGCGCCAGAGGCCAAAAAGGCTGAAAAACCTGAGATCAGACCCGGCGAGCCAGCTCGGCCGCTTTGCCGACGTAGCTGCCCGGCGTCATCGCCAGCAGCCGGTCCTTTTCGGCCTGGGGGATTTCCAGCGAATGGATCAGCCCGTGCAGCGCCTCGGCCGTCACGGTCTTGCCGCGCGTGACTTCCTTCAGTTTTTCGTAAGCGCCCTGCACGCCAAAGCGGCGCATCACCGTCTGGATGGGCTCGGCCAGCACTTCCCACGAGGCGTCCAGGTCTTCGGCCAGGGCCTCTTCGTTCAGCTCCAGCTTGTTCAGGCCGGTCAGCAGCGAGGCATAGGCCAGCGCCGCGTAGCCCAGGGCCACGCCCATGTTGCGCAGCACGGTGCTGTCGGTCAGGTCGCGCTGCCAGCGGCTGATCGGCAGTTTTTCGGACAGGTGCTTGAGCAGCGCATTGGCCAGGCCCAGGTTGCCCTCGGCGTTTTCAAAGTCGATGGGGTTGACCTTGTGCGGCATGGTGCTGGAACCGATCTCGCCAGCCTTCAGGCGCTGCTTGAAGTAGCCCAGGCTCACATAGCCCCAGATGTCGCGCGACAGGTCGATGAGGATGGTGTTCGCGCGTGCCACCGCGTCGAACAGCTCGGCCATGTAGTCGTGCGGCTCGATCTGGATGCTGTAAGGCTGGAAGGTCAGGCCCAGGCCCAGCGGCTCGGGGGTTTCGATGACCTTCTTGCTGAAGGCTTCCCAGTCGAAATCGGGCCAGGCGGACAGGTGGGCGTTGTAGTTGCCCACGGCGCCGTTCATCTTGCCCATGATCTTGACGGCGGCCACGCGCTCGCAGGCCGTCTGCAGGCGCATGACCACGTTGGCCATCTCCTTGCCCACGGTGGTCGGGCTGGCGGTCTGGCCGTGGGTGCGGCTGAGCATGGGCACGTCGGCGTAGGCGTGCGCCATTTCGCGCAGCTTGAGCACGATGCGGTCCAGGCCCGGCAGCACGACCTGGTCGCGGCCCGAGCGCAGTTGCAGCGCGTGGCTGGTGTTATTGATGTCTTCGCTGGTGCAGGCAAAGTGGACGAACTCCGAGGCTTTTTCCAGCTCGGGGCGCGCTTCGAACTTGCTCTTGATCCAGTACTCCACGGCCTTCACGTCGTGGTTTGTTGTTTTTTCGATCTCCTTGATGGCCGCGGCGTCAGCCTCGGAGAAGTTCTTGATGAGGCCCAGCAGGTAGGCGCGGGCGCCGGTCGTGAGAGGCTTGAATTCGGCAAAACCAGCGTCCGAGAGGGCGATGAACCAGGCCACTTCCACCTGCACGCGGCGGTGCATGTAGCCATGTTCGCTCATGATCGGGCGCAGGGCGGCAAGTTTGCTGGCGTAACGGCCGTCAAGCGGCGACAGGGCGGTGATGGTGGACAGGCTCATGGCGCGCAATTGTAGGCGCCGCGCATCAGTCAGCCCCGCGCAGGCCGCTGCCGATAGAATCAAACTCGAATTGTTCTGCTTACCCGCGCACTGGAAGACAAACCATGAAATTGATCGGAGCCTCTGCCAGTCCCTACGTCCGCAAGGTGCGGATCGTGATGGCTGAAAAAAAGCTCGACTACCAGTTCGTACAGGAAAACGTCTGGGCGGACGACACCCATATCTCCACCTCCAACCCGCTGGGCAAGGTGCCCTGCCTGGTGATGGAGGGCGGCGAAGCCGTGTTTGATTCGCGCGTGATCGTGGAATACCTGGACACCCTGTCCCCGGTGGGCAAGCTCATCCCCACCCAGGGCCGCGAACGCGCCGAGGTCAAGACCTGGGAAGCCCTGGCCGATGGCGTGGTGGACGCCGCCATCCTCGCGCGGCTGGAAGCCACCTGGGCCCACCGCAAGGACAGCGAACGCAGCCAGGCCTGGATCGACCGCCAGCTGCGCAAGGTGCACGACAGCCTCAAATCCATGAGCCAGGGCCTGGGCGACAAGCCGTTTTGCAGCGGCATCCACCTGAGCCTGTCCGACATCGCCGTGGGCTGTGCGCTGGGCTGGCTGGAATTCCGCTTTCCGGAGATCGCCTGGCGCAATGAATACCCCAACCTGGGCAAGCTGCTGGACAAGCTGATGCTGCGCCCGAGCTTCGCGGACACCAGGCCCAGCTGAGCCGCCCGCCAGCGGCGCGGGGCCGCACGGCCGGACGCCGCTCACGGGCTTGCGGCACGGCGTGGCGGGCATGCCGTATGCTACGCAGCTTATGAACGAAATGGTTCAAAACATCCCCAAGGCCCTTGGCGCGCGCGCCAGCCGGCAACGCGCGGCGCGCGACGCCGCCGCCACGCCGGGCGCGGACCGGGTGCGCGTCAACGACCCCGACCGCACCATGGCCAACATCCTGCAGGTGGCCACGGCGGAGTTTGCCGACAAGGGCCTGGCGGGGGCGCGCATCGATGAGATCGCGGCGCTGACCAGCACCAGCAAGCGCATGATCTACTACTACTTCGGTAGCAAGGAAGGCTTGTATGTCGCTGTGCTGGAGGATGCCTACCGGCGCATCCGCCGCATCGAATCGGAACTGCACCTGGAAGACCTGGCGCCCGAGCAGGCGCTGCGCACGCTGGTCGGGTTCACGGTGGACTACCAGCTCGCCAACCCCGATTTCATCCGCCTGGTGATGAATGAAAACATGCACCGGGGCGAGTTCATCAGCCGCTCCACGACCATCCAGGAACTCAACATTCCCGTCATCCACGCGGTGCACAACGTGTACCAGCGCGGCGTGGCTGCCGGCGTCTTCCGCCCCGACGTGGACCCGGTGGACCTGCACATGTCGATCTCGGCGCTGTGCTTCTTCAACGTGGCCAACCGCCATACGTTCGGCGCGATCTTCAAGCGCTCGCTCGACACCCCGGCCGCCACGGCGCAACGCCGGGAATCGATCATCGAGATGATCGTGCGCTTCCTGCGCCCCTGAACCACCGGCGCCGGCGCGCGCCACCACGCCCTCTCCCTCTGAACACGCCGCAGCGCGATGCAGCACCGCGCCGGGGAGCATTGCGTCCCCACGCGGCTGCGGCCGCTACGGCAAAACGGCGTTCAGGGTTTGCACCTAGATCAAATACTAACCAGTTCGTACAAAATTCTTCCAGCCTTTCAACCACAACGACTGGAGACACCATGTTCGCACTGGCCGACCGCGTGCTGCGGGGATACACCCGCGTGCTGGATGCATTGGCGGGCCTGTGCCTGGCCATCATGGTGGTGCTCGTTTTTGGCAATGTGGTGCTGCGCTACACCTTCAACTCCGGCATCACCATCTCCGAAGAGCTGTCGCGCTGGCTGTTCGTGTGGCTGACCTTCATGGGCGCCGTGGTGGCGCTGCGCGAACATGGCCACCTGGGCGTGGACGCCCTGGTCTCGCGCCTGCCCACGCTGGGCAAGAAGATCTGCCTCCTGATGGCGCAGGTGGCCATGCTCTATGTGTCGTGGCTGCTGCTCACGGGCAGCTGGTCGCAGACGGTCATCAACTGGGAAACCGAAGCCCCCGTGACCGGCGCCTCCGTGGGCATCTTCTACGCCAGCGGCGTGCTCATGGGCGCCTCGGCCATCGCCATCCTGCTGCGCGACCTGCTGCGCACCCTGTTCGTCCCCCTGGCCGACCATGAGCTGATCATGGTGCAGGAGAGCGAGGAGGCCGCCGCGCTGGAGCAGATCCAGCGGGACGCGCAAGCGGCCGCCGACACCCCGGGCGCGAACAGGCCCTGACGACAGACAACCAGCCCGGAACACCTCCCATGACCGTCGCGATCTTCCTCGGCTCCCTGCTGCTGGCCATGGCCATCGGCATTCCCATCGCCTACGCGCTGCTGCTCAGCGGCGTGGCGCTGATGTGGCACCTCGATCTGTTCGATGCGCAGATCCTGGCGCAGAACGTTATCAACGGCGCGGACAGCTTTCCGCTGCTGGCCGTGCCCTTCTTCATGCTCGCGGGCGAGATCATGAACGTGGGCGGCCTGTCCAGGCGCATCGTCAAGCTGGCGCTGGCCCTGGTCGGCCACATCCCTGGCGGGCTGGGCTATGTGGTCATCATGGCGGCGGTGATCCTGTCGGCGGTGTCGGGTTCTGCGGTGGCGGACGCGGCCGCGCTGACCTCGCTGCTGCTGCCCATGATGGTGGTCGCGGGCCACAGCAAGGAGCGCTCGGCCGGACTCATCGCCTCGGCGGGCGTCATCGGCCCCATCATTCCGCCGTCCATCGGCTTCGTGATCTTTGGCGTGGCGGCCAATGTGTCCATCAGCAAGCTATTCCTCGCGGGCATCTTCCCCGGTCTGCTGCTGGCCGTCTCACTCGCGGTCACGTGGTGGTGGCTCGGCCGCCGTGAAAACGTCATGCCTCCACCGCGCGCCACCCGCGCCGAACTGAAGGTGGCGCTGCGCGAGGCCGCCTGGGCGCTGGGCCTGCCCATCATCATCCTGGTGGGCCTGCGCATGGGTGTCTTCACGCCCACAGAGGCCGCCGTGGTGGCCGCGATGTATGCGCTCGTCGTCTCCATGGCGGTGTACCGCGAGCTCTCGTGGCGCCAGCTGGTGGGCATCTTCCAGGCGGCCGCGCGAACCAGCGCCGTGATCATGTTCCTGGTGGCCGCCGCCATGGTGTCGGCCTGGCTCATCACCGTGGCCGACCTGCCGTCCAAGGTCATCGGCATGCTCGAACCCTTCATGGGCAACCCCACCCTGCTGCTGGTGGCGATCATGGTGCTGGTCATGGTGGTCGGCACGGCCATGGACATGACGCCCACCATCCTCATCATGACGCCCGTGCTCATGCCGGTGGTCAAGGCCGCAGGCATCGACCCCGTCTACTTCGGCGTGCTGTTCATCATCAACAACTCCATCGGCCTCATCACGCCGCCCGTGGGCACCGTGCTCAACGTGGTGGCGGGCGTCGGGCGCATCTCCATGGGCCAGGTCACGCGCGGCGTGATGCCCTTCATGCTGGCGCAGTTCGTGGTGATGTTCCTGCTGGTCGCGTTCCCCTCGCTCGTCACCGTGCCCCTGCGCTGGCTCGGCGGCTGATTCCCGTGCCCCTCCCGCCTTCCGTTCCTTCCTGTTTCTGCCCCGCCCAAAACCCAAGGAGACATCCATGAAACTCTTGAAGACCCTGCTCGCCACCGCCCTCGTCGCGGCTTCGCTGCTGCCCGGTGCGCATGCCCAGGAACGCACCATCAAGTTCGCGTTCCAGAACCAGAAGGAGCACCCGCAGGCCCAGGGCGCTCAGAAATTCGCCGACCTCGTCGCGGCCAAGACCAGCGGCCGCATCGCGGTCAAGCTTTTTCCTGGCGGCACGCTGGGCGGCGACCTGCAGACCGTCTCGGCGCTGCAAGGCGGCACCGTGGAGATGACGGTGCTCAACGCCGGCATCCTGTCCGCGCAGGCCAAGGAATTCGGCATCTACGACTTCCCGTTCCTGTTCGCCTCGCCCCAGGAGGCCGATGCCGTGACCGACGGCCCCTTCGGCAAGAAGCTGCTCGACAAGCTCGCGGCCAAGAACCTGGTGGGCCTGGGCTACTGGGAACTGGGCTTTCGCAACCTGACCAACAGCAAGCGCCCCATCACCAAGGCCGAGGACATCGCGGGCCTCAAGATCCGCGTGATCCAGTCGCCCATCTACATCGACATGTTCAACGCGCTGGGCGCCAACGCCGTGCCCATGCCGTTCCCCGAGCTGTACACGGCCATGGAGCAAAAGGCCGTGGACGGCCAGGAGAACCCGTTCTCCACCATCCTGTCGTCCAAGTTCGCCGAGGTGCAAAAGCACCTGACCATCACGCGCCACATGTACAACCCGCAGGCGGTCATCGTGAGCAAGAAGTTCTGGGACAGCCTGAATCCCGCCGACCAGAAGGCCGTGACCGAAGCCATGGCCGAGGCCACCGCGTTCCAGCGCAGCGTCTCGCGCTCGCAGGCCGACGTGGCGCTCGAAGAGCTCAAGAAGGCCGGCATGCAGGTCACCGAGTTCTCGCCGGCGGAAGTCGACAAGCTGCGCGCCAAGGTCAAGCCCGTGGTGGAAAAGCACAGCGACAAGGTGGGCGCCGAGACCGTGCAAGAGGTCTATGCCACGCTGGCCAAGCTGCGCGGCGGCAAGTAGGCCATCGCAACGCAGCAGCCACCCCCGCGCTGCGGTGCGGGCACCAACGCCCACACGCCAGCGCGTCCTCCACGCAACCCGCCCATGAGCACCCAGCTCCTTGATCCCCCGGTGTCATCCACCGCATCCGCCATGTCTTCCACAAGCCCCCGCAAGGTGCTGATCGGGCTGATCGGTGCCGGCATCCAGAAGTCGCTGTCTCCCGCCCTGCACGAAGAGGAGGCGCGGCACCACGGCATGCGCCTGCACTACCAGCTGATCGACCTGGACCGCTCGGCGTCTTCTCCCGCACAGCTGCCCACGCTGCTGTCGGCGGCACGCATCATGGGCTATGCCGGCTGCAACGTGACCTACCCGTGCAAGCAGGCCGTGATCCCCTACCTCGACAGCCTGTCGGAAGAAGCGCAAGCCATGGGGGCCGTGAACACGGTCGTGGTCCACGATGGCAAGCTCGTGGGGCACAACACGGACGGGTCAGGCTGGGCCCGGGGCTTCACCCGTGCGCTGCCGGGCGCCGACCTCGGCCGCGTCGTGCTGCTGGGCGCGGGCGGTGCGGGCGCCGCCATCGCGCATGCCGTGCTGCGCCTGGGTGCACGGCACCTGACCATCGTCGATGCGCAGCCCGAACGGGCCGCGCAACTGGCCGCCGACGTGAATGCGCTCTATGGCCCCCGGGCCGAGGCCGGCGAGATCCACGCGGCCATGGCGCGGGCCACCGGGCTGATCCACGCCACGCCCACGGGCATGGACAAGCTGCCCGGCCTGCCCCTCGATACGGGCCTGCTGCGCCCCGCGCTGTGGGTGTCCGAGGTCGTGTACTTCCCGCTCGACACCGCCCTGGTCCAGGCCGCGCGCGCACTGGGCTGCCGCGTCTCGGACGGGGGCGGCATGGCCGTGGGCCAGGCGGTGGGTGCCTTTGAACTGTTCACCGGCGTGGCGCCCGACGCGGACCGGATGGACGCCCACTTTCGCCGGCTCGTCAGCCCGCGCTGACACCACCGCAACCACACGCAAGGAGTCCAACGCATGAGCACCCCGATGATGGCCGCCCGCGAGGCGCTCGGAGACCTGCCCAACCCCCTGGGACTGCAGGGGGTGGAGTTCATCGAATACGCCACCAGCCGCCCGCAGGCGCTGGGGCAGGCGCTGGAGCGCATGGGCTTCCAGCCGGTGGCGCGCCACCGCTCGCGCGAGGTCCTGCTGTACCGGCAGGGCGACATGAACATCATCGTGAACGCGCACCAGGACGAAGAGCGCACCGGGCCGCACGCGCCGTCGGCCCTGGCGGAAACCCCCGTGCTCGCCGCCATCGCCTTCCGTGTGGGCAACGCAGCCGCCGCCTACCGCCGCGTGCTGGAGCTGGGCGCCTGGGCCGTGCACACCGAGGTCCAGGTGATGGAGCTGAACATTCCCGCCATCCACGGCGTGGGCGCGAGCCGCATCTACTTCGTGGACCGCTGGAAGGAATTCTCGATCTACGAGGTGGATTTCATCCCCATCCCCACCGTGAATCCCCGCCCGCCCGCGCTGCAGGGCCTGCATCTGTTCGGCGTGGTGCAATACATCGGCCTGGGCAGGGCGCCTGACTGGATCCATTTCTACGGCGAACTGTTCGGCTTCGCCGAGCTGGCGCCCGACCAGTCGTTCGGCGTGCTCACGCATGGCCGCATCCTGGCCAGCCCCTGCGGCACCCTGCACTGGCAGCTGATCGAGCCGCTCGTGGATGCGCTCGATGCCGACCCCGAGGAACTGCTGCAGCGCGTGGCGTTCGGCACGCCGGACGTGCTGGCCACGGTGAACGCGCTGCGCGCCCGGGGCGTGGACTTCGTGGAATCCCCCACGGGGGTGCACACGGGCACGCGCGGCGCGCTCACGCGGGCCGATGCCGGCTCGCCCAGCTTCGAGCTGGTTCTCGACGCCCGCTGACCACCGCCCGGAGACCTCGATGCGCACTTCGACCATGCAACGCAACGTCGCCGACTTCGGCATGGACACCATCAGCCTGGCCGGCCCGCTGGAGGCCAAGCTGGCCGCCGTCAAGGCGGCGGGTTTCGGCCAGATCATGCTGGCGGCCCGCGACATCGTGGGCCATCCGCAGGGCATCGAGGCGGCCGTGCACGCCGTGCGCAGCAGCGGCCTGCGCGTGACGGGCTTCCAGGTGCTGCGCGACTTCGAGGGCCTGTCGGGCCACCTGCACAGCTACAAGGTGGACATCGCCAAGCAGATGATCCTGATGGCGCGCGACCTCGGCGCGCCGGTGCTGCTGGCCTGCAGCTCCACCTCGTCGCATGCCACCGCCGATGCCGACGCGATTGCCCGCGACCTGCGCAAGCTCGCCCTGCTGGCGCTGCCGCACGGCATCCGCGTGGCCTTCGAAGGCCTCTCCTGGGGACGGCACATCAACGAGGTGCACCAGGCCTGGGCCGCGGTCGAGCAGGCGGATTGCCCCAACCTCGGCCTCGCCATCGACTCGTACCACCAGTTCGCCACCAGCACGCCGCTCACGGCGCTGGCCGACGTGGACCCCGCCAAGATCTATCTGGTGCAGCTCTCGGACTTCATGTGGCAGGAGACCCGCACGGTGCAGGAGCGCATCGACACGGCGCGGCACTTCCGCGTGTTCCCGGGCGAGGGCGTGCACAGCCAGGCGCTGGCCGAGCTGGTGCGCACGCTCGACGGCATGGGCTACCAGGGCGACTACAGCTTCGAGGTCTTCAACGACGATTATCAGCAGCTGCCGCTGCCCTACGTGGCGCAGCGGGCATGGAACAGCGCCCTGTGGCTGGCCGAGGGAGTGCTGCAGCGCGCGGTGCCGCTGCCGGGGCACCCGCGCATCAAAACGCTGGCGTGATCAATGCGTCAACGGCCAACAATCAACTGTTGGCGCGTTTCTTGAGCCAGCGCATCAGCGCGCCCACCACCGGCAGCTTTTCGTACAGTTCTTCGGCGGCGTCCCAGTAGTCGCGGTGTAGCGCCACCAGGTCCTGGTCATCGAACACCAGGTGCGAGGCGCCGCGCACGGTCTGCGTCACGCCCTTGTCAAAGCCCTTGAAGGCGAACAGGAACTCCCAGGTCAGGAAACACTGCGGGCCCTGCACCACGCGGCCGGTGACCACGAAACGCGGCTGCTCCAGCGCCTCGAACATGTGGTCGAAGATGGCCTGGATGGCGGGCAGGCCCCGCACTTCGTTGAACGGGTCCTTGAAGCGCGCATCGGCCGCGTACAGGCGGCCCAGTGCCGCCACGTCGGCCGGGGCCAGGGTCTCGAAGAAGGCCACCACGCGGGTGACGGCTTCTTCGGTGGAGGTTGTGGTGCGAGGTGGCTGCAGCATGGCGCTCAGAGTCCCGTGAACTTGCGGACCGCAGGAAAGTACCACCGATACGGCAACACGCGCAGCAGTTTCATCACCCGCGTGAAGCGCTTGGGGAAGTGGATGTCGAAATGCCCCCGCTCCCAGCCCTGCAAGATGGCCGCCGCCGCCGCCTCGGGCGAGATCAGCGCGGGCATCGTGAAGTCGTTGCCCGCCGTGAGCGGCGTGGCCACGAACCCGGGGTTGATCACGCTCACGCCAAGCCCCAAGCCGTGCAGATCCAGGTACAGCGACTCGGCCAGGTTGATGAGCGCAGCCTTGGTCGGCCCGTAGGCCAGGCTCCTGGGCAGCCCCCGGAACCCCGCCACGCTGCTGACCACGCTCACATGCCCGGGGCGCCCCGCGTGCGCCGCGGCCAGCATGGCGGGCAGCACGGCCGCCAGCACGTGCAGCACGCCGCTGTAGTTGATCTGCCCGTGGCGCAGCATGTCGGCCAGATCCAGGTCGGTGGCGCGCATGTCGCGGTAGGTGCCGGCGCAGTAGCACACCAGTTCGGGCACGCCCCCGGACAGCACCCGTGCGGCGGCGGTCTGCACCTGCTCGGGCTGCGCTATGTCCAGGGGCAGGGCCAGGCTGCCGGGGTGCTGGGCGGCAAAGGCATCGAGCGCATCGCCGCTGCGGGCCGACACCGTGACCTGCGCACCGCGCGCATGCAGGGCCGACGCCGTGGCGCGCCCGATGCCGCTGGACGCACCGATCACCCAGGCCCTGCGGCCCTGCCAGTCGCGCAGCGGTGGGTTCAGGCTCATGGCGCGCGCCTGGTGAACGACAGCGTGATCTCGCCCAGGCGCACGCCAAACTTGCTCATGGTGGCGCGGTTGAGCATCACGCGGTCGTCGATGAGAACCATCCAGTCGTCCAGGTCGACGTGGTAGACCGTGCCATCCACCGGCAGGGCCAGCGTGTAGTTCCAGCGGAAGACGTTGCCCCGCGCCTGCCCGTGGGCCGTGCCCACCACGTCGTCGGCGGTGCCGGTGGTACGGCCGTCGGCGTGCTGGGTCAGGCGCCAGATGCGGCGCTGGGTGGTGCCGTCCGAATAGGTGAAGGCCTCGTCGAGCACGCCCTCGTTGCCCTGCCACTGGCAATCCATGACCACAGTGAAGCGTTTGACGATCTGGCCGCTGCGGTCCTGGAAGATGCCCCAGGCGTCGATCTTGCCGTTGAAATACCGGGCCAGGTCCAGCACGGGCTTCTCGCTGGCATAGCCTTCGATGCCCGGGCTGGCGCAGCCGGACAGGGCCACGGGCGCAGCCGCCACGGCGGAAAGGAGGAGGCGTCGTTGCATCATGGGGTGGGCCCTGGGGTCGGTTCGGACAGGTTCATTCAAACAATCGCTGCGCTGCGGGGACGCCGCAGGAGCAGGGCGTAGAGCGCCGCCGCCGCCATCAGCTTGAGCACGCAGGGCAGCACCGCATAGGCGATGCCCAGGGTCTGCAAGCCGCCGTCGCCGCGCGTGCCGGGGATGTAGCCCAGCCAGCCCAGCAGGGGCAGCGCCAGGCCCGCGGCCAGCGCCAGGTTGAGCTTGGTGGCGAAGTTCCACCAGCCGAAGTACGCGCCTTCGTGCTGGCCGCTGTCGCCCTCGGCCGCGATCACGCCGGCCAGCAGGGCGCCGGGCAGCGCCAGGTCGGTGCCCAGCGCCACGCCCGACAGCGCGCAGACCGCGAGGAAGGGCAGCACATCGCCCACCCCCACGAACGCGGCCCACACAAACACTGCGACCGCCAGCAGCATGCCCGCCAGCCAGGTGCGCGCCAGGCCCCAGCGCGCCACGGCGCGCAGCCACAACGGGATCGACAGCGCGGCGCAGACGAAGTAGGCCGCGAGGAACAGGGGCTCCTGGGCGGGTGGAGCCTGCAGGCGGTCCTGGATGAAGAACAGCACCAGCGTGGCCGGGATGGCGCTGGCAATGCCGTTGAGCATGAACACCGCCAGCAGGCGGCGGAACGCGGGGCGCCCCCACGGCCGCCACAGGCTGGCGCGCCGCGACGGGCGATACCCGCCCGCCACGGCGCCACCCGCATGCGCCGGGGGGCGCGGCGCGCGCGTCCAGGCCCACCAGCCCAGCAGCAAGGCCATGGCAAACACGCCGAGCATGACCGGCAGCCCCAGCAGCGCGGGCAGCACCGAGGCCAGCACCACGCCCGCCAGCGCGGCGCCTTCGCGCCATGCCACGATGCGGCCGCGCTGCAGTTCGTCGCCGCCCAGGCGCGCGCCCCACGCCTGGTGCGCAATGCCCAGCTGGCTGTAGGCCGTGTAGGTGATGAGCAGCGCCACCAGGGCCCAGGCGGTCAGCCCATCGGCCCCGCGCACCAGCGGAAAGAACAGGCCGGTCAGCCCCAGTGCGAGCACCATGGCCGACACCGCGCCCGCCGCCAGCACGGCACGCACCGAGCGGCCGAACAGGTGGTCGCAGAGGCGGCCCAGCAGCGGGTCCGACACCGCATCGAACAACCGCGCCGCCAGCAGCACCGAGCCCAGCGTGGCCAGCGGCATGCCGAACTCGCGGGCATAGTGGTTGGGCAGCAGCACGTACAGCGGCAGCGCCACAAACGCCAGGGGCAGGCCCAGCAGCCCATAGGCCAGGCCGTGACGGGCGCGCAGGGGCTGGGTGGTGCGGGTCATGGCTGCCCCATGGCGCGGGTCGCGCCCAGCAGTTCCTGGCGCAGCCTGGGTTCGGAGGTCTGGGGCGAGAGCCAGATGCCGAAGAACAGGCGCGAGAACTCGGCATCGGGCACCTCGCCCACCACGCGCCCGGCCATCCTGAACACCGCCCCCACGCCCGGCTGGTGAATGCCCAGAAGGCGGTCGCCCGCCTTCACGTCCGGCAGCGCCGCCTGCAGCGCCTGCTGCCAGCGCGCGGCCTGCTGGGGCGTGAAGCTGCCCACGCGGCGCATTTCCTCGATGGAGCGCCTGGCGATGGCCTCCGCCGTGAAGTCGCGGTGGTAGGTCAGCTCCAGCGCCAGCGGCTGGGCGCCGTAGTTGTCGGCATCAAAGCCGGGCTGCACCCACAGGCGGGCGCGGTAGACCTCGAAACCCAGGAACCGGAGCACGCCCTGGCCCGCCAGGCGCACGCCGGACAGCGGCGCCGCCGTGGCCTGGGCCGCCCCTGCCCCTTGCGCCACAGCCATGCTGGAATGAAAAGCGGCTGCAGCGCAGATAAAACACGCGGTGGCAGCTATATTTTTCATAGCAATCTCAATCCTTGGCCAGCGTGTACTGCACCAGGTCGATGTTGCTCATCGCAAACGCCGCCTCGCAGTACGCCAGGTAGAACTCCCAGATGTGCAGGAAGCGCTGGTCGAACCCCAGCTGCAGGATCTGCGTGCGCTGGGCCACGAAGCGGTCACGCCAGCGCCTGAGCGTTTCGGCATAGTCCTGGCCAAAGGCGAACTCGTCCACCACGCGCAGGCCCGCGGCCTCGGCCTCGCGGCGGAACTCGCGCGGGCACGGCAGGCAGCCGCCCGGGAAGATGTACTGCTGGATGAAGTCCGTGGAGCTGATGTAGCGCTCGAACAGGCTGTCGTCGATGACGATGCTCTGGATGCAGGCCTTGCCACCGGGCTTGAGCAGGCGGTTCACCGACTGGAAGTAGGTGGGCCAGTACTCGCGGCCCACGGCCTCGACCATCTCGATGGAGCAGATGGCGTCGTAGGGGCCATCGTGGATGTCGCGGTAGTCCTGCAGCCGCAAATCGGCCTGGTGCTCCACCCCCTGCCCCGCCATGCGCCCTTGCGCGAAGGCCAGTTGCTCGGTGGACAGGGTCACACCGGTCAGCGATGCGCCGAACTCGGTGGCCGCCATCTCGGCGAGCGCCCCCCAGCCGCAGCCGATCTCGAGCACGCGGTGCCCCGGCCGCACCCCCGCCTGGCTCAGGGCGCGGCGCACCTTGGCATGCTGGGCCTTGCGCATGTCGCCGCCCGCATCGCCTTCGAACCAGGCGGACGAGTAATTCATCGTGTCGTCCAGCCACAGCGCGTAGAACGCATTGCCCAGGTCGTAGTGCGCATGGATGTTCTTCTGGCTGTTGGCGCGCGTGTTGCGGTTGAGCAGGTGCTTGATGCGGTACAGCAGGCGTCCGGCCCAGCTTCCATAGATCACGCCTTCCACCTGCTGGCGGTTGGCGATGAAGAGCTTGATCAGGTCGGTGAGGTGCGGCGTGGTCCAGTCCCCCGCGATGTAGCTCTCGGCGAAGCCGATGTCCCCCGACCTGAGCGCCGCGCTGCACACGTTCCAGTTCCTGAGCGTGATGGCCGCCGAGAGGCCGCCCCCCTGGCCGAAGTGCTGCAGCGTGCCGTCCGGCAGTTGCACCGTGAGGTTGCCATGCTGCAGCCCCTGCAGGAGCCGAAGGGCCGTGCGCGCGGCAGCCGGCGTGCCGGCGGGCAGGGTGGCGTGCAGGGCGGCACCGGTGGTCGTGGTCGTGTTCATGGCGGTCTCGTCGGGCTGTGGGGTCAACGGGTCACGATGGAGGCAGGGGCCTCGGGCTTGCGGTGAAAGCGCACGCGCTTGAGCCACAGCCGCAAGGCCTGCCAGTGGATGCGCGCGATGACGGCCAGCGTCATGGCCGGGTAGCCCCACAGGGCCCGGCGCAGCGTCTGCCCCGTGATGGGGTGCAGGGTGCCGCTCACGCTGGTCTCGATCAGCGGTCCGGCGTCGTCGTCGTAGTCGATGCGCGCCACGGTGCGGCCCGCATCGGCGGGCCCGCCCGCCGTGCGCAGGAAGCGAAAGCGGTAGCCCCCGCCCACCTCGCAGAAGGGCGAGACATGGAACACCTTGCGCGCCCGCAGTTCCACGCCGTAGCGGGGCGCGTCCAGCAGGTAGCAGTGCCGCTCGCCAAAGGTGTTGTTCACTTCCACCACGATGGCGCGCAGGCTGGCGTCGGCGCGGTGGCAGTACCAGAAGCTCACGGGTTTGAAGGTGTAGCCCAGCACGCGCGGGTAGCAGTGCAGCCAGACTTCGCCGGTGGCGTCGGCAATGCCTTCGGCGCGCAGCAGCTCGTCCAGCCAGGCCAGCGCCCCGCCCTGCGCGGCGCTGCGGCCGTCGCCATGGTCCGTGTCGTGAAAGCTGATGGCGCCGCGCCGGTTCACGGCCAGCGGGCCCGGCGCTGCGGCGCCCATGGTGCGCAGGGGCAGCAGGAGAAAGAACGTGGGGTAGGCAAACGCATGCCGCCGGGGCCGCAGCCGCGCATGGCGCACCTGGCCAAAGCCGATCAGCGGCTGCGGGGCCTCGGGAGCGGTGCCCATGCCGATGTTCATGCGGCCTCCGCCAGGGGAGCGGGCTGGCGGGCCAGCACCTGTTCGGCCACGGCGAGCCCGGACTTCAGTCCGTCTTCGTGGAACCCGTAGCCCGTCCACGCCCCGCAGAACCAGGTGTGCCCATGGCCCTGGATCTCGGCCACCTGCCGCTGCGCGCGAATGGCGGCCAGGTCGAACACCGGGTGGGCGTAGTCGTAGCTGCCGATCACCTGGTCGGGCGCGATCTCGCGCACGGGGTTGAGCGAGACGACCACGGGCTGCGCGAAGGGCACGGGCTGCAGCTGGTTGATGAGGTAGTGCAGGCACACGCGCGCCGATTCGCGGCCGGGCTGCGCGGCGCGCTCATAGTTCCACGCGGCCCAGGCGGCGCGGCGCGCGGGCAGCACCGCGGTGTCGGTATGCAGCACCGCGCGGTTGGCCTGGTAGCGGATGGCGCCCAGCACGGCGCGTTCCTGGGGCGTGGGCCGCGCGAGCAGCGCCAGCGCCTGGTCGGAATGCGTGGCCACGACGACCTGGTCGAAATGCCCGGTGCCGCCATCGGTCACCACCCGCACGCCGGCCGCATCGCGCTCGATGCGGCGCACGGGGGTCGACAGGCGCGTGTCCGCGATACCGGCCACGATCTTGTCCACATAGTGGCGCGCGCCCCCCGCGACCGTCCACCACTGCGGACGGTCGCTCACCTGGAGGAGGCCATGGTTGTGGCAGAACCGGATCAGGGTGGCCACCGGAAACTGCAGCATCTGGTCGGTCGGGCAGCTCCAGATGCAGCCCAGCATGGGCAGGAAGTACCAGTCGCGGAAGGCATCGCCAAAGCGGTGCTCGCGCAGGAAGTCGCCCAGGGGCTGCATGAGCGCCGCATCGGCCCCGGCCTCGGCGATGCGGGTGCACAGGCGGTTGAACCGCAGCAGGTCCGCCAGCATGCCCAGAAAGCGCGGGCTGACCAGGTTGGCGCGCTGCGCGAAGACGGTGCCCAGGTTCGTGCCGCTCCACTCCAGCGGCCGGCCGCCCCGGGCCCCGGGCACCTGCACCGAGAACGACATGTCGGACCGGCACGTCTGCACGCCCAGTTCGGCCAGCAGGCGGATCAGCTGCGGATAGGTGCGTTCGTTGAAGACGAGAAAGCCGGTGTCCACGCCCTGCGTGACCAGCCGGCCGCTGGCATCCCGCAGCGTGACATCCACGGTGTGGGTGTGGCCGCCAAAGTGGTCGCCGGCCTCATACAGGGTGATGTGCGCCTGGCCACGCAGCCGGTGCGCGGCCGCCAGTCCGGAGATGCCGGAGCCGATGATGGCGATTTTCATGGCCGGCCCCCTCTGGCCGGTGCCTGGAATAAAAAGGTTGCGAAGCGTCCCGAAACGAATAAGAGAGGGAGGGAGGAGAAGCGCTCCAGGAGGTCAGTCGGAACCCGGGGGCCCGAAAGGCTTCGCAACACTAAAACTGTACGCCACGCAATCGCAGCGTGCAGGGAATAGAGTGGGGCCCTCGCGCGGAAGTTCCAGGCCCCGCGCCGGTTTTTTTTAAAGAAACGTAAAGAAAACATTGCAATCACCGTGGAGCGGCAACAGCGAGTTGCTGTTCGATGGCGCGCACCAGGCCCTTGTTGTCAGGGGCGGTGAGGCTGGAGTACTGGTCGACCAGCTTGCCGTCGCGGCCCAGCAGGTATTTGTGGAAGTTCCAGCGCGGCGCGGTGCCCGACAGCTGTGCCAGCTGGCGAAACAGCGGCGAGGCGTCCGCGCCCTTCACGCTGCTCTTGGCGAACATCGGGAATTTCACGCCGAAGGTGTTCTCGCAGAAGTCCGCGATCTGCTGGTTGCTGCCGCTCTCCTGCGAAAAGTCGTTGGACGGAAAGCCCAGCACGACGAGGCCCTTGTCCTTGTACCGGGCATACAGCTCCTCGAGCCCCTTGTACTGGCCGGTGAAGCCGCAGAAGCTGGCGGTATTGACCACCAGCACGACCTTTCCGCTGTACTGGCACAGCGACTGCGGCTTTTCGTCCTGCAGCCGTGCAAAGGTGTGCTGCAAGGTGGCCGGGCAGCTTTCCGCGTCCGCCGCCCACGCGCGAGGGGCAAGCCCGGCGGCCATTGCGAGGACAAGAAGGCCCGTGGCCGGAAAAAGGCGTCTGGAAGAGGTTTTCATAGGACTCATAGCGCAGTGGTGTGGGCAATTTAACCATTCCATCATTTTTTGTCCACATGAGTTTTTATTTGTACTCATTGGTATACGCCGATGGATGGCCACTGGATTCAGATTCCCGGCAGCGGGAAGGGGGTATTGCGTGGCGCACGGCCAGGCGGGCATCGGATGCAAGCCGGATGCCGGGCATCAGCCCCCGTGGGAGCGTTGAAAAGCGGGCCAGGGAGTGCCCATGGCGGCCACACCGGGCGAGGGGGCGTTCACCCGCATCGGGTGCGGCCCCGCTGCGGGGCCGAAAAGATCAGCCCAGGTTGAGCAGGCGGTCGAGCGGGAGCTTGACCCGCACGTCCTTGAAGGCGACCACGCCCGTGACTTTCCAGGGCGGCATGCCGGTGTCGCGGGGAATCGGCTCGCCCGTGGGCATGCCGTCCCGGTTGGTCACCACCGCTACCTTGGGCGTGGTGGCCGTCGTACCTCGGCGGATGACGACACCCACCTCCTGGCTGGCCAACCGCACAAAGGCCCCTGGCGGATACACGCCCAGCGTCTTGACGAGCGCTGCACCGGCCTCGTCCACCTGGTGCTCCTCATCGTAGTAGCTCGCCTGCATGGCCGCCGTGACCGGCATGGGCCAGCGGGCGGCGCGGGGCGCCATGCGGGCGCCAAAGATATCGGCGCGCTGGATCAGCCGGGCCATCTGCTGGGCTTCCGTCTTCTTGGCCAGCGGGCCAGGCGTGCGGTGGTGGTGGCAGCGCACGGCCTCCAGCCATGCGGTGTCGGCCACGCCCAGCGAGCGCAGCAGCGCCTCGGACCGTGATGCGTGGTCTTCCACGGCCGCGATCTGCTGGGCAGTCAGGGGGTGGGTCTGCTGGGCCAGCTGGTCCTGCAGTTCGGTCATGGCGATGTTCATGGACAAGGCCGCATGCCCGAGCTGCTGCACCCGGCCCTCGGGCCAGCGCAGCATCTCGCGCGCGACCACCATGCACACGCAGGCCACCAGCATGGAGTGGGTGGCGCTGTACATGCGGGTTTCCTGGGCCGACAGGTAGATCAGGGCCAGCAGGGTGACATCGGGCGTCTGCTCACAGTGGCGCGAGAGTTCGTCGTGCAGCGCCTGGAAGCGCCCGCCAAAGTCCGACGGGGACGGCGCGCGCAGCAGTTGCGTGGCGCGCAGCTGCAGCTCGGGCCAGTCGGGCAGGGCCCGGCCTCCGCGCCCGCGCCCCGCCGGGTCGTCGGCCGCCGTCATCTGCATGGCGGCGATCTCGCCCAGGTTGGTGTCCGCGATCAGCATGCGCTGCAGCTGCGCCAGGTAGGCGCGGTGGCTGTCGCCGGATTCATCGGTGTCCACGCACAGCTGGCGGCCCCGCGCCACCATCTTGGCCAGCTCGTCCCGGGTGCGGATGACATAGCCCTTTTGCGCCAGCAGCACGCCATCGGCCCCCCGCAGCACGAAGGGCAGCGGGTGGCCAAGCTGAATGGATTCGATGTTCAGGCTGACGAGGTTCATGGTGCTCGTTACATTATCTAACGACTGGCGCGCCACCAAACCCTGGTCAACCCGGGTGATTGCCCGGTTGTTCGGGCAACCACCACCGGGCCATCACGGTGCGGGCGGCGAGGCGGGCACCGGGGGCAGCGCCGGGGCGGCTGGCGCGTGGTGCGCACCCCGCAGCCGGCGCACCAGGCGCCCGAACCGCTGGCCCAGATCATCCACCCCGGTGAAGACGGCGGGGATGACCAGCAGGCTCAGCAGCGTGGACGTGATGAGCCCCCCGATCACCGCCACCGCCATCGGCGAGCGGAAGCTCGCGTCGGCCGCGCCGATGCCGATGGCAATGGGCAGCATGCCCGCGCCCATGGCCAGCGTGGTCATGATGATGGGGCGCGCGCGCTTGTGGCACGCGTCGATCAGCGCCTCGAAGCGCGTCATGCCGTGCTCGCGCCGCGCCAGGATGGCGTACTCGACCAGCAGGATGGAATTCTTGGTGGCGATGCCCATGAGCATGATGAGCCCGATGAGCGAGGGCATCGAGAAGCTCTTTTGCGCGATCAAGAGGCCCACGAACGCGCCGCCCAGCGACAGCGGCAGCGCCGCCAGGATGGTCACCGGGTGCAGGAAGTCCTTGAACAGCAGCACCAGCACGATGTAGATGCACAGCACGCCCGTGAGCATGGCCAAGCCAAAGCTGGCGAACAGCTCGCCCATCATCTCCGCGTCGCCGATGGTGATCTGGCGCACGCCCGGCGGCAGGTTCTTGATGGAGGGCAGCGCCTCCACGGCCTTGGTCACGTCACCCAGCGGCTGGCCCGACAGCTCGATCTCGAAGTTCACGTTGCGCGCGCGGTCGTAGCGGTCCACCACGGCCGGGCCGCCGCTGAATTCGAGCGTGGCCACCTGGCCCAGCATCACCGGGCCCTTGGCGCCCGGCACCGCCAGGCGCTCCAGCAGCGACAGGTCCTTGCGGGCGTCGTCCTGCAGCTTCACGACGATGGGCACCTGCCGCGACGCGAGGTTGAGCTTGGGCAGCGACACGTCGTAGTCGCCCATGGTGGCGATGCGCAGGGTCTCGGCGATGGCGCTGCTGGTCACCCCCAGGTCGGCGGCCCGGGCGAAGTCCGGGCGCACCGCGATCTCGGAGCGCACCAGGCTGGCGGTGGACGAGATGCTGCCCAGGCCCGGGATGGTGCGCAGGTCCTTCTCGACCGCCAGCGCGGCCGTGGTCAGCGCCTGCGGATCGTCGCCGGAGAGCACCAGCACGTACTTCTCGCCCGATCCGCCCAGGCCCACCTTGCTGCGCACGCCGGGCAGGGTTTCGAGGGCCGTGCGGATCTTGTTCTCGATGCCCTGCTTGCGCGGCCGCTCGCCGCGCTCGGCCAGCAGGATGGTCAGCGTGGCCTTGCGGGTCTCGGCATTGGCCCCGCCCATGAAGGGGTCCGCCCCCGCGGAGCCACCGCCGATGGTGGTGTACACGCTCTGCACGTACTCCACCTTGGCGATGCGCTCGCGCGCATCCTCGGCCACGGCGCGGGTCTGCGCGAGCGTGGCGCCGGGCGGCAGCTCCAGGTACACCTGGGTCTGCGAGTTGTCGTCCGGCGGGATGAAGCCGGTGGGCAGCAGCGGGATCAGCGCGAGCGAGCCGATGAAGAACGCCGCCGTGGCGATGAAGGTGATCCAGCGGTGCCTGATGCACCAGGCCGCCCAACGCAGGTACACGGTCATCCAGCGCGGGTCCTGGTGCTTGTCCACGATGGGTTTAAGGATGTAGGCCGCCATCATGGGCGTGAGCACGCGGGCCACCACCAGGCTGGCGAACACGGCCAGCGACGCGGTCCAGCCAAACTGCTTGAAGAACTTGCCCGCGATGCCGCTCATGAAGGCCGTGGGCAGGAACACCGCGATCAGCGTGAAGGTGGTGGCCACCACCGCCAAACCGATCTCGTCGGCCGCCTCCATGGCCGCCTGGTAGGGCGTCTTGCCCATGCGCAGGTGGCGCACGATGTTCTCCACCTCCACGATGGCGTCGTCCACCAGGATGCCCACCACCAGCGACATCGCCAGCAGCGTGATCACGTTGATGGAAAAGCCCAGCAGGTGCATGCCGATGAACGCCGGGATCACCGACAGCGGCAGCGCCACGGCCGAGACGAACGTGGCGCGCCAGTCGCGCAGGAACAGCCACACCACCAGCACGGCCAGCAGCGCGCCTTCGTACAGCAGGTGCATGGAGCCGTCGTATTCCTCCTGCACGGGCTGCACGAAGTTGAAGGCCTCGGTGATCTCCAGGTCGGGGTGCTGCGCGCGCATCTCCTTGAGCGCGGCCTGCACGGCCCCGCCCACCTCGATCTCGCTCGCGCCCTTGCTGCGCGCCACCTCGAAGCCCACCACGGGCTTGCCGTTGAGCAGGGCCAGCGCGCGCGGCTCGGCAATCGTGTCCGACACCGTGGCGACCTGATCGAGCCGCACGTGGCGGCCGTCCGACAGCGACAGCGTGAGGCTGGAAAGCTCCTGGGCCGACTGCACCGTGGCCAGCGTGCGCACGGGCTGCTCGCTGCCGCCCAGGTCGGTGCGGCCGCCGGCGCTCTCGGTCTGCACCAGGCGCAGCTGGCGCGACACGTCGGCCGCCGAGGCGTTGAGCGCCTGCAGCTTCACCGGGTCCAGCGCCACATGCACCTCGCGCTGAACACCGCCCACGCGGTTGACCGCGCCCACGCCGCGCACGGTGAGCAGCTTCTTGGCCACGGCATCGTCCACGAACCACGACAGCGCCTCGCTGTCCATGCGGCTCGAGGCGATGGTGAAGGCCAGCACGGGCTGCGCGGCCAGGTCCATCTTGGTCACGATGGGGTCGCGCACGTCGCCGGGCAGGTCGCCGCGCACCCGCGCCACGGCCGAGCGCACATCGTCGAGCGCCTCCTGCGTGGGCTTTTCCAGGCGGAACTCGGCCGTGATGGTGGCGCCGCCGTCCTGCACCTTGGTGTAGATGTGCTTCAAGTCCTGCAGCGTGGCGATGCTGTTCTCGATCTTGCGCGCCACGTCGTTTTCCAGCTGCGCGGGCGATGCGCCCGGCAGCGCCACGGTCACGGAGATCGTGGGCAGGTCGATGTCCGGAAAGTTCTGCACCTTCATCGCGTTGAACGACAGCAGGCCGCCGAACGTCAGCAGCACGAACAGCATCAGCGCCGGTATCGGGTTCTTGATGGACCAGGTGGATACATTCATGGAGAACGCTCCTTATTTGATAGCTACCAGCGCTTGATCAACCTGCGCTACAGGCACTTTTTGTTTGAAATCCTGCAGGGAGGAGGTGCTGCCGCTCGCCGGCGGCGCGCCGACCACACGCACCAGGTCCCCGTCATTCAGGAAACCCGCGCCGCGCACGGCGACGGAGGCATTCGCGTCCAGGCCCGAGAGCACTTCCACCCGGTCGGCCACGCGGCGCCCCGTCTGCACCTTGCGCTGCTGCACGCGCTGCTCGGCGCCCACCACGAACACGTACGAGAACCCGTCGCGCACCACCAGCGCCTCTTGCGGCACCGTGAGCGCATCGCTGCTGCCCAGCGCGAACTCGCCGCGCGCGAACATCCCGGCGCGGAAATCGCTGTTCGCCGGCAAATCGACATACACCAGCGCATTGCGGGTTTGCGGGTCCACCGTGGGGGCCACCATGCGCACGGTGCCTTCGGCCGCCGCGCCGCTGGCCGCGGTCACGCTGACCTTGGCGCCCGGCGCGATGCGGCGCAGCTCGGTGGACGTGACTTCGGCGCGCCATTCGAGGCGCCCCTTGCGCACCATGCGGAACAGCTCCGTGCCCGCGCCCACCACCGCGCCCACCGTGGCCGTGCGGGCCGAGATCACGCCGCTGTCGGGCGCCACCACCTGCGTGTACTTCAGGCGCAGCTGCTGCGCGTTCAGCGTGGCCTTGGCGGCCTCCACCCGGGCCTGCGCCGTCTTCTCGGCGGTGGTGTACTGCTGGATCTGCTGCTGGCTCAGGGCACCCGTGGCCTGCAGCGAGCGGGCGCGGTCGGCATTGGCTGCGGCCTCGGCCGCGTTGGCCTGGGCTTCGAGCAGGCTGGCGCGCATCTGCGCCACGTCGGCCTGCACCGTTTCGGCCGAGAAGGTGGCGAGCACCTGTCCGGCCTTGACCACGTCACCCACATTCACCCGCACATCGGTCAGGCGCAGTCCATTGCTTTCGGCGCCGATGCTGGCTTCCTGCCAGGCAGCGACGTTGCCGTTGGCCGCCAGGCGCAAAGGCACCGACGTCCGCTGGGGCTGCGCCGTGCTCACCGTGAGCGCGGGGCGGGGCTGGCCCGCCTTGGGCTCGTCGGCGGCGCGCGATGCGCTGGAGAAAACCAGGGCGCCGCCGGTGGCCAGCACGCAGGCAGCAATCACGGCGAAGGCCGTCGGAGAGAACTTGAAGGAAGAGAAATTTTGCATTTGCTTTCGTCCTGAAGAATTCATATCAACTTTCCACGGCGCTACGCGCCACTCGCACGGGATGAAACTGGCGCGGCGCAGGCCAGTGCCCCCGCGCAAGGGCCGCCCCGCCGCGCCGGGGGCGTCCCCCTCTCCCGACTCGCCCAGCGAGTCGGGAGAGGGGGAATGCGCGAAGCGACTCAGGGGGTGTTTCACTCTTTCCAGCCACCGCCCGCGGCGCGGTACAGCGAAACCCAGGCGGCCTGGCGTTCGTGCTGCAGCGCGATCAGCGCGTTCTCGGCCGCCAGGGAGGTGCGGCGCGCGTCTTCCAGCTCCACCAGGCTCGCCAGCCCGCCGCGCCAGCGCGCCTCCGTGGCATCGAACGAGGTGCGGTAGCCCGCCGCCGCCACCCGCGCACTGGCATTGCGCTCGGCCGTGCTCTGCAGCCGCACCAGCGCCTGCTCGACCTCGCTCACGGCCTGGCGCACCTTGGCGCGGTAGAGCGCGGCGGCCTCGTCGTAGCGTGCCTGCGCCGCCTCCACCTGGGCGCCACGGCGGCCGCCGTCGAACAGGGGCACGCTGAGCGCCAGCGGGCCGATGGTCCAGGTGTTCAGGTCGGTCGTCACGCCGCCGCTGCGCACCCAGGCCGTTCCCACCGAGCCGCTGAGCGACAGGCGCGGGTAGCGCTGGGCCTGTGCGCTGCCCACGTCGGCGCTGGCGGCGGCGACTTCGCGCTCGGCGTTGTACACGTCGGGGCGCTGGGCCAGCACCTGGGCGGGCAGGGCGGCGATGGCGAACAGGGTGTCGGGCGCGGCGGATGCCGGCGTGGACAGGCGCGCGCGCAGCGCGGGCTCTTCCCACCCGGTCAGCGCCACCATGGTCTTGACTTCGACATCGCATTGCATGCGCTGCTGCGATGCGCGCGCCTGGGCTTCGGCGGCGCTGGCACGCGCCAGGGCGGCGGTGGCGGGCGCCGTGAAACCGGCGCGTTCGCTGAGGTCGGACAGCCGCGAGGTCTCGCCGCGCGACTGCGCATCGCGCTCGGCCACACGCAGCTGCTCCAGGCAGGTGCGCAGGCTGCTCGTCTGCTGCGCCACCTCGGCGGCCACGCTCACGCGCGCCTCGTGCCACAGCGCCTGCGCGCCCGCCAGCCGCTCGTCGGCCGCCGTCTTGGTGGCCCGGTTGGCGCCGAAGAGGTCGATCTCCCAGCTCGCCTGCAGCCCGGCCTGCGCCGTGGTGGCGATGCCCGCGAGCTGCTCGTTGAATCCCCGGCTGGCGCTGGCCTGCGCATCGAGCGACGGCAGCAGCGCGGCGCGGCTGCTCACCTGCGTGGCACGCGCCTGCGCGATGCGGGCCTGGGCCTGCGCCACGCCAGGGCTGATGGCTTGCGCGGCATCGATCAGCTCGACGAGCAGCGGGTCGCCCAGCTGCGTCCACCACCGCGCCAGATCCCCCAGCGAGCCCTGGTGCGGCAAGGGCGCCTGCCACGCCACGGGCGGCGGCGCGGGCACCTGCGCGGGGGGCGCCGTGACGGCACAGGCTCCCAGGGCCAGCGGCAGGCAGGCGGCCCAGAAGAATCGGGTCTTGCTCAAAGTCATGCGTTGGATTCCTTGTGCGAATTCCGTGAAGTACTGCGGCGCGCGGGCCGTTGTGCGGCCTGCCGCCGGGCGATCTCGCCCTGCACCATGCTCAGGGCGTAGCCGGTCAGCCGGTCCACCCACTCATCCACAGCCCCCGACCCTGCCAGCTGCGGCGCAATGACCTGCAGCGGGTCGCGCTGGGTCCACATCTGCATGATCAGCCCGGCCAGGGAAAAGGCGAGGCGGTGCATGTCGTCGTCCACCTCCTGCACGCCCATGTGGCGGCACAGCACCTGGACCAGGGCCAGGTGGGGGGCCCGGCACTCGCGCTCGATGAGCTCGGGCCACACGTGGGTCGGGTCCAGCAGCTCGCGCACATGCAGGCGCAGCGACTGGGTCACGAGGTCATCGTGCTTGAGCGGCTCCAGAAACCCCCCGAAATAGGAGGCGAGCGCCTGCGGCAGGGTCAGTGCGGGATCGGCGAACACGGCGATGAGGTCGCTGCCGCTGCCAAAGGGTTCATAGAACGTGGCCGTGTACAGCCGGGCCTTGTCGCCAAAGTGGTAGGCGATCGCGGCGACATTGGTGCCAGCGGCCTCGGCGATGGCACGCACCGAGGTCTGTGCGAAGCCCCGCTCGGAGAACAGCTGCAGCGCCGCGTGCAGCAGGCGCGCGCGCGTGTCCTCGCCATCACTGCGGGCGGTGCGCTGGGCTGCGGGAATGAAATGGGCGCCAAAACTCATGGCACCGGATTAAACACCAGAATTCAAACAGTTGTTTGAATTGGCGAAGGCCAGCGGAAAATTCGCCCGCCAAAAATGCAACGAAACGTCACGCCGGGGCCGGCCTCAGCCGAACACCGCCCTCCACAGCGCCAGCACCGCATTCCGCTCGGCCTGCAGCGCGGGCGGAGCAACCTGGGTGGGCGCCTCGTCCAAGCGCGCCACGTGCTGCACGCGCCGCAGTTCGCGGTAGGCGTCGGCCGCCGCCATGCCCACGCCGGGCGGCAGCAGGCCCACCTGCTCGGCGCGCTGCAGCAGCGCGATGTTGCCCACGTTGCCCACCAGCTCCGGGTGGTTCGCGGATTGCGAGAGCACGAGGTACTGCACCGCGAACTCCGCATCCACCATGCCGCCCGGGCTGTGTTTCACATCGAACTGCCCGTCGCGCGTGGGGTGCGCCGCGCGCACGCGCTCGCGCATGAGCACGATCTCCTCACGCAGGGCGGCGGGGTCGCGTTCGGAGGTGATCACGGCCTCGCGCACGGCATCGAAGCGCGCCTGCAGGGCATCGCTGCCCATCACGAAGCGCGCGCGCGTCATGGCCTGGTGCTCCCAGGTCCAGGCGGTGTTGCTGCCCCGGCGCTGCTGGTAGTTGGCGTAGGCCTCGAAGCTCGTGACCAGCAGGCCCGAGCTGCCATTGGGCCGCAGTGCGGTGTCGATCTCGTACAGGTCGCCCTCGCCCGTCTTCACGGTGAGCCAGTTGATGAGCTTGCGCACGAAAGCGGCGTAGACCTCGGGCGCGCGTTCATCGTCGTCGTCGAACACGAAAACGATGTCCAGATCGCTGCCGTAGCCCAGCTCCTTGCCGCCCAGCTTGCCGTAGCCAATGATGGCGAACTGCGGGCTGTCGCGGTGGCGAGTCTTGAGGCGGCTCCAGCACCATTGGGCCGTGATGCGCAGCACGCTGTCGGCCAGGGCGGACAGGTCATCCGCCACCTGCTCGACGGTGATGCGCCGCTCCACATCGCGCGCGAGGGTGCGGAAGGTTTCCGCGTGCTGGGCGCGGCGCAGCAGGTTCAGCAGGGTTTCGTCATCGTCCTCCCCCGTGGACTGCAGGGACGCGAGCCGCACGGCCAGTTCGCGCTCGAAGTCCGCCACCACGAAGCGCTCGGCCAGCAGCGAATCCCCCACCAGTTCATCGATCACGCCCGGGTGCTGCAGCAGGTAGCGGGCGGGCCATTTGGCCGCGCCCAGCAGGTGCAGCAGTTGTTCGTGCACGGAGGGGCGCTCCAGCAGCAGCGCCAGATAGCTCTCGCGGCGCAGCAGTGGCTCCAGCCAGTTGGCCAGGCGCAGCGCGGCCTCTTCGGTGACGCGGCCCTCCTTGAGCCACTGCGCGGTGCGCTGCACCAGCCGGAACAGGCGGGCGCGGGCTTCGTCGCGCAGGCCCGCCACGCGCGGGTGGCTGCGCCACTCGGCCACGCGCTCGCGGAATCCGGGCGGCAGCTGTTCCAGCAGGGTGTCGAATTCGGGGGGCGGGGGCGCCGAGGCGCGAGGGCCGCCGCAGCCGCCCCCATTGCACTGCTTCTTGCCCGCGCCACCCAGCAAGGTGTCGAACTCCTGGGCCACGAGTTCGCGGTGCGCGTCCAGCTCGTGCAGGAAGGCGCAGCAGTCGGTGTAGCCCAGGGTGTAGGCGATCCAGGCGAGGTCGTCGTCGCGCGTGGGCAGCACGTGGGTCTGCTGGTCGTCCAGGTACTGGATGCGGTGCTCCACCCGGCGCAAGAAGACATAGGCGCGCGCCAGGGCATCGGCGGTTTCCTGCGGCATGAGGCCCGCCTGGGCCAGGCGCGTGAGCGCATCGAGCGTGGGCCGGCGGCGCAGCTCGGGAAACTGGCCGCCGCGCACCACCTGCAGCAGCTGCACCGTGAACTCGATCTCGCGGATGCCGCCGCGCGAGAGCTTGACGTCGTTGGCGCGCTCGGGGTGGCCCGCGCTGCGCTTGGCCGCATGGTCGCGGATCTGGCGGTGCAGGGAACGCAGCGCATCGAACACGCTGTAGTCCAGGTAGCGGCGGAACACGAAGGGCAGCACCACGCCCCGCAGCGCCTGCACCTCGGGGCTGCCAATGCAGTCGTGGGGCGCCACCACCCGGCTCTTGAGCCAGGCAAAACGCTCCCATTCGCGGCCATGCAGCTGCAGGTACTCCTCCAGCGCCGACAACGAGACCGACGGCGGGCCGGAGTTGCCATTGGGGCGCAGCGCCAGGTCCACGCGGAACACAAAGCCGTGCTCGGTGGTATCCCCCACCAGGCTGTAGATGGCCTTGACCGCCCGCGCGAAGTATTCGTGGTTGGAGATGCGCCCCCGGCCGTCGGCCGTGCCCGCGGTCTCGCCATCGTGTTCGTATACGTAGATCAGGTCGATGTCGCTGGAGACATTGAGCTCGCGCGCGCCCAGCTTGCCCATGCCGATGATCCACAGCTGCACGGGCTGGCCGTCCGGTCCGCGTGGCGCGCCGTGGCGCTCGTCCAGCTCCTGCCGCGCCTGGTGGCTGGCACGGTCCAGCGCCAGCTCGGCCAGCTCGGTGACGGCGCGGGTGATGTCGGCGAGCGGCGCCTGCGCGTCGCAGTCCAGCTGGACGAGCCGTTCCATGACGAGCTGGCGCAGCACGCGCAGGGCCGTGCCCGTGTCGCAGCCGCGCGAGCGCAGCGCATCGTAGGCCGTCTCCATGGTGGCCAGGACCGGCGCCCCTGCGGGCAGCAGGGACAGATCGTCCGCATAGCGGCGGTGCAGGCGCTGGTAGAAGCGCGAATGCGCGGCCAGCGGGCCCTCGGGACGGGGCTGGTGGCAGCGGGGATCAGCGGGAGACGCGGGCATGGCAGACATGGCAAGGGGCCACATACATAAGGACACTGGTTTGTAGTGAACCCGCGCTAAGGCCGCGGGTCATAATTCCTGCCACATTCAATCCCACCATGATCGCTCCCACCACGCACCCCACCCGCCTGCTGAAATTCGTGGCAGGTCTCGCGCGGTGGTCGCTGGGTTTGCTGCTGGCCTTCTGGCTGCTGCTGGCCATCGCGTGGGGGGCACTTCATGGCTGGATTGTGCCGCGAATCGGCGATTTCCGCCCGCAGCTGGAGGCGCATGCCGCACGGGCCCTGGGGGTTCCGGTGCGGATCGGGGCCATCGCGGCGCACACGGAGGGCCTGATCCCATCGGTCGAACTCTCGGATGTCGCGCTGCTGGACGCCGCGGGCCGTTCCGCGCTGCGCCTGCCGCGCGTGGTCGTGGCGCTGTCGCCCCGCTCCTTGCTCAATGGGGGTTTCGAGCAGCTCTACATTGAAGGGCCCGAGCTGGAGGCGCGGCGCACCGCCGACGGGCGCATCCAGGTGGCAGGCCTGGACTTTTCCCAGCAGCAGGGCGAGGACAACGCCGCGGCCGACTGGCTGTTTTCGCAGGGCGAAGTGTTCATCCGCAATGGCACGGTGCGCTGGACCGACGAGCAGCGCGGTGCCCCCGAGCTTGCCCTGGAGAAGGTGGACCTTCTGCTGCGCAATGGCAACTGGCACCACCACCTGCGGCTGGACGCCACCCCGCCGGAGGCCTGGGGCGACCGCTTCACGGTGGTGGGGCTGTTCCGCGCGCCGCTGCTGAGCGCACGCGACGGCAACTGGAAGCACTGGAACGGGCAGGTGTTTGCAGATTTCGCGCGGGTGGACGTCTCGCGGCTGCGCCACCACGCCGACGTGGGCGTGGAGGTAGCCCACGGCCGTGGCGCGCTGCGCGCCTGGGCCGACGTGCAGCGCGGGCAGATCGTGGGCGGCACGGCCGACCTGGCGCTGGCCGACGTCAACGCGAAGCTGGGCCCCGATTTGCAGGCGCTGGTGCTGCCCTCGATCCAGGGGCGTCTCGGCGGCCGCCGGCTGAACGGGGGTTTCGAGTTTTCAACCCAGGGCCTGCTGTTCCAGACCGATGACGGACTGACCTGGCCGGGCGGCAATTTGCGGCTGGTCCACACGGCCGCCGCGGGCAAGGTGCCCGCCCAGGGCGAGTTCCGCGCGGACCGCCTGGACCTGGCCGCGCTCGCGCAGATCGCGAGCCGCCTGCCGCTGGGGGCCACGGCACACGATGCGGTCCGCACCTACGCGCCGCAAGGCCTGGTGGATGAGATCCAGGCCACCTGGAAAGGCCCTCTGGACAACCTGCAGCAGTACCAGCTGCGCGGGCGCATCCGCGGCCTCGCGCTGGCCGGCGATACCTCCGCCGGGGCCACCGCCCACCTGGGCCTGCGCGGGGCCACGGTGGACGTGGACATGACCCAGGGAGGGGGCAAGGCGGCCCTGACCATCGCCTCGGGCGCCCTGGTGCTGCCCGGCGTGTTCGAGGACCCCGTGCTGCCCCTGGACCGGCTCAGCGCCGACGTGCGCTGGCAGCTCGAGGGCAGCCGCATCGCGGTGCAGGCCAACGACGTGCAGTTCGCCAACGCCGACGCGCAGGGCGAGGCACGGGCGACCTGGCACACGAGCGATGCGGCCAAGGTGCCGCACCAGTCGCGGTTTCCCGGCGTGCTGGATCTCACCGGCACGCTGCACCGCGCCGACGGCACCCGCGTGCACCGCTACCTGCCGCTGTCCATTCCGGCGGATTCGCGCCACTATGTGCGCGACGCGGTCGTCACGGGCAGCGCCAGCAACGTGCAGTTCCGCGTGAAGGGCGACCTGCACCACCTGCCGTTCAACGACCCCAGACAGGGCGAATTCCGCATCGCCGCGCGCGTCAAGGACGTGACCTACGCCTACGTGCCCCCCAGCCTGCAGCCGGCGGGCACCCTGCCCTGGCCCGCGCTGACGGAACTGGGCGGCGAGCTGATCTTCGAGCGCTCGTCCATGCAGGTGCGCGGCGCCACCGGCAGCTTCGCGGGGCGCCAGGGCCTGCGCCTGTCCAAGGTGGATGCCCGCATCCCGGACCTGGCCCACACCGTGGTCAGCGTCAGCGCCGACGCCCGGGGGCCGCTGCCCGAACTGCTCGCGCTCATGGGCACGTCGCCCCTGGGCCGCATGACCGGCAACGCGCTCGATCAGGCCAGCGGCACGGGCAATGCGGACTTCCAGCTGCGCCTGTCCCTGCCCATCAGCGACATCAACAAGTCCAAGGTCCAGGGCAGCGTCACGCTGGCCGGCAACGAACTGCGCATCACGCCCGACACCCCCGCGCTGAGCCGCGTGCGGGGCGTGGTGCAGTTCACCGAGGGCGGCTTCTCGCTCAACGCCGTGCAGGCGCAGGCGCTGGGTGGCAGCGTCAAGCTGGAAGGCGGCATGCGCGCGCTGCCGGCCCACGCGCCGGCGGCCGAGTCGGCCGTGCAGGTGCGCGCCCAGGGCACCGCGACGGCCGAAGGGCTGCAGCAGGCGCCGCAGCTGGGCATGCTCTCGCAGCTGGCGCGCCACGCCACGGGCAGCACGCCGTACGCCATGACGCTGGCGTTTCGCCGGGGCGTGCCGGAGGTGCAGGTGACGACCAGCCTGCAGGGGCTGGCGCTGGCGCTCCCGCCGCCGCTGGGCAAGACCGCGGAGACCAGCCTGCCCCTGCGCTTTGAAACCCAGGTGGCGCGCGAATCCCTGGCCGGCGTGACCCAGGCCGGGCACGGGAGCGGTGCCGAAGCCCCGCCCCTGCGCGACCAGGTCACGGTGGACCTGGGCGCGCTGGGTTCGGCCGTGTACGTGCGCGATATCAGCGGGCCCCAGGCCCGGGTGCTGCGGGGCACCATCGGCGTCGGCCTGTCGGGTGGCGAATCGGCCCCCATGCCCGCCCAGGGCGTGGCCGCCAACATCAACCAGGGCAAGCTGGATGTGGATGCCTGGGAGGACGTGCTGACGCAGGCCACCTCCCGCGTGGAAACCGCCGCGCGCGCGCCGGCCGCCGCGGCCCCGGCCAGCGCGCACAGCCTGGCGCAGGACTACCTGCCCACCACGCTGGCCCTGCGTGCGCGCGAGCTCACCCTCCAGGGCCGGACGCTGCACAACATCGTGGCCGGGGCCCTGCGCGACGGCACCACCTGGCGCGCCAACCTCGATGCCACCGAACTCAACGGGTACCTGGAATACCGCCAGCCCGGCGCCGCCGACCAGCCCAACGGGCGCCTGTTCGCACGACTGTCCCGCGTGAACATGCCGCAAAGCGATGTGAACCAGGTCGAAGCGCTGCTGGATGAACAGCCCGGAGCCCTGCCCGCGCTGGACATCGTGGTGGACGACTTCGAGTTGCGCGGCAAGCGGCTGGGGCGCGTGGAGATCGAAGCGCAGAACCGCGGCGGCGATGGCGCGCAGCGCGAATGGCGCCTCTCCAAATTCAACATCACCGCCCCCGAGGCGAATTTCACCGCCAACGGCAACTGGGCGGTGATGAATGCCGCGGGAGGCGGGCCGCGCACCCCCGACCGGCGCACGGTGCTCAATTTCAGGCTGGACATCCGCGACTCCGGCGACCTGCTGGGGCGCATGGGCATGCCGGGCGTGGTGCGGCGCGGCAAGGGACGCATGGAGGGCCAGGTGGCCTGGATGGGCGCGCCCTTCAGCCCGGACTACCGGTCCATGACGGGCCAGATCAACGTGAACATCGAAGCAGGCCAGTTCCTCAAGGCCGAGCCGGGCCTGGCCAAGCTGCTCAGCGTGCTCAGCCTGCAGTCGCTGCCGCGGCGCCTCACGCTCGATTTCCGCGACGTGTTCAGCGAAGGCTTCGCGTTCGACTTCGTGCGCGGCGACGTGCGCATCGAGCAGGGCGTGGCCACCACGAACAACCTGCAGATGAAGGGCGTGAATGCCGCCGTGCTGATGGAGGGCAGCGCCAACATCGACCACGAGACCCAGGATCTGCGCGTGGTGGTGGTGCCCGAGATCAATGCCATGACGGCATCGCTGGTGGCCACCGCCATCAACCCCGTGATCGGCCTGGGCAGCTTCCTGGCCCAGGTGTTCCTGCGCGGACCGCTCATCGAGGCCGCCACGCAGGAGTTCCGCATCGACGGCACCTGGACAGACCCGCGCGTCGTGCGCGTCCCCCGCCGCGGGCGCGAGCCGGGCCCCGCCAGCGACGCAGCGCCCCGCACCAGCCCCGCCAGAACCGGAGAAGCCTCATGATGAAAGTCGCCGCGATCCAGATGGTGTCGGGCACCCGCCTGGAAGACAACCTGCGCGCCGCGCGCACGCTGCTGGAGCAGGCGGCCGGCACCGGCGCCGAGCTGGCGGTGCTGCCCGAGTACTTCTGCGCGATGGGGCACAAGGACACCGACAAGCTCGCGCTGCGCGAGACCCTGGGCGAAGGCCGGATTCAGGATTTCCTGGCCAGCGCGGCGCGCGACCTGCGGATGTGGGTGGTGGGCGGCACCTTGCCGCTGCAGACCGCCGCGCCGGACCGGGTGCGCAACACCACCCTGGTGTTCGACCCCACGGGCGGCTGCGTGGCGCGCTACGACAAGATCCACCTCTTTTACTTCGACAACGGCCGCGAGCAGTACCACGAAGGCCGGGTCATCGAGGCCGGTGGCACGCCCGTGCAGTTCGAGCTGCCATCGCGCGACGGCCACCGCTGGCGGGTGGGCCTTTCCGTGTGCTATGACCTGCGCTTCCCCGAGCTGTACCGCCTGCATGCCAGCGCCGGAGCGGACCTCCTGCTCGTGCCCAGCGCGTTCACCCACACCACCGGCCAGGCGCACTGGGAGGTGCTGCTGCGCGCCCGCGCCGTGGAGAACCTGGCGTACGTGCTGGCCCCCGCCCAGGGCGGCGTGCACGAGAACGGCCGGCACACCTGGGGCCACAGCATGCTGGTGGACCCCTGGGGCACCATCCTGGCCGAGCAGGACCAGCAGGCGGGCGTGGTGTCGGGCGTGGTCGACGCGCAGCGCCTGCGCGACGTGCGCCTGCAGCTTCCCTCCCTGTCGCACCGCGTCCTGTGAAGATCCCGCAGCAGCGCACACTTTTCAGGCGCTGGCGGGGCGCATGGCGGCGCTGGTCGCTGTGGACCCTGCTGGTACTGCTCGTGATCTCCATGCTCGCCACCATGGTGTGGCTTGCGGGGCGGTACGAGGCCAGCCAGGTGCAGTCGCGCCTGGAGCGCGACACGGCCGACGCGGTGTCCGACATCCGCGTGGCGCTCACGCGCAACCTGCAGAGCCTGCAGGCGCTGCACGCGGGCGACCCGGGCCAGCTCGCCTGGGAAGTGGATGCCTCGGAGCTGCTGCGCAACCGGCGCGAGCTGGTGCGCATCGAGTGGCGGGATACCAGCCTGCGGGTGCGCACGCATGCCCAGTCGCCCTACCGCCCCGTGGCCTGGGACGCGCGGCTGCGCGAAGGCAACCAGTCCGACGCCGCCATTGCCTGCGCCAATGCGCGCCGCCTGAGCAGCCCCGCCTATTCCAGCAGCTACTTCCAGCCGCACGGCGACGGGCTGGGCTCGGAAATGATGGAGCTGTGCCTGCCCCTGAGCTCGGGGGGGCGCAGCACAGGCTTCCTCGTGGCCACCTACTCCCTGCAGGACGTGCTGATCAACCTGGTGGCGCACAACCTCACGCGCAGCCAGGAGGCCTCCTTCACCGAGGCCGACGGCACGCGGCTGGCCGTGCTGGGCGCCGCGCGCCGGGGCTCGCGCATGTTCACGGCCACGCACCTGCTGGATCTGCCCGGCAGCACGCTGGTGCTGCGCATGGACACCTGGCACAGCGCGCCCAGCCTGTTCCCCAATGTATTGACCGCGCTGGTCACCGCCATGTCGATCGCGCTGGTCACCGTGATGGTGGTGCTGGTGCGCGACAACCGCCGGCGCCTGCGCGCCGAGCGCGACCTGGCCGACGCGCTGGCATTCCGCAAGGCGATGGAGGACTCGCTGGTCACGGGCCTGCGCGCCCGCGACCTGGAAGGCCGCATCACCTATGTGAACCCCGCGTTCTGCGCCATGGTGGGGTTCAGCGCCCCGGAACTGCTGGGCCAGAGCGTGACCGCACCCTACTGGCCGCCCGAGCGCGTGGAGGAGTACCGCCAGCGCCAGGCCATCCGCTTCGCGGGCACCATGCCGCCGCGCGAGGGGTTCGAGTCCGAATTCATGCGCAAGGACGGCACGCGCTTTCCGGTGCTCATCATCGAGGCCCCGCTCATCAACGCCCAGGGCCTGCACACGGGATGGATGAGCGCGTTCCTCGACATCAGCGAGCAGCGGCGGGTGGAGGAGCTTTCGCGTGCCTCGCAAGAGCGGCTGCAGGCCACCGCCCGGCTGGCCACCGTGGGCGAGATGGCCTCGCTGCTGAGCCACGAACTCAACCAGCCCCTGGCCGCCATCTCCAGCTACGCCACGGGCTCCATCAACCTGCTGGAGGCGCCGGCGCCCCAGGCGGGAAGCCCGGCGGGCGCCGCACCCAACGCGGAGCAGCTGCAGGACGTGCGCATGGCCATGCAGCACATCGCGCGGCAGGCCGAGCGCGCCGGCAAGGTGATCAAGAGCGTGCACGACTTCGTGCGCCGCCGCGACCAGGCGCGGGAGGCCGTGCAGGCGCGCCAGCTGCTCGACGCCATCCTCCCGCTGGTGAGCCTGCAGGCGCGCAAGCTGGCCGTGCGGGTGAACACCACGGTGGAGCCGAACCTGCCCCCCGTCCTGTGCGACCGCACCATGGTCGAGCAGGTGCTGCTCAACCTGGCGCGCAACGCCATGCAGGCCATGGACGACCCCGCCATTCCCACGCGCGTGCTCGACATCCGCGTGCGGCGCGCCGCCTCGAACCAGCACAGCGGATGGATCGAGTTCGCGGTGACGGACCTCGGAACCGGCATCGCGGCGGACGTGGCGAAAAAACTCTTCACGCCCTTCTTCACCACCCGCGCCGAAGGCATGGGCCTGGGCCTCTCGATGTGCCGCACGGTGATCGAGCAGCACGGTGGTTTTCTCGGATTTGCCCCCCACGAGCCGCGTGGTACGGTCTTTACCTTCACGCTGCCCGTTCCCCAACCTTCGCCTGACACCTGATGGAACCCGTATCCAACGCCACCGTGTACATCGTGGACGACGACGCCAGCGTGCGCGAGGCGCTGGCCTGGCTGCTGCGCTCGCGCCGGCTCCCGAGCGAATCGTTCGACAGCGCCGAGGCGTTTGATGCCATGCTGCAAAGCCGCCCGGCGCAGCGCCAGCCCTGCTGCCTGCTGCTGGACGTGCGCATGCCCGGCATGAGCGGCCTGGCGCTGTTCGACCTGCTCGCCGTGCGTGGCGACCTGGCCACCATGCCGGTGATCTTCCTCACGGGCCACGCCGACGTGCCCACGGCCGTGGACACGGTCAAGCGGGGCGCCTTCGATTTTTGCGAGAAGCCCTTTTCCGACAATGCCCTGGTGGACCGGATCGAGCAGGCGCTGGCGCAGTCGGCGGAGCGGCTGGCGCAGCTGCGCGAGCGCAGCGACCTGCAGGTGCGGCTCGCGGACCTGACGGAGCGCGAGCGCGATGTGATGGACCTGGTGGTGGCGGGCCTGCCCAACAAACTGATCGCCGACCAGCTGGACATCAGCGTGCGCACGGTGGAAGTGCACCGCTCGCGGGTGTTCGACAAGATGCAGGTCAAGTCGGCGGTGGAGCTGGCCAACCTGCTGCGCACGGGGCAGTAGGCTGGCCCCCGCGCCCGCGCGCCGGGGTGCGGCGGCTAGCCGCTAGCCGCGCGGGCGCTCACCCACGAAGATTTCCACCCGCCGGTTGCGGGCGCGGCCATCGGCCGAGTCGTTGGTGGCGATCGGGTAGCGCTCGCCCATGCCATCGATGGCGATGCGGCGCCCGTCCACGCCCCGTGCCGTGAGGTAGCTGCGCGTGCTGGCGGCGCGGTCCACCGAGAGCGGGTTGTTGATGGCGTCGCTGCCGGTGTTGTCCGTGTGGCCCACGATGCGCACATCGGTGTTGGGGTTGTTGCGCAGGCCGGCAGCGAACTGGTCGAGCACCGGGGCAAAGTTGGGCTGGATGTCCGAGCGACCCACGGCGAACGAGATGTCGCTCGGGATGTTGAGCATGAGCTGGTTGTCGGCCGTCTGCGTCACGGCGATGCCGGTGCCCTGGGTCGCACGCTCCATCTCGCGCTTTTGCCGCTCCATGTTCTGCGACCAGATGTAGGTGCCCAGCGCCCCCACGCCCGCGCCCACGACCGCCCCCGTGCCGGCGCTGCCGCCGGTGGCGGAGCCGATGACGGCGCCGGCCAGCGCGCCCACGCCGGCCCCTGTGGCGGTACGGCGCTGGGTGTCGTCCATGCTGGCGCAGCCCGTGGCCAGGACGATGACGGCGGTGGCGCCGAGAAGAATGTGTTTGCGCATGGTGGTGCTCCTTGAAAGATTCGTTGGAGCTGGGCGCTTCGGGAGTTCCGTTCGCGTGCCGTGTGGCCTGTCCTTGGCCCCGGCCTCGGGTGCGCCCAGCTCAACGCCATCGTGGCCGCGGGCTGGCATGGGCGCCATCGGCACAGCGGCACCCTGGCTGTAGGACGGCACCGCCTGGCGCCCGCGCCCCGCGCGCATGCCAAGTCACTGCGCCGGGGGCGGTGGAGGGGCGGCGGCGGGCGGCGGCGGCGGGGAATCCTTCGGGAGCTGCTGCAGCTCACCACCCTTGCGGCCTGAGAACATGGTCCACCAGACGATGGCGACCAGCAGCACCAGCGCGAGCAGCGCTTCAAGCAAAATCAGCCCCATGAAATTGACACTCCCAAGAACGTATTTACGGTCACCCCGTGGCCGCGCAGAGGCCTTTGCGGGATGGGATACAAGGCGCGGTGTGCGGCCCATGGCCCCGCTATTGGCAAGCGCCGCCACGCAGCAGACCGACCGCAAAGCCCTCGGCCCTTCGGGCTGGAGTGAAAACGGGCGATGGGACGCCCCGGCTGCTTGCACAAGCGCGAGCCCCTGCGGCGCATCCGAGCCATCCACTCATCCCGAAGGCACTCCAACACGGCCACGGCATGATCGCAAACACCTTCTAGGCCTTGTATTGACGGCACTGATTGTAGGAACGCTGGCCGCCTGCTCGAGCCCACCGCCCGCAAGCCCCTCCCGCCCCCCGGCCATCCCGGCGCCCCTGCCGCCCGGCGCGGTGGTTCTGCCGGGCGACACCGGCCCGCTGCCCCCGCCGATGTCCCAGCCCAAGAGCCGCTGGGTGCCCGTGCGCTGGGCCGAGCTGCCCGGCTTCACCGAAGACGCGCTGCACGAGGCCTGGAACGCCTGGATCAAGAGCTGCGAGCGGCCCGCGCCGCCCTTCACCTCGCTGTGCAGCGACGTGCGCCAGCTGAGCATCGCCACAGGTGAGGAGCAGCGCGCCTGGCTCATCGCGCGGCTGCAGCCCTACCGCGTGGAGGCGACCGACGGCAACCCCGACGGCCTGCTAACGGCCTACTACGAGCCGATGATGGAGGGCTCCCGCCAGCCCGGCAACGGTTTCAACGTGCCGGTCTACCGCGTGCCCGCCGGGCTCGGGACGCGCAAGCCCTGGTACACGCGCCAGCAGATCGAGACACTGCCCGAGGCCCAGGCCGCGCTGGCCGGCCGGGCCATCGCCTGGCTGCGCGACCCGGTCGAATCGATGGTGCTGCACATCCAGGGCTCGGGCCGCCTGCGCATCGCCGAGGCGGACGGCACGGTGTCGCTGGTGCGCGTGGCCTACGCGGGCACCAACGACCAGCCCTACCAGAGCATCGGCCGCTGGCTGCTGGACCAGGGCTACACCCGCGACGCCACCTGGCCCGGCATCCGCGCCTGGCTGGCCGCCAACCCCCAGCGCACGAATGAGCTGATGTGGACCAACCCGCGCTACGTGTTCTTCCGCGAGGAGCCGCTGAGCCCGCTGGACGCGGGCTTTGGCCCGCGCGGCGCGCAGGGCGTGCCGCTCACCCCCGGCCGCTCCATCGCCGTGGACCGCCAGAGCATTCCCTACGGCACGCCCGTGTGGCTCGCGTCCAGCGGGCCGCAGGTGCAGCTCAACCGCATGGTGATGGCCCAGGACACCGGCAGCGCCATCCTGGGCGCGGTGCGCGCGGACTTCTTCACGGGCTGGGGACCGGAGGCGGGCGACATCGCCGGGCGCCTGAAGCAGAACCTGCGGCTGTGGGCGCTGTGGCCCCGGTGATTTTTTTAGGTCATTTTGGCTTCCAGCCCTTATTGGACAAGCGCTAAAAGCTATTGAATCAGGAGCATTTTCTTCAAGTGTCCCTGTGCCCCAACGCACCGCGACGGGCAGCCCCGTTCACGGGCACGGCACCCGCGCCGCATCGGTTTCCACCCGCTGGGCCGCAGCGGCCGCCGCGAACGCCATGGCCGGCGGCACGGTCACGGTGTGCAGTTGATCGCCTTCGATGCGGTACTCGTACTCGCGCGTCGAGCCCACCATCTCCGTCCTGAAGGTGCTGCCCGCCATGGTGGCCGCATACACCCGGGGGCGGACGACCTGATACCGGTACGTGGTGGTGGCCGTCCCGCTGGTGGTCTTGCAGGTGGATTCGAACTGGTCCGCCTTGAATTGCAGGGTGCAGCGGCCGGAGGTGTCTTCGGCCTTTTCGCCATCCGGGGCGGTCAGCACGATCCTGGCGGCGCGCCAGCAACCGAGCAGGGAGGGGTCGGGGGCCGCCGCGCAGGCCCAGGAGGCCGCGAGCGCAAGGGAGAGAAAGCTGGAACGCGTGAAGCACTTCATAGGGAGGTCAACGTGCAAGGTCAGGGGCTGGGGCGGGCCTTTGCAAGGCATCCCGCGATGGTAGAGGCATCGTCCCTGGCGCCCCGCGCTGCAGGGCTGCCCGCCCCCGGGGCCCTGGCGCCCTACGGCTCCACCGTCCACCGCGTCACCCGCGGCGGCGCATCGCCCACGTGGAAGGCCAGCTTGCGGTCGCGCAGGGCCACGTCCGAGGCCGTCACCCGGTCGAAGCGCCGCAGGTGCTCGGTCCACGACTCGTCCTCGATGCGCTCCACATACCGCGCGGGCTGGCTGATGTCGTGCAGCAGCTGCCAGCCCAGGGCGCCCTGGCGCAGGCGGCTGCGGCGGCTTTCCTGCATGGCGGCGCGGAATTCGGCTGCGCGGGCCGGGTCGATGAAATACTCGATCGTGACCACGAGGTGCCCCGCCCCCGGCGGCACGTCGGCCACGGGCGCCTGGAAGGCGCGCGAGGGGCTCAGGTCCTCCTCCATGCTGCGGTCGGCCACCAGGCGCTGCACCAGCAGCATGGCCACCACGCCGGTGCCTGCGGCGATTCCCAGGCTCGCGTGCACGTCGCTCACCGTGGCCACCTGGCCCCACACGGCGGCACCCAGGGCCGTGGAGCCCATGATGGCCATCTGGTAGATCGACATGCCGCGCGCACGCACCCAGTTGGGCAGCGCCAGCTGGGCCGACACGCTCAGTGAATTGGCCGTGGTGATCCACGCCATGCCGGCCACGAACATCGCGGGCACGGCCACATACACGTTGGGGGCCACGGCCATCACGCCGGTGGCCGCCGCCTGCAGCAGCGTGCCCCGGATCACCAGCACGTCGCGCGCCATGGCCTGGCGCAGGCGCGGCAAGAACATGGCGGCGGTGATGGCCCCCGCGCCCATGGACGCGAGCAGCAGCGTGAAGGTGCCCGCGCCGCCGCCTTCCAGGCCCCGCGCCAGCAGCGGCAGCAGGGCCAGCAGCGCGGTGGCGTGCAGGAAGAAGATGGAAATGCGCCACAGCACGGCCCGCATGCTGGGCGACTGCCGCACGAACTGCAGGCCCACGCGCATGGCGCTGGGCAGCTTCTCGCGGCCGAGCGGGCTGGGCACGTGGGTGCGCTTCCAGCGCATGATGACCAGGCCCGAGATGACGGACAGCACGGCGTTGAGCACGAACACCCAGGCGCTGCCCGCGCTGGCGATGATGGCACCGGCCAGCAGCGGGCCGATGATGCGCGAGGCGTTCATGGCCACGCCGTTGAGCGCCAGCGCCGCGGGCAGCTGCGGGCGGCTGACCAGCTCGGGCACGATGGCCGCGAACACCGGCCAGCGCATGGCCAGGCCGATGCCGTTGGCGAACGTGAGCGCGAGCAGCAGCGGCGCCGTCATGCCGCCCGCCATGATGGCCACGCACAGCACCAGCGCCACGGCGGCCACCCAGAACTGCGTGGCGATGAAGTAGCGCCGCCGGTCCAGGATGTCGGCCAGCGCACCGCTGGGCAGGCCCAGCAGGAACACGGGCAGCGTCGAGGCCGACTGCACCAGGGCCACCAGGATGGGCGAGGTGGTGAGCGTGGTCATGAGCCAGGCGGCCGCCACGTCGTTCATCCACATGCAGGTGTTGGCCGCCACCCAGGTGAGCCAGAGCATGCGGAACACGGGCACCGACAGCGGCGCCAGGGGCGAGAGCGAGGCGGAGTGGTCGAGCCGCGCCGCCACGGATTCTTCCGTGCCCTGGGCGAGGGCCGCGCGGTCCGCGGCCGCTTCACGCGCCGCGAGGTCGGCGGGCGCTTCGGGGGCCGGGCTCAGTTCAGGAGGGGGCGGGGGCGCAACGCTGCGCGTGCTTTCGTGGGACGGCAAAGGTGGCATGTCCGCGCATTGTGCGACGGGTTCTGCCGCCGCGCTGCGCCCGGCGGCGCGTCCGACGCCGGTGCAGGGGCATGGCCCGGGCCGGCGGCCCGATGCCTTTTGGGCACCTGGCGCTTTCCCAGCAAGCGCCACAAGCTATTAAAATGATAGCAATCAGGATTTGGCGCGCGCCAGGTGCGTGAGCGGCAGCGCGCTGCTGGCCTTGACCTCGCCCAGCGAAAAGCTGGTGTGCATGTCTTTCACGTTGGGCAGGTTGAGCAGCACGTCGCGCGCGAACTGCGAAAAGCTGTCCAGGTCGCGCGCCACCACCTGCAGCTCGAAGGTGCCCGTGCCGCTGATGTAGTGGCAGGCCACCACCTCCGGGATGCGCGCGATCGCCGCCTCCATCTCGCGCGTGAGGTCGCCGGTGCTGCGGTCGGCATCCAGCCGCACGAACGCCAGCACCCCCAGGCCGATCTTGTGCCGGTCGATCTCGGCGCGGTAGCCCTTGATGAAGCCCTGCTCCTCCAGCGCCCGCACCCGCCGCCAGCAGGGCGCGGCCGAAAGGCCCACGCGCTGGGCCAGTTCGGCGTTCGTCAGGCGTGCGTCAGCCTGCAGCTCATTGAGGATGGCGATGTCGAATTTGTCGAGAGTGTTCACAAAATGGCCGTACCGAGAAAGATCCTTTCTCAGAATAGCCCAAACACGGCACAGAACGCAAAGACATATCAGCAATGCAGACATACACTTCTCTGCACACTGGAGTCGCTGCCCTAAACGGGCGGAAGGACTGCGCCCCGACCGGGCCCACAAGGCCCGGCCCCACAAAAAAGCCATTGGAGACATAGCCATGAACGCCCCACTGCCCGAGCACATCCGCAAGGCCCTCGAAACCGTCACCCTCGACGACAAATACTCTTTGGACCACGGCCGGGCGTTCATGAGCGGGGTGCAGGCCCTGGTCCGCCTGCCCATGCTGCAGCGCCAGCGCGACGCCGTGGCCGGCCTGAACACCGCCGGCTTCATCAGCGGCTACCGGGGCTCGCCCCTGGGCACGTACGACCAGGCGCTGTGGGCGGCCAAGAAGCATCTGGCGGCCAACAACATCGTCTTCCAGCCCGGCGTGAACGAGGAACTCGGCGCGACGGCCGTCTGGGGCACGCAGCAGCTCGACCTGTATCCCCAATCCAAGAAGTTCGACGGCGTCTTCGGCATCTGGTACGGCAAGGGCCCGGGCGTGGACCGCTGCTCCGACGTGTTCAAGCACGCCAACATGGCGGGCACCGCCAAGCACGGCGGCGTGATCGCGATTGCCGGGGACGACCACATCAGCAAGAGCAGCACGGCCGCTCACCAGAGCGACCACATCTTCAAGGCCTGCGGCACGCCAGTGTTCTTCCCCAGCAGCGTGCAGGAAATCCTGGACATGGGCCTGCACGCCTTCGCCATGAGCCGCTTCTCGGGCGTGTGGTCGGGCATGAAGACCATCCAGGAGGTGGTGGAGTCCTCGAGCAGCATCTCGGTGGACCCGGACCGCGTGAAGATCGTGATGCCCGAGGACTTCGTGATGCCGCCCGGCGGCCTGCACATCCGCTGGCCCGACGCGCCGCTGGAGCAGGAAGCGCGCCTCATGGACTACAAGTGGTACGCGGCCCTGGCCTATGTGCGTGCCAACAAGCTCAACTACAACGTGATCGAAGGCCAAAACGACCGCTTCGGCATCATCGCCAGCGGCAAGGCCTACAACGACACGCGCCAGGCCCTGGTGGACCTGGGCCTGGACGATGACACCTGCCGTCAGCTGGGCATCCGCGTGCACAAGGTCAACGTGGTGTGGCCGCTCGAAGCCACCATCACGCGCGACTTCGCCCAGGGCCTGCAGGAGATCCTGGTGGTCGAGGAAAAGCGCCAGGTCATCGAATACCAGCTCAAGGAAGAGCTCTACAACTGGCGCGCCGACGTGCGCCCCAACGTGCTGGGCAAGTTCGACGAGCCCGAGGGCGATGCCACGGGCGGCGAATGGTCCATGCCCAACCCCAGCCAGAACTGGCTGCTGCGCGCCAAGGCCGACCTGACGCCGGCCATCATCGCCAAGGCGATCGCCAAGCGCCTGAAGAAGCTGGGCGTCTCCGGCGACATCATCGCGCGCATGGATTCGCGCATCGCCATCATCGAGGCGAGCGAGCGCGGCATGGCCGAGCTCAAGGTGGACACGGGCGAGCGCGCCCCCTGGTTCTGCAGCGGCTGCCCGCACAACACCAGCACCCGCGTGCCCGAGGGCTCGCGCGCCGTGGCCGGCATCGGCTGCCACTACATGGCCAACTGGATGCCCGACCGCAACACGTCCACCTTCACGCAGATGGGCGGCGAGGGCGTGACCTGGGTGGGCCAGGCGCCGTTCACCACCGACCAGCACGTGTTCGCCAACCTGGGCGACGGCACCTACTTCCACAGCGGGCTGCTGGCCATCCGCCAGAGCATCGCGGCGGGCACCAGCATCACCTACAAGGTGCTCTACAACGACGCCGTGGCCATGACCGGCGGCCAGCAGGTGGGCGAACGGCCCGAGGGCCACTCGGTGCTGCAGATCATGAACAGCCTGAAGTCCGAGGGCGTGGTCAAGCTCATCATCGTGACCGACGAGCCGCAGAAGTACGACGGCGTGGCGCTGGCCGAGGGCGTGACGGTGCACCACCGCGACGAGCTCGACACGCTGCAGCGCCAGTTCCGCGAGATCAAGGGCTGCACGGTCATCATCTACGACCAGACCTGCGCGACCGAAAAGCGCCGCCGCAGAAAGCGCGGCACCCTGGCCACGCCCGACAAGACCGTCGTCATCAACGAGCTGGTGTGCGAGGGCTGCGGCGACTGCTCCACCAAGTCCAACTGCCTGAGCGTGGAGCCGGTGGAGACGGAATTCGGCCGCAAGCGCCGCATCAACCAGAGTACCTGCAACAAGGACTACTCGTGCGTGAACGGCTTCTGCCCGAGCTTCGTCACAGTGGAAGGCGGCAAGCTCAAGAAGCCCAAGAAGGAAAAGAAGGGCGACCTGGCCAGCCTGCCGGCCATCCCTGAGCCGGTGCTGCCCGTGGCCGAAGCGGCCTGGGGCATCGTGGTCGGCGGCGTGGGCGGCACGGGCGTGATCACCATCGGCTCGCTGCTGGGCATGGCCGCGCACCTGGACGGCAAGGGCGTCATCACCCAGGACGCCGGCGGCCTGGCCCAGAAGGGCGGCGCCACCTGGAGCCACATCCAGATCGCCAACCGGCCCGAGGCCATCTACACCACCAAGGTCGACACCGCCAAGGCCGACCTGGTGATCGGCTGCGACTCCATCGTGGCGGCGCACAAGTACACGCTGGCCGTGATGCAGCCGGGCCGCACCTTCGTGGCGCTGAACACGCATGGCACGCCCACAGCGGCCTTCGTGACCAACCCGGACTGGCAGTTCCCGGGGGCCAACTGCGACAGCGCCATCGCGGCGGCGGTCGGCGCGGGTGGCGTGGGGAGCTTCGATGCCGAACAGGTGGCCACCCAGCTGCTGGGCGACAGCATCTACACCAACCCGCTGATGCTGGGCTACGCCTGGCAAAAGGGCCGCGTGCCCTTGACCTACGCGTCGCTGATGCGCGCCATGGAATTGAACGGCGTGCAGGTGGACAACAACAAGGCGGCCTTCGAATGGGGCCGCCGCTGCGCCCATGACCTGGCCTCGGTGCAGGCGCTGTTTGCCGCCGCGCAGGTGATCCAGTTCGTCAAGAAGCCTTCGCTGACCGAAATGATCGCCAAGCGCGTGGAGTTCCTCACGGGCTACCAGAATGCCGCCTACGCGTCCGAGTACACGGCCTTCGTAGAGAAGGTGCGCGCCGCCGAAAGCAAGCTGGGCACCACCACCCGCCTGTCGGAGGCCGTGGCCCGCTACCTGTTCAAGCTGATGGCCTACAAGGACGAGTACGAGGTCGCGCGCCTGCACACCGACAAGGCCTTCACGGACAAGATCGCGAACATGTTCGAAGGCGACTACAAGCTGGTGCACCACCTGGCCCCTCCGATGACGGCCAAGAAGAACGACAAGGGCGAACTCGTCAAGCAGCCGTTCGGCCCCTGGATGCGCAGCGCCTTTGGTCTGCTGGCCAAGATGAAGGGGTTGCGTGGCACGGCACTGGATGTGTTCGGCAAGACCGAGGAGCGCCGCATGGAGCGCGCGCTGATCGTGGAATACCGCGCCTGCATCGAGGAGCTGCTGGCCCGCCTGAACGCGGACAACCTGGCCCTGGCCGTGGAGATCGCCCGCATCCCCGAGGAAATCCGGGGCTATGGCCACGTGAAGGAGCGCCACCTGTCGGCCGCACGCCCCAAGTGGGACGGCCTGATGGCGCAGTGGCGCGCCGGCGGCACCACCGCCCAGCCGCAGCGCCAGGCGGCGTGAAGCCGGCTGCCGTGGCAGCCCTGCCGTGAAAAGCCCGCGCACCGCGCGGGCTTTTTACTATCAAGTCAGGAGCATCAAATGATTGACAGGCCGGCGTCAATGGCCATTTTGATCTGATTTTTTCCCGCCATCGCGGCGCACCGCCCGCCCGCGGCAAACACCCGCCAGCGGCTTGGGTCTTCCCCCTTGGGCCGCGCACAGGGGGCCGCATACAATGCCCTGTTCCGCCCTGGAAGGCGCCCTCGCGCCGGCCCCTGGCGGGTTTTGTGAATTTTGACCATCCGTTGTGGAGTCCAGTCCGTGTTTATTTCTTCCGCTTTTGCCCAAACCGCACCCGCCGCAGCCGCTGGTGGTACCGACATCATGTCCTCGCTGACCGGCATGCTGCCCCTGGTGCTCATGTTTGTGGTGCTCTACTTCGTCATGATCCGCCCCCAGATGAAGCGCCAGAAGGAACACCGCGCCATGATCGACGCCATCGCCAAGGGTGATGAAGTGGCCACCTCCGGCGGCATCGTCGGCAAGGTCACGCGCCTGTCCGAAGGTTTCCTGCACATCGAGATCGCCAACGGCGTCGAAGTGCAGCTGCAGCGCAGCGCCGTGGTTCAGGTCCTGCCCAAGGGTTCGGTCAAGTAATCAATGAACATTCCCCTGAGGCGCTGCGCGCCTTCCCCTTGCCCCCGCGCCGCGCGGGAGGGGGACGACGCCCCCGGACTGGCAGAGCCAGATCCACGGCGTCCCTGGCAGGGGTCGGCGCATGGCGCCATGCACAACTGAGATAAGAGCGCGATCATGAACCGTTATCCGGTCTGGAAGTACGCGATCCTGGTGATCGTGCTGCTGGTGGGGGTCCTGTACACCCTGCCCAATTTCTTTGGCGAAGCGCCTGCGGTGCAGGTTTCGTCGGCCAAGGCCACCGTCAAGGTGGACACCGCCGTGCAGCAGCGGGTGGAAGAAGCGCTCAAGGCCGCGGGCGTCACGCCCGACTTCGTGGCGCTGGAGGGCAACTCGGTGCGCGCGCGCTTTGACACGCCCGACACCCAGCTCAAAGCCAAGGACGCGATCCAGAAGGCCCTGGTGCCCGATGCCAGCGATCCGTCGTACATCGTGGCGCTGAACCTCGTGTCCCGCTCGCCCGTCTGGCTCAAATCCCTGCATGCCAACCCCATGTACCTGGGCCTGGACTTGCGCGGTGGCGTGCACTTCATGCTGCAGGTGGACATGCAGGCGGCCCTGACCAAGAAGGCCGAGTCCTATGCGGGCGACATCCGCACCGCGCTGCGCGACAAGAGCATCCGCCACGGCGGCATCAGCCGCGAAGGCCAGAACATCGACATCAAGGTGCGCGACGAGGCCATGCTGACGGCGGCCCGCAACCTGATCGCGGACCAGTTCACCGACCTGCAGGTCGCCAGCACGCCTGAAGGCAGCGAATTCAAGCTGCGCGCCTCCATCAAGCCCGAAGCCACGCGCCGCGTGCAGGAGCAGGCCCTCAAGCAGAACATCGTCACGCTGCACAACCGGATCAATGAGCTGGGCGTGGCCGAGCCCGTGATCCAGCAGCAGGGCCTGGACCGCATCGTGGTGCAGCTGCCCGGCGTGCAGGACACCGCCAAGGCCAAGGACATCCTGGGCCGCACGGCCACGCTGGAAGTGCGCATGGTGGACGAGGGCACCGAGGCCCGCACCGCCGAGACTGGCCGCGGCCCCGTGCCGTTCGGCTCCGAACGCTACCTGGAGCGCAGCGGCCAGCCCGTGATCGTCAAGAAGCAGGTCATCCTGACCGGCGAGAACCTGACCGACGCGCAGCCCGGCTTCGACGGCCAGACGCAGGAGCCGACCGTCAACCTCACGCTGGATGCCAAGGGCTCGCGCATCTTCCGCGACATCACGCGCGAGAACGTGGGCAAGCGCATGGCCATCGTGCTGTTTGAAAAGGGCAAGGGCGAGGTGGTGACGGCCCCCGTGATCCGCAGCGAAATCGGCGGCGGCCGGGTGCAGATCTCCGGCCGCATGACCACGGCGGAAGCCAACGACACCGCGCTGCTGCTGCGCGCGGGCTCGCTGGCCGCACCGATGGAAATCATCGAGGAATTCACCATCGGCCCGACGCTGGGCGCAGACAACATCGAACGCGGCATCCACAGCGTGGTCTGGGGCCTGGCGGCCATCGCGGTCTTCATGTGTTTCTACTACACGCTGTTCGGCGTGTTCTCCAGCATCGCGCTCGCCGTGAACGTGCTGCTGCTGGTGGCCATCCTGTCGATGCTCCAGGCCACCCTGACCTTGCCGGGCATTGCCGCCATGGCGCTGGCCATCGGCGTGGCCATCGACTCGAACGTGCTGATCAACGAACGCATCCGCGAGGAACTGCGCTCCGGCATGTCGCCGCAGGCGGCCATCCATGCGGGCTACGAGCGCGCCTGGGCGACCATCCTGGACTCGAACGTGACGACGCTGATCGCGGGCCTGGCGCTGCTGGCCTTCGGCTCCGGCCCGGTGCGCGGCTTTGCCGTGGTGCACTGCATCGGCATCCTGACCAGCATGTTCTCGGCCGTGTTCTTCTCGCGCGGCCTGGTGAACCTGTGGTATGGCCGCCAGAAGAAGCTCAAGAGCGTGTCGATCGGCCAGGTCTGGAAGCCGGACGCCGATGCCGCCGTGGCCAAGACGAACTAAGAAACTCCAAGCAAGGAACAAAGATCATGGAGTTTTTCCGCATTCGAAAAGACATCCCGTTCATGAAGCACGCGTTGATCTTCAACGCGATCTCCTTCATCACGTTCGCGCTGGCCGTGTTCTTCCTGCTCACGCGCGGGCTGCACCTGTCGGTGGAGTTCACGGGCGGCACGGTCATGGAAGTGGCCTACAGCCAGCCGGCCGAGCTGGCCAAGGTCCGCGAGACGGTCTCCGGCCTGGGCTATCCCGACGTGCAGGTGCAGAACTTCGGCACGGCCCGCGACGTGATGATCCGGCTGCCCGTGCAAAAGGGCGTGACGTCGGCGCAGCAAAGCGAACAGGTACTGGGCGCGCTCAAGGCCGCCAACCCCGAGGTCACGCTGCGGCGCACCGAGTTCGTGGGCCCGCAGGTGGGCGAGGAACTGGTGCACGGCGGCTTGATGGCGCTGGCCATGGTCGTGGTGGGCATCGTGATCTACCTGGCCTTCCGCTTCGAGTGGAAGTTCGGCGTGGCGGCCATCATCGCCAACCTGCACGACGTGGTGATCATCCTGGGCTTCTTCGCGTTCTTCCAGTGGGAGTTCTCGCTGTCGGTGCTGGCGGCCGTGCTGGCCGTGCTGGGGTATTCGGTCAACGAATCGGTCGTGATCTTCGACCGGATCCGCGAGGCCTTCCGCAAGTACCGCAAGATGACGACGCACGAGGTGATCGACCACGCCATCACGAGCACGATGAGCCGCACGATCATCACCCACGCGTCCACCGAGGCCATGGTGCTGTCGATGTTCTTCTTTGGCGGCCCGAGCCTGCACTACTTTGCCCTGGCGCTCACCATCGGCATCCTGTTCGGCATCTACTCCTCCGTGTTCGTGGCCGCGGCCATCGCCATGTGGCTCGGTGTGAAGCGCGAAGACCTTGTCAAGCCCGTGAAGAAGGATGGGGATCCGAACGATCCCCATGCCGGGGCCACCGTCTGAACCGCTAATATCGGTCCATGCAAGCCACGCCCCCTTCCGTTCCACAGCGCCGCCTGGCCCGCCAGGCGCGCCAGCGGTTCGTAGAGGGGCTGTGCGGCGGACTCCCGGACCTGGACAAGACGGTCCTGGATTTCCTGACAACGCTGATGTCCCAGACGGGCACGGCGCGCCAGATGCAGGCGCACCGGGATGCCTGGATGTTGTACCAGCAGCACCATGCCGCCTGGACCGAACGCACCGGCAAGGCATGGCGCGATGCGCTGGCGCCGCACAGCAGCACCACCCGCGGCACCCTCGCCACCGGCGGCGCGAGCCCCCAGTTCGAGCTGCTGAGCGACGACGTGGTGGAAAACAAGATCCTGGCTTCCCGCATGGCCCTCACGGTCAGCGAACAGGTCAGCCACCAGTTCGACACCTTGCGCCAGCGCACCCAGTCGCTGGAAGGGCAGGAGCTCGACAGCAGCGACATCCTCCGGCCCGATGCCGTGTGCCTGCTGCTGGTCGAGCAGTGGGTCGAGGCCGGCCTGCCCCGCACCGACCTGCAGACCGTGGTGGACCCGTTGCAGCGGGAACTGGCCAACCTGCTCCAGAAGCAGTACCAGGCCGTCAATGTGTTCTATGTGGAGCAGGGCGTCACGCCCCAGGCCGACCTCAAGTCGCGCGTGCGGCGCACTTCGGGCGGCACGGTTGCCGGTGGCGCCAGCAACTCTGGTGCCGGGGGCCTGGCGTCCCAGGCGCTGGCCCAGACGCGGGAAGCCATGGCTGCGGCGCGCGGCGGCGGCATCCCCCAGCCGGGCGGCGGTCACCCCATGCCCCAGCATCACCTGCCCGGCGGCAGGCCGCCGGCGGGCTATCCGCGGCATGGCCTGCCCACGGGGTTTGCCACGGGCATGACCCCGCTGGCGCGGGCCCGCCAGCGGGCGCAGGGCGTGATGGGGCAACTGCGCAGGCTGCTGACGCAACCGGCGACCGGGTTCGACATGGTCAATGCCCCGCCGGCTTCGGCCGCGCTCGCCCATGCCCTCACCGCCCACCGCGTGCACGCCGACACCTACTACAGTGGCGTGGCCACCCTGATGGAAGACTACAGTCCCGCGGCCGTGGTGCAGTTGGCGGGCGCGGTGCGCGAACGCTCGACCGAGCTCAAGAAGAAGGCCTCCACCGCCGGGGAAAAAGCCATCATCGAAGTGGTGGCCCTGATGTTCCAGAGCATCCTGGCCGAGGACCGCATCCCGCCGGCCGTGCGTGTCTGGTTTGCCCGGCTTCAGGTGCCCGTGCTGCGCGTGGCGCTGGCCGAGCCAGAGTTCTTCAGCAACCTCAACCACCCCGCGCGCCAGTTGATCGACCGCATGGGGGCCTGCGTGATGGGCTTTGATGCCACCAGCATCAATGGCAGCGCGCTGGAGGCGGAAATCCGCCGCGTGGTCCAGGTGATCGAGCAGTACCCCGAGACCGGCCGGCGTGTGTTCCAGCTGGTCTACGACGAGTTCGAGAAATTCCTGTCCAAGTTCCTCACCGAAAAGCAGGCCACCTCGCGCCTGGTCACGGTGGCCCAGCAGGTCGAGCAGAAAGAAACCCTCGCGATCCAGTACACCATCGAGCTGCGCACGATGCTGCGCGACATGCCGGTGCGCGACGAGATCCGCGAGTTTCTCTTCAAGACCTGGGCCGAGGTGCTGGCCCTGTCGGCCGTGCGCGACGGCCCGCAGCACGCAGACACCGTATCGCTCAAGCGCACGGCCGCGGACCTGGTCTGGGCGGCCAGCGCCAAGCCCAACCGCAGCGACCGCGCGCAGGTCATCCAGAATCTTCCGGGCCTGCTGCAGCGCCTGCGCCAGGGATTGGCCCTGATGGGGGTGAACGGCCCGGCGCAGGATGCGCAGATCAAGGTCCTCACCGACACGCTGGCCGACGCCTTCCTGTCCAAGACGGCATCCATTCCGCAGGCACACATCGACGCCATGGCCAAGCGCCTGGCCAACCTTGAGGATTTCATCAACGACGCGACGCTGGGCGACATGCCGCTCAACGCCGACAACATCGAGATGATGCTGGGCATCGATGCCTCATCCATCCATGTGGTCGCCGACAACGGCGCGCCCGTTCAGGACGACATGGTCGCCTGGGCCCAGGAACTGCAGCCTGGCACCTGGTACACGCTGGACCACAACGGGGCATCGGCCCAGGTGCAATATGCTTGGCAAAGCCAGCGCAAGCAGCTGCATTTGTTCGCCGCTGTCGACGGCAGCAGCTACCTGATCCAGTTGCGCAGGCTCGCAGCCTATCTGCAGGCCGGCTTGCTCGTGGCCCAGGAAGAAGAGGGCCTGACCTTGCGCGCCACGCGCGATGCGCTGGCCAAGCTGGACGCCAACCCCGAGCGGCTTCTGGACTGACCAGGCCCGGGCGCACCGAACGAAGCGGCGCGCGCCCGAACCACCACCGTCCAGAGGGGGCGCCTCAGGCGGTCCCCAGCCGCTGGAACAGGCCGCCCGGCAAACGGGCAACGCGGCCCTCGAGCTCCAGCTCCAGCAACGCCACCTGCAGCGACGCCGCATCCATGCCGGTGCGGGCCACCAGGGCATCCACGCCCATGGGGTCAAAACCCAGGGCCTTCAGCACAGGGCTGTCTGCCCCTCCGTGGATGCCCGGGTCGGTGTTGCTGCATGCTGACCCGGAGTCAACGAGCTGCCTGTCCACCGCCGGGGCGGAAGGCAGGCGCAACTCTTCCAGTACGTCCTGCGCGGACTCCACCAGCTTGGCCCCCTGGCGTATCAGCGCATGGCAGCCCCGTGATTGCGGTGCGTGGATGGAGCCGGGAATCGCAAACACTTCGCGGCCCTGTTCGGCCGCCATTCGGGCAGTGATCAGCGACCCCGAGGCCAGTGCCGCCTCGACCACCAGAGTCCCCTGGGAGAGGCCGGAAATGATGCGGTTGCGCTTGGGAAAATTGGCGGCCAGCGGTGGCGTGCCCAGGGGGTACTCGCTGACCAGAAGCCCGTGCGTGGCGATGCGGTGCGCGAGGTCCAGGTTCTTGCGCGGATAGACACGGTCGAGCCCCGTGCCCACCACGGCAATGGTGGCAGGTGCAACCTGCGCCGCGGCTTCAGTGACAACATCCAGCGCCCCTTCATGGGCCGCAGCATCCACCCCCAGCGCAAGCCCCGAGACAATGGTGAGGCCCGCCCCGCGCAGTGTCCGGGAAAAAAGCCGCGCGTTGTCCGCGCCTTGGGCGGTGGGATTGCGGCTTCCGACCACCGCGAGGCACCGGCCAACGGGAAACGGGGCCTGCGTGACCAGCCGGGCCGGGCCCATCAGGTACATCAGCAGCGGCGGGTCTTCGGTATCCAGCAGAGACTGTGGATACCGGTGGTCACCCAGCGTGACCACCGCGCGCGCAGGCCCCTGGGGATCGGCGCCCTCCAGCCATTGCCAGGTGGTATCGAGCAGCGCTTCCCATTCGCTGGGCACGGTGCACAGCGCCTTGGCCTGGGCCAAGGTCACACATTGCTGCAGCGCAGACTCCGATTGCTGGAAGACCGCCTGGGGCAGGCCAAAGCGCGCCAGCAGGCGCCGTGCGGCGCCATTGCCCACCCCCGAGGAGAGGGTGAGGCGCAACCATGCTCCCAGCTCGTCGCGGTCCATGATGGCGGTTGTAGAAGGCAAACAGCAGCAAAACAGGCCAGGGCCCGTGCCGCCCCTGGGCGGCTTCGCGGCCCCGGCAGGTCCGCGCAGTTACTCCTGGGGATTCACCAGGCGGTCGCCAACCCGCACGCCACTGCGAATCTCCAGGATCAGGGCATACGAAACCCGGTCGAAGGTCCGGAACACCATGGCGGTCCCGTTGTTCTCGCTGGGCAGCTTGACCATGGTCTTCGCATCGCCGGTCACATCCTTGATGCGATCGCCCTTGGTCAGCAACGACAGCACATGGCCCGGCTCGATGCCGTCCTGTGAGCCCAGGTTGATCGCAACCACCTGGTTCTGGGCGGCGTAGGCCGCCGAAAAGCTACCGTAGATGGAGACGACCCGCGCGTCGACGTCGATATGGGGCGCACGGGGTGTGTAGCTGGTAAAGACCCGGGCGGGCGCGGGCAGGATGCGGTCCCCCGCGCGGATCTCCTCCTTGGTGCCCGACAGATCCACCGTGGCAGGCACATACTCGGAAATATAGCCGCCCTTGCCGTTGGGGATGTCCTCGAAAGACTCTCCCCGCACCAGCTCGGCCTTGCCCAGATACTGCGCTTCGTACCCCAGGATTTCACCCGTCACGGGATCCTTCATGGCCACGGCATCGCGAAAGACACGGAAGAAACGGGGCTCGCCCGCCTCGGCTCGAACGGGGGCGGAGGCATCCCCGCGCACATAGGCCCGGTCGCCACTGGCCATCAGCACCCGGTCTTCGGTGGTAGCGATGATGCGGGGAGCGCGCTGCAGCACCTGGGCATCCACCACCAGGGGCTCCACGAGGAAAGGCTCGATCAGGTGGGGCTTGAGGGTGGGCAGCGCGGTGCTGGCCAGGCTGTCGCTGCGGGTGCGCGGAGACACGCGCACCGTCTGCGTCTCGGGTTCCGCCACGCCCGGGGGCGTGGTCCGCAGGCGTGCGTAGCCTCCATCCTTGTCCAGATACAGCGTCTGGCCCGGGTAGATCAGGTGGGGGTTCGGAATGGACTGGAGGTTCATGCCCCACAGCTCGGGCCAGCGCCAGGGACGCTTGAGGTACATGCCCGAAATGCCCCACAGCGTGTCGCCGCGCTTGACGGTATAGGTATCCGGTGCGTTGGGCGCCAGCTCCGAAAGGGGAACGCCACGCTCCGATACCTGCTGTGCGGTCGCGCGCTGGCCGCTGGAGATGGGGTGGTTCTGCGCCTGGGCCGGGGCGATCAGCAAAGCGCCAGCGATCATGGTGAGCGCGCCCAGGGCGGTCCGCCGAACGCTGGTGAATGCCGTCATGTTGTTCCTCTTCTCATGCATTGTGAAACGCCCCCTCACTGGCGCCTCGGTGCCAGCAGCATGCGGGCGACCGGGCAAATACGTTACAAACCCTCTTAGATTCTCTGCTCAAGCCCTTGATTCGGCAACGATTATTGGCCTGCAACGCTGCGGCGAACCTCAAAAGTGGCGAAAATAGCGACATCTCTCGGCAGCATCCATGGCAATCCTTCCCATTCTCTGTTACCCGGACCCCCGGCTCCACAAGGTCGCCCGCCCCATCGAGGCGGTGGATGACCGCGTCCAAAAGCTGGCGGCCGACATGCTCGCCACCATGTACGACGCCCACGGCATCGGCTTGGCCGCCACCCAGGTGGACGTGCATGAGCGGCTGGTCGTCATCGACGTGTCCGAGGAGCGCGACGCGCCCTTGGTGCTGATCAATCCGGAACTTGTCTGGACCAGTGCGGAAAAACACCTCAACGACGAGGGCTGCCTCTCGGTGCCCGGTATCTATGACGGCGTGGAGCGCTTCGATGCCGTGCATGTGCGGGCACTGGATGCGCAGGGACAGTCGCGCGTCATCGAGGCCAATGGCCTGCTGGCCGTCTGCATCCAGCACGAGATGGACCACCTGATGGGCAAGGTGTTCGTGGAATACCTCTCGCCGCTCAAGCGCAACCGCATCAAGACCAAGATGATCAAGCAGCAGCGGGGGGCGCGCGAGTGATCCGCCCGGCGCTCTGCACCCTCAGGGGTGGCGGAGTGCTGGCGCTGTCGGCGCTGGTGGTCCAGCTCGCGGGCTGCGCGCTGCCCGCCCGTGAAGCGTCCGGCGCGCTGCGCGCCGATGTCATCGCCAGGCTGGGACCACCCACCGCCACCTTCTCCCTGCCGGGCGGCGAGCGGCTGCTGTACTCCGAGCTTCCCGCGGGGTTTGCGGCCTACAACCTGGATTTCGACGCCAGCGGCAAGCTGGTGCGCAACGAACAGGTGCTGACGCAGACGCGCTTTGAGAACATCCCCGTCGGAGCCTGGACCCTCGCCGATGTGCAGCGCACCTTCGGCGCCCCCTTGCGCGTGGAACGGGTGGCGCGTTTTGATGGCGACATCTGGACCTACCGCTTCCGCCAGAATTCCGACCCGCGCCTGGCCCATGTCCACCTGGACCGCCAGGGCGTGGTGCGGCTCGTGATGTTCACGGACGAACAGCCCAACTTCGACAACACGCGCGACTGACCTGCCGCGCACCACCCCATTGGTTTCCATGAGAGTCATTTTTGCCGGCACGCCCGAATTCGCCCGCGCGGCGCTGGAACAGCTTCTGGCCGCGGGCTTCACCGTCCCGCTGGTCCTCACCCAGCCCGATCGCCCCGCGGGCCGCGGAATGAAGCTCCAGGCGTCTCCCGTCAAGCAGTGCGCGCTGGACCACCGCATTCCCGTCGCCCAGCCGCGCAGCCTGCGCCTGGACGGCAAATACCCGGACGATGCCGCCGCAGCGCGCGACGCCCTGCTGGCCGCCCAGGCCGATGTGATGGTGGTGGCCGCCTATGGGCTCATCCTGCCGCAGTGGGTGCTGGACCTCCCGCCACGGGGATGCCTGAACATCCATGCCAGCCTTCTGCCGCGCTGGCGCGGCGCGGCGCCCATCCACCGCGCCATCGAAGCCGGGGACGGGGAAACCGGCATCACGATCATGCAGATGGACGCTGGCCTCGATACCGGGCCCATGCTGCTCACGGAGCGGCTGGCCATCACGCCGACGGACACGACCGCCTCCCTGCACGGCCGGCTGGCCTCCCTGGGCGGCCGCATGATCGTGGAAGCGCTCGAACTGGCCGCCTGCGGGGGCCTGCGGGCAGAGCCCCAGCCAGCCGAAGGCATCACCTATGCCCACAAGATCGAAAAAGCCGAAAGCACCATCGACTGGTCTTTGCCTGCCACGCTGATCGGGCAGCGCATCCGGGCCTTCGATCCCTTTCCTGGCGCCAGCACCGAATGCGCAGGAGAAACGATCAAGGTATGGAGCTATGAAATAGATAGCAATACACCAAATACTGGCAAGCGCCACGGCCAGATACTCTCGGTGGACAGCCAGGGCGTGGCGGTGGCCTGCGGCGAAGGCGCGCTGCGCCTGACCACCTTGCAGCGCGCCGGCGGCAAGCGGCTGGCGGCAGCGGATTTCCTGCGGGGGTTCGACCTGCAGCCCGGCATGGTGCTGGGCGCCGCGCCCGCCGCGGCGGTGGCGCCGGCATGAGCCGCAGGGACCTCGTCGGCCGCACGCTGCGCCACCCCTCCTTTCGCATGGCCGCCACCGACATGGTGGGCACGGCCGTGGGCATTGGCGCGTGGGGCCTGGTCACCGGGGTGGTCATGGTCAAGAGCGGCCTGCCCATCGGCATGGCCGTCTTCATGTCCCTGGTGGTGTATGCCGGCAGCGCGCAGCTGGCGGTCATCCCGCTGATGGCGGCGGGCGCGCCGCTGTGGGTGGTCTGGCTCACGGCCAGTTGCGTGAACCTGCGCTTCGTGATCTTCAGCAGCATGTGGCGTAGCTACTTCGCGCACCTGCCCGTGCGGCAGCGGCTGGCCGTGGGCTATTTCAGCGGCGACGTGATCTATGTGGCCTTCATGAAACGCTTTCCCGAACCGCGCCCGCAGCCCGAGCAGTTGCCGTACTTCTGGGGCGCGGCGGCCACCAACTGGCTGGCCTGGCAGGTGCCGTCCATCGCGGGCATCTTCCTGGCCAATGCCGTGCCGCTGTCCTGGGGCCTGGGGTTCGCGGGCGTGCTGGCGCTGCTGGGCGTGCTGCTGTCGCTGCTGTTCGACCGGGCCACCTGGCTCGCCACGGGCGTCGCCGCGACGGCCGCGATCGCGGCCTTCGCGCTGCCGCTCAAGCTCAACATCCTGGTGGCCCTGGCCGCCGCCGTGGCCGCGGGGTTGCTCATGGAGGCCGTGGACCGCCGCCGCCACAAGCCGGAACTGCTGCTGGTGCCCGCCGACAGCGTGATGCCGCCCGAGGAACGCGAACACGTCGAGGCGGGCGACATCGTGCCGCTGCGCGAGGAGCGCCACCCATGAACGCGCCCTGGTCGTCCTGGTGGGATCTGCTGGAACCCTTCATCGCCGTGGCGGGGCTGGCCGTCATCACGGTGGTCTCGCGCTCCTTCTTCATGATTCCCGAGCGCGAGCTGCCCCTGCCCGACTGGCTCAAGCGCGGCCTCAAGTACGCGCCACTGGCCGCCCTGACGGCCGTGATCGCGCCCGAGATCCTCATCACCCGGGGCGAGCTCATCGATACGCTCATGGACGCCCGGCTCCCCGCCGTCCTGTGCGCGAGCGCGTACTACTTCTGGCAGCGGGGCATCCTGGGGACCATCGTGGTCGGCATGGCCGTGTACCTGCCGCTGCACATCGGATGGGGCTGGTAGGGATCGGTGGCGGGGCAGGGCCGCGGGATGGGGCCGCGGGTGGGGCCGCCTAAAATGGCGGCCCTGATCCACGTGCCCCCACCAGGAAGCCTCCCTCCCATGAACATCCTCCGCTTTTCCGATCTCTGTGCCCAGGGCAAGGCCCAAGGCCAGCGCGTCTTCATCCGCGCCGACCTGAACGTTCCACAGGACGACGCCGGCCGCATCACCGAAGACACCCGCATCCGCGCATCCATTCCCTGCATCCGCATGGCGCTGGACGCCGGCGCCGCGGTGATGGTGACCAGCCACCTGGGCCGTCCGACCGAAGGCGAATTCAAACCCGAGGATTCCCTGGCCCCCGTGGCCGCGCGCCTGGCCGAGCTGCTGGGCCGCGAGGTGCCCCTGGTCTCGAACTGGGTGGACGGCGTCGCCGTCGCCCCCGGCAAGGTCGTGCTGCTGGAGAACTGCCGCCTGAACGTGGGCGAGAAGAAGAACAAGGAAGACCTGGCCCGCAAGCTGGCCGCGCTGTGCGACATCTTCGTGAACGATGCCTTTGGCACCGCCCACCGCGCCGAAGGCACGACCTACGGCATCGCCCAGTTCGCACCGATCGCCTGCGCCGGCCCGCTGCTGTCGGCCGAGATCGATGCCCTGACCAAGGCCCTGGCCCATCCCCAGCGCCCGCTGGCGGCCATCGTGGCGGGCTCCAAGGTATCGACCAAGCTCACCATCCTCAAGAGCCTGGCCGACAAGGTGGACCAGCTCATCGTGGGGGGCGGCATTGCCAACACCTTCATGCTGGCGGCGGGCCTGCCCATCGGCAAGAGCCTGGCCGAGCCCGACCTGCTGGAAGAAGCGCGCGCCGTGATCGCCGCCATGAAGGCGCGGGGCGCGGAAGTGCCGATCCCGACCGACGTGGTCACCGCCAAGAGCTTTGCCGCCGACGCCCCCGCCACCGTCAAGGCCGCGGCCGATGTGGCCGAGGACGACCTGATCCTGGACATCGGCCCCGACACCGCCGCCCGCCTGGCCGCCCAGCTCAAGTCGGCGGGCACCATCGTCTGGAACGGCCCCGTGGGCGTCTTCGAATTCGCCGCCTTTGAGAACGGCACGCGCGAGATCGCCAAGGCCATCGCCGACTCGCCCGCGTTCAGCATCGCCGGTGGTGGCGACACCCTGGCGGCCATCGCCAAATACGGCATCGACAAGCAGGTGGGCTACATCTCCACGGGAGGTGGGGCCTTCCTGGAAGTGCTGGAAGGCAAGACGCTGCCCGCGTTTGAAATCCTCGGAAAACGCGCCGTTACCAGTGTTTGAAATTTGTTACACGCGGACGCACAAGCAAATGCAGCCGCGCGTAAGCAAGCACGCCAATCTGTGACCAAAAACAACGAATTGCGTGTGTCTGGGCGTAGTTACCTCAATTTTTTCTTGTTTTTGTTGAGTATCGCGCCCAGAATTATTTTTCAATCGCGTGGGATGTATCTGTTCATGTCCCCGCCTCTCAAAGTCCGTAGGAGGGAATCATGAAATTTTCAAAGGCAGTCAGCTTGGCGGTGCTCGCCGGCGCTGTGGCTACTTTGGCGGGATGTGCTTATCGTTCGCCCATTCCCCTGGCGGAAAACTTTGAGCTCACGGTACAACCCAAGGTCCGCTCCGCCGGTCACTGGGAACTGGTTTCCAACGACGTGGTGGCGCAAACGCTCAGCACGCTCGACAAGTCTGGCATGGCTCCGGGCACGCCGCTGCATGTGGCCTTGCCGCCCAACCCCAGCCCGTTCGACCTGGCGTTCCGCGACTTCCTGATCACCAAGCTGGTCCAGAGCGGCGCCCCCGTGCTGCAAGACCCCGGCCAGACGCTCAACGTGACCTACAACACGCAGGTCGTTCGCCACAACAGCCCGCGCCCCCATTTCATTCCCGGCCAGTTCACCATGATCGCCGCGGGCCTGATGGCCGCCTATGGCCTGCGCCACGAACACCTGGACGCGCAGATGCTGGCCACGCTGGGCCTGACCTCGCTGGCCGACTACGGCGCCAGCATCAACTCGGGCGGCCCCACCAACACCGAAATGATCCTGACCACCACCGTGACGCGGGGCGGCCAGTACGTGGCACGCAAGACCGATGTGTACTACCTGGAAAACGCGGACACGCCGTTGTTCCTGCGCCCCTCGTACTACAAGAACGTCAACATGAAGGTGGTCTCGCAATGAAATCCACAGCACTTCTGACCGCGCTGGCCGCCGCAGCCCTGCTGGCAGGTTGCGCCAACAACGGCACGCCCGTGCGCACGGAGCCCACGTACCAGGAAGCCGCCAACAACCAGTTCCTGGCCAACAGCCGCGATGCCGTCGCCAAGCTCACCGCGGGCTTTGACCTGAGCGCCGCAGGCAGCGGCCCGGTCCTGGTGGCCACCGTCGTGAACGTGAACGACCTGAGCCGCTCGGCCCCCCTGGGCCGCACGCTGTCCGAGCAGTACGCCTCGCACATGGCGTCCAGCGGCTTCAACGTCAAGGAAATCAAGCTGCGTGGCGACGTGTTCGTGCGCGAAGGCGCCGGCGAGCTGCTGCTGTCGCGCGAGATCAAGGACATCGCGCGCAGCCACAACGCGTCGCTGGTGCTCGTCGGTACGTACTCGGCCGCGGCCAACTACACCTACGTGAGCCTGAAACTCGTGCGCACCGAAGACAGCCGCATCATCCGCGGCTACGACTACGCACTGCCCAACGACCGCGACGTGCAGCGCCTGCTGGCCGTACAGCGCTGAGCGGCCGGCCGCAAGCCGGTCCCGCACAAGAGCAACAAAAAAGGCCGTCTCGACGGCCTTTTTTGTTGCCCGCCGGCGGCCACCAGGCCATGCCGGTGCCACGGCAGCCGTCCCGGCCGCCAGAAAACCCCGCCGCGGCGGATGCCCCCACCTAAAATCACGCCCCATGACTTTCACCGACATGCTGCGCGACGCCACGGCGCAGAACAACTCCCTGCTGTGCGTGGGCCTGGACCCGGAACCCACGCGGTTTCCCGCGGGAATGCAGGGCGAAACGCACAGGATCTACGACTTCTGCGCGGCCATCGTGGACGCCACGGCCGACCTGGTCTGTGCGTTCAAGCCCCAGATCGCCTACTTCGCCGCGCATGGCGCCGAAGACCAGCTTGAGCGCCTGATGCAGCACATGCGCGCCAACGCGCCGCACGTGCCGGTGATCCTGGACGCCAAGCGGGGCGACATCGGCTCCACGGCCGAGCAGTACGCCAAGGAAGCCTTCGAGCGCTATGGCGCCGATGCGGTCACGCTGTCGCCCTTCATGGGGTTCGATTCCATCGAGCCCTACCTGGCCTACCACGGCAAGGGGGCCTTCCTGCTGTGCCGCACCTCCAACCCGGGCGGCGACGACCTGCAGACCCAGCGCCTGGCCAGCGTCGAAGGCCAGCCGCTGATGTACGAGCACGTGGCGCGTCTGGCGCAGGGCCCCTGGAACAAGAACGGCCAGCTGGGGCTGGTGGTCGGCGCCACCTACCCGCAGGAGATCGAACGCGTGCGCGGCATCGCGCCCACGCTGCCGCTGCTGATTCCCGGCGTGGGAGCCCAGGGGGGCGATGCCGTGGCCACGGTGCGGGCGGGGCTGCGCGACGGGGGGCCGATCATCGTGAACTCGTCGCGCTCGATCCTGTACGCATCCAAGGGCGGCGACTTTGCGGCCGCCGCCCGTACCGAGGCCCAGCGCACCCGCGCGGTGCTCGAAGCGGCGCGCGCGCGCTGATCCGCACCCGCACGGCCCCCAGCCCTGCGCCGCCGCCGCACCCCGGATCGGCCCATGCAGCTCAAGTGGCTTGAAGACTTCATCGTTCTCGCGCAGGAGCGCAGTTTCACGCGCGCGGCCGAACTGCGGCATGTGACGCACCCCGCATTTGGCCGGCGCATCCGCGCGCTGGAGGCCTGGGCGGGAACGCCGCTGGTGGAGCGGGGCGGCGGCCCCGTCTCGCTCACGCCCGCGGGGCAGAGCTTTCTGGAGACCGCAGGCCACATGGCGCGCAGCCTGGCGCAATCGCACGAGGAACTGCAGAGCCTGGCCGGCCGGCAGGCCCGCACCGTGACGCTCGCCACGGGCCGCACGCTGGCACGCACCGTAGTGGCCGACTGGCTCGTGCGGCTGCAGCCCCTCCTGCAGAACGGCGAGCTGTGCATCCGCACCCGCGCCCTGGCCGACACCGTGGCGATGCTCGAGCGCAACGAGGCCGACTTCTCGCTGGTCTACCACCATCCGGCACTGGCGATCCGGCTGGACGCGCGCCAGTTCACGCACGTCACCGTGGCCTCCGACCGGCTGGTGCCCGTGTCGCGCGCCACCGCGCAGGGCCAGGCGCTGCACCGGTTCGGGCAGGGCACGGCACTGGTGCCCTACCTGGCCTACGCGCCCCAGCTGGCCCTGGGCCGGCTGGTGGAAGACCACCTCACGCAGAACCCCCACGCGCCGCGCCTGCAGCGCGTGGTGGAGTGCGACTCCGCCGACGCCCACTACGAATACGTGCAAAAGGGCCTGGGCGTGGCCTGGCTGCCCTGGTCCATGGTGCATGCCGACTGCAAGGCCCGGCGCCTGGCGCCCGCGGGCGACGCGCGCATGGAAGTGCGCTTCGACGTGCGCCTGTACCGGCCCAAGCGCCGCCTGGGGCCCCTGGCCGAGGCGCTGTGGAAAGCCCTCTCCCAGCGCTGAAGCCCAGGGGTTTCCACCAGGGCCTGCAACCCATTTGGCAACAGACCGTGCCGTTTCGGCACCACGCTGGGGGGCGCGCCTTTTCACAATCGTGCCACCCACCGCGCGTGCCGCCGGGGCCGGCCTGCATGCATGCATGCACCGCCGGCCCGGGGCGCGCGGTGCCCAGCCCCCACGACGACCCAGGAGCCCGAACCATGCCCCACATCTTTTCCCGCCGCCGTGCCACGGCCGCCGCCACCGCCCTGCTGTGCGGCCTGTGCTTGCCCGCCGCGTCCGCGCTGGCGCAGGACGCCTACCCCTCCAAGCCCATCACCATCGTCGTGGGCTACCCGCCGGGCGGCAGCACCGACCTCACCGCGCGTACCGTGGCCACGGAGCTGGGCAACAAGCTCGGCGTGCCCGTGGTGATCGAGAACGTCGGCGGCGCGGGCGGCGCCATTGGCGCGCAGAAGGTGGCCAGCGCGGCCCCGGACGGCTACACCCTGCTGGTGGGCGCGAGCAACGAGATCGCCATCAACAAGCTCGTGACCAAGAAGGTGAAGTACGACGTGAAGGACTTCACCGCCATCGGCCTGATCGCCTCGCAGCCCCTGGTGCTCGTGGCGTCCACCGGCTCGGGCGTGAAGAACCTGGCCGAATTCACGCAGAAGGTCTCGAAGAACCCCGGCAAGTTCAGCTACGGCAGCTCGGGCGTGGGCACCTCGCTGCACCTGGCGGGCGAGATGGTCAAGGAGCAGGGCAAGCTGTTCATGACGCACATCCCCTACCGCGGCGTGGCGCCGCTGACCAACGACCTCATGGGCAACAACCTGGAGTACGGCGTGTTCGTGCTCTCCAGCGGCCTGCCGCACATCCGAAGCGGCAAGGTGATCGCCCTGGGCACCACCGAGGCCAAGCGTTCGGCCACCACGCCCGAGATCCCGGCGCTGGCCGAAACACCGCAGTACAAGAACGTGGACATCGGCGTGTGGTTTGCCCTCATGGCACCCGCGAACCTGCCCAAGCCGGTGTTCGACAAGGTGAAGAAGGCCTTGAACGACAGCCTGCAGTCGCCCGAATTCCGCAAGAAGATGGAAGCCACCGGCTCCACCGTGGCCGCCACCAACGTGAACATCGACCAGTTCCTGTCCGCCGAAGTGGCCAAGTACAAGAAGATTGTTGAATTCGCCAAGATCGAAGAATGAACGCCCAACACGACCACAGCAACGCGGCCCAGCCGCTGCGTTTTGAACTGCCCGCACCCGACCTCGGCGCCTGGCGCGCGGGCAACACCGGCACCGAGGGCGTGTGGCATTTCGACTCGGGGCAGCCCGGGCGCCACGTGATGGTCAGTGCCCTGGTGCATGGCAACGAGCTGTGCGGCGCGTGGGCCCTCAAGGGACTGCTCGAAGCGGGCGTGCGCCCCGAACGCGGCACCCTCACGCTCGCGTTCTGCAATCTCGATGCATTCGACCGGTTCGACGCCCGCCAGCACGACGCCTCGCGCTTCACCGATGAAGACCTCAACCGCCAGTGGCTGGACGAGCGCATCGACGCGGCCGACACGGCCGAGCGCCGCCGCGCCGCCGCGCTGCGGCCCTTCGTGGCGCGCGCGGACTGGCTGCTCGACATCCACTCCATGCACGAGCCCTCGGCGCCCCTGCTGCTCACCGGCATCCAGCCGCGCAACCTGGAGTTGGCCCGCGCCATGCGCTCGCCCGAGCACATCGTGGTGGACGCGGGCCACAAGGACGGCGTGCGCATGCGCGACTACGGCCGCTTTGGCGAGCTGGAGGACAACGGCACCCGTTCGCTGCTCATCGAATGCGGCTTCCACGGCGACCCCGCCAGCCGCGCCGTGGCGCAGGACCAGTGCGTGCGTTTCCTCGCGCAGTCCGGCGCGCTCGGCGACGAGGCACTCGCACGGCAACTGCCCGGCTGGCGCCTGCCCGACGCCCCGCGCCAGTGGGCGCTGGAGGTGACCGGCCCGGTGGTGGCCACCAGCAGCGCCTTCCGCTTCGTGGCGCCTTACACCGGGCTGGAGGTGTTCGAGAAAGCCGGCACCCTGATTGGTGACAACGACGGCGTGCCCGTGACCACGCCCTACGACGACTGCGTGCTGGTGATGCCCTCGGTGCGGCAGGCGCGGGCGGGCGTGACGGTGGTGCGCTACGCGCGGCGGCGCCTGCTGTAGGCGGTGGCCAGATCATCAAGATGCTTCTAATTTGATAGCATTCTGCGCTTGATGAGCAAGCGCCAGCAGGTCATTGACGGCTATTTCATCAGATAGGCCTGCAGCTCCTTGCGGCTCTGGACCCCCAGCCGCGTGTAGATCTGCCGCCGGTGGTACGTGGCCGTGTTGGCGCTGATGCCCATGCGCGTGGCGATCTGCTCCCCGGGCACTCCGCGCGCCAGCCAGTACGCCAGCTCGTGCTGGCGCTGCGGCAGGCCCAGCGCGCGCAGCGTGGGCAGCAGCCGCGCCACGCGCGCCACCCGCTGCGTGATGTGGATGCCCACCGCCCGGCCGCCGTCGAAGTCGCCTTCACCGGCCCCCGCCGCGGCCGCCATCTGCGTGGCGCGCAGCGAAAACCAGCCGCTGGCGTTGTGCAGGTCCAGTTGCGGCAGCGCTGGCGCCCGGCCCCGGCCGGTGCCGCCCTGCTCCACCCAGCGCAGGCGCTCCAGCAGCACGCACAGCGCGTGTGGCAGCTCGTTGCGGCGGTACCAGCGCATGCCAAAGGCCAGCGCCATCAGCTGGTCTGCCTGGGGCGATGTCCACAGCAGCCTGCCCTGCGGCGTGGCGACCAGCATGGCGCTGTCATGCACCACACTGTCCTGCGCATCCAGCTCGCCCGGCTGCAGGGCACGCGCCAGCCAGGGCGAGGTCCGTTCAAGCAGGGCGATGTCTTCAGGCGCAAAGCGCGGCGCGCCAGGCCTGCGGCACAACTTGAGCGAGCCCACGCCCCGGCCTTGCGGCGTGCGCAGCACCAGGCTCAGAAAATCCTGCCACTCCGACGGCCGCGCCAGCTCGTTGTAGAAATCGCTGCGGATGAATTCGTGGTGAGTGACCTGGAGGATCTGCTCCATCAACAGCACCCCATGCTCATGGCGCACGGCCGCGTCGAAGTCGTGCAGGCTGTAGCGCACTAGCTTCAGCTCCTGCGCCTTCATCCGCGGGTCGAAGTACAGGTGCATCCACTCGCGCGCGGGTGAGGGCTCGATGTAGGCGTCCAGCGCCCCCTGGGCATCCGGATAGAAAAAAACCCCGCTATCGAAGCCGATGAGGCGGTGCAGTTCGTGCAGCACAGGCTCGATGAGCTGCAGCCCGCTGAAATCCAGGCAGGCCATCTGCCGCAGGCGCGCCAGGGCCTGCTGCTGCGTGCGGGAAAGGGACATGGACATAGGGCGCGTGGCAGGTGCGCCGCATCCATGCGGCACCTGGCGGGAGCGTAACGCATCGCACCGCCCCTGCGCCCCGCCCCCAGGGGTGGGGCACCGGGGGCGATGGGAACTCCTGTCGTGTCAGTGGCAGGGGCTGGCCCGGACACGCCACGAAAAAACTCCCCGCGTTCCTGGCCCCGGCCACCGGCGTCCACATGGGCGCGAGCGACGGCCCGCCTGGAAGACCAGCGAGGAGCACGCCACCCTGTTCGCCTGCGGCCCGCCGGGATGACATGCCTGCCAACGTTGTCGCAGGAGGAAAGCAGGCCCTCGGCCCCCGGGGGCGCGTTACCGCCCCATGCGGCGCCGGACCAGGGCCAGCATGGCCAGGGACAGTCCCATCAGTGCCAGCGGACTGTTCGCGGGCACCGACACAGGGCCACCGCCACCGCCGGGCGGGATGGATCCCGCGATGTTCGTCAAGGCAAACGTCTGCGTGATGGGTTGCTCCAGCACGGTGTCGTACACAATGGCGCTGACCTGGTGCAGGCCCACCGTGGCATCAGCGGTGGCCGTGACTTCCGCGAACCCACCGGCATCGGCCAGCGCGCTTTCCGCAGACAGCACCACCCCGCCGGAGGTGATGAAATAGACACGCACCTGCGGCGTGTTGCTGCCGTCCCAGCCAGTGACTTTCACGCGCAGTTTCTGGGCAAAGGTGGTATTGATCGGCGTGCTTTGGGGCGTGCCGCTCACTGTGGTCATGAACTTGGGCAGATCGGCCACGTTTCTCAGCAGACGGGTTTGGGGGCTGACCAGCGCACTGCCCTGCACGCTGGCCTTCACCGAGTAGGTGCCGACAAGCCCGTTGGCCGTCCCGCTCACCTGCGCGTTGCCTGCGGCATCGGTCACCGCCGTCAGTGCAGAGAAACTCGCCGTGGCACCCGAGACCGGATCGGTCGTGATGGCAAAAACAACCGTTGCGCCTTGCACCGGGTTGCCAAAAAAGTCCTGCACGTGCGCCGTGACGGGTGCCGAGAACGGCTTGGTGACATACGTCCATTGCGGCGTGGACACGTCAAAGGCAATGGCGGCGGCGGCGCCGGCCGGTGCGGAGTTCGACAGCTTGACAGAGGCACCGGTGGTGCCAGGCGCCGTGGCACTGACACTGTAGGCGCCAGACTTGCCCGTGGCGGTGGCCGTGACCGCCGCGAACCCGTTCGCATCCGTCACGGCCGTGGACGACGACAGCACCACGCGCGACGGTACGCTGGGGCCGCCGAACGTCACCGTGACGCCGGCCTTCGGGTTGTTCGAGGCGTCGGTCACCCGCACCTGCAATGGCGTGCCAAAGGCCGTGTTGACCAGCGTGGTCTGGTTGTTGCCCGCCGTGACCGCCAGACTGTCCGTGTTGGTATTGCACAAATTGAAGAGCGGCACATTGCCCAGGCCGGTGATGAATCCCTTCATCTGATAACAACCCATCACGCCATTGGCCACCGGGGTGTAGCTGAAGACACCTTGCGCATTGGTGGTGCCCGAGCCCGTGGACGCGATGGGCAGGCTGGGCCCCGGGTTCACCGGGGTCATGCTCACCGCCAAGCCCGGCACGCCCACGCCATTGCTGTCGAGCACCTTGATCGACAGGGGTTGCGCAAAAGGGGTACTGAAAACGGTGCTCTGCGGCGTGCCGGTCGTCACGATGGACGAAGCAGCAAGGGCAATGGTCTTGAAAACCGCAATTGTTCCGGCCCCCGGGCCTGACGCCACGAGATCGGCGCGGCCATCGCGATTCAGATCAATGGCGGCGAGCATGCGCGTGACCGAATAGCCGATATGCTCATTCAATACAAAGCTGTGGTTGGCCTGCTGCAATCCCACATAGCCATCGGAGATTACGTCCAGCCGGCCATCGCCATTCACATCGGCGACGATGACTCGCCCCATGTCACGGCCGCCTCCGCTGGAAACCCCCGTGGCAAAAAGCTTGGTGCTCGGTAAAAAGATACCGTTGCCCACGCCCTTGGCCAGCCAGACACCTTCGCCGTACTGGTTCTGCAAGAGCAAATCCAGCTTGCCATCTCCATCGACGTCAGCGATTTCAATATCTTCAATATTACCGACGCCGGCGCCTACACCAAGAAGTTGCGCTTGCGGTGCAAATGCTCCGTTGCCCGTACCTTTCAGCCATGAAACCGTTGGACTATTAACATCGTCGACAAAAACCAGGTCTGCTTCCCCATCGCCATCAATGTCGGCCAGCTGTGTTTCACGTATAGTGTTATAGGAGGCCAGACCGCTGTAGGACACCTCATATTGACCCGTCAATATGAAAAATCCCAAGCCGGCGTTCTGCAAAACCTCAAAATAGTGATTTCCGCCAAAATCGCCTGGTTCATAGACGCCGACAACAATGTCCAATTTCCCGTCATGGTTCAGATCGGCAAGCATGGGGTTTTGAGCACCATAATCACTCGCATCCGCCAGCCCGGGCCGGGCCAGGGCACTGAAATCCCCATTGTTGTTGCCCGACCCTTTCAATATGGATACACCCAGACGGTCGGTAATGACCAGGTCCATCTTGCCGTCCCCATCCATGTCGCCCGCAGAAATGCCGTTGGGTGTTTGCAGGCCGAACACCAGGTTATTGAAATCATGCTTGAGCGCCAGGCCGCCAATGGGAGTGCCGAGATAGATGAGAAGCTGGTCGGTCTGAGCATTGAGAACCGCCAGATCGGGATAGCCATCGTTATTGAAGTCAGCACTCACGGCCGCTGTCGAAACATTAGGGGCGTTGCTGGCGCTATTGGCCTGCAAATCTGGCGGGCCATAGATATTGGCCGCTTGCGCTGGCAGCGCTGCCACGCAGAACGCGGCGGCGGCTGCAATGCCCATGGCAACGCCTTTCGCCCTTTTTATCCATCTGGTTGCTGTTTTGGGAGTTTTCATGGCTCTTGAATCCGACTGTTTCACTGGAAATCAGTTTAGGAAGCCAAGTCCCCCGGCGCCCCACCCCTGGGGATAGGCGCATCCACAAACAATCCGGCATCCCGGATCAACCGGGTGCAAGCCAGTGGATGACTGTGGTGGCGCGCAAAGCGAGCCCTTCGCCATCCCGCCCCTGGGGGTGGGGCGCAGCGGCGGGGGAATCCATAAACTGGGCGGCAGGCGCGAAATTGCTCCTGAAAACATAGCGTTTTGCGCTTGATGGGCAAGCGCTGGGGCAGTTTTTCTGCCACTTTTCGCCCACCACATCCACACACCACCCATGCGAAAACACCTTGCCCTGCTGGCCCTGGCCGCCTTCGCCCACGCGGGCGCCTGGGCCGCCACCTACAGCTACACCAACAACGGCTACGCCCCCGCCAGCCTGCACAACTACACGGCGCCGTGCAGCGCGGGCAACTGCGCCAACTTCACCGCCGCCATGGCCCCGACGGCCACCTTCACCACGGCCGTGCCGCTGGCGCCCAACCTCGCCAACGCCGATGTCCTTTTTCCGGGCGGCAACATCCTGGCATTCACGGTGTTCGACGGGGTTACCACCTATACCCTGGGGGACCCGCAGGTGGCGGGGTTGTACCAAGTGAATGTCTCCACCGATGCCGCGGGCCAGCTGACGGCACTGTCGATGATCGTCCTGCGCTGGCAGAACCCCGGCCCGCACAGCGGCGCCAACATGCGGCTGGACTCGGTCAACACCGAGGGCGGCGCCTACCACAACGTGATATGCCAGGCCATCGATGTCGAAGACCGATGCACCGTCTGGGAAGCGCCCGGCAGCATCGACGGCAATACCAGTTGGGCCAATGTGGGCACGGCGCCCGCAGCCGCCGTGCAGAGCGTGCCCGTAGACAACCCCTTTGCCTTGGCCATCACTGCCGCCGGCCTGCTCGGCCTCTCCGGGCAGACGCTGCGAAGACGTCGCAAATTGCTCCCCAAAAAATAGCGCGCAGCGATTGATCCACCACCACTGAAGGCGCTTTTCATTTCGGAAACGCCACACCCCATGAAAAAACACATTGCGCTGCTCGCGCTGGCTGCATTCACCCACGCCGGGGCGCAGGCCGCCACTTTTGTGGTCGATGCCACGGCAGACCTGATCGACCCCACCCCCGGTGACAACATCTGCGGCACGGGTGCTGCGGGCACCTGCTCGCTACGCGCCGCCATCATGGAAGCCAACGCGCTGGCGGGCGCCGACACCATCACGCTGCCCGCGGGCACCTTCACACTGACGCGCGTGCCCGCCCCCAGCAACCTCCTGCAGATCACCAGCGACCTCACCATCAACGGCGCGGGCGCGGGCGACTCCTTCATCGTGGCCAGCAGCGGCAGCGGCGGCGACCGCATCGTCCTCCAGATCCTGGGCAGCCCCACCGTCAACCTCAACAACCTGGCCATCACCGGCGGCACCGGCGCGGGCGCGTCGTATGGGGGTGGGCTGTTCATCGGGGGCGGCACGGCCACGCTCGACCATGTGGCGGTGCACGGCAACAGCGCGGCCGGGTCCTCCACCCAGCAGGGCGGCGGCATCTACGTGTATGAGACGGCCACGCTCCACCTGATCGACAGCGAAGTCTCGGGCAACACCGCCCCCAGTGGCGGGGGCGGCATCGCGGTGCGCCAGACCGGCATTGCCAACATCACGCGCAGCACCATCACGGGCAATACCATGCCCCATCCTGGGGGCAGTGGCGGCGGCATCGCCAACAACGGCACGCTGAACCTCACCAACTCCACCGTCTCGGGCAACACGGCGGTGGGGGCCGGGGGCGGCATCTCGGGGGGCAGCGGCGGCACCACCACCATCCGCTTCAGCACCATCGCCCACAACACCACCGGCGCAGGCAATGGGCAACTGAGCGTCTTTGGCGCCACGGCCCACATCAGCGGCAGCATCGTCGCCAACCCGGCGGCGGGCCTCAATTGCCGGTTCCAGGCGGGCGCCCTGGTGTCCGGTGGCAACAACCTCGACAGCGGCACCACCTGCGGCTTTGGCGCGGTGGGCGATATCGCCAGCGCCAACCCCCTGCTGGCGCCGCTGGCCTACGCCAACAGCCTGCCCAACCAGACCCACGCACTGCTGCCGGGCAGCCCCGCCATCAACGCCGGCCCCACCACCGACCTGCCCGCCACCGACGAGCGTGGCACCCCACGGGTGCAGATGGGGCGCGCCGACATCGGCGCCTATGAATCCGCCCTGGCCCCAGGCGCCGGGCCGGGGAATGGGGGCGGCGTGCAGGCAGTGCCCGTGGACAGCCCCATCGCCCTGGCGCTGTCTGCCTTGGGTCTGCTGGGCCTCGCGCTGCGCGGCGGGCACAGGCTGCTTCTAAAGAAATAGCTGCATCGCTTTAGTTCTGAACGCTTGAGGCATTTCTTTACTCCCCCAAAAGCCCCATGAAGAAGCACCTTGCGCTGCTCGCGCTGGCCGCAGGTACCCACGCGGGCGCCTGGGCCGCCACCTACACGTATACCTATACCGGCAACCCCTACACCGCGCCCACCCTGTACAACTTCACCCACTGCACAGTGGGCAACTGCGGCAGCTTCACCACGGCGATGTTCCAGTCGGGCTGGTTCACCACGGCGGCGCCCTTGCCGCCTGGCCTGGGCAATGCCGACATCTCCGCCCTGGTGACAGGCTTTGTGTTTTCAGACGGGCTGACCAGCTATTCCAGCGCGGCGGGTGACACGCTGTATTCCGCCTCCGCGGACACCGATGCCAACGGCGCCTTCACCAACGCCAGCCTCACCTTCTTCCACTGGGAGACACCGGCTCCCCATGCCGTGGGCGACCGCGTGAACCTCATGGGCCTGCATGAATTCGTCAATCACAACTACGAATGCCAGCAAGTTCCCGCTCCCTACAGCGGCGTGTGCACGACGGCGGTGGCAGGCACTTCGGGCAGCTACATCGACAGCCATCCCCACACCACAGGCTCCTGGCTCGTGACCGTCCTGCCTGCAGCGCCGGGCGCAGGCGTCAGCGCGGTGCCCACGCTGGGCGAAGGGGGCCTTCTGCTGCTGGCCGCCTTCATGGCGGGCACCGGCATGGTGATGCGACGCAAGGCGCCCCGCGACTTTTGAAAGAGGCCGGCCACGCCGCAGGGGCCTCGCAGACTTTACCTATCGACATCTTTCCGTTTCAAGGAGTTTCCCCATGTCCCCCGAACAGATCCACCTCGTGCGCCAGAGCTTTGCGCAGGTTGCGCCCGTCGCTGCGCAGGCAGGCGCGCTTTTCTACTCGAAGCTGTTCGCGCGCGACCCGGCCATCCAGGGGCTGTTCGGGTCGTCCGACATGCACGTGCAGGCACGCAAGCTGCTGGACATGATCGGCGATGCCGTGCGCCTGCTTGACCACCCCGAGCGGCTGGACGCCGCGCTGCGCGCCCTGGGCCAGCGCCACACGGGCTACGGCGTGCAGGCCGCGCACTACGACACGGTGGGCGCCGCCCTGCTGGAGACGCTGTCCGACGCGCTGGGCGGTGCCTTCACCCCCGCCACGCGCGAGGCCTGGGGCGCCATGTATGCCCACGTGGCGCGTACGATGCAGGCGCAGGCACAACTGCAGCACTAGCCAGAAAGCCCCATGACCCCCACCACGCCCCGCCTTCGCGCCCGCGCCGCCGCCTGCCTGGCGGCCGCACTGGCCATCTCTTGCGTCACTGCCATGGCCCAGACCGCAACGCCCCTGCTGTTCAAGATCGTCACGGTGCGCGACGAGATCCTTGTCGCCGTGCCGCCGGACGAGGCCGGGGCTCCGCGCCCCGAGGCGGCCGCCATCGGCCAGGCCCTGGCCGCCAAGGGCGCGCTCAGCCTCTGGCAATACGCCCCGCGCAAGGGCACCGACGGCGCGCTGGAGCTGGCCCCCCGCGCCAGGATCAGCGTGCTGGCGCACGACAGCCTGCGCGTGGAGCCGTACCCGCCCGCGCTGCGGGTCGTGCCGGTGCCATAAGCCCGCCGCGCACCGCGCCGTGAGTGCCTGTCCACGATCCCCATGCGGGTCCGCACGCCTGCGCTGACAGGAACGGCGGCCGCCGGGCTCGCCCGCGCCTGCGCGCTGGCGCTCGGGGCGCTGGCCGCGCTGTGCGGCTGCGACGGCAGTGGCACGGGCTACCAGCGCGGCTGGGCGGGCGCCTGGACCTACGGCGGCGCGGCCTTCGCCCCGGCCGACCCGGCCACGTTCCAGCCGCTCTCGCCGCACTTCGGGCGCGACGCGCGGCAAGGCTACTGCCGGGGCAGTGCCGTGGAGGGCAGCCAGGGCGCCACGTTCGAGGCGCTGTCGGAGCACGAGGCGCGCGACGGCCGCGCGGTCTACTACTGCAGCACCTACCGCAAGGCGCAGGAGTACTGGGCCTACCAGCACCTGCGCATCGCCACCATTCCCGGAGCCGACGCGGCCAGCTACCGCGTGCTGGCCCACCGCCATGCCCGCGACCGGCACCGCGCCTACGACCGGGGCCAGCCCTTCGCGGTGCGCGATGCGGCCAGCTTCGAGCCGCTCAGCCCCCGCTACGCGCGCGATGCGCAGCGCGGTTATTTCGAGCATGCCGACATCCCCGGCAGCCACGGCGCAAGCTTTGCGCTGATGGACGAAGACGATCCCGGCTACGCCCGCGACCGCGCGCACGCCTGGCACGGCCACATCGAGGTCAACCAGCCGAACCGGGGCCCGCACCCGGTGCTGCGCCCCTTGCAGGGCGCCGACATGGCCACGCTGCGCGCCCTGGGGCGGGGCTACGCGGCCGATGCGCGGCGGGTGTGGTACCAGGGCGAGCCGCTGGCGCGGGCGGATGCGGCCAGCTTCACGGTGCTGACCGAGGCGACCGCGGAGGTGGACGCACGCGACCGCGCGCAGGCATGGCAGCGCGGGCGGGCCGTTGCGGGCAACGATCCAGGCCCCAGCCCCGGCGTGAGGTGAGGCACGCCGTGTCCCCACCCGCCGCCCTCCAGGGGCAGGGGCCTGCCGCGCGTTGCCAGGGCCACCGGCGGGCGGAACAACGCCGCCCGCCCCCGTCACTGCGCCGCGCGCGCGGCCTCCACATGCGCCTTCACCCGCTGCGCCAAGGCCATGTCGCCCGGGGTTTCGGGGCTCCACCTGTCGATGGCGCGGGGCTGCTCATCGGCGTCCACGGCCGTGTACACCGCCACGCAATGCAGCACCTCGTGCTGCGGCTCGCCATGGATGCCGCCGCTGCGCACCTCCACGGCCAGGTGCATGCCGGTCTCGGTGGTGAAGGCCAGGCGCGCATGCACTTCCACCAGGTCTCCGGGCCGGATGGGGCGCACGAAGTGCGCGCCGCCCACGAACTCGGTGATGCAGGGGCCCTTGGCCCAGGCGCTCGCACAGGCAAAACCCGCCTCGTCCACCCAGCGCAGCACGGTGCCGCCGGGCACCCGCCCCGCCTGCGGCAAGGTGCTTTGAGACGCCAGGAAACGCAGGGTGATGGATTGCATGCCGGGGTGCTCCACGGGGGTTGGTGGGCCATTATTCTCCAGCCCCTGGCGGCGGCGCGGGGCGGTGCGCGGGCGGCCCCCCTCGAAGGCGCGCGCACCCGCACCTTGACCTGAGTCAAAACCCTGCGGGCGACAGTTGCCTACATTGCGTAACAACTCTGCGGGCCCCTGCGACACCGGGCCCGCCCAGCCGGGGCAATGGCCGCCCCCGCCGACCCGGCCTTCCCTACCCGCACGCCCAGCGTGTCTTCTGCCATGTCACTGCTTCACCGACTGAACCTGCTCGAGAAATTCCTCATCCTGGGAACCATCGGGTTGATGATGAGCGCGCTTCCCACATACCTGTATGTGTCCGATGCGCTGCGCGCCATCGGCCACGCCCGGCAGGAGGCCCGGGGCGTGCCGCCCGCGCAGGCGCTGACCCGCGTGGTGCAGCTGGTGCAGGTGCACCGGGGGCTGTCGGCGGGCATGTTCGGCGGCGACGAGTCGCTGGCGACGCGGCGCCCCGCCGCCCGCGACGCGGTGGAAAAAGCCCTGGCCGACGCCGCCGCGCACTTCGCGGCAGCCCAGGTGCCGGCGCAGCAGATGGCCGCCTGGACCGATGCCCAGCAGGCCTGGCGCACGCTGGAGCAGGCGGTGGCCGCCCGCAGCATCGGGCTGGCGCAAAGCACGGCGCAGCACACCCAGCTCATCGCCGCGCTGCTGCAGCTGACCGAGTCGCTGGTGCACGCCTACGGCCTGCAGGTGGACCCCGAGGCACCGACGCATGCGCTGATCCAGGCATCGCTGGTGCAGGCGCCGCAGCTGGGCGAGAACCTGGGCATGCTGCGCGCCCAGGGCGCCGGGGCGCTCGGCCGTGGCGAACTCTCGCCCCAGGGCAAGGGCCAGCTGCTCGTGCTGCAGCAGCGGGTGGCGGAGCTGCAGGCCGACACCTTCCGCGGCCTCGGCCGCGCCCTGCAGGGCAATGCGCAGTTCAAGCAGGCGCTGGGCAGCGGGGTGCAGGCCATCCAGGGCCAGATCCAGCAGTCGCTGCAGCTGGCCGAGCGCGAGGTGATGAACGCCGGCGAGCTCAAGTTCGCCTCCAAGGATTACTTTGACGCGTTCACCCGCACCATCGATGCGCTCAACACGCTCAATGCACAGTCGCTGTCGAGCCTGGACCAGGCCCTGCAAGACCGCGTGAGCGCGCTGCAGCGCCGGCTGCTGTGGGTGGCGCTCGCCCTCGCCGTCACGCTCTCGGCCACCAGCGCCATGGCCCTGGTGTTCGTGCGCTCCATGACGGGGCCGCTTTCGCAGGCCGTGGCGCTGTCGCGCGCCGTGGCCCAGGGCGACCTGAGCGGCAGCGCGCTGGCCCACGGCACCAACGAGGTCGGCCAGCTGCTGGAGGCCCTGATGCAGATGCGCGCCCAGCTCACGCAGGTGGTGCGCCAGGTGCGCAACGGATCGGAGAGCGTGGCCACGGCCAGCGTGCAGATCGCGCAGGGCAACAGCGACCTGTCGGCCCGCACCGAAAGCCAGGCCAGCGCGCTGGAGGAAACCGCCGCGTCGATGGAACAGCTCAGCTCCACCGTGCGCCAGAACGCCGACAGCGCGCGCCAGGCCAGCACGCTGGCCCACAGCGCGAGCACCGTGGCCGTGCAGGGCGGCGAGGTGGTGGCCCAGGTGGTGGACACGATGCAGGGCATCAACGCCTCGTCGCAGAAGATCTCGGACATCATCGGCGTGATCGACTCCATCGCGTTCCAGACCAATATCCTCGCGCTCAACGCCGCCGTCGAGGCGGCCCGCGCGGGCGAACAGGGCCGGGGCTTCGCGGTGGTCGCGTCGGAGGTGCGCTCGCTGGCCGGGCGCAGCGCCGAGGCGGCGCGCGAGATCAAGGCCCTCATCAGCGCCAGCGTGGAGCGCGTGGAGCAGGGCACGGCCCTGGTGGACCGCGCGGGCACCACGATGAACGAGGTGGTGACCGCCATCCGCCGCGTGACGGACATCGTGGGCGAAATCAGCACGGCCAGCCACGAGCAGTCGCTGGGCGTGGCCCAGGTGGGCGAGGCCGTGACGCAGATGGACCAGGTCACGCAGCAGAACGCCGCGCTAGTGGAAGAAATGGCCGCCGCCGCCGGCAGCCTCAAGGTGCAGGCCGAAGACCTGGTGCACGTGGTGTCGGTGTTCCGGCTGGGCGACGAAGGCCAGGGCCAGCACAGGGCGCTGCGCCCGGCAAACTCGCTACAAATTCAGTAGCCATTGGCGCTTATCCATCCATCGCTGGCGGCCAATTTCATTCAGATTCTGCGCCCCTATTCCCCTGGGGGCTGAGCCGCAGCGGCCGGCCCCGCCAGCGGCAGCACCAGCCGCGCGCGCAGGCCCTGGCCGGGTGCGCTGTGCAGCTCCAGCGCTCCCCCATGGGCGCGCGCCACGCGCTCGGCAATCGCCAGGCCCAGCCCGGCCCCGGGAACACCCGCGCGCGCCGCGCCGCCGCCCCGCGCGAAAGGCTGGCGCATGTGGTCCAGCTCTTTGGCGTCCATGCCGGTGCCGTGGTCGGCCACCTCGATCCACGCCTGCTGCGCGCTGCCGCCCGTGCGCAGCACCACCGGGGCGGCGCCGTGGCGCCAGGCGTTTTCCACGAGGTTGTCCAGCGCACGGCGCAGCGCCTGCGGGCGCACGGGCAGGTTGGGCAGGCCGCCCAGTTCCAGCGCCAGCACACGGCCGTGGTCGGCCTGCGCTTCGGCCACGGCCTGGGCCAGGTCGTTGAGCGATGCGGTGGCGGGCGCCTCGGCCTCGCCCGCGTCAGCGCCCACCCGCGCAAAGTCCAGGAACTGGCCCACGATCGCATCCATCTCGTCGATGCTGCGCGCCATGCTGGCCGCCAGCGGCGCATCCACCTGTGCCCCGGCGATCTCCACGCCCAGGCGCAGCTTGGTCAGCGGCGTGCGCAGGTCGTGCGACACACCGGCCAGCATCAGCGCGCGCTCGTGGTCGGCGGCGGCCAGGCTCTGCGCCATCTGGTTGAAACTGCGGCCCACGGTGGCGATTTCTTCGGGCCCGGCCTCGGGCAGCACCGCGGGTGTCTGGCCCCGCGCGAGCTGCCGCGCCGCCGCCACCACCTGGGCCAGCGGCTGGTGGATGTGGCGCTGCAGCCACCACGCGCCCAGCAGCGCCAGCAGCATGCTGGCCAGCGTGGCCACCAGCCAGGCCCCGGTGAACTCGCGCGTGGGGAACACGCTGGGCAGGTTGAGCCAGTAGTCAGCGCCCTCGTGCACCATGCGCAGGGCCAGCACGCCGGTGCTGTCGCGGCGCCACAGGGGCTGCGGGCTCTGCGCAGGCGCATCACCCACACCCAGGCGGCGGGACACCGCCTGCACAAACTGCCGCTCCAACGGCGACAGCAGCGCGCGCCGCGCTGCGCTTTCCGGCGCAACGGGCGGCGTGGCCAATGCGGCCTGCCGGTTGAACGCCTCCACAAACGCCACACGCTGCGCCGGGGGCAGCGCCTGCAGCCCCGCCCGCAGCGCGGCCACATTGCGCGCCACGCCATCGGCCACCTGCGCCACGCGGGGCTGGAAGATCATCTGCCGCACCAGCACCGCCGCCACCAGCTGGCCCAGCACGATGAGCACGGCCATCAGCAGCAGGTTGCGCCCGAGCAGGCTGCGCGGCCAGAGCCCCCCGTGGCGGCGGGCGGGGGTTGCGGGTGTCGTCATGGCTGCCGCCCTCCGGCGGGCGCGGCGCCATCGGGCACGAACACATAGCCCACGCCCCACACGGTGCGGATGTGGCGCGGCTGGGCCGGGTCGGCCTCGATGAGTTTGCGCAGCCGCATGATCTGCACGTCAATGCTGCGGTCGGTGGCCGTGTGGTCGGGGCCATAGGCCAGGGCCATGAGCCGGTCGCGGCCCAGCGGGCGCTGAGGGTTCTGGGCCAGGGCCAGCAGCAGGGCGAATTCACCGGTGGTGAGGGGCACGTCCTCGCCGGCCCTCGCGCCCGCCCGCTCCAGCCGCCGTTCAGTCGGCAGCAACACGAAGTCGCCGAACGTCAGGCGCCCGTGCGTTCCCTGGGGCCCGGTGTGCGCGCCCAGCATGCGCTGGCGGCGCACCATGGCCTGGATGCGGGCCAGCAGCTCGCGCGGGTTGAAGGGCTTGGGCAGGTAGTCGTCCGCCCCCATCTCCAGGCCCACGATGCGGTCCACCGGGTCGCCACGCGCGGTGAGCATCAGGATGGGAATGGTCTCGCCCTGCGCACGCAGGCGGCGGCAGATGGCCAGGCCGTCTTCGCCCGGCATCATCACGTCCAGCACCAGCACATCAAACCTCTCGCGCTGCAGCAGCACGTCGAGCGGGCCCGCGCCCTCCACCGTGCGCACGGCGTAGCCCTGGTCGCTCAGGTAGCGCTGCAGCAGGGCGCGCAGGTCGGGCTCGTCATCGGCGACCAGGATCTTGGCCAGGGTGTCGGTCATGGGCAGGGAGCAACGTGGCAGGTGAAGGCGGCGTGGTGGCAATGGTAGGCGCTGGCGCGGGCCATGCACCCCCAGCCATGACAAGGCATGACGGGGCCGCAGGCGTTTGTCATGGTTTGTCATACATCGGCGGATTCCTGCCATCAATGGCTCACACCTGGGACCCACAGTACAGCCATGCCACGCCCCCAGGCAAACCCCAAGGAGTTGACCACCATGCCTTTGCCGACACGCCCCGCTGACAACGACCTGCTGCAACGCCCCGCACTGGCAGCGGGTGTGTTGGTGTTCTCCACCCTCGCCACCCTGGGGCTGAGCGCCGTGCTGGCGCTGGCCGCCCCCACCGAAGCGCAGGCCCGCACCCGCCGCAGCGTGGAACACAACGCCGATGGCAGCACCACCGCCCGCACCGGTGTGGCCCGCAGCGGCCCAAATGGCGCGGTGCTGCGCGGGCGCACAGCCACCACCGATGGGCAGGGCAACGCGAGCGTGACGAGCCGGGGCGCCGCCGTGGGTGCGCAGGGCGGAGTGGCCGAGCGCCAGGGCAGCACCACCCGACGTGCAGACGGCAGCGCCAGCCACAGCGGCACCGTGTCCGCCCAGAATGCCCAGGGCAGCCTGCAGAGCAGCGGCGGGGCGAGCCGCAACGCCGACGGCACCGTGACGCAGGCCCGCAGCACCACCGCCACCAACGCGACGACCGGCAACAGCGTGCAGGCGCAAAGCAGCTACAGCAAGGACAACGGCTGGAGCCGCAGCGCCACCTGCTACGACGCGAGCGGCACGGCCTTGGCTTGTCCAACGCGGCCTTGACGCCCTCTGGACCCAGCTACCGCTTGCCACCCTCTGACCTCAGGAGCCTCGCCATGTCCCCACGCCATCTTCTGACCATGACCGCCCTGGCTGCCCTCACGCTGGCCACCGCCAGCGTGCAGGCCCAGACCACCGCGCAGAACGGCGGCCGCCTGCGCGCCCTCATCGCGCAGAAGCAGGCCGCCGCCGCACCGGCCACGCTGGCCGCCGGCGTGCAGCGCATCGCCGATGTGCCCTACGGCGCCGACCCGGCGCAGCGCATGGACGTGTATGTACCCACCAGCCCCACCACAGGAACCAACAGCCTGGTGGCCAGCGCGGTGCGCGCGCCGGTCATCTTCATGGTGCACGGCGGCGGCTGGCGGCATGGCGACAAGGCCATGGGCCGCGTGGTGCAGGAGAAGGTGAACCGCTGGGTGCCCAAGGGCTTCATCCTCATCTCCATCAACTACCGCATGCTGCCCGATGCCCCCGTGGCCGTGCAGGAGCGCGATGTGCAGGCCGCCCTCATGGCCGCGCAGCAGCGCGCGGGCACCTGGGGCGGAGACCCGAGCCGCTTCATCCTCATGGGCCACTCGGCCGGGGCCCACCTGGTGGCCCTGCTCAATGCCCGTGCCCCGCAGGCACTGCGCGAAGGCGCCTGGCCGTGGCTGGGCACGGTGTCACTCGACAGCGCCATGATGAACGTGCCCGCCCGCATGCGCGCCCCGCACCTGCCGCTGTATGACGACGCCTTTGGCACTGACCCGGCATATTGGGTGGCCATGTCGCCCTTGCACCAATGGACGGCGGGCGCCCCGCCGATGCAGATGGTGTGCTCGGCCCAGCGGGCTGACGACCCCTGCCGGCAATCCGATGCCATGGCCCGCCATGTGCGCCACCAGGGCGGCCGCGCCGAGGTGCTGCCGCAGGACCTGGACCATGGCGAAATCAACGCCCAACTGGGCCTGGACAGCGACTACACCCGGGCCGTGGAGACCTTCATGGGATCGCTGGACGCCGAGGTGGCCCGCCGCCTGCAGTGATGTAGCGGCAATTTGCGACCAAATCAATAGCTTATAGCGCTTGATAGATAAGCGCTAGCAGCCATTTTCATTCAGATTTCGTTCACAGGTAAGGCGCCAGGTAACGCCCCGTATGGCTTGCCGGGTTGGCCGCCAGGTCCTCGGGCGTGCCCACCCCCACCACGGTGCCGCCGCCCGCACCGCCCTCGGGGCCCATGTCGATGAGCCAGTCGGCCGTCTTGATGACGTCCAGGTTGTGCTCGATGATGACGATGGTGTTGCCCGCGTCGCGCAGCTGGTGCAGCACCTTGAGCAGCAGGTCGATGTCCGCGAAGTGCAGGCCGGTGGTCGGTTCGTCCAGGATGTAGAGCGTGCGGCCGGTGTCGCGCTTGGAGAGTTCCTGCGCCAGCTTCACGCGCTGCGCCTCGCCGCCCGAGAGCGTGGTGGCGGCCTGGCCCAGGCGGATGTAGGAGAGCCCCACGTCCAGCAGCGTCTGCAGCTTGCGCGCGATGGCCGGCACGTCCTTGAAGAACGCGTGCGCGTCCTCCACGGTGAGCTCCAGGATCTGCGCGATGTTCTTGCCCTTCCACAGAACTTCCAGCGTCTCGCGGTTGTAGCGCTGGCCGTGGCACACGTCGCAGGGCACGTACACGTCGGGCAGGAAGTGCATCTCCACCTTCACCACGCCGTCGCCCTGGCAGGCCTCGCAGCGGCCACCCGCCACGTTGAAGCTGAAACGCCCGGGGCCATAGCCACGCTCCTTGGCGGTGTTCACCTCGGCCATCAGCTCGCGGATGGGGGTGAACAGGCCAGTGTAGGTGGCCGGGTTGCTGCGCGGCGTGCGGCCGATGGGGCTCTGGTCGACGTTGATGACCTTGTCGAAGTACTCGATGCCCACGATCTCTTCGTGCGCGGCGGGCTCTTCGTGGGCGCGGTAGATCTGGCGCGCCACGGCGGCGTACAGCGTGTCGTTGACCAGGGTGCTCTTGCCCGAGCCCGAGACGCCCGTCACGCAGGTGAGCAGGCCCACGGGGAAGTCCACGGTCACGTTCTGGAGGTTGTTGCCCGTGGCGCCCGCCACGCGCAGCGCCTGCACCGCGCCCTGGCGCGCGTGGTGTTCGGCCATGCGCTCGGCGCGGCGCTTGCTGGCCTCGGTCTGCGGAAAGCGCGACTTGCCCTTGGCCTCCACCACCGGCGCCGCCTGCTCCACCACCGGCAGCCAGGGCGTGCGCCGCTTCGGCACGGCGATGGACAACGTGCCCGACAGGTACTTGCCGGTCAGCGATTCAGGGTGGCTGCGCACCGCGTCGTACGTGCCCTGCGCCATCACGCGGCCGCCGTGCACGCCGGCGCCCGGGCCCATGTCGATCACGTGGTCGGCCGCGCGCATCATGTCCTCGTCGTGCTCGACCACGATCACGCTGTTGCCGATGTCGCGCAGGTGCTGCAAGGTGGCGATGAGCCGGTCGTTGTCGCGCTGGTGCAGGCCGATGCTGGGCTCGTCGAGCACGTACATCACGCCGGTGAGGCCCGAGCCGATCTGCGACGCGAGGCGGATGCGCTGCGCCTCGCCGCCCGACAGCGTCTCGGCGCTGCGGTCCAGGCTCAGGTAGTTCAGGCCCACATCGTTGAGGAACTGCAGCCGCGTGGTGATCTCGCGCACCACCTTGTCGGCGATCTCGGCCTTGGCGCCCGTGAGCGTGAGCGCCTGGAACCAGCCGTGCGCGGCGCTGAGCGTGGCGTGGCTCACCTCGAAGATCGCGCGGGCCTGCGCGCCCTCGCCCACCTTCACGTGGCGCGCCTCGCGGCGCAGGCGGGTGCCGTGGCATTCCGGGCAGGGCTGGCTGCTGCGGTAGCGGGCCAGGTCCTCGCGCACCACGACCGAATCGGTCTCGCGGTAGCGCCGCGCCATGTTGGGCAGGATGCCTTCGAACGGGTGCTTCTTGGTGTAGACCTTGCCCTTGTTGGCGCCACTGTCCAGGATGTAGCTGAACGCGATCTCGTCCTCGCCCGAGCCGTGCAGCACGGCATGCTGCACGGCGGCGGGCAGCGACTCGAACGGCGCCTCCACGTCGAAACCGTAGTGCCGCCCCAGGCTCTCCAGCATCGCGAAGTAGTAGCCGTTGCGCCGGTCCCAGCCCTTGATGGCGCCGCTGGCCAGGCTCAAGCCGGGGAAGGCCACCACGCGCGCCACATCGAACACCTCGCGCTGGCCGATGCCGTCGCACGCCGGGCAGGCGCCCATGGGCGAGTTGAACGAGAACAGGCGCGGCTCCAGCTCGGCCAGCGAGTAGCTGCACACCGGGCAGGCGAACTTGCTGCTGAACAGGTGCTCCCGGCCCGTGTCCATCTCCAGCGCGAGCACGCGGCCGTTGCCGTCGTTGCCGCCCACGCGCAGCACGGCCTCGATGCTCTCGGCCAGGCGCTGCTGCATCTCGGGGCGCACCTTCAGGCGGTCGATCACCACGTCGATGCTGTGCTTCTCGGTCTTCTTGAGCGCGGGCAGGCTCTCGTATTCGTAGATGGTGCCGTCCACGCGAAAGCGGATGTAGCCCAGCGCCTGCATCTGCGTGAAGAGCTCGGTGAACTCGCCCTTCTTCTCGCGTGCCACGGGGGCCAGCAGCATGAGGCGCGTGTCCTCGGGCAGCGCCAGCACGGCGTCCACCATCTGGCTCACGGTCTGCGCGGCCAGCGGCAGGCCGTGGTCGGGGCAGTAGGGCGTGCCCGCGCGGGCGTACAGAAGGCGCAGGTAGTCGTGGATCTCGGTCACCGTGCCCACGGTGGAGCGCGGGTTGTGGCTGGTGGCCTTCTGCTCGATGCTGATGGCGGGCGACAGGCCCTCGATCAGGTCCACGTCGGGCTTGTCCAGCCGCCCGAGGAACTGCCGCGCATAGGCCGACAGGCTTTCCACGTAGCGGCGCTGGCCTTCGGCATAGAGCGTGTCGAAGGCCAGGCTGGACTTGCCCGAGCCCGACAGCCCCGTGATCACCACGAGCTGGTTGCGCGGGATGTCCAGGTCGATGTTCTTGAGGTTGTGCGTGCGCGCGCCGCGGATGCTGATGCGCTGCTCGCGCAGGGCATGGGCGAGGTAACGGCCAGCGTCGGACGGGGCAGCGGGCTCGGGGAGCGGGGCGGAAGGGGGGTTCACGGTGGGCGCGGCTCTGTGCAGGGAAACCCACCATGATAGGCCAGGCCCGCCGCGCCGGTGGGTGGCGGCCGTCATGCCATTAACATGGCGCCAAGTTCATCCGCACATTCCACCCCAGTGTCCGATCCCACCCCCCATATCCATGCCCAGGCGCTCACCGTCACCCGCAAGGAGCGCGAACAGCTCGGCGGCCACCCCGGACGGGTCATCTGGCTCACCGGCCTGTCCGGGGCCGGCAAGTCGACCATCGCCAACGCGCTGGAAGGCGAACTCCATCGCCAGGGCAAACGCACCTACATCCTGGATGGCGACAACATCCGGCAGGGCCTGAACCGGGACCTGGGCTTCTCCGACGCGGACCGGGCGGAGAACATCCGCCGCATCGCGCAGGTGGCCCGGCTGTTCGTGGATGCGGGGGTGATCGTCGTGGTGGCCTTCATCTCGCCCTTTCGCGCCGAACGCCAGGCGGCCCGGGACCTGTTCGCGGCGGGGGATTTCGTGGAGATCTTCGTCGACGTTCCACTCGCGCTCGCGGAGCAGCGGGACCCCAAAGGCCTGTACCGGAAGGCCCGCACGGGCGAGCTGCGCCAGTTCACCGGCATTGATTCCCCGTACGAGGCGCCGCTGGCCCCGGAGCTGGTGCTGCCCACCGCCGAGCTCACGCCCCGCGAGTGCGTGCAGCGGATCTGCGGCCTGCTGTGAGCCTACCGCCGCCGTCCGGCAGGGCACCGCCATGGTCCGCTGAACCGGCACCTTGCCGCCCGCGCACCGGCAGGGGCCTGCCGCCAGGCGCCGCCCCCGCAGAGGCCTTCGGCCCCCTTCGCTCGCCCCTGCGGACAGGCGCTTGCGCGCAATGGGCGAAAATCCCCGCTTTACCCGCCCCATAGGGCACCACCGTGCCGGAATCCTCTTCCCCTTCTTTTTTGGGCGCCGCCCCGCAGCCCCCGTCCCCGCCGCCTTCCGACAACGCAATGACACCGCTGGAGCGCCGCTCCAGCGTGAGTCTGGCGCTGATCTTCGCGCTGCGCATGCTGGGCCTGTTCCTGGTCCTGCCGGTTTTCGCGCTGGAGGCACGCAAGTACCCCGGCGGGGACGATCCGGCGCTGGTGGGACTGGCCATGGGCATCTACGGTCTCACGCAGGCGCTGCTGCAGCTGCCGCTGGGCATGGCCTCCGACCGGTTCGGGCGCAAGCGCGTGATCGTGCTGGGGCTTTTGGTGTTCGCCGCCGGCAGCCTGCTGGCGGCGCTGGCCGATTCGCTCACGGGCCTGCTCGCGGGCCGCGCGCTCCAGGGCGCGGGGGCCGTGTCGGCCGCCGTGACCGCCCTGCTGGCCGACCAGACGCGCGACGCCGTGCGCACCAAGGCCATGGCGCTGGTGGGCGGCAGCATCGGCCTGATGTTCGCCGTGGCGCTGGTGGCGGCCCCCGTGCTGGCGGCCCACATCGGGCTGGCGGGCCTGTTCGGCCTGACCTGCGCCCTCGCACTGGCCGGGGTGGCGGTGGTGATCTGGTGGGTGCCTGCGGAGCCCGCGCGGCACGGCGATGCCGCGCGGGGCCGCCTGGCCGACGTGTGGAGCCACCCGGATCTGCTGCGCCTGAACCTGGGCGTGTTCGTTCTGCACACCGTGCAGCTGTCGATGTGGGTGGCCGTGCCGGCCCTGCTGGTGCAGGCCGGCCTCGCCAAGGACCACCACTGGCAGGTCTACCTGCCCGCCGTGGTGCTGTCGTTCGGGGCCATGGGCGGGCTCTTCGCGCTGGAACGCGCCGGCAGGCTGCGCGCGGCGCTGCTGGGCGCCATCGCGCTGGTGCTGCTCGTGCAGGTGGGCCTGGGCACGCTGGCGTCCAGCGCCGCGCCGCCGACGCTGTGGGTGCTGGGGCCGCTGCTGTTCGTCTTCTTCTGCGGGTTCAACGCGCTGGAGGCCAGCCAGCCCAGCCTGGTCTCGCGCATGGCGCCGCCCCAGCTGCGCGGCGCCGCGCTGGGCAGCTACAACACGCTGCAGTCGCTGGGGCTGTTCGCCGGCGGCGCGCTGGGCGGCGCGCTGGTGAAATGGGCCGGGGCTCCGGGCCTGTTCGCGGCGACCGCCGCACTCACGGCCCTGTGGCTGGCGCTGACCTGGCCGCTGCGGCCCGTGGGCCGCGGCGGCCATTGAGCACAACAAGCGGCGGCGGGCCTGGGCACGGCCGGGCGCTGCCGGGTGGGGGCTTCCATTGCCCCCCGCTTGCGGCACAATGGCGCGTTTGGCGCCCGGAAACTCTCTCCAAATCCGGCGCTTTGTTACTTCCTTAAGGCAAAGACAGCACCATGGCATCCGTAAACAAAGTCATCATCGTCGGCAACCTGGGCCGCGACCCTGAAATGCGCACTTTCCCCAGTGGCGACCAGGTGGCCAACGTGACGATCGCCACCACCGACAAGTGGAAAGACAAGCAGTCTGGCGAAATGCGGGAAGCCACGGAATGGCACCGCGTGGTCTTCAACGGCCGCCTCGCCGAGATCGCCGGCCAGTACCTGCGCAAGGGCTCGCAGGTGTACGTCGAAGGCTCCCTGCGCACGCGCAAGTGGACCGACCAGAGCGGCGTGGAAAAGTACAGCACCGAAATCCGCGCCGACCAGATGCAGATGCTGGGCAGCCGCCAGGGCATGGGCGGCCAGGGTGGTGGTGGCCAGCAGGGCGGCGGCTATGACGATGGCGGCTACGGCGGCGGCGACCAGGGCGGCGGCTATGACCAGGCCCCCCGCCGCGCCGCGCCCGCGCCGCGCCCCATGGCGGCACCCGCCCAGCGCCCCGCCCCCGCACCCGCGGCCCAGGCACCGCGCGCGGCCTCGGGCTTTGACGACATGGATGACGACATCCCGTTCTGATGGACCCACCCCTCTTGCAATGACCCGGCCAGGGGCCCGCAGCACGGACGCTGCGGGCCCTTTTTTTTGCCCCGGCGGGCGCCGCGCGGCGCTTTTACACCGGCCGCGGCGCCGCCCACCCCGCCACTTTGTCCAGTGCGGCACCGCCGCAACGGGGCCAACACTTTTTTACATCCGGCGCGCCCAACTCGAAGATCATCTCGTCCTTGCCGGCCGCGCATCCAGCAGCGGCGGCAATTTCAGCCTGTATCCACAACATTCAAGCAAGAACGAGAGAGAGGGAACGTCATGCCAGGATTCGTCCGCAAGATTCTGATTTTCATCACCGGCTACGCATGGCTGCTGCTGCTGGCCGGACCGGGCCTGATCGGCCTGTCGCTGTACAGCGGCTGGAAGGCCGAGGGCGACCATGCCTACGCGGCGCGCGAGAGCCTGCAGTCCGTGGCAGGCACCGTGACGCAGGCGTCCGAGGTGACGGTCAAGCGCAAGCGCCGCTCCACCAAGAAGTACTACGAAATCAGCGTGAAGCCCGATGCCGCGGGCGCCGAGGAGCGCAAGCTGCGCATCGACTACAGCACGCCCCAGCAGCTGGTTGGCAACCTCATTGACGAGAAGATCACCGCCCTGGTGGACAAGAGCGACAGCGACCTGGTGTACGAAGTGGCGGTCGATGGCAAGCCCGTGATCAGCTACGAGGCGACCCGGCAGCGCCTGCAGGCCGAGGCGGCCTCCTCCGCACGGTCCTTCAGCGGCGCGGGCACCTGGATCTTCGCGATTGTGCTCACCCTGCTGGGCGCCTTGGGCGTGTGGTGCAACCGCAAGCTGCGCGCTGCCGACCAGGAGCAGCAGCTCAGCGCTGCCTGAGAATTTTTCACAGAGAGGGAGGGAGGGAGGGGCGCTGTGGCCATGCCCTTCCCCTGTTTTCACAACGATCCAATGGAGGAATGCGCCATGAACCCCAATGCACTGACCCCTTCGACGCCCGAGGGCGCGCCGTTTGAACGGCGCGACTTCATCGTCTCCACCTACAAGCACCTGGGCGCCGCCATGCTGGCCTTCGTGGTGCTTTCCGCCGTGCTGATGGCGACCGGCTTTTCCGGCGCAACGGCCAAGATGCTGCTGGGCAGCGGCAACAAGTTCCTGTGGCTGGGCGTCATGGGCGCGTTCATGCTCGTGGGCTGGCTGGCCTCGTACATGGCCGACAACTCTGAAAACCCGCAAACACAGCTGATGGGCCTGGGCCTGTACGTGCTGGCCGAAGGCCTGATCTTCGCGCCGATGTTCGGCATCGCGCAGATCGCGGCCCCCGGCGCCATCGGGGCGGCGGCCTTCATCACGCTGCTGCTGGTGGGCGCGCTCACCTGGACGGCGTTCACCACCAAGACCGACTTCTCGTTCCTGGGCGGCATCCTGAAGGTGGGGGGCCTGGTGGCCCTGGGCACCATCATTGCCGGCGCCATCTTCGGCTTCAAGCTGGGCATCTGGTTCTCCGGGATCATGGTGCTGTTCGCGGGCGCCTGCGTGCTGTACGACACCTCGCGCATCATCCACGACTACCCCGCCGACCGCCCTGCGGGCGCCGCGCTGCACCTGTTCGCCTCGATCGCGCTGATGCTCTGGTACGTGCTGCGCATCCTGATCAGCCTGGCGACCAACGACGACTGAGCCGAGCCGCCCGCGCGGCCCGCAAGGCCGGACTCCCGCCCGGAGTCCGGCCTTTTTTGTTGAGTGGCCACAGATGGAGGCAAGAAAACCGCCTCACCCCTTGCTGGCAAAGCGCCAGAAGCTACAAAAACAATAGCAAACCAGTACACGCCACGCCGTGCGCCCTGCCGGCCGCGGGATGCGCCGGGCCGCCGCGCCCCGCCCAGCAAGCCCGCAGCCCCTTGCGGTGCCCCATTTCCCATCGTCCTTTGGGCCTGCTGCTGGCACAATTGGACACCGCCAGCCAGCCTGCATGCCGCGCATGCGCGCCGGCTGGCGCGCCGAGTGCGCCTTGCGCCATGCCCCGGTGCGGAGGTCTCCAGCACTGCGGCAGGTGCCGTGCTTGCGCACCCGCGCCACCCACCTGCCACCCACTGATCTTTCTTTCTGTCCATCATGCGCAAATCTCTTTGGCTTTCTTTGTCCTGTGCGGCCTTGCTCGCCAGTTGCGGCGGCGGCTCCTCCGATGGAGCGGATGTGGGCCCCGCCCCGGGGGTTCAGCAGTTCCCTGGCGGCGTGTGGGAAGGCACGGTGGGCACGGGCGCGGCGCAGCGCCAGGTCGTGGGCTACATCGATCCGGGTCCGATGGGTACCGGCGGGGAGTTCTACCTGGCGCGCGAAGCTCCTGGCGCGGCGGGCTTCGATGCGCTCTACGGGCGCCTGAATGTCAACGTCACCGCGGTGCTGGCCACCGGCGTGACGTATTTCTCGGTGCAGGACGGCAAATTCGCCACCGGCCTGACGCTGCGCGGAACGGCATCGAACAGCGGCAAGATCGGCCGCACCGACGGCATCAGCGGCAACTACAGCGATCCGGCGCAGACGGCGGCCGCCTCCGGCGCCGTGGTGCCGTTGAAGCTCTCGTACAGCAGCCTCAATTTCCACACCGCGACCGCCACGCTGATCGAGGGCACCTACCGGGGCACGGGCCTGTTTGGCGGCGGATGGGTGCTCACCGTCACTCCCCAGGGCCAGCTCTCGGGCCGCATTGGCGGCTGCCTGGTCACGGGCTCGGCAACGCCCCGCGCCGCGGGCTCGCCCCTGTACTCGCTCACGCTGAACCTCTCCGGCGACACGACCTCCTGCGGGGCCAGCGGCACCCAGCAGTCCGGCATCGCCGTGCTGCGCTTCGACGCGGCGGGCGTACCCAACGGCATCTGGGCGTTCACGCGCAACGCAACGGGCCCCGACAACACCTACACCCTCAACGGCATCGCCGACCCGCGCACCACGACGCCGCCCTCGGCCACGCCGCTGTCCGTGGCGGGCAACTGGCAGGGCGCCTTCACGCTGCCCACAGGCGTGATTGGCGACACGTCCGTCTGGGGCAGCGTGCTCCCGGATGGCGGCCTGTTCTTCTACACCAACAGCAGCCTGGACCACAATGCGCTGTACGGTCGGCTCATCCGCTACGCGAACAACGCGACGAACAACCGCTTCGTGACCGCGAACGACGGGGTGTTCTTCAACCGGCTGCTGGCCAACACGGGCGCCTACAACGAGTCCGTGCTGATCGACGGCACGCTGCAAAGCGCCACGGGCTCCAGCACCGCCAGCCTGTTCACCGGCACCTTCAGCTACCCCACCCAGCCCGGCGGCGCCCCGACCCGCTTCAGCGTCCAGCCCGACCCCCTGTATGCGCTGCCCGCCGGCAAGGTGCCCACCACGGCCCTGATCGTCGGCACCTACAAGATGGCAGGCACCGGCTTTGGCGGTGACACCACGACGCTCACGGTCTTCGCCGATGGCGCGATCACGGGCCTGACCACCAGCGGCTGCGAGGTCGCGGGCAAGCTCCTGGGCGAACTCGGCAGCGGCCTGAACCTGTACCGCGTGGAGGCGTTCGGCTACCTCAACAGCCCGAATGCCCCCATCACCTGCGGCCTGTCGTCCGGCCCGCCGCAGTCCGGTTCAGCGGCTGCGCAGTTCGACGCCAACGGCAACGTGGTCGGCCTGCGCATCCTGACCGCCGGGCTGTCCGTCGCGGGCTCGCGCGCCCACACGGTGTTTGTGGGCGCCAAGCAGGCCACGCCCTGAAGGTAAGGGGGTGGCGCCCTGCCGCAAGGCGGGGTGCCACCCGCCGGCCCCTCGCGGGATGGCCATGCAGCCCGGCCGATGGCCTGGCTCCGGCCTCTCGACGGCTTGTGCATGCGATACCTTGCGTGCGTGCAGGCAGGCTGAGGCACACAGGTAGGTAGGCTGGCAAGCAGGCCACACGCGTGGCCGCCAGCAAAAAGGCCCGCCGCACATGAAGTGCGGCGGGCCTTTTTGTTGCCTGCAGAAAGCTGGTGGGCCCTCTGGGAAGTTCTGTGGCCTCAGTAGCTATAGGGCGACCGCAGCGGGTTGACCGGGAAGGCCTGCAGGCCGCTGTAGGGCTGGAACGCGTACCGCACATACAGGCCCCCCGCGAATTCGCGGTAGTTGCGCGCGTTGTTGAGCGACAGGTGCCCGCCCAGGAACACCTGCGGGTGCATCTGGTACTCCATGGCGGCGCCCAGGTTGTAGCCCAGGCCCGTGCGGGACTGGCCGGGGTAGATGGCCGTGGCGCCGGTTTCGCCGAAGGCCAGCGCGTCGCTGGCCGCCTGGACGGCACTGGCCTGCCGCGACGGGCTGTTGGGGAAGTACGGTGCCGCGTCTTCCTTGAAGTACTGCACGCCCACCGAGCCCTTGAGCTGGTAGGACAGGCGGCCATTGCGCTGCGCCCATTCGACCGGAATGCCGAAGGACACGAATTGCTGCGGGCTGAAGTACCCGCCGTGGCCCACGGTGAAGTAGCGCAGGTTGCGCTGGTACGACAGGCCCGTGAAACTCAGGCCGGCCGTGAGGTCCTCGTTGGAGGTGCGGTGCACATGCCAGTACATGCCGCCGCCCAGTTCGGCCCGCGCATTGCTGCGCACACGGGTGCCGGTCAGGCCGTGCAGCGAGCCGTAGCCGTACACGCCCAGCTCGCCATCGTCCCAGGTGAGGTCCAGGCGCCCGCCCGTGGCCGACACCCCCCCCCAGCGGTCTCCCGTGCGCGCATCGCGGGCACCGGCGAACGACAGCAGGCTGTCGGTCACCGGGCGGCGCGACAGGTCTCCCGCCACGGTGAGGTTGTCGGTGAGGGCCGTGCGGTATCGCACGCCGGCCGTGACGTCCGACTGGCCGAAGCCCAGCGGCGTGCTGCCGATGTCGGCCCGGAAGCCGCCGTTTTCATAGCCCACGCTCAGCCCGATGCCGCTGTCGCTCTGCGACCCCGCCGCGCGCTCGGGCATGTCCAGCGCGGTGACCGGGCCGCCGCCAAAGCGGCTGACGGTGCCGTACGGAGACCCGGGCGATCCCGCGCTGGCGCCCGTGGGGGTCACGCCCAGGAGCAGGTGCCCGTCGCCCACGCTCATCTTCAGCTGGACGGGGGCTTCGATCTCGGAATGCTGGCTCATGCCCGCCTCGCCCTGCCGGGCACGCGCCGTGGCACCGACCGAGAAGCTGGATATCTGGCTTTGCTGGACTTCCCGCAGCTCGTCGCGGGCCGTACGGGGCCGCGCAGGGTCCGGCACGTTGCCCATCCCGGCCGTGGCCCAGGCCGAGGGAGCCGCCGCGGCAGGCGCACCACCGCGCTGCAGCGGCTGGGGTGCCGCCGCATACCCGCCATAGGCCTGCGCGGGCGTGAGGTAGCCCCCGCTGGCGGCGGGCTGCGCAGGCACCTGGGAGGCGGACGGAGCAGCGTACGCGGGCGCCACGGCCGGTGCCACGGGCGCGGCGGCGGACGACCGCTGGACGGGGGCCTGTGGCGCCGCGCCGCGTGTCGCCGTGGCGCGGCGCGCGGTGCCTGCGGATGCAGCCGCATCGGCCACCGCGGCCGGGCTGGCGGCCTCGGGGTAGTAGCTGGCGGGCGTCATGGGGGCGGCCGGGGCGTAGGCCTGTGGCGCCGTGCCAAAGCGGCTGGCCCCCGCCGGATCCGGAATGTACAGGCCTGCGGGCGCATTGCTGCGCGCCACGGGCTGCGGGGCGTACTGCTGGGGGGTGTAGCCCACCGGCGAGCGCACTGCCGTCGTGGCGGCGCCCGGCACCGACAGCCCACCGCCGGCACGCTGGAACTGCTGCCCGGCGCGCTGGGCGAATGGATTCCCGGAGCGCGCCGGACCCGCCGGCACGCCACTGGCGGCCAGCACGGCATCGCGCTGCGCGTTTTCGGCCGCAACGGCCGCCGTGAAGAACTCGGTGGCCTTGGAGTTCTTGCCTTGCGCGCGGTACAGCCGCCCGGTGGCGGTCAGCACCTCGGGATCGCGGGGTGCGCGCGCCAGCGCCACGGACAGCAGCGACTCCGCGTAGCCGTAGTCCTTGGCGCCGGTGGCCATGGCCGCGGTCTGCAGGAGCAGGGACACATCATTGGGCGACTTTTCCAGCAGCCGCGCATACAGCGCCTGCGCCTGGGCATAGTCGTTGTTGGCCGCGTACATGCGGGCCAGCGCCGCCATGGCCAGGGGTTCGTCGGGCTGCTCGGCCAGCAGGGGGGCGAGCGTGTCGTAGGCGGCGACCAGGTCGCCCGCTTCGCGCAGGCCCTCGGCCTGGCGCACGATGTAGGCCCGGCGGATGTCGCTGAAGCTCTTGCGCTCGCGGTCGTTCATGGGGGCGGTCTGCAACTGCCGCAGGATGCCCGCCAGTTCCACGTCCTGCTGGGTCTTGAGCAGGGTCGCCGCGTACTGCAGGCGCAGGCCCACGTCGGGCCGGGCGGTGCGTGCCAGCACCTGGCGCACCATGCCCAGGGCGCGCTGCGGCTCGCCCGCGTCCGCGTAGGCCAGGGCCATGGCCCCCAGCAGCTCGGGATCTTGCGTGGCAAAGGACTCCGCCTGCGCCAGGGCGGCCAGCGCCTCGGACTGCCGGCCTTGCGCCGCCAGCGCCGACGCCGCCGAGGCCTGCACATGCACCCACACGCGCTTTTGCAGCGCGGCGATGTCCCGGGTGCGGTGCTTTTCGGGAATGCGGTCCAGGAGGGCCAGCGCACCCGGCCAGTCACCGGCCTCGGAGGCCAGCAGGGCGCCCGCGTACAGCGCCTCGGGCATGTTGGGGTTGGACAGCAGCAGCCCGTCCATCACGCCGCGGGCCTCGGCCACCGCGCCCATGCGCAGGTACAGGCGCGCGAGGTCCAGCCGCACCCAGGGGCTGGCCGGGTCGTTCAGCAGCGCGTCTTCCAGCGCGGCGCGGGCAGCCGCGACATCGCCGCGCTCCGTGGCGGCGCGCGCCTGGCCCAGGGCCTGCGCGGCGCGCAGGCGCCCCAGGGCGCCCACTTTTTCCTGCTGCGAGGGGGACAGTTTCTCGACGAGCGCCAGCGCTTCGGCGGCCTTGTTGTTCTGCGCCAGCACGCCCACCAGGCCGCGCACCGCGTCGGGGTTGTCGGCCTGGCGCGCCAGCACGCGCCGGTAGGCCGCCTCCGCCGCGTCGTATTGGCCGTCTTCGACCAGCAGGTCCGCCAGATCGCTCTCCGCCGTCACCTCGGCGGGATTGAGCCGCACGGCCTGTTCCAGCGAACGCCGGGCCGCCGCCGTGTCGCCGCGTTCGCGTTCCGTGGTGGCCTGCTCCACCAGGCTCCAGTAGGTGGCGCTGTCCAGGGCCTGCTTCCAGCGGCTGGCCGATCCGGCGCGCGAGGCGCGCTCCAGCAGCCCCCGCGCCTCGGCAAACCGCTCCTGGCGCAGCCGCAGGATGCCCAGGCCGCCCAGGGCGTCGCCATCGCTGGGGCGCGATTCGAGCACGTTCAGGAAGGCGGCCTCCGCCGCGTCCAGTTCGCCGTCGTCCAGGGCCTGGAATCCTGCCGTGGTGCGCTGGCGCAGCGGATCGGCCGTGCGGCCGGGAGCGGCCTGGGACTGCTTTTGCAGGTTCTGCGCCTGCACCAGGCGTGTCTGCACCGCCGTGTCGCCAGGATTGGCGCGCAGGAACTCCTGGTACAGCGGGATGTCGGCCGAGCGATTGCCTGTCCAGGCCAGCGCCTTGCGCCAGCTTTCCGTGGCAGCCTTGCCCACGTCGGGACGCCCCGCCAGCCGCGCCAGCTGGGCGATGCCGTCGCGGCGCGTGGACTCGCGGTAGGTCAGGTGCTGCGCCAGGGCCAGCGCGATCTGCGGATCCTCGGGCGACTCCTGCGCCAGGCGGCCCAGGCCGCGGCGGGCTTCGTCCCAGCCGCCCGCCGTGGCGCCCAGGGTCTGGTAGTACTCCAGGGCCAGCGGCCCGGTGGGGGCGCGGTCTCCCAGCGCCGCCTGGTAGGTGCTCAGCGCCTGGCTGGCCTGGCCGCTGCGGGCCTGCTGGCGCGCGGTTTCGATCTGCGGCGCGCTGCGCCCCGTGCGGATGGACTCCTGCAGCCGGCTCACCAGGGGGCTGCGCGGGTGCGCCGCCTGCAGCTGGTTCAGGTAGCGCTGCGCGCCCTCGGGGCGCTGGGCATTGAGCTCCACCAGCGCCATCCCGTACAGCGCCTGGGCATTCTGCGGGTTGATGCGCAGCAGCTTCTGCCATGCCTCGCCCGCCCGCTCGGTGTCACCGCGCTCCTGCCAGTACTGTCCCTGGTCCAGCAGGGTCTGCTCCGCCCCGGTCTGCGCCCAGGCCGCGGCGGGCGCCATCAGCGAGGCCAGCAGCCCCATGGCCAGTGTGTGGTGACGACGACGTTTGGAGGACATGCCTTCCTTCTCCCTGCGAGGTTCCCGGCCACCGAGGTGCCGGGACTGTGTTGCGTGATTCAGAAAATACCGGGCGTGCTGCGCCTTGCCTCAACCTTTTTGCTTGAGCCGCGCCCGTGCGCGCGCTCTGAGCGACAGGTACATGATGATCGCAATCAGCACCGCCGCCGACACGCCCAGCAGGATCAGCAGCAGCGGGTTGCGCGAAAGAAACCACTGCGCGTACAGCAGGGGGCCCAGCTGGCCCACATGGTAGTTTTTCTCGGCGACCAGGCTGTCCACCTGCTTGCCGCGGATCACCGTGGTGCTGCCCTGCACGTGCTTGAGCAATTCGGCGTCCAGCAGGGCATCCATCACCTGCCCCAGCCCCGCGGGCTGGTTGCTGGCCACGAGCACCACGCTGCGGCCGCTGCGCAGGGGCGATTCAAAACCAGCCACCAGCGCATCGGTGCTGTTGCTGGAGAACGCGACCTGGTTGCGCCGCGCGTGCACGCTGGACTCCTGGCCAAAACCCCACCAGCGCTGCAGGCGGTTGGCGAAGTCCGACATCTGGAAGCTCTTCGCATCGCCCTGCAAGGCCGCGGGGATGGCGCTGGCCCACTGCTTGAGCAAAGGCTGGTTGCCGCCGGAGGCAATGACCAGCAGGTCCTTGTCGGCGAGCCTGTCCACCTGCTGGGCCTGCGCCACGGTCACGCCCAGGGCGGGGTACCCCGTCACGCGCCCCATGACGCCCATCAGCCCCAGGTAGGCCGTGTACTCCTGCACCCCCGGCTTGTCCGGCATGACCACGGCGGACTCCGAGAGATCGGCCATGCGGGTGAACGGGAACCCGGCATTGCCGAAGGCGGCCAGGTCGGGCATCGCGATGAAATGCGGGAAGCCGGAGATGTCGATGGTCGAATCGGCCTCCACCGAGCCGCGCACGTTGTCCAGCGGCACGTCCTTGCACGCGCCCTGCTTGACCACGTCGTAGTAGTAGTGCATCTGCAGCTGCGACTGGGCTGGCAGCTTGAACAGCGGGATGTGGAAGCTCTCGCGCTCCGGCGCCATCTCGCCCTTGGGCATCACCGTCGTCAACAGGCGGTCGAGCGCGCCCGGCTCCTCATGGTTCACCGCATGCAGCGGCAGGGACCGCAGGAACTGCTGGTTCACGTTGATATTGAGCGTGGACTTGTCCGCGTTGGGGCGCGGCGTATAGCGGTAGCGCAGGTCCACCGGGATGCCCTTCTGGCGCCACGCGAACAGGTCGGGCGGCAGGAAGAAGTTCACGCGGATCAGGTCGGGCGAATAACCGGACACGTTGAGCGCCTGGGCTTCGACCAGCTCGCCAAACTTCACCGGACGGTCGTTGGCCAGCCAGTTGGGCGCATCGTAGGGCTTGCGGGGCTTGAGTTCCGTGACCTCGGTGATCCGCGCCAGCGGGCCGGACAGGGCCGAGGAGCCGATGGCCAGCGCCTTGGCGGCCACGGCCAGCTCAGCCTCGTCACGCCCCATGACCAGCAGCAGCTTGCCGTTGCGGTCGGCCGGGTGGCTGACCACCGCCACCGTGGGGCCCTGGATTTCGGGCAGCGCCAGACCCGCCGGGGCCTGGCCCCGGCCGGCCACCATCACGACGGCATTGCCGCGCGGTGGCAGTTCGCCAATGAAGGAGGGGAACTTCGCGCCCCGGAAACCCGCCAGCGCGCCGAACCAGGAAGACATGGTTCCCGCAGCCTGCAGCATGCCCGCGTTGGGCGCCGCGTTGAACACGATGGGCAGGTCCAGCGGCCGCACGTCCCGGCGGTCGAAGAACGGCTGGGGCAGCAGCGCCAGATCGTTCGTCTGCGCCACCGGCGCGACGGTGAGCTCCAGCACGCTGTCGTTGCCGATGTTGGCCCACAGGCTGGAGTGCAGCGGGTCCTCGCACTCCATGGTGTAGTGGCCGATGAGCTGCAGGTTCAGGCGGTTGAACTCGGTGATGAGGCGCGGCGGGATGGTGATCTCGCGCTGCAGGTTCTCGCCCGCCTGCTGCGTGGTCACCGGAATCGTCGCGGCCACCTGCTCGTTCACCAGCACCTTGATGTGGGACAGGTTGGTGAGCAGGGCGGGCGAGTACGAATAGTTCAGCTTCAGCCGGGCGCCGGTGACCACCTCGTCGCCGCGCACGCTGAAGGCCACGCCGCTGGTGCCGTCCACGCCCCGCAGTTGCAGGGGAAAAAGGGCGCCCAGGTCCTTGAAGCTGGTGCGGTGCACGCGCACGCCGCCGTCGGACGGCGGTGCCGCGTCCACGCCGGCCGCCACGGGCGCGGGGGCCGCGGAGAGCTGCGAAACCGGCACGGCCGTCCCTGCCAGTACCAAGGCCAGCATGGCAGGCAGCATGCGCTTGCGCGGCAGCCGCGCTGTCGGATGTCTTTTGGAAATCATGGTGTGGAGTCTTTGGAAACAGGGAAAGGCTTGGAACGTGTCGGTGTTCTCAGCGGGGCTTCAGGGACTTGACGGCCGAGACGGTCAGCTGCCCCATGCCGCGCAGCCCGATCACGATCACGCTTCGGAGCGAGCGCAGTGGCTTGTCGCGCTGGCCGGTGCCCCAGCTGGTGATCCACGCATCGGCCCGCGCGAAGGTCAGCGACGCCAGCTCGGCCTGCTGGTGCAGGCTGAGGTTGTCGAACTTCACGCCCAGGCGGCCCTTGCCGCTGAACGTGACGACCGCGGGAAAGACACCTTCTTCGTCCGACCGGAACAGCGACACCGAAAGGCGGCTGCCCATGGGAATGTCGCTGTCCGGGGGCACGGACAGGCCCAGCCCGTGCTGGGAGAAGTCTTCGGTCTTGCACACCAGCGTGCGCCCGTTGTCGAAGCGGATCACGGCGGGCAGGGAGGCGGCCACGCGCGGCGTGCCCCGGATCTGGCGGGTCTCGCTGGCCACCGCGACGCTGGCGCCCAGCAGGATGACGTTGTAGGTGGTCCAGACCATGTTGATGACCAGCGTCGTGGTTTCATCGCCCGCCGACGAGAACAACTTCCAGATTCCCACCGCGAACCCGACGAGATTGATGAGGAGCAGCACCACGTAGGGCCGTGCGATGGTCCAGTCGAAATAGGCCTTCTCGATCACCCCGCCCTTGGCCGTCACGTTGAACTTGCCCAGCTTGGGGTTGATGAACGCCACCAGCACCGGGCGCATGATGTACCAGGCCAGCACCGACTCGTACACCTCGTTCCAGAACGAATGGCGAAAGCGCCCCTGGATGCGGGAGTTGGTCACGCTGGCGTGGGCCAGGTGGGGCAGCGCGTAGGCGGTGATCATCAGCGCGGTGGCCTGGAACACATGCGCGCCGAAGAACAGGTAGGCCAGCGGCGCCGTCAGGAAAACCAGGCGCGGCAGGCCGTAGAAGAAGTGCAGCATCGCGTTCAGGTAGCACAGGCGCTGCCCGAACTTGAGGCCCTTGCCGAACAGCGGATTGTCGGTGCGCGCGATCTGCGCCATGCCGCGTGCCCAGCGGATGCGCTGGCCCACGTGGCCGGACAGGCTCTCGGTGGCCAGGCCCGCGGCCTGGGGCACCTCGAGGTAGGCCGTGTTGTAGCCCAGGCGGCTGAGCTTGAGCGCGGTGTGCGCGTCCTCGGTCACGGTTTCCACCGCGATGCCACCCACTTCCAGCAGCTCCTTGCGGCGGATGATGGCGCAGGAACCGCAGAAGAACGAGGCATTCCACAGGTCATTGCCGTCCTGCACGATGCCGTAGAACAGTTCGCCCTCGTTGGGCATGCGGTGGAACGTGTCCAGGTTGCGCTCGAACGGGTCCGGCGAGAAGAACACGTGCGGCGTCTGCAGCATCACCAGGTTGGTGTCCTTGAAGAACCAGCCCATGCAGATCTGCAGGAACGAGCGCGTGGGAATGTGGTCGCAGTCGAAGATGGCGATGTATTCGGAGTGCGTGACCTTCAGCGCCGCGTTGATGTTGCCGGCCTTGGCATGGTGGTTGTTGTCGCGGATCAGGTAGCCCACGCCCAGCTCTTCGCAGAATTCGCGGAACTCGGGGCGGCGGCCGTCGTCGAGCACGTACACGTGGAGCCGGTCGGCCGGCCAGTCCAGGCTCATGGCCGAGAACACGGTCTGGCGCACCACTTCGAGCGGCTCGTTGTACGAAGGGATGAACACGTCCACGCTGGGCCAGGTGCTGATGTCCTGGGGCATGGGAACCGGGCGACGTTGCAGCGGCCACGCCGTCTGGAAGTAGCCGATGAGCAGCACCGCGAACGCATACAGCTCCGCCAGCACGAGGCCGTACCCGAAAGCCGCATCCAGCAGGTTGGTGAACCCGATGGTGTCCGTGAAGCGCCAGTAGATGTAGCGCGACGACGCCGAGATCGACAGCACGATCATGGCCAGCGTAGACAGGCGGCCGGGCGTCTTGCTCAGCAGCAGGGCGGCACCGAACGAGCCCACGGAAAAGAGGATCTGGCCCTGGAGGTCGAGCGGCACGCTGATGACCAGCCCCATCAGGAGGGCGCTGAACACCACCGCCGCGACACGCACCACGGGGTGCTGCCACAGGTTCCACCCGGTGATGGCATGCACCACGGTGCGCCAGCGGGCCTGGGGGCTGTGGGAGTCGGCGTCGGCGACTTCGTCGGCCCGGGGACGCTGGTCGACGCTCATCGCGCGGCCCCCGCCAGCGGCAGGCGCAGGCGCTGCGCCAGGACGCGCGCGCAGGTGCGCAGGTCATCGGCCGCCTGGCCCTGTGCGTCGTACTCCAGCACGCTCTGGTCGTAGGCCAGCGATTCGCGCACGGCCTGATCCTCGTGGATCACGCCCACCAGCCGCTCGCCCAGGTTGTCCTGCATGACGCGCGTGATGTCCTTGGACAGCTGGCGCGCGCCGTCGGCCTGGTTGAGCACATAGAGCGTCTCGGAAAAGTCGGGGCGCGGCGTGCAGTACGTGTGCACCAGGCGCTGCATCAGGGCGAGCGAGGCATACGATGCCGCGTCGGGCAGGCTGACCACGACGACCACCTGGGCCGCCGCCAGCGCCTGCTGCATGTAGACGGAGGGGCCGGGCGGCGTGTCGATCAGCACGACCGCGTCCTGCGGCAGTTCCAGGCTCTCCAGCTGCTGTGCCAGCCAGTGCGGATGCGCATCCAGATGCCGCTCGAAGGCCACGCGGTCGGCCTCGTTCACCACCCCATAGGGCAGCACATGCACCCCCGAGGGGCTTTCCACGCAGACGGAGGCCCAGCCTTCGCCCGCCAGGCTGGCCCGGGACACGCCCGCGAGGGAGCGGGGATCGGCCCCGAAGTGCAGGCCCAGCGCATTCTGGGGGTCCATGTCCACCACCAGCAAGGTCGCCACGCCCTGGCGCTCCAGCGCGGTGGCCAGGTTCGCGGTCAGTGTCGTCTTGCCCACGCCGCCCTTGGCAGAAACGATGGCAATCACTTTCATGGGTGGCCCTTGCGAGGCTGCCAGGCCGCTGCGGGCCGGGCCGGGGTGTCGCCCGCGCCCGCCAGGCGCGCAAACACCGACGGCAGATCGGCGGGCAGCGAACCGGGTTGCACCGCCGCCGCATCGGAAGGGGAAGGGGCCGCCGCGGTGCGCAGGCCGGCCAGGCCGGCCAGGGGCGAACGGGCGGCCAGCGCGGCCGAGGGTGGCACGCGGTCCGCCGGCATGGATGTGGGCGCCACCACGGGCGGAGGAACCTCGGCCGCAGGCCGCGCGGCGGGTTGCGCCCAGCCCGCGGGGACGGGCCGTGCCGAAGCCGGCGCGAGCGCGAAGGCCGCCTGGGGCGTCGGGGCGCCGGGGGCGCCGGCGCGGCGGTCTACGGAAGGAACGTCATCGGCGACGGCGTCGCGGACGGCCGACACCAGCGGCCAGCGCTCCCTGGAGAGCTTGTGCTCCTGCTGGCGGGCCAGCTCATGGTAGGGGTCCGCCTTGGCGCCGAACTGCTGAAAGAGGTTCACGATGTCGTCTGAATGCTTCATGGGTCACCGTCAATGCCGAAACGTAGAAATCCGAAATCCGCAGGGCTCAGCGTGCCAGCTGGAGGTGCACGCACCCCCAGGCATCCGCGGGCGCGCGCTGCACCACCTTGAGCTGGCCAGCGCCGGCCAGTTCGAACCAGCCCTGATAGACGCCCTCCAGGAAACCACCCGACCATGGTGCGTGGTCGGGCCCGAACGCAGCGGATACGGGCGACAGGCTGTGGTGGATGTCCAGTTGCGCCACGTCCTGCACCAGGCGGACCCAGCCCCAGTCGATGCGGGTCCACACGGCCGACATGGCCTGCTCCAGCTCCTGCAGGGTGGCGCACGCCGGCAGGGGATGCTCCGCCGCGAACCGTGCCCCCACCCGGAACATCAGCGCGCGCAGGTCTTCCGGCGCGAGTGCGGCGGCAAACTCCGACGCCAGGGCCTGAAAGAACCCCCTCCACTGGACCGTGCACTGCTGCTGGGCCAGGTGTTCGGCGATCTCGGGACTGGAGGGCATGGAAACGATGGAGGACATGGCGCGCACGCGAGCAAGCATCGGGCCGGTGATGGCCCTCGGCGGGGTGGACTAAGGGTTTACCACATGCATCGGTTGATACATGTGGTTTCAAACAGCGTTTGCAGGAATTTTAGGAGCCCTGCCCGCCGAAATGGCACTTGCCGCAGCGAACAGAAGGTCAACTTAGTTCAACTGGCGGTATCTACGTAGAGGGTTGTGGGTGCCACACCACATATCTCGCATCAATTGCTATTGAATCGTTAATTCGATAGTCAGTGACAATTGAAAAGCGCGCATTTCCGACCCGCCGCCACCTGGGCTGCGCTGGAAAAATCCCGAGTGTTTCAGTCTGTAGCCGACCCGATGACCCCGCCACCCAGGCACACCTCCCCGTCGTACAGGACCGCGCTCTGGCCGGGCGTGACCGCCCATTGCGCCTGGGAAAACCGCAGCTGGAAATCCGTGCCCGCCGCGCTGACGACCGAGCAGGCGGCGTCCTGCTGCCGATAGCGGGTCTTGGCGCCGTAGTGGCCGGGAACCGGTGGGTGGCCCGACGTCCAGCTGGCATCCTGGGCCTGCAGGGCGTGGGACAGGAGCCAGGGATGGTCATGCCCTTGCACCACGCGCAGCGTGTTTGTGGCGAGATCCTTGCGGGCGACAAACCAGGGCGCGTGATCGCCGCCGCCGCGCTGCACGCCTTTTTCCTTGATGCCGCCAATGCCCAGCCCCTGGCGCTGGCCCAGCGTGTAGAAGCTCAAGCCCACATGCTTGCCGATGGTGCGCCCCCGGTCGTCCTGGATGGGGCCCGGTGCGTGGCTGATGTAGCGGTTCAGGAACTCGCGGAACGGCCGCTCGCCGATGAAGCAGATGCCGGTGGAGTCCTTCTTCCTGGCGTTGGGCAGCCCGATCTCCTCGGCGATGCGGCGCACCTCGGTCTTGTGCAGCTCGCCCACAGGGAACAGGGTCTTGGACAACTGCGCCTGGTTCAGGCGGTGCAGGAAGTAGCTCTGGTCCTTGGACGGGTCGAGCCCCTTGAGCAGCTCGAACAGGCCCGAGGCCGGGTTCCGGCGCACCCGCGCGTAATGTCCCGTGGCGATCTTCTCGGCGCCCAGGCGCATGGCGTGGTCCAGGAAGGCCTTGAACTTGATCTCGGCGTTGCACAGCACGTCGGGGTTGGGCGTGCGGCCGGCCTGGTACTCGCGCAGGAACTCGGCGAACACGCGGTCCTTGTAGTCGGCCGCGAAGTTGACGTGCTCGATCTCGATGCCGATCACGTCGGCCACGGCGGCCGCGTCCACGAAGTCGATGTTGGACGAGCAGAACTCGCTGTCGTCGTCGTCTTCCCAGTTCTTCATGAAGATGCCGACCACCTCATGGCCCTGCTGTTTGAGCAGGTGGGCGGTCACGGCGGAGTCCACGCCGCCGGAGAGGCCGACGACGACGCGCTGCTTGGGGGATGCTGTCATCGCACCGATTGTATTTTTTGTAGCGGCAGGGCACGCGCGGGCGCCAGGAACGCCCTGTCCCCCGGCAGGCCATCCGGCGGCCGGGGACAGGGCTGGGCGGAACTACACGAACTTGCCCGTGATGCCGCCGTCCACCACCAGTTCGGTGCCGGTCACATAGGCCGCCGCATCGCTGGCCAGGAAGGCGCAGGCGTGCGCCACGTCCCAGGCGGTGCCCATGCGGCCCATGGGCACCTGGCGGGCGCGCGCGGCGCGGGCCTCGTCGAGGCTGGCGTCCGAGAACATCTTCGCCACCGTGGTCGCGATCCGCGGCGTGTCGATGAGCCCCGGCACCACGGTGTTGGCGCGCACGCCCTGGCCCGCGTACTGCTGCGCCACCAGACGCGTGAAGTGGGTGACCGCCGCCTTGGTGACGCCATACGCCAGGTGCGGGTAGCCCAGGTAGCGCATGCCCGCGATGGACGAGATCGTGATGATCGAGCCCCGGCCCCGCTCCACCATGCCGGGCAGCACCTCCTGGCAGGCCAGCAGCAGGCTGTTCACGTTCACGCCGTGGATGCGGTCGAAGTCCTCGGCGCTGGTCTCCAGCGGGCCGCCGGTCTTGCCGATGCCCACGTTGTGGTGCAGCACGTCGATGGCGCCGCCGAAGCGTTCGCGCGCCTCGGCGAACAGGCGCTTCACCTCCGCCGCCTCGGCCACATCGCCCACGAAGGTGGCGGCGGTGCCGCCTTCGGCATGGATCAACGCCGTGGTCTCTTCAGCGGAGGCCGCATCGCGGTCGGCCACGCAGACGCTGGCGCCCAGGCGGGCGTAGGTCACGCAGGCAGCGCGGCCAATGCTCCAGCCCGGTCCGGCAGACCCGCCCCCGGCCACGAAGACCACACGGCCCGACAGGTCCAGCGGCAGGGCGGGGGGATGCGGTACGGCGCTCACGCCGGGCCGCCCTGGCCCGCGCCGCCGACGAAGGGGATCGCATGCTCCACCGTGTCCCAGATGAAGCGGCCCGACGGGCTGTCTTGCTCCTCCACGATGTGCGCCACCAGGCCGGCCGCGCGCGAGATCACGGCAAAGCCGCGCATCACCGCCGTGGGCACGCCGATCTCGCCCAGCAGCGCCGCCACCGCGCCCGTGGCGTTGATGGTGATGGCGCGGCCTGCGACCTCATCGACGGCGCTGGACAGCATCTCCAGCGCGCGGATCTTGTCGCCTTTCAGCTCGGCCTCGGCGCGGCCCATCTCCAGCAGCTTGTAGGCGCGCGGGTCCACGGGCTTGTGCAGGTGGTGGCCAAAGCCGGGCACGGGGGATTTCAGGCCCTTGTAGTGGCGTGCAATGGCCAGCGCTTCGGCTTCGGGGTCCTCAGCCGCCGCGATGCGGTCGAGCAGACTGGAGCAGTTCTCCATGGTGCCCACGAAGGAGCTGCCCACGGCCAGCAGGCCCGCACTCACGGCACCCTGCAGGTTCTCGGGCGCGCTCATGTAGATCAGCCGCGTGGCGATCGCACTGGGCGTGAGGCCGTGCTCCATGAGCACGATGAGCACCACGTCGGTGATGCGCAGGTCCACGCCGCGCGGCGCGCGGCCCAGGATCTGCATGAGCATCACCTCGGTGAAGGTCTTCTTCCCCATCAAGTCCTCGACCAGGTTCGCATCTCGGTAATGCAGGCTGGTGAGGGTGTGGGTGCACAGGCTGGTGACGGGGGTCTTGGAGGCGTTGGTGGTCATATGGATGGTTCCTTCAGGCCGTAGCGGCCAGTGCCGCATCGCGCACGGCGGACTTGAGCACCTTGCCCACGGGCGACCGCGGCAGGCTCTCGTGGAAATGGACGTGCTTGGGCGTCTGCACCGGCCCCAGGCGTTCGCGCACGAAGGCGATCAGCTCGGCCTCGCTGGCCTGCGCGCCGGGGCGCAATTGCACGGCGGCCTGCACGGTCTCGCCCCACTTGTCGTCGGGCAGCCCGAACACGGCGCATTCGTGCACCGCGGGGTGCTGGCCCAGCGCGTTCTCCACATCCACGGGGTAGACGTTGAAGCCGCCCGTGATCACCATGTCCTTGAGCCGGTCCTTGAGGTAGAGATAACCGCGTTCGTCGATGAGCCCGCGGTCGCCCGTGTGCAGCCAGCCGTCGACCAGGGTCTCGGCGGTCTTCTCGGGCAGGCGCCAGTAGCCGGTCATCAGCAGGTCGCCGCGCGCCACCACCTCGCCCACCTCGCCCGTGGGCAGCAGGCGGCCGTCGGGCGCCATGATGGCCACGTCGCTGAACCAGGTGGTGCGGCCCACGGCCGCCCAGTTGGCCGGGTCCTCGAAGTCCCCGGGCTGCATCACGGTGAGGATCTGCGGCGCCTCGGTCTGGCCGTAGGTGGTGCCCAGCACGGGGCCGAAGAAGTCGCGCACCTGGCGGATCTTCTCGGGCGGCATGGGCGCACCGCCGTAGATGAGCCGGCGCAGGCGCGGAAAGTCCGCGCGCGATACGCCGGGCAGCGCCATCAGCATGTAGACCAGCGTGGGCGGCATGAAGCACACCGTGCCGCCGCGCTCGCGGAAGGCCGTGCGCACCGCCTCGGCGCCCGCGCCGGCCAGCACCACGTGGCAGCCGCCCTGCGCCAGGATGGGCAGCAGGTAGGTGGAGGTACCGTGCGTGATGGGCGCGGCGACGATGTAGCGCTCGTGCTCGTCGAAGCCCCAGGCGTGGATCTGGTTGGTGATGTTGGCCATCCACGCGCGGTAGGGCTGCATCACGCCCTTGGGCGCGCCCGTAGTGCCGCCCGTGAACTTGATGGCCTGGGTGGCGTCGTCCGGCAAGTCGATCACCGGGCGCTGCGCGCCCGCATGCACGGCGGCCAGGTCGGCAAGCCCTGCGGTCGGCACGCGGGCACCGGGTGCCCCTTCGACCAGATCGGCACAGGCCGTGTCGAGCACCAGGATGGAGGGCTCGGTCGCGTCGATGATGCGGCGGATTTCGGGCCGGGTGCTCTTGGGGTTGAGCGGCACCCAGACCTTGCCGCAGGCCAGCACCGCCAGCAGCGCGGCGATGTGGTCGGCGCTGTTGCCCGCGCAGATGCCCACGCGGCTTTGGGGTGTGGGGTCGATGGCGGTGAAGCCCGCCGCCAGCGCTGCCACGCGGGCGGCCAGCGCGTCGTAGCGGATGGCGCCCTCGGGCGCGTCGATGGCGATGCGGTCGGGCCAGCGCTGGGCGGCGCGCCAGAAGAAGTCGATGGGGAACATAGGGGCGGCAGGGGAGGTTGCGGGAGGTTGCGTATTACTCGGCCGATGCGCCCGATTCCTTGACGACCTCGCGCCAGCGCTTGATCTCGGCGGCGGCAAAGCTGCGCATCTTGTCGGGCGTGCCCCCATCGGGCGTGGCGGCCAGCTCCTGCAGGCGGTTGCGCACCTCGGGCTGGGCCAGCACCTTGTTCAGGGCCGCATTGACCTGCTCGACCACGGCGCGCGGCGTGCCCGCCGGTGCGGCCAGGCCAAACCACGACTGCACGTCGAAGCCCGCATAGCCCGACTCGGCCAGCGTGGGCACATCCGGCAGCAAGGGCGAGCGCTGGGCGCTGGTGATGGCAATGGCGCGCAGCTTGCCCGCCTGCACATGCGGCAGCGCCGAGGGCGTGTTGTCGAACATCGAATCCACCTGGCCGCCCAGCAAGTCGGTGACGGCGGGCGCGCTGCCCCGGTAAGGCACGTGCAGCATCTTGAGCCTGGACTGCATCTTGAACATCTCGCCCGAGAGATGGATGGACGAGCCGCTGCCCGAAGACGCGAAGGTGATGCCATCCTTGGACTCCTTGGCGTAGCGCACGTAGTCGGCCAGGTTCTTGATGGGCAGCCTGGGGTTGACCACCAGGATGTTCGGAATCCTGGCGATCATGCCGATGGGCTCGAAGTCCTTGACCGGGTCGTAGCCGAGCTTGGGGTACAGCGTGGCGTTGATGGTGTTGGCGATGGTGTAGACGTACAGCGTGTAGCCGTCGGCCGGCGAGCGCGCCACGGCCTCGGCGCCCACGTTGCTGTTGGCGCCCGCGCGGTTGTCCACCAACACGGGCTGGCCCAGCTGGTCGCCGAGCTTGACGGCCACCAGGCGCGCGATCACGTCGGTGGCGCCGCCGGCTGCATAGCCCACGACGAGCTTCACGGGCTTGGCGGGCCAGCCCGTGGCGCTGGCGGTCTGGGCCTGCAGGGGCAGGGCGGCGGTGCAGGCGATGGCGGCGGCCAGGGCCAGCAGGCGCCGGCGCGGAGCCGTGTAGGGCGTGGCAGAGGGGGTGGTGTGCGAGGTCATGTCTTGTCTCCTGGTGTGTCTGAAAATCCGTCTGGGCGCCCCGGCGGCGTGGCTCTGCGGCACACTGCGCGCTGGTTGCATCGACGGACAAATTCTTTCCCATGCCCTCCCGACCTGCGAATCGAAACGTCCGCCTGCCGGACGTTCCATCCCCGCCCGAAGCCCCCGACGACCCCGGCAGCCGCACGCTGCGCCGGGGCCTGCAGGTGCTGGACGCCGTGCTGGCCCAGGGTCGCGACGGCGCGCGCGTGGTCGACCTGTGCCGCGCGGCGGGGCTGGAGCGCGCCACCGTCTACCGCCTGCTGGCCACGCTGCTGGAGAGCGGCTATGTGGCGCAGCGCGGGCGCTTTCGCTACGTGGCGGGCCCGCGCCTTGCGGCCATGGCCGAGCCCGCGGGCCAGCCCAACATGGCCATGCGCCTGGCGCCCGTGCTGGAGCGCGTGAGCCGCGCCTGCGGCGATGCGGCCTTCGCCATCGTGCGCGAGGGGCCCACTTCGCACTGCATCGCCCGCCACGTGGGCACGCACCCGGTGCAGATCCTCGTGATCCAGGTGGGCACGCGCCAGCCGCTGGGCGTGGGCGCGGCGGGCCTGGCGCTGCTGGCCGCATTGCCCGATGCCGAGATGCAGGCCGCCATCGCCGCCAACGCGCAGGCGCTGCCGCGCTACGGCGGCATGACGCCCGAGCGCCTGGCCATCCTGGTGCGCGCCACGCGCGAGCGCGGCTGGTCGGTGGTGGGCAACCACGCCACCCAGGGCGTGCTGGCCGCCGGCATGGCCGTGCGCAACGCGGCCGGCGAGCCCGTGGCCGCGATCAGCGTGGCATCCACCGTGGACCGCATGCCGCGCGAGCGCCAGCAGCTCATCGCGCGCTGGATGCGCGAGGCGCTGGCGGCGCTGCTGCCGGGCGGGGTGTGAGCGGCCGGGCGCCAGATACTATCAAAACAGTAGCTGTCAGCGCTTATGGATAAAGCGCTACAGGCCTATTTCGACCAAAACCCCGGTCGCGGCGGAATGTGCGAACATCCGCCCCATCACGCGCCGTGATGGCCGCGGCCCCGAGGACCCCGATGGAACTGAGACAACTGCGCTACTTCGTGCGCGTGGTGGAGCGCGGCTCCATGAGCCGCGCCGCGCTGGACCTGGACGTGGTGCAGTCCGCGCTGAGCCAGCAGATCACCCGGCTGGAGGGCGAGCTGGCCACGCGCCTGCTGCACCGCACGCCGCGCGGCGTGGCGCCCACCGAGGCGGGGCTGGCCTTCTTCCGCGAGGCGCAGCTCACCCTGCGCCATGCCGACCAGGCCGTGCGCGCCGCGCAGCAGGCGCGGCTGTCGGGCACCGTCACCGTGGGCCTGGCGCCCACCACGTCGAGCGTGCTGGGCCTGCCGCTGATGCAGGCCATGCGCGCGCGCTACCCCGACGTGCGGCTGCACATGGTCGAGAGCATGTCGGGCCACCTCACGGCCATGCTCAACGCGCGCGAGCTGGACCTGGCCGTGCTGTTCGACACCCGCCTGCACCAGGCGCGCCAGGCCAGCGGCGCGCGCCGCTGGGAGATGGCGCCTTTGCTCGAGGAAGACCTGTTCCTCATCTGCGCGCGCAGCGGCCCCGGCAACCCCGGCGGCCGGCAGCTGCCCGAGACCCTGACGGTGGCCGAACTGGTCCATGAACCCCTGATCCTGCCCACCGGCCCGCACGGCCTGCGCAGCACGCTGGACACCGCCTTCGCGCGCGACCGCGTGGCGCCGCACGTGGTGCTGGAGGTGGACTCGCTCGCCATGGTGATGGCCGCCGTGGACGCGGGCCTGGGCTCCACCGTGCAGCCCTGGGCCGCCATGGGCCGCTACCCGGATGCCGCCCTGCGCTTCCAGTGCGCGCGCCTGACCGACGCGCCCGCACGCCGCGTCAACCTGCTGTGCAGCCTGCCGGACGAAGAGCTCTCGCCCGCCGCGCTGGCCACGCGCGTGGTGGTGGCCGACTGCGTGCGCCAACTCGTGGCCACCGGCCAGTGGTTCGGAACGACATGGATCGGTGGCGAGGGCGCGCCCGCTTGAACCTGCCACGCGCTGCCATCTCGATCCGTGATACCCCCATGACCTGAGCCTGCTGCACGGAGGGCCCACGTCTCCCTACAGTCGCCATCACCACGATGAACGACACGGCGACCTCGCCAGGAGACACCCCATGGGCCCCAAAACCCCTTCTTCATTCCCCCACGCACAGCGCATGGCCTGGAGCCACCGGCCATGAGCGGCGACGCTGTGGTTGATGTGCTCGTCATCGGCGGCGGCAATGCCGCCCTGTGCGCCGCCCTGATGGCGCGCGAGGCCGGCGCCAGCGTGCTGTTGCTCGAAGCCGCGCCGCGCGCCTGGCGCGGCGGCAACTCGGCCCACACCCGCAACCTGCGCTGCATGCACGACGCGCCGCAGGACGTGCTGGTCGGCGCCTACCCCGAAGAAGAGTTCTGGCAAGACCTGCTCAAGGTGACGGGCGGCCTCACCAACGAACACCTGGCGCGCCTGGTGATCCGCGAGTCGAGCACCTGCCGGCCCTGGATGCGCCGCCACGGCGTGCACTTTCAGCCCGCGTTGGCCGGCACGCTGCACGTGGCACGCACCAACGCGTTCTTCATGGGCGGGGGCAAGGCGCTGGTCAATGCCTACTACCGCAGCGCCGAGGCGCTGGGCGTGCGGGTGCGCTACGAAGCGCCGGTGGAGCGACTGGACATCGACAACGGCCGCTTCGTCGCGGCGCACCTGGCCGGCGGCGAGCGCATCACGGCCAAGAGCTGCGTGCTCGCGGCGGGCGGGTTCGAGTCCAACCGCGAATGGCTGCGCGAGGCCTGGGGCCAGAACGAACGCGGCGAGTGGCCGTCGGACAACTTCCTCATCCGCGGCACGGCCTACAACCGGGGCGTGCTGCTGCGCCACCTGCTCGACGACCACGGCGCCGACCGCATCGGCGACCCCACGCAGGCGCACATGGTGGCCATCGACGCGCGCGCGCCGCTGTACGACGGCGGCATCTGCACGCGCATCGACTGCGTGTCGCTGGGCGTGGTGGTCAACCGCGATGGCGAGCGTTTCTACGACGAGGGCGAGGACTTCTGGCCCAAGCGCTACGCGATCTGGGGCCGCCTGGTGGCGCAGCAGCCGGGGCAGATCGGCTACTCGGTCATCGACAGCCAGGCCATCGGCCGCTTCATGCCGCCCGTGTTCCCGGGCGTGAAGGCCGACACCCTGCCCGAGCTGGCGCAACAACTCGGCCTGCCCGTGGACCGCTTCATGCGCACGCTGGACAGCTACAACGCCGCCTGCCGCGTGGGCACCTTCGACCACACCACGCTGGACGACTGCCACACCGAGGGCATCGCGCCCGCCAAGACCCACTGGGCGCGGCCCATCGCCACCGGCCCGTTCTACGGCTACGCGCTCAGGCCCGGCGTGACCTTCACCTACCTGGGCCTGCGCACCGACGACACCGCCGCCGTGCGCTTCGGCGACGCGCCCAGCCCCAACCTGTTCGTGGCCGGCGAAATGATGGCCGGCAACGTGCTGGGCAAGGGCTACACGGCCGGGGTGGGCATGAGCATCGGCACGGCCTTCGGGCGCATCGCGGGAACACAGGCTGCCTTGGCATCCAAACAGGCTCCAGCGCTTATCCACAAAGCGCCAGCAGCTATGAAAACAGGAGTTAGTGATGCAAACGCTTGAAGCCCTGACGCGCGACGCCCGGGCGCTGGCGAACGGCAACATCGTGCTGTCGGCCCCCGAAACCGAAGTGGCGCGCCAGCTGCAGATCTGCAACGCCTGCCGCTACTGCGAGGGCTTTTGCGCCGTCTTCCCCGCCATGACGCGGCGGCTGGAGTTTGGCAAGGCCGACATCCACTTCATTGCCAACCTGTGCCACAACTGCGGTGCCTGCCTGCACGCCTGCCAATACGCGCCGCCGCATGAATTTGCGGTGAACGTACCGCAGGCCATGGCCCAGGTGCGGGGGCAGACCTACACCGACTACGCCTGGCCCCCGGCGCTCGGTGCGCTCTACCAGCGCAACGGGCTGACCCTGGCACTGGCCCTGGTGGCAGGCCTCACGCTGTTCATGGTCCTGGCCGTAGCGCTGCATGGCCAGGGCCTGGGTGCGCTGTGGCAGTCGCCCGTGGGTGGCTTCTACGGCATCTTTCCGCACAACCTGCTGGTGGGCCTGTTCGCACCGGTGTTCCTGTTCGCCACGCTGGCGCTGGGCCTGGGCGTGCGCCGCTTCTGGCGCGACGTGACGCCCGCCACCAGCGGCGCGCCGCTGAGCGCGCCCGCCACGGTCGAGGCCGCCGACGCGGTGCTGCGCCTGAAATACCTGGACGGCGGCCATGGCGACGGCTGCCACAACGAGGACGATGCCTACACCCTGTCGCGCCGGCGGTTTCACCACCTCACGTTCTACGGCTTCATGCTGTGCTTTGCCGCCACCAGCGTCGCCACGCTGTACCACTACCTGCTGGGCGCGCCCGCACCGTACGACCTGCCCAGCCTGCCCAAGCTGCTGGGCGGCGTGGGCGGCATCAGCCTTGCCATCGGCACGGCGGGCCTGTGGCGCTTGAACCTGCGCCGTCACCCACAGCATGGCGACGCCGCGCAAAAGCCCATGGACCGCGCCTTCATCGCGCTGCTGTTCCTCACCGCCACCAGCGGCCTGCTGCTCTGGGCCGCGCGCGGCACGCCCGCCCTGCCGCTGCTGCTGTGCCTGCACCTGGGCGCGGTGATGGCGCTGTTCGCCACCCTGCCCTACGGCAAGTTCGCGCACGGCATTTTCCGCACCGCATCGCTGCTGCGCCATGCGGTGGAAAAGCGCCAGCCCAACCCCATCGGGCTGGGCGCTGATTGATTCACTGACACCACACAACCCACGATGAAGGAGACCCCATGACCCCCAAACGAACCCTGCTGCAATGCGCCCTGGCGCTGGCAATCCTGCCCCTGGCCTTCGGCGCCGCCGCGCAAGACTTTCCGCCCAAGAAGCCCGTCACCCTGGTCGTGGGCTTTGCCGCGGGCGGCGCGGCCGATGCGGCCGCCCGCCTGATCGCCAAGAAACTCTCCGAGAACATCGGCCAGTCGGTGGTGGTGGACAACAAGGGCGGGGCGGGCGGCAACATCGCACACCAGTTCGTGGCCAATGCGGCGCCGGACGGCACGGTGCTGCTGCTGGGCTCGGTGGGGCCGCTCACCATCGCGCCGCACCTGATGAAGCTCACCTATGACCCGTTCAAGGACCTGGCGGCGGTGTCGGGGGGTGTGAACTTTCCGAACGTGCTGGTGGTGCACAAGGCTGCGGGCGCGAAGACGCTCGCAGAATTCGTGCAGCTGTCCAGGAAGAAGCCCGGCAGCGTGGACTTCGCCTCCACGGGCGCGGGCTCGGCATCCCACCTGGCGGGCGAATTGTTCAACCAGCGCGCGGGCATCGACATGACCCATGTGCCCTACAAGGGCGGGGCACCCGCCTTGCAGGATTTGCTGGGCGAACGCGTCACCTCGTACTTTGCCGCGCCCCCCACCGCGCTGCCGCATGTCGAAACGGGCAAGCTGATCCCGCTGGCCACCACGGGCCTCACGCGGCCGGCCTATCTGCCCAATATCCCCACCGTGGCGGAATCGGGCTTTCCCGGCTTCGAGGCGCTCAACTGGTACGCCTTCGTGGCGCCGGGCAAAACGCCGGTGCCGCTGCTGGAACGCTGGAACCAGGAGATCGTGAAGGTGCTGAACGACGCGGGCGTGAAAGAGGCGCTCAACAAGCATGGCCTCACGCCCCAGCCCACCACGCGCGCCGAACTCACGGCCTTCATGAAGAAGGAATCGACCCAGTGGGCCACCATCATCAAGGAGCGCAAGCTCACGGCGGAGTAGAGGGGGGAAGAATCACTCCCTTGAGGCACTACACGGCGTCCCGTGAGCACGCCGGTGCCTCAGGGCCGCGCCGTGTCCGGCATCTGCAGCACGCTGGGGTCGGTATGGATCAAGTCCAGCGGAAAGCGCTGCCCGGCCAGGTAGTCCTGGATGCACTGCAGCACCAGTGGCGTGCGGTGGCGGTCGGCGCAGGACCTGATCTCGTCCAGCGTCATCCAGACCGAACGCACGATGCCCGCGTCCAGCGGGCGCCACGCATGGTGCGTGCCCAGGGTGCCGGCGAACGCAAAGCGCATGTAGGTGATGTCGTCGCCCGTGCGCGTCTTGGTGAACCGGTTCATGTACACCCCCACGAGCGCCGTGGGCACGAAATCATGGGCCGTCTCTTCCAGCACCTCGCGCGCGCAGGCCTGGATGGGCGATTCGCCCGGGTCCAGGTGGCCGGCGGGGTTGTTGAGCTTGAGACCGTCGGTCGTCTCTTCCTCGACCAGCAAAAAACGGCCATCGCGCTCGATGAGGGCGGCCACGGTGACGTTGGGTTTCCAGCGGTGGGGCATGGCGCGCATTATGACCACGGGCCATGACGCGCGCTGCCGCGGCCGGCATCGCCCTTCGCAGCGCCGTCCCGCGCTCAGCGCTGCGGGGCCGGTGCGGGCCGCAGCACCAGCCACAGCGCCAGCGCGATCAGCACGCCGCCGGCGGCGTGCGCCAGCGTGGCCACCTCGCCCAGCACCAGCCAGCCCCAGGCCACGCCGAACAGCGGGATCAAGAAGGTCACGGTGAGCGCCTTGACGGGCCCCACGTCGGCGATGAGCCGGAAATACAGCACGTAGGCGGCCGAGGTGCACAGCAGGCCCAGCGCCAGCATCGCGCCCCAGACGGCGGGGCCGGCCGCGAGCCAGGTGGCCACCGGCTGGTGCGCCGCCTCCCACAGGGCGAACGGCGCCAGCGCGAGCACGGCCCCCCACTGGCTGCCCAGCGCCACCAGGCGGCTGTCGAGCCCGCCGCGCTGGGTGATCCAGCGCCGCGTGAGAAAGCCCGCCAGGCCGTAGCAGGCCGTGGCCACCAGGCAGGCGGCGATGCCGCCCAGCACCGGCGCGCTGAGCGCCACCGGCCCCGCCTGCGCGAGCACCGCCACGCCCGCCATGCCCAGCAGCACGCCGCCCACGCGGGCGGGCGTGAGGCGCTCGCCGAATGCCAGCGCACCGATCACCACGCCCATGAGCGGCGTGGTGGCATTGAGGATCGCGCTGTAGCCCGCTGGCAGCACGCGCGCGGCCAGCGCGAACATCAGGAACGGTATGCCCGAATTGATGGCGCCCAGCACCAGCGCTGCGCCCAGCTTGCCCCCGAACGCGGGCCGCAGCCGCACCACCGCCAGCAGCGCGAGCAGCCCCGCCGCGCCCAGCGCCACGCGGCCGAACGCGGTGGGCACCGCCCCCCACACCGGCGCGGCGATGCGCATGAAGAGAAAGCTGCCGCCCCACAGGGCGGCCAGGGCGAAAAGACGGAGCAGGCTGGGGAGGTTCATGCCCGGCATCTTCGGGGCATGGTGCCGTGGCGGCAAACCATTTATCCTGCACACCCGTTTAGCCACGCTATACAAGCACCATGCGCCTGCCGCCCCTGATCGCCGTCCGCTTCTTCGAGGCCACGGCCCGCCACGCCAGCGTGCGGCGCGCGGCCGAGGAGCTGCATGTCACGCCCGGCGCCGTCTCGCAGCAGGTGCGCAAGCTCGAGGAGTTCCTCGGCTGCGCGCTGTTCGAGCGCCAGCCGCGCGGCCTGGCGCTCACGGCGGCCGGGCGCGACTACCAGGTGGCCTGTGCCGAGGGCCTGGCCCTGATCGGGCATGCCACCTCGCGCATCGCGTCGACGAACCGGCGGCACGTGGTGCTGGTGAGCTGCACACCGGGTTTCGCCGTGCAGTGGCTGGTGCCGCGCCTGCATGGCTTCCTGCAGCAGCATCCGGACATGGACGTGCACGTGGGCACGACCAACCGCGCGGTGGACCTCGCGGCCGAAGGCGTGCACTTTGCCGTGCGCCATGGGCAGGGTGCATACACCGGCCTGCGCTCCGAGGTGCTGGTGGCCGACGACCTGGTGCCCGTGTGCAGCCCGCGCCTGCTCGCGCCGCGCCGGTCGGCGCGCGTGGCCGACATCACCAGCGCCCGGCTGCTGCACGACGAGCACCGTGGCGACTGGCGCCTGTGGTGCGAGGCGCACGGCGTGGCGGGCGTGGATTGCGACGGCGGCGTGGTGTTCGCGCATTCCAACGCGGCCATCGAAGCCGCCGTGGCGGGGCGGGGGTTTGCGCTGGCAAGGCGTGCGCTCGTGCAGCAGGAGCTGGCCGCGCGCGAGCTGGTCTGCGTGCACTGCAAGCCCCTTCCGGCGCCGCTGGCCTACCACCTGGTGTACCGGCCCGAAGCCCTGATCGACCCCGCGCTGCGCCGCTTTCGCGACTGGGTCATGGCGCAGGGGAGCGCCGGTCAGGGAGCGAGTGCACGTACCATGTAGACCGCGCCGTCTCCATAGCTCGCCAGCCGTTCGCGCTGCGCCGCATCGGCCAGGGGTTGCACGGCATAGCCTTGCCGCTCCCAGTACGCCTGCGAGCCCTGCACCGACACCAGCGCCGTGTGCCGCAGGCCCTGGCCCCGCGCCCCTTCCCACATCGGCTGCAGCAGCGCACGGGCCAGGCCCTGGCCCGCGCAGCCGGGCAGCACGGCCATGTCGTGCAGGTAGAGCGTATCGGGCTGCGGCACGGCCTCGAAGCCGCCATGCAGTGGCGTCACCTTGCCCATCACCGACCGGTAGGCCGCCAGATAGGCGCACACCACGCCCGCGCGCTCCAGCACCAGCGAGCAGTTGGCCGGGCTGGCCAGGCGGGCCGCGAAGACCTCGCCGCTCTCCACGAAGCCCGCGCCATAGCAGGCCAGCTGCACCGCGAGCAGGCCGGGCAGGTCGGCGACGGCCAGGGGGCGCACCCTCGTCATCGGATCATCGGAAGGGGCCACCACGCCAGGGGCCCGGACGTGTTCCATTCAATGCGGCAACACCGGCGGCTGCACGAAGTCGTCGAGCGACAGGCCCTTTTCCCTGAGCAGGGCTTCCAGCACCGGCTGCAGCCGGCCCAGGCTTTCCTGCACGGCCTCGCGCACAGTGTCCACCACCACCTGGGTGCTGCGCTCGATCTCGATGTTGAGCGGGTCGCCCACCTTCTTGTGTTCAAACACCGTCGCACGGCGCGTTTCGGGAATCATCCAGATCTCGAACCAGCCCTCCTGCCGGTTCACCTCGGCCACCGTGAGGCTCGCGCCGTGGATGGCGATGTAGCCCTTGGCAAAGATGTAGCGGCGAAACGCCTCGGGCACGGCCACGCGCCACACCAGGTTGTTGTCGAACTCGCGGCGCTCGATGAGCGTGCCGGTGAAGTCCACATGGCCCGACAGCGGGTGGCCGCCGATCTCGGCGCCGTCCTTGGCCGCGCGTTCCACGTTCACGCGGTCGCCCTGCTGGTAGCCGCCCAGCGTGGTGATGTTCAGGCTCTGCAGCATCACGTCGAAGCTGGCCTGCGTGGGCGAGAGGATTTCCGTCACCGTGAGGCACACGCCGTCGGTGGACACGCTGGCGCCGATGGCGAGGTCCTGGCAGAAGCCTTCCGGGAAGTCGAGCGTGAAGGTGCGCAGGCCTGCGCGATCGTGGATGGCGGCAATGCCTGCCGTGGCTTGGACGATGCCTGTGAACATGGCGCGGTTTCCGGGTAGGTGGCAGAGGGGAGGGCCTTCAATTTTGCCACCCGGCCCCGCGCGCCGGGGCGGCGCGGTCCCGCCGCGCCTACGGGCTGTGCGCCAGCGGGGGCGCACGCCGCGCGTGGCCCACCAGGCAGCCGACAAAGTCCATGAGCGTGGCCGAGACACGCTCGCGGTGCCAGACCACGGTGATGGGCCCGAAGCGGATGCTGGAGTCGATGGCGATCTTCCTGAACAGCCCCAGCGACGCCATGTAGTCGGCCATGGATTCCGAACACACGCCCACATAGTCGCCCTTGTGCAACAGCGCCTGCATCATGGCCAGCGACGCCGTCTCGGCCTTCGGCACCAGCCATGAGGCCTCCTGCGCGATCAGGTAGGCATCCATCTGGATGCGCGTCAGCGTGCCGCTGGGCGGCATGACCCAGTTTTCGTGCAGCACGTCCGCGAAGCCCAGCCCCGCGCTGCGCGACCAGTACTTGCTGCCGTGCCCGATGACGACGGCCACCTGGTCGTCAAACAGGACCTGGTGGTCCAGCCCCGGCCGGTGGGCCCGCGCATCGAGCACGCCGATCACGGCATCGAGCGCGCCCGTCTCCAGCCCCTTGAGCAGATGGTCGAACGGCCCGTCGTGGATCGACACGGCCACATCGGCATGGTCCTGCTGAAAGGCGCTCACGGCCTCGGGCAGGCCGCCGGCGATACCCGCCCAGACACTGCCCACGTTCAGGCGCGGCACGCGTCCCTCGGCCATGGCGTGCATCTCCCGGCCCGTGCGGGCAATGTCGCCCAGCACGTTGATGGCCAGCCGCTTGAGCAGGTGCCCGGCGGGCGTGAGCTGCACCTTGCGCCCACGCACCACGAGCGCCGAGCCCACCACGCCCTCCATCTCGGCCAGCCAGTGCGACATGGCCGACTGCGTCATGTGCAGCCGCGCCGCCGCCAGCGTGAGCGTGCCCGCCTCGTCCAGCACCAGGAACGACTCCAGGTGCCGGACCTTGATGCGCCGCGCCCAGGACGTGCCTTCCGAACGATCAATCATGAACAAATCCTCATGGCCCCATTCTGCCTTTTCACTAGGCAATCAGCAGTATTCGTCATGACAATGTGCTCATCTTTTCTGTAACTTCCCCGTCGAGGTCACCGTGTTCAACACAATCAACAACGTCTCCAGGCTACTGATAGGCGTCGCTGCCGCAGCCGTCACGGCCACCGCCGCGCATGCGCAAGGCGCCTACCCAAACCGTCCCGTGCGCCTGGTGGTCTCGCAGGCGGCGGGCGGCAGCTCCGACACGATCGCGCGCCTGTGGGCAGAACATGCCGGCAAGGCCCTGGGCGGCACCATCGTGGTGGAAAACAAGCCCGGCGCAGGGGGGCTCATTGCCGCACAGAACGCGCTGAGCGCCCCCACCGACGGCTACACCCTGCTGTACGGCAGCGTGTCGCTCATGGTGCTCAACCAGTTCACCTACAAACCCCTGCCCTACAACCCCGAGAAGGATTTCACGGGCGTGGCCATGCTGACCACCGTGCCGATCGTGCTGTCGGCCAATCCCGCCACGGGCATCAAGACGCTGAAAGACCTGACGGAGAAGGCCAAGGCGGCCCCCGGCAAGCTCAATTTCGCGTCCGCCGGACTGGGCAATTCCACCCACCTCGCCGTGGAACTGGTGAATGAAGCGCTGGGCATTTCGATGACCCACATCCCCTACAAGGGCGAAGCCGACGGCGTCATGGCCACCATGGGCGGGCAGACCGAACTGATGGGCGTGGTGTATGGCACAGCGTTGCCGCACATCAAGGCCAAGAAACTCAATGCGCTGGCCGTGCTGTCCCCCCAGCGCGCACCCGAGCTGCCCGATGTGCCCACCCTGGGCGAGCTGGGCGTGAAGGGTTTTGACTCCCTGGGATGGAGCGCCGTGGTGGCGCGCGCCGGCACGCCGGCCGACATCGTGGACAAGCTCAACAAGGCCACGGAAAGCTTCCACAAGAGCCCCGAAGTGCAGGCCAAGCTCAAGACCATGGGCGTGATCGCCGTGTCCGGGCCTGCGTCGCTGGTCATGGAAACCACGGTGCGCGACGCCAAGGCCTGGGGCCCCACGCTCGAAAAGCTGAACCTCAGCGCCAAGTAAGCCCGCGCCCCGCAAGCCCCTCTCTCTCAATCCACCCCGTGCCGTGTCACTGATGCCGCACGGGGTTCGCCCTTGAATGCTATGAAAAAAGAAGCCATGGTGGTCTGCCCGCAGCCCGAGGCCGCCGAATCCGGTATCGACATCCTGCGCGCCGGCGGCAATGCCGTGGATGCGGCGGTCGCCTGCGCCCTGGCCCAGACGGTGGTCGATCCGCTGATGTGCGGCATTGCGGGCTTTGGCACGGCCGCCGTGTACCTGCCCGGCGCCCAAGTGCATGAGTATTTCGACTTCCACTCGCCCGCGCCGCTGGCGGCCCGGGAGAACATGTGGGAGCACCTGCTCGAAGGCGAGACCAAGGACGGCTTCGGCTTCATCTTGACAGGCCGCGTCAACGACATCGGCCCCCAGTCGATTGGCACACCCGCCACGCTCAAGGGCCTGGAAGCCATGCACCAGGCGCACGGCCGCCTGCCGTGGAAGCAGGTGGTGGAGCCCGCGATCCGCTGGGCCTCGGACGGTTTCTTTGTGCGCCCCGGCATGCACGCCTTCTGGATCGACGAGCCCGCCATGGGCCGCGTCGGCAACCTGGAGCGCCTGCAGTACTGCGAGGACAGCCGACAGCTCTACTGCCGCCCCGATGGCCGCCCCAAGCCCATCGGCACGCCGCTGCGGAACGTTGGCATGGCCAGCGTGCTGCGCCAGATCGCCGAAGAAGGCTCGCAGCCGTTCTACCGGGGCGATCTGGCCCAGAAGATGATCGCGCACCTGCAGTCGCTGGGCGCGCTGATCACGCTCGAGGACCTGGCCCGGTACGAGGTCACGCGCAACCCGCCGCTGGTGGGCAGCTACCGCGACCGCACCGTCACCACCAACCAGCCCCCCGGCGGCGGCGCCATGCTGCTGGAGATGCTCAACATCCTGGAGCACTTCGAGCTGCGCGGCATGGAGCACAACAGCCCCGAATACCTCCGGCTGGTGTGCGAGGCGATGAAGAAGGCGACGGCCGACAAGGACCGCTGCATCGGCGATCCGAAATTCTTCGACGTGCCGCTCGACAAGCTCCTGTCCAAGGACATGGCCCGCGAGGCGGCCGAACAGATCCGCGCGGGCCAGCGCTTCAGCGTGGAGCGCGTGAACCCCGGCGCGCCCGTGCCACGCGACACCACGCACCTGAGCGTGGTCGATGCGGACGGCAACGCCGTGTCGATGACGCACTCGCTGGCCATGCCCTCGGGCATCATCACGCCGGGCATGGGCTTCCTGTACAACGGCTGCATGGGCGTGTTCGACCCGCGCCCGGGCCGTGCGGGCAGCATCCAGCCGGGCAAGAGCCGCTTCACGTCGTCCTGCCCCACCATGACGTTCAAGGACGGCAGGCTGGACATCGTGCTGGGCGCACCGGGTGGAACGCAGATCGCCATGGGCGTGCTGCAGGTGCTGCTCAACGTGATCGACCACGGCATGGAGATGCAGGCCGCCGTGTCGGCGCCGCGGTTTTCGTCCACCAGCAACGCCATCGACGTGTGCAACCGTATCCCGCGCCACACCACGCGCGCGCTCGAAGCCCAGGGCTACGCGGTCGGCCGCAACCCCTACAACTACACCATTGGCTGGGTGCACGGCGTGCAGGTGCAGCCCGACGGCCTGCACGGCGGCGCCGACCCCGGGCGCGATGGCGTGGCGTACAAGCTGCGCATGGACGCGGCGCACTGAGCGCCAGCGGGCGGGCAGGCGGGCCCGCGGCGAAGCCGCGTCACTCGCTCCTCTTTGGATAGCTGGTGGCGATTCATCGATCAGCGCACCCGCCTCGCCGGCCCCTGATCGGCCGCTCAACGTAACGCAGCGCAGGGCGGGGTGCGCGGGCCGGGGCGCCAAGGCATCATCAGCCCGCTCCCGGCATGCGCCGACCGGCTTGCCCCTACCTGGCCCGCAGCAGTTCGCCCACTTCCAGCAGCACCAGCTCGTTGTCATCGGCCTTGTTCGGCTCGCGGCTGCTGCTGAAGGGCAGGTTGTTGTCGTTGCCCACGACGATGTGTGTGCCGTCCACCACGTCCACGTTCTCGATGGTGAAGAACGGGAAGGTGAGCACGCCGTTGTTCAGCGGCTTCCGGGCCAGGCGCTGCGGGTCCTGGATGTTCATCAGGTCGATGTAGCCCACCTTGCGGATCTCGCCGCCCACGTTGGCGTCGCTCATCTCGACCTTGTAGACGCGCTTGAACTTGGCCAGGTCGTGGAAGCAGTCGGTGCGCTTGTGGCCTTCCGGGCAGGCCTTGTCGGCTGTGCCTTCGCCGTTGTCGCGTTCGATGATCAAACCCGTGGTGTTGTCGATCATGTTGAAGTCGCCGATCGCGTGGTGGTTGGCCTCCAGCACGTACTTCCAGTGGCGGCCCGTCCACTGCTCGGACTTCACATCGAACTCCAGCACGCGCAGGTACTGCCTGCCGCCCACGTTCTCATACGCCTTGGCCTCCTCGTTCCACAGCGCGCCTTCCAGCAGCGCATAGAGCTTGCTGCCGTCCCTGGACGCGGCCATGCCTTCGTAGCCCTTGGAACGCTTGACCTCGAACGGCGTGGGCTTGGCGTCCGGCGCGCCGGGCATCAGCACGCCGGGGGCGTCGGGCGAGCGCACCACCTTGCCGTCCACCTTGGTCTCGAACACACCCAGCACCTTGCCGTTCAGGTCGGCCTTGATGAGGGAGGGACCGAACTCGTCGCCGATCCACAGCGCGCCGCCCGCGAACTGGAAGCTCTCGGGGTCGAAGTCGGCACCGGTCAGGTAGCGCTGTTCCGTGCCTTCGTGCGTGATGCGAAACGGCACCTTCTTGTCCGGGTCGTGCAGGAACACGGTCTTGATCCGGTTGAACTGGCCGCTCTTGAAGTCCACGGCGTAGTGGTTGAGGTAGAGCATGAAATCCGGCGAATTGGCCTTGGCGCCCGCGCCGTTGTCGGTGAGGATCCAGAACGAGCCGTCGGCCATGCGCTTGATGCCCGAATGGCCCTGGATGGGCTGGCCCCTGAAGGGCACGGACACGCCGGTGTCGCGCCCGCCCGACTGGCCCATCACGGTGCCCACGGCCTCCACGCGGCGCGGGGTAGTGAACTTGCCGCTGGCCTGCAGGTCCTGCGGGGCGTCCTTGGGCGCGGCGATCAGCGTGAAGGCCGGCAGCACGGCGTGGCCCGCCAGCGTGGCGGGGTAGGCCTGCTGGGCGTGGGAAGGAACCAGGGCAGCGCAGGCCAAGGTGGCGCCAGCAGCAATGCGTGAGAGGTGAAACATGCGTCGACTTTGAAGAAACAAAAGGCGGACGATGCCGGGGCGGTGTGACAGGCAAGTGACGGAGGGCACACGCGCGTTCTTTTCTACGCACCGGAAAACCTGGACACCCCCCTTGCCGTGCGGGCGGGTGGTCCGATGCGGCTAGAAATCCAATATGATGGACAAAATCCCATTTGATGGAAATCCAATGCCCCTCTCCGCCGAGGACATCAGCGCCAGGATTGGCCGCCGCATCCATGGGCTGCGTGCGTCGCGCAACGACAGCCTCGACAGCCTGGCCGCCCGTTCCGGCGTGAGCCGCTCGATGATCTCCGTGATCGAACGGGGCCAGACCAACCCGACGGCGGTGGTGCTCGACCGCCTGGCATCGGCGCTGGGCGTGTCGCTGGGCGAACTGTTCGGCGAGGCGCCGCCCACCCCGGCGCGGGCCGCTCCGCTGGTGCGGCATGGCGACCAGGTGGAGTGGGTGGACCCGCAGTCCGGCTATGTGAGAAAGCAGGTGTCGCCCCCCGCGTGGCCCTCGCCGCTGCAGCTGGCGGAGGTGCGGTTTCCCGCCGGCGCGCGCGTGGCCTACGAGGGCGGCCGGCTGGACGGCTCGCTGCACCAGCAGGTGTGGGTGCTCAAAGGCCGCATGGAGATCTCGCAGGGAGACACGCTCCATGTGCTGCGCAAGGGCGACTGCCTGGCCGTGCGGCTCACGGAGCCCCTGGTCTTTTCCAATCCCGCCGACCAGGAGGCCCACTACCTGGTCGCCCTCTGCGATGTGGCCGCCCACGGCCACCGCTGACCGGATTCCCGCCACTTTGTCCATCTCCGCCACCATGAACTCCACCACCACCACCACGCCCTCTCCCGACGTTCATCTCATCGACTGCACCGAGCCAGCGCATGCCAGCGCCATTCTGGACATCCTCAACGATGCCATCGTGACCTCGACGGCGCTGTATGACTATGTGCCCCGCCCGCCGTCGGCCATGGCCAGCTGGTTCGCCGCCAAGCGGGCCGGCGGATTCCCGGTGCTGGGGGCCGCCGATGCCCAGGGCAGGCTGCTGGGCTTTGCCTCGTGGGGCACATTCCGCGCGTTTCCGGCCTACAAGTACACGGTCGAGCACAGTGTCTATGTCCACAAGGACTGCCGGGGCCGCGGACTGGGCGCCTGGCTGATGCGGGCCTTGATCGAGCGGGCGAAGGCCGCCGACATCCACGCCATCGTGGGGTGCATCGACGCGGCGAACGCAGGCAGCATCCGGCTGCACCAGCAGTTGGGGTTCGTGCACACGGGCACGATGCCCCAGGTGGGTTTCAAGTTTGGGCGGTGGCTGGATGCGGCGTTCTACCAGCTCACGCTGGACACCCCCCGCACCCCCATCGACGGCTGACACCGCGGAGGGCGCCGCCCCTGGCAAGGGTGGGGCCTGGTGTCATGGCGCCCGCACCCTGTCAGGAGGCGGCGCCCTCCTCGATGCGCACCAGCGTGCCGACGGCGACCCGGTCGAACAGGTCCATCACGTCGGCATTGGCCATGCGCACGCAGCCGTGCGAGGCGGGCACCCCGAGGGGCGATCCCTCCGGGCAGCCATGGATGTAGATGAAGCGGCGCAGCGTGTCCACCGCGCCGCCCCGGTTCACGCCGGGTTCGCAGCCGGCCAGCCAGAGGATGCGGCACAGGATCCAGTCGCGCCCCGGGTGCCGTGCCGCCAGCGCGGGCGAATAGATCTCGCCGGTGGCCCGCCGCCCGACGAACACCGTGCCCGGCGCGCAGCCCGCGCCCACCTTGGCGCGCACGCGGTGCTGGCCGCGCGGGGTGCAGCCGCTGCCCTTGCGTTCGCCCACGCCGTTCAGGGCGGTCGATACCGGGTAGCTGCGCTCGATGGCCCCGGCCACCACCAGGTGCAATCGCTGCTGCGCCACGTGGATGTGCAGTTCAGGCCCAGCCATCGGGGTCAGCCCGCCGCCACCAGCCCCGCGCCGTGCCCGCGCGTGAAGGCCTCTTCGAACACCGAGTAGCCCGACCAGTCGCTGTGCGCGAACGCCAGCCGCGCCGTGGCGGGGGTGGGAATCCAGGGCGTTTGCTCACCATTTGATAGCTGCCTGCGCTTTCCTGGTAAGCGCTGGAGGCCAATTTGACTTAAAAAGCCGAGCATCCCGGGCGTGGGGATGGCCATGGCGTGGCCGTAGCGCGTGATGTCCACGCGCGTGGCACGCTGGCGCAGGTCGGGGTGGGGCACCGCCAGTGCGGCCAGGATCGGATCGGCCCAGTGCTGCCAGGGCTGGGTGGCGAGTTGCTGGCGGCCGTCGGGAGCATCGCCCAGCGCCTGGTAGTAGGTCAGCACCGTGGGCCCCGCGAGCACGGCACGCGCGTCCAGGCGCTGGTGTCCGGCGTTCACGTAGCCCAGGCCGCCCGCCGTGGGGTCGGCGTACAGAACGTTGTCCCAGGCGGGGGCGGCGCCGGGCCTGTCGGTCAGGGCACTGTCGATGTGGATGTTGGCCACGAGCCAGGGCGCCCAGCCCAGGCGCCTTGCGGCGCCGGTGAGGAACGCGGGCGGGTTTTGCACCACGCGCGCCGCCATGAACACCGGCAGCGCCACGATGCAGCGCGGCGCCTGCCAGCGCTCCACGCTGTCGGTGGCGTGGTTGAAGGCATCCACCTCCACGCCGTGGCGGTTCTCGGTGATGCGCAATACGCTGGTGGCGGCGCGCAGCTGGCCGCCACCTTGGGCACTGTTCTGCAGCGGGGCCGCCAGGCGCTGGGTGATCCAGCCATTGCCCTGCGGCCAGGTGAGCACGCTTTCGCGTGCCTCGTCCGCGGCCTCGCCCGGGGCGTGAAAACCATGGCGGCTGGCAAAGTAGTGGATGCCCGCCCATGCCGACACACGCGCGGTGCCCGCGCCGTAGTCGTCGCGGCAGCAGTAGTCGAGGTACCAGCGCAGGTGCGGATCGTCCAGCTCCTGCTGCTGCAGCCAGGCGTCGAACGTCACCGCATCCAGCGCCTGGTGCGCGGGTGCCAGGGGCTTTCTGGCGTCCAGCGACTTGAGCACCGGCATGGTGAAGCGCGCGGCCTTGGACTGCTGCGCCACGGCCTGCGCGAAGCGGCGGTACTGGGCCAGGGTTGCATCGTCCACGCCCTGCACCGGCAGCAGGCCTTCCTGCCATGCGCCCTCGAAGAACAGGCGCTCCTGCGGGCTGTGGCACAGGTGGCGCTCGTCGTAGCGCCAGCGGCCGGCCACGCGCTGGCGCAGGCCCAGCTCTTCCAGCAGGTCCTGCACTTCGCGCGCATCGTCGCCGGGCACCGGCAGGTAGTGCGCGCCCAGCGGGCAGGCAATGCCCTGCACGGCCCCGCCCCGGCTGTTGCCGCCCGCGCTGTCCTCCAGCTCCAGCAGCGCGAAGTCCGCGATGCCCGCCAGCCGCAGCGACCGCGCCGCCGCCAGCCCCGCCACGCCGCCGCCCGCGATGATGACCTGCGCGCGCCGCACCACGGCCGGCGCGGGCCAGGAGCCGGTCTTGAGCCAGTCGCGCAGCTGGTGGCCGCGCGCCATGTCGATGCCGGTGAAGCCGCCTTCCAAGACGCGAGGGGCCTTGTCGCAACCCGGCAGGAGCACCGCGGCGGCAGTCGAGGCGGCGGCGGTGGCTAGGAAATGGCGACGTTGCATGGCGTCAGTGTCTCCGGGTGTACGCAACGCCTGCGCGGCTTGCGACCGGCGCGGCCCAGACCAGCGGCCCCCGCGCAAGGGCCGCAAAGCCGCATTGGCGGCGCTTCGCTGGCGTGCGCTGGGGGCGTCCCCCTGCCCGCTGCGCGCAGCGCTGCGAGAGCGGGGGGAAGACGCGAAGCGGCTCAGGGGGGCTTCTCAATGTTTTCCCCACTCGCGCTCGTACGTGTGCACCAGCGCCTGGTTGGACAGCCGATTCACCTCGGCGGGCACCCGCGCCATGTCGCGCGGAAAATCGAACAGCAGGGGCAGCGAGTCGGTGCCCAGAAACCGCAGGCCATCGGGCAAGGCCCCGGGCAGGCGCCAGGGCCTGCGGCTGGCGATGATGAAGCCCCATTCGCCAAAACTGGGCACATGGGCGTGGTACGGCGCGGCCTGCAGGCCCACGGACTCGATGGTCTGCACCACGGTCCAGAAGCTCTGGCGCGCCACCAGCGGCGACGTGGTCTGCACCACCGCGTAGCCGCTGGCCGCCAGGCGCTTGTCCAGCAGCGCATAGAAGCTGTTGGTGTAGAGCTTGCCGATGGAAAAATTGGTGGGGTCGGGAAAGTCCACCACGATGACATCAAACGTGTCCGACCCCTCCTGCAGCCAGCCAAAGGCATCGGTGTTGACGATCTTCACCTTGGGGTTCTGCAAGGCGTTGCCGTTCAGGCGCGCGAGCGTGGGGTTCTCGCTGAAGATTTTTGTCATGGCCGGGTCCAGTTCGACCAGCGTCACGGACTCGACCGACGGGTACTTGAGGATCTCGCGCACCGCCATGCCGTCGCCACCGCCCAGCACCGCCACGCGTTTGGGCGCACCGTGTGCCGACATGGCGGGGTGCACCAGGGCCTCGTGGTAGCGGTACTCGTCGGACTGCGCGAACTGCAGGTTGCCGTTGAGGTACAGCCGGTGCCCCACACGCCCGTGCGTGACCACGATGCGCTGGTAGGGCGATGCGGTGCTGAACACGATGCGGTCCTGGTAGAACTTGTCCTCGGCCACGCTGGTGATGTATTCGGCCCCCGCCAGGGCGGCCAGCAGGATGCCCAGCACCATCACGCAGGCCGCCAGGTGCGCCTTCAGGCGCCGCAATTCATGCCGGAACAGCCACACCGCCCACAGCGCCACGGCCGCGTTCATCAGGCCGAAGAGCAGCCCCGTGCGGATGAGCCCCAGGTGCGGCACCAGCAGCAGCGGGAACGCCAGCGAGACCGCCAGCGCGCCCAGGTAGTCGAACGTGAGCACCTGCGAGACCAGGTCCTTGAGCGCCACGTTGCGCTTGAGGATGCGCATGACCAGCGGGATCTCCAGCCCCACCAGCGTGCCCACCATGAGCACCATGCCGTACAGCAGGAAGCGGAACGCGCCCGGCGTGTAGGCGTTGGCCAGGAACAGGGTGGCCGGCAGCGCGCCGCCAACCAGCGCCACCAGCAGCTCGATGCGCAGGAAGTGCGCGGGCAGCTGCCGCTCGAAGTAGCGCGACAGCCACGAACCCACGCCCATGGCGAACAGGTAGGTGCCGATGATGGTGGAGAACTGCAGCACCGAGTCGCCCAGCACATAGGACGCGAGCGCGCCCGCGGCCAGCTCGTACAGCAGGCCGCAGGCGGCCACGACGAAGACGCTGGTGAGCAGGGCGATCTCGATGGGGCGGGGGCCGGAGCGGGCGCCCATGGCCTCGGGCGGGGAGGCGGGGGAATTCAGGTCGGATTGCAAGGCGGTCACCGGCGCGGCCCCGGGGGGAGCGCCGCTTCAGGCAAGGTGCGTCAGTGGATCGCCGCCGCCACGATGATGCTGATGCCCAGGCACATCGCCGCCACCACCAGGCCCAGCGCCTGGTTCTGCTTCTCGACGATTTCGCGCCACAGGTCATACGGCGTGATCTTGTCGACGATGACGAAGCACAGCCAGAAGATGACCACGCCAATCAGCGCATACAGGATGGACCCGAGGAACGCCGCGGGCCTGAGCCATTCGATTCCCATCATGATGTGATCTCCTTGAACGAAAAGGTTGCCGCCAGACAGGCTGGCGGGAAAGGTTGCAAAACTGCCGGCGCCCCCCGGGGGCTTGCGGCAACCCGGGGCTACTTGTGGCTGCCGCCGGACGAATACCCGCCATACGAGCCGCCCGAGCTGCGGTAGCTGGACGACGAGCAGTTCTCCACCCGCGGGTCGCAGCGGCTGCAGCGGCTGAGCAGCAACAGCAGGATGAGGATGACAATGGCGATGAGGATGACGGTGCCGCAGCCCAGCCCGGACTTGGCCACGAAGGGCCCCGGGTCGTCGCGCTGCAGCACGTCTTTCTTGTCGTCGAGCTTGAAGGCCTTGGCCACCGTGTCGCTGGCGAGCTTGTCGCCGGCCGACCAGGTGATCTCATTGGGGCTTTGCTCCATCGAGAGCAGGCCTTTGGCGCTGGCGAAGTCGCGGTTGGTGGTTTTCTGCCCGCGCGTGACCTGCCAGTAGAACTCGCCCAGCACATAGGTGGTTTCGGCCTCGTAGGTGTACTTGAGGTCGTACTTGGTGCCCATGTAGGTGGCCGAGCGCCCCGTGGCCGCCATCTGCGGCGCGCCCGTGGTGGGGCGCACCATGCTCCAGCCTTCTTCGGAATCGACCAGGAAGGCAAAACCGCGCTTCTGGTTGTAGAGCAGGTATTCGCTCCAGCCGAAGTGCTCGTCGTCGCCGGGCTCCACGCCCATGCGGTGCTGAAAGCCCACCACCTGCCAGTGCACGCCCTGCAGCTGGCCCTTGCTGCCCAGCGGAATGAGGGGCTGCACGGGCTCGTCCTGCTCGGCCGAGCGCAGCTCGCCGCCCACACCGCTGTCCAGGCTGATGATGCTGGCGCACGAGCCGCAGGTGACGCTCTTGGAGGTGGACAGCTGCACCTGCACGGGCGCGCCGCAGTGCGGGCAGTTGAACTGGCGGCCTTTTTCGTCCTTGGCCGATTCGTCCTTGAGGCCGGTGAGCTGCAGGTCTTCCAGCAGCACGGCCTTGCCGCGCTCGACGTTGGGCGGCGTGTGGCCGTAGTCGATGCTGACCACTTCGCCGTCGGCGCTGCGCAGTTCGACCATGCCGAACGGATGGCCCAGCGGCGGCAGCTTGGGCAGCTCGCCCTGGGCCGAGATGAGCGATGCCTGGCCCGTGTAGGCCACGCTGTAGGGCTTGCCGTTGATGGCGGTGGTGCTGCCGATGCGAAAGCGCGCGGCCTCGGGCATCTCGCGGCCTGGGTCGATGGGGCGGGTGAAGACGTAGGCGCCGTTGTCCTCGCCCAGCGTGGCCAGGGTGCCGTCCTGCAAAAAGGCGGTCCATTCGGTCCAGGTGCCCGCGTCGCCCTTGTACTGCAGGCGGCCGATGAGGGTGAAGGGCACATCCTTGCCATCGAGCTGGATGCGCCCGCTGGCCATGAGCTGCAGCGGGCTGTGGTCGTCGAACAGCTCGGCCATCTTGCCCAGGCGCTGCAGCACGTCGCCATTGCGCACCACGGTGCTCTGGCAGTAGCCGCAGACGGCGTGCGTGGACTGCGCGCTGCGGAATTCAACCGGCGCGCCGCAGCCCGGGCAGGGCGCGCGGTAGTAACGCTGTGTGGGGTCGGTGGCCATCGGGGGGCTGCTGCCTGCGCCGCGCTACGCGGTTTTGGGGCCTTTTTGGCCTCTGGCGCTGATCCCTCCAGCGCAAGCAGCTATATTTATGATAGCAACCGGAATCAGACCAGCTTCTTGAGCAGTTCGGCCTTCTTGGCGTCGAACTCTTCCTGGGTCAGGATGCCCTTGGACTTGAGCTCGCCCAGCTTCTCCAGCGTGGCCATCACGTCCTCGGGCTTGACACCCACTGCGGCAGCAGCAGCAGCCGCAGGCGCTGCCTGCGCGGCCGCACCGCCGCCTTGCAGGCCCTGTTGCAGGTTCTGCGCCAGCACCTGGCCCAACGCCACGCCCGCGCCCAGGCCCATGGCGTCGCCCGCGATGCCGCCACCGCCATTGCCCGCGCCTTCGGCGAACTTGGGGATGGCCTGCGCCGTCTGGTACTGCATGAACTTGCCCATGTCGTTGCCGACCATGCCCATGCCGATCTTCTGGTCGAGGATCTTTTGCAGCTCCTCGGGCAGCGAGACGTTCTGCACCGTGAGGTTCTCGATCAGGAGGCCCAGCTTGGCGAAGACGGGCGCGAGCTCCTTGGTCAGCGCATCGGCGAACATGACCTGGTTGGCCGCCAGGTCCAGGAACGGCAGGCCGCTGCCCGCGATGGCGTTGCTGATGTTCTGCAGCACCAGGCCGCGCAGCTGGCCTTCGAGGTCGGCCACGGGGTAGGACTCGCGCGTGCCGGAGATCTCGGTGTGGAACAGCTTGGGGTCGGCGATGCGGAACGCGTAGTTGCCGAACGCGCGCAGGCGCACGGCGCCGAAGTCCTTGTCGCGGATCGTGATGGGCTGGGGCGTGCCCCACTTCTGGTCGATCTGCTGGCGCGTGCTGAAGAAGTAGACGTCGCTCTTGAAGGGGGACTCGAAGAGCTTGTCCCAGTTCTTGAGGTAGGTGAGCACCGGCAGCGTCTGCGTGGTGAGCTTGTAGGTGCCGGGCGCGAACACGTCGGCCACCTGGCCCTCGTTCACGAACACCGCCATCTGCGACTCGCGCACCACCAGCGTGCCGCCGTTCTGGATTTCCATGCCCGCCATCGGGAAACGCCAGGCAAGGGTGCCGTCCCCCTCTTCAGTCCACTGGATGATGTCAATGAACTGTTTCTTGATGAAGTCCATGAGGGCCATGTGTGCTCCCGGCGGTTGTAAGAGGGGGTTGAAAAGAGCGGCCATCATAGCAACGGCACCGGTGCCGGCCGGCGCTTTTTTCAGCCCGCCGGCGTGAAGGGCTTCCCACCCGGGCGCGGCCCCGCCGCACCACCCGTCCGGCGCGGGCGTTTGATAGCGCCTATGTTTGTATTAGCCTGTACCAATTGGCTTTTGCTATTGAGAATGACTACCATTCCTTCATCCCTGCCGCCACGGCGGGGCTTGCAGATACCCGGAGTCCTCCATGTCCCACATCCGCCGCGCCGCCCGCCAGAACAAGACCATGCTGCTGAAGACGGGCAGCTACTACCTGATCCACATTGGCGTGGCCGCCCTGGTGGCCTACGCCGTGACCGGCAACCTGTGGGCCTCGCTCACCCTGAGCCTGCTCGAGCCCACGGTGCAGGCGGTGGCCTTCTTCTTCCATGAGAAGGCCTGGGACCGCGCCGCCCGGCGCCGCGCGCGCGATGCCGCCCTGGCCCACACGCCCAGCAGGGCGCTGCAGGCCGGCTGACCTCCGTCACCCCAAGGAGCCACCATGTACACAATCCCCCTGCGCAGCCGCACCGCCACGGGCCTGGCTTTTCAGCGCTGGCTGGTCCAGCGCCTGGCCGGGCTGGCCCCCGCCGGCCCCGGCTAGGCACCGGAAGGAAACAGGAAAAGAAAAAAGCCCCGGCTGGCGGGGCTTTGTTGGGGGCGTGGACCGCGATGGCCGTCAGGCCTTCACGTCCAGCAGCGAGCCCATCATCTCATCCTGTGTCTTGAGGGTCTGCAGGTTGGCCTTGAACGCATAGGTGGCCGACATCTGCTCGACGGCCTCCTTCTCCAGCGCCACCCCTTGCGCCTCCTGCTCGCGCTGCACCGTGGCGCGCACCCCCGCGCTGTCGGCGGCCTCTTCCTGCGCCACCACCTCGCGGCGGTAGCCCGGGGTGTTCATGTTGGCCACGTTGTTGGCCGACGCGTCCAGCCGCACCTGGGCGGCCTGCAGGCCGGAGCTGCCGATCGAAGAAATGCTTGCCATCACGTACCCCGCGCACAGCGCCCAGTCAAGGAACGGGGATTGTCCGCCCGCGCCGCTGCGCAGGCAAGGAAGGCGCCATCAACCATGCGCCTGCAGCAGGCATTGCGCGAAGGCCTGGGCCGCGCGCGGGGGCTGCGGCGACTTGCGCAGCACGCTCACGAACTGGCAGCGGTAGTGGAACCGCCCGGGCAATACCGCCTGCATGAGCCCCTGGCGCTCGAAGCCCTCGGCATAGTGGTCCGGCAGGAAGCCCAGGTAGCGGCCCGAGAGGATGAGCGTGGCGATCGACTCCTGGTCGAAGCCCGTGGCCTTGCGCGGCAGGCGCGTGCTGTGGCTCAGCTCCATGTTGGGCGAGTGGTAGCCCAGCCCCGCGAACTGGTAGGCGCGCAGCGATTCCCAGGTCAGCGCGGCATGGTCGGTGCCGTGCAGGGGGTGGCGCGCGCCGCAGTACAGCAGCATGGTTTCGGCGAACAGGTCGGCATAGACCAGGCTTTGCGATGTGCGGTGCGCCGGGATGATGCCCACGTGGAAGCTGCCATCGATCAGCCCGCGCTCGATGGCCGGGATCGAGGCCACGTGCATCTGCAGGCTCACTTCGGGCGCCTGGCTGGCGAACAGTGCGATCGCATCCCCAATGTGGGCGGCCGGGTTGCTGGCGGTCTTGTCGAACACCGCCACCTCCAGCCTGCCGCCCATGCGGCGGTGGATGTCATCGATGCTGCTGCGAAACGCGTCCACCGCGGACAGCAGCCGCAGGGTTTCGTCGTATACGCGCTGCCCCTCGGCCGTGAGCGCGAAACCGGCCCGCCCGCGCCGGCACAGGGTGAGGCCCAGGCGGGTCTCCAGGTCCTTCATGTGGCGGCTCACGGTGCTGGTGCCGATGTTCAGTTCCAGCTCGGCGGCCGACATGCCCCCGCACTCCGCCACGCTCTTGAACACCTGCAGCAGGCGCAGGTCCATGTCGCTGAGCTGCCCCAGCACGGCGCGGTGCCGGGCCGCACTGGCGGGCGGGGCAGCTGCTGGGGTGGCGGTGGCGTGCGGGGTGGCGGGCATTACTTGCATAAACCGTCAAGTAAACATTGATATTGGACTATTTTAGAGATTAACCGCCAGCGCAACAATGCCACGCACCCGCCCTGCATGGACGGGCCTGCCCCTGCTTTTGCCGCCGTCTTGCACTGGAGAATCCCATGAGCTTCGTCAACATCGAAAAAACCGCCGCTGGCGCCGAAGGCCCCCGCATGGACGCCGAATGGCTGGAGGCGCACTGGATGCCCTTCACCGGCAACCGCAACTTCAAGGCCAAGCCGCGCATGATCGTGAGCGGCCAGGGCGCCTACTACACCGACGCCGAGGGCCGCAAGATCTTCGACGGCCTGTCGGGCCTGTGGTGCTCGGGCCTGGGCCATGGCCGCAAGGAAGTGGCCGAAGCCATCGGCAAGGCCGCCGCGACGCTGGACTACTCCCCGGCCTTCCAGTTCGGCCACCCGGCTTCCTTCGAGCTGGCCAACCGCCTCAAGGCGCTGACCCCCGCCGGGCTCGACTATGTGTTCTTCACCGGCTCGGGCTCCGAGTCGGCCGACACCTCGCTCAAGATGGCCCGCGCCTACTGGCGCGCCAAGGGGCAGGCCAGCAAGACGCGCCTGATCGGCCGCGAGAAGGGCTACCACGGCGTGAACTACGGCGGCATCTCCGTGGGCGGCATCGTGGGCAACCGCAAGACCTTCGGCCAGGGCATCGAGGCCGACCACCTGCCCCACACCCAGCCGCCCGCCGGCACCTTCCAGAAGGGCATGGCCGAGGACGGCGGCCGTGCGCTGGCCGACAAGCTGCTGGACGTGATCGCGCTGCACGACGCATCGAACATCGCCGCGGTGATCGTGGAGCCGTTCTCGGGTTCGGCTGGCGTGGTGATCCCTCCCAAGGGCTACCTGGAACGCATCCGCGAGATCTGCACGCAGAACAACATCCTGCTGATCTTTGATGAAGTGATCACTGGCTTTGGCCGCTGCGGCGCCTGGACGGGGGCCGAGGCCTTCGGCGTGACGCCCGACATCCTGAACTTTGCAAAGCAGGTCACCAACGGCGCGCAGCCGCTGGGCGGCGTGATCGCCACCAAGGAGATCTACGACACCTTCATCGGCCAGGGCGGGCCCGAGTACATGCTGGAGTTCCCCCATGGCTACACCTACTCGGCCCACCCCGTGGCCTGTGCGGCGGGCAATGCAGTGCTCGACATCCTGCAAAAGGAGGACATGCCCGGCCGCGTCCAGGCGCTGGCACCGTATTTCGAGCAGGCCGTGCATGGCCTCAAGGGCACCAAGCACGTGGCGGACATCCGCAACTACGGCCTGGCCGCGGGCATCACCATCGCCGCGCTGCCGGGCGAGCCCGCCCGCCGGCCCTACGAGATCGCCATGAAGTGCTGGGACAAGGGCTTTTACGTGCGCTACGGCGGCGACACCATCCAGCTGGCCCCGCCCTTCATCAGCACCGAGGCTGAAATCGACCGCATGGTGAACGCCCTGGGCGACGCCCTGGCGGAAACCGCCTGACACGCGGCACGCCTTTTGCTCCTGAATTGATAGCTTCCAGCGCTTGTCACATGGGCGCTGGAAGCATTTTTTAATCATATCCAGACATGAACCACGACAAGAACGTCACCACCACCATCGGCCACCTGATCGACGGCCAGCCCGTTGCCGACACGGCGCGCACCCAGCCGGTGTTCGACCCCGCCACCGGCGAGTCCCACACGAGCGTGGCCCTGGCAAGCAAGGCCACGGTGGAACAGGCCATCGCCTCGGCCCAGGCCGCCTTCCCGGCCTGGCGCAACACCCCACCGCTCAAGCGCGCGCGCGTGATGGGCAAGCTGAAAGTCCTGCTCGAGGACAACGCCGACAAGATCGCCGCGCTGATCACCGCCGAGCACGGCAAGGTGCTGGCCGATGCGCATGGCGAGCTGCAGCGCGGCATCGAGAACGTGGAGTTCGCCAGCTACGCGCCCGAGCTGCTCAAGGGCGAGCACAGCCGCAACGTGGGCCCGTCCATCGACTCCTGGAGCGAATTCCAGGCGCTGGGCGTGTGCGCCGGCATCACCCCGTTCAACTTCCCGGCCATGGTGCCGCTGTGGATGTGGCCCATGGCCGTGGCCTGCGGCAACACCTTCGTGCTCAAGCCGTCGGAGCGCGACCCGTCCTCGACGCTGTTCGTGGCCCAGCTCGCGCTCGAAGCCGGCCTGCCGCCCGGCGTGCTCAACGTGGTCAATGGCGACAAGGAAGCGGTGGACACGCTGCTGGCCGACCCGCGCGTGAAGGCCGTGAGCTTCGTGGGCTCCACGCCCATCGCCGAGTACATCTACGCCGAAGGCTGCAAGCACGGCAAGCGCGTGCAGGCCCTGGGCGGCGCCAAGAACCACGCGGTGCTGATGCCCGATGCCGACGTGGGCAACGCCGTGAGCGCGCTGATGGGCGCGGCCTATGGCTCCTGCGGCGAGCGCTGCATGGCCATCCCCCTGCTCGTCGCCGTGGGTGACGAGGTGGGAGACGCCGTGGTCGCCGGGCTGAAGGCCGAGATCGCCAGGATGAAGGTCGGCCCCGGCACGGACAACGGCAACGACATGGGCCCGCTGGTCACCCGGCAGCACTTCGAGAAAGTGAAGTCCTATGTGGACAGCGGCGTGGCCGAAGGCGCGACCCTGGTGGTGGACGGCCGGGGCGTGCAGGTGGCCGCAGGCCATGAGAACGGCTACTTCCTGGGCGCGTGCCTGTTCGACAACGTCCGGCCCGGCATGAAGATCTACCAGGAAGAGATCTTCGGGCCCGTGCTGGGCGTGGTGCGCGTGAAGACGCTGCAAGAGGCGATGAACCTGATCGACGCCCACGAATACGGCAACGGCACCTGCATCTTCACGCGCGACGGCGAAGCCGCGCGCTACTTCACCGACCACATCCAGGTCGGCATGGTGGGCGTGAACGTGCCCCTGCCCGTGCCCGTGGCCTACCACTCGTTCGGCGGCTGGAAGCGCAGCCTGTTCGGCGACCTGCACGCCTACGGGCCCGATGCCGTGCGCTTTTACACCAAGCGCAAGACCATCACGCAGCGCTGGCCCTCGGCCGGCGTGCGCGAAGGCGCAGTGTTCAGCTTCCCCAGCAGCCGCTGACCGAGCCCCCGCGCCCAGGCCAAGACGCCCCGCAGCCGCCCCGGCTGCGGGGCGTCTTGCCTTGTGGGGGATTGCAGCCGATGGGGTCATGGCTGATCCACCCATATAAGCAGATTCGCTTACTAGGGTTTTCACGACCACCGCCCTACAATCGCAGACCCTTACAAAGCTGACAGCCACTGCAGCGCCTCTGCAGCCCGGTTTTTGCACCCACCCCCTGAGTTGGAGACACTGAATGCCCGAGAACACCACGGCCCAGAACAACAACAACGATTCCGACAAGCGCGCCCAGCTGCGCCGTGCCGCTCTCGAGTACCACGAATTTCCCAAGCCCGGCAAGATCGCCATCGCCGCCACCAAGCAGATGGTGAACCAGCACGACCTGGCCCTGGCCTACTCGCCCGGCGTGGCCGCGCCCTGCGAGGAGATCGTGAAGGACCCCGCCAACGCCTTCCGCTACACCGCGCGTGGCAACCTGGTGGCCGTCATCAGCAACGGCACCGCCGTGCTGGGCCTGGGCGACATCGGCGCGCTGGCCTCCAAGCCGGTGATGGAAGGCAAGGGCGTGCTGTTCAAGAAATTCGCCGGCGTGGACGTGTTCGACATCGAGATCGACGAGAAGGACCCGGCCAAGCTGGTGGAGGTGATCGCCGCGCTGGAGCCGACGTTCGGCGCGATCAACCTCGAAGACATCAAGGCACCCGACTGCTTCTACGTGGAGCGCGAACTGCGCAAGCGCATGAAGATCCCCGTCTTCCACGACGACCAGCACGGCACGGCCATCACCGTGGCGGCGGCCATCGTGAATGCGCTCAAGGTGGCGGGCAAGAAGATCGAGGACGTGAAACTGGTCACCAGCGGCGCGGGCGCGGCGGCGCTGGCCTGCCTGAACCTGCTGCTCAAGGTGGGCGTGCAGCGCAAGAACGTGTTCGTCACCGACCTGGCCGGCGTGGTCTATGAAGGCCGCGAAGAGCTGATGGACGACGACAAGCGCCAGTTCATGCAGAAGACCGAGGCCCGCAAGCTGGCCGAGGTGATGGTGGGCGCGGACGTGTTCCTGGGCCTGTCGGCGGGCAACGTGCTCAAGCCCGAGATGGTGGCCACGATGGCCGAGCGGCCGGTGATCTTCGCGCTGGCCAACCCCAATCCGGAGATCACGCCCGAGCTGGCGCACAGCGTGCGCGGCGACATCATCATGGCCACGGGGCGCTCGGACTACCCCAACCAGGTGAACAACGTCCTGTGCTTCCCCTACATCTTCCGGGGCGCGCTGGACTGCGGCGCGACCACCATCACCGATGAGATGGAGATCGCCGCCGTCCACGCCATCGCCGACCTGGCCCAGGCCGAGCAAAGCGAGGTGGTGGCCGCGGCCTACGTGGGCGAGAAGCTGACGTTCGGCCCCGAATACCTGATCCCCAAGCCGTTCGACCCGCGCCTGATGATGAAGATCGCGCCGGCCGTGGCCCAGGCCGCCGCGGACAGCGGCGTGGCGCAGCGCCCCATCGCCGACATGGACGCCTACCGCGACCGGCTGCAGACCTTCGTCTACGCCTCGGGCACGACGATGAAGCCCATCTTCGACGCCGCGCGCACCGCGGCCCGCAAGCGCGTGGCCTACGCCGAGGGCGAAGAGGAGCGCGTGCTGCGCGCCGCGCAGATCGTGGTGGACGAGAAGGTGGCCCGCCCCACGCTGATCGGCCGCCCGGCCATCATCGCCCAGCGCATCGAGAAATTCGGCCTGCGCCTGAAGGAAGGCGTGGACTACGACGTGGTCAACACCGATTTCGACCACCGCTACCGCGACTTCTGGCAGACCTACCACCGCATGACCGAGCGCAAGGGCATCACCCAGCAGGTCGCCAAGATCGAGATGCGCCGGCGCCTCACGCTCATCGGCTGCATGATGCTGCACAAGGGCGAGGTGGACGGCCTGATCTGCGGCACCTGGGGCACCACGGCCAACCACCTGCTCTACATCGACCAGGTGATCGGCAAGCACGCGGGCGGCGCCGACAGCACGGCGCAGGACGTGCCCGTGTATGCCTGCATGAACGGCCTCATGCTGCCAGGGCGCCAGGTCTTCCTGGTGGACACGCACGTCAACTACGACCCCACGCCCCAGGAGCTGGCCGAAATCACCGCGCTGGCCGCGGAGGAAATGATGCGCTTTGGCATCAAGCCCAAGGCCGCGCTCCTGTCGCACTCCAATTTCGGCACCAGCAACCACCCCAGCGCCGTGAAGATGCGCCAGACGCTGGAACTGCTGCGCCAGCAGGCGCCCTGGCTGGAAGTGGACGGCGAGATGCACGGCGACGTGGCCTTGGACGGCAAGGCCCGTGCGGCCCTCATGCCCAGCAGCGAACTGACGGGCGACGCCAACCTGCTGGTGTTCCCCAACATCGACGCGGCCAACATCGCCTACAACCTGCTCAAGACCGCCGCGGGCGGCGGCATCGCGATCGGCCCGGTGCTGCTGGGAGCGGCCAAACCGGTCCACATCCTGACGCCCAGCGCCACCGTGCGCCGCATCGTGAACATGACAGCCCTGACCGTGGCGGATGCCAACGTGTCGAGATAAGCCCAAAATAGATAGCAAGCACTAACTTAAAAAGCTGCTTGCCCCCTTCAGCGTCTGCCCAATCTTTGTGCAGACGCTTGCTTTTTGGGGGCCGTTGAGCGACACTAGCGGCTCGAAATTTCGGGTTAACCCGTAGTTTCTGAAAGGTTCGTTGATGCTGAAGGCTGTAGCCACCCGGGCGCGCAAAGCAGGGTTTTTGTGTGTTTTGGGTGTTGCGTTCGTGTTGTCCCCGGTGGCGGGGCATGCCCGGAAATCCCCGTCCACCGACGGTTCCCTCACCCCCATCGCACTGGCCGAGTTGCCGCCCCAAGGGCGTGCGACGTATGCGCTGATCCGTGAGGGGGGCCCCTTTCCGTATGACAAGGACGGATCGGTTTTTGGTAATCGCGAGCGGCTATTGCCCGCCCACAAGCGGGGCTATTACCGTGAGTACACCGTCAGAACGCCAGGATCGCGCGACCGGGGAGCCCGGCGCATCGTGTGCGGCGGCAAGCCCCGGGTTCCGGACGCCTGCTACTACACCGGCGACCACTACGCCAGTTTTCGCGAGATCGTCGAATGACCCCCGATGCGGTGCACGCAGACCAGAAGAACCCTGGCAGCGCACACCGCGCCACCTTGAATCCCCCACGCGCAGGCCGCATTCCGCAGCCTTGCGAGAAGCCAGAAGTTTGTGGACTTTATAAAGAAAGAGTAGCGGAGATGCAGACGCCACTTCGTAAAGACCTGGAAACGCCACTGCGTGGCGTGCGCACCAACATCGTGCAGTCCATTCGCGCCTTCCGCGTGCAGGACCTGCAGGATGCCGCCACCTCCATGGGTCATCATTTCTTGTACGCCAACCTGGCCCACGCGCAGTCCAAGCAGGATGTGCTGGACCTGATTGCCGGGCAATTCACCTTCCCGTCGCACTTCGGCAAGAATTTTGATGCGCTGTACGACTGCATGACGGATCCCTTGCACAAATCGGGCCCGCAGCCTGGTTTCATCGTGGTGCTGGAGCAGATCCCCGCCACCGGCAAGTTCGACAAGGAAGCGCGTGAACAGCTGCTCGATATCTTCCGCGACGCCGCCGACTATTGGGGCGACCGAAAAATCCCCTTCCGCTGTTTCTATTCTTTTCTGTAGCCCGTTCTGCATCCACCAGCCAAGCAGAACGGGCGAACGAGGCTACCGGCACCCAGGGTGTCGAGGGCATTGAGATCGCCGCGGAGCCCGCCGAGAAAATGCCGACCGACAAGCTCGTCGACGTGTCCCCGATGGCGCTGCGCATGAGCAGCCCTTTCAACGCCGGCTACTGGCTTTCGGCTGCCTGAGTCTGGCTCATCCCCCTGAGCGGCTGCGCGCCGTTTCCCCCTTCTCCCGGCGTCGCCGGAAAGGGGGGATGCCCTCACTATGGGGCGCCCCTTGCCTGGCATCCTCCGCTCGGGCCGCGCCAGTGGCTGTCATCTTAGTCAAATCAAACCCTAGCGCTTGTCCATCAAGCGCCAGCAGCTATTGATTCAAGAGCACTGCTGTGCCAAGGCCACAAACTCGCTCACCGGAACCTCCTCGGCGCGGCGCTGGGTGTCGAAGGTGCCGGCGAACTGGCGCGCTTCGAGCCAGCGGCCCAGCGTGTGGCGCAGCAGCTTGCGGCGCTGGCTGAAGGCGACCTGCACCAGCTCTTCCAGAAGGGGCATCGACAAGGGCGCGGGCTCTGCGTGCGGCACCATGCGCACCACGGCGCTGTCCACGCGCGGGGGCGGGTCGAAGCTCTCCGGGGGAACGAACAGCACGTTTTCCATCGCGTAGCGCCATTGCAGCATCACCGACAGGCGCCCGTAGTCGCTGGTGGCAGGCTGGGCCACCATGCGGTCGATCACTTCCTTTTGCAGCATGAAGTGCTGGTCTTCGATGACCTGCACATGGTCCAGCAGATGGAACAGGATGGGCGTGGAGATGTTGTAGGGCAGGTTGCCCACCACGCGCAGCCGCAGGCCAGGCTGCGCGGCCTTCTCGCGCATCGCTTGCGCCAGCGCGGTGAAGTCCACCTTGAGCACGTCGGACTCGATCACCTCCAGCTGGCCATGCAGCCGCAGGCGCAAGGCCAGGTCGCGGTCCAGCTCGATGACCGTGAGGCGCCCCAGGCGCTCCACCAGGGGCTGCGTGAGCGCCGCAAGGCCCGGTCCGATCTCGACCATGGGCTGGCCCGGCTGGGGCGCAATGGCCTGCACGATGTCTTCGATGATGCCCTTGTCGGACAGGAAATGCTGCCCGAAGCGCTTGCGGGGGATGTGCTTCATGCCATTTGCCCGCTGGTGCTGTCGATATGCCGGGAGACGGCATGCGAGCTGTGCAAGGGCGGCCAAGCCGCGCAGGCGGCGCTTCGCCGGGGGGCGCTGGCGGGGGCCCCTCCCTTCCCGCATCGCGCAGCGATACGGAAGAAGGAGGAGGAAGGTGCGCAGCGCCTCGGGGGAACGTACTCCATCTTCATTGCGGCGGGTCGCGGTATTCCACATACGCGCGCCCGCGCAGTTCCTGCGCCCAGGTGGCGTAGGCCTCGTCCAGCTTCTTCTCGCGCACCGTATCGCGCGCCATGTCGCGCTGCTCGCGCTGCGTGAGCTTGGCCTCGCGGCGCTCGAGCAGCTGGATCAGGTGCACACCGAAGCGCGACACCAGCGGCTCGCTGACATCGCCGGGCTTGAGGCTGTTCAAGGCCTGCTCGAATTCGGGCACGTAGCGGCCCGGATTGGCCCAGCCCAGGTCGCCGCCCTCCTTGGAGCTGCCGTCCTGGGAATGCTCGCGCGCCAGCGCCGCGAAGTCGGCCTGGCCCGCCAGCACGCGGCGCCGGTAGTCCGCTAGGCGCGCCGCCGCGGCGGACTCCGTCAGCTGCGGCCCGGTGCGCAGCAGGATGTGGCGGGCATGGTTCTGCACCACCGTGGTGGGCACGCCCGCCGTGACGCGCTCCACCACCTTGAGCACGTGAAAGCCCGCAGGCGACCGCACCGGCCCGACGATGCTGCCCACCGGCAGGCCCAGCGTGGAGTTCACGAACAGTTCGGGATACCGGTCCGCCGGGCGCAGGCCCAGCAGGCCTGCGGCGCGCTGCCCTTCGGGCGCGTCGGAGAACTCGCGCGCGACGGCCGCGAAGTCCTCACCCGCGCGCACCTTGTCCGCCGCGCGCTGGGCGCGTGCCTGGCGCTCGGCCACCTGCACGGGGCTGGCATTCTCGGGGACGAGGACGAGCACGTGCCCCAGGTTGATCTCCATCGAGGCCACGTCGGCGCCCCGTTGCTGCTCGCGCAGGTACTGGTCGATGTCCAGGTCAGACACCTTCACGCGCGCCTCCACTTCACGTTCGCGCAGGCGCTGCTGCAGCAGCTGGTTGCGCAGCTCTTCACGGAAGCGCTCCTTGCCCATGCCGTCCCGCGCGAGGCGGCGGTAGAGGTCGTCCACCGTCATGTTGTTCTGCCGGGCCACGCCCTGCTCGGCCTGCGACACGGCGAAGTCATCCACCTTGACGCCGGACTCCTTCGCCTGCTGCAGCTGCACGCGCTCCAGGATGATCCGTTCGAGCACTTCACGGGCGAGCAGGTCCCGCGGCGGCATGGCGCCCCCCTGCTGCGCCAGCTGTGCCTCGGCGCGCGCGAGCCGCGAGCGCACCTCGTTGTTGGTCACGGGTTCGGAATTGACCACGGCCACGATGAAATCCGCCTGACGGGGCGCCGAACTGCTGCCGCTGCCCGCAGCCGTCTCCGCGGGCAGCGTGATCGAAGTTGCGGCCGCCGGGCGCGCCGTCAGCCCCTTGCCTGCAGGCGCGCCGGAAGGGCGCAGGCCCTGGGCCAGGGTGCCCTGGGACATCAGGGAAGCCAGGGTGGCAATGGCCAGTGCGATGACACGGTGATTCATGGCGTTAAGCGTTAGTCATAGTTGCTGAAACGGCTGGGCGTTGTCACCTGCTCGCGCAGGTTCTGGTAGCGCGGCACATTTTGCTTGAAGGTATCCAGGGGGCTGGAGCCCAGGCTCAGGCGGGAGAAGCCCACGAATTCGATCTGGAACAGCAGGCGGGTGTTGGACGTGGTGACACTGCTTTGCAGGCGCTCGAGGACCACGCGGCCGATCCAGCAGCAGCTGTCGTACTCAAGGCCCACCACGGTGTCCACGAGTTTGCGGTCCTGCAGGCTGTAGTTCAGGCGCCCGACGCTGTACCAGCGCCCGCCGCCCTGGCCACGGCCGGCGCCAAGTTCCTTGCCCTTGTCGCCCCACAGATCATTGAGCGGCCATTGCCAGCCAATGTCGATCTGCTCGCTGGTGCCGCGCTGCAGGCGGTAGGCGGCGCTCACGGTGCGGTAGTTGCCCGGGCTGTAGCGCGCACCGATGGTCGAGCGGATGGAACGGCCGGTCTTGGGGTTGTACTGCACGGTGGAGTCAAAGCCCCACTGCGGCGTCCAGGTGATGCCCGCGCCCAGCAGCAGGTCCGACAGGCGCTCGCTCACGGGCGCGCCGCCCGGCAGCGTCACCTGCTGGTCGGAGAAACGAACGCGTTGCGCAACGCCGAAGCGCGCGGCCTCGGCGCCCGTGTTCGGGTCCAGCAGCCGCGTGGTGACGCCCAGGGTGAGCAGGTTGTTGTCGGCCAGCCGGTCGTTGCCCCCGAAGGCGTTCTCGGTGTAGATGGTGGCGAAATTGAAGTCGTTGGCCGCCGTGTCGTACACGGGCAGGCGGCTCTGGTCACGGTACGGCGTGTACGTGTAGAAAGCACGCGGCTCCAGCGTCTGCAGGAAGGCGCGGCCGAAGTACGCGGCGTCGCGCTCGAAGACCAGGCCGCTGTCCAGGCTGAAGGTGGGCAGCGCGCGGCTGGCCGAACGCTCGCCATTGGACAGCGGGGTATCGAACTGGTACTGCGTGGCGTGCAGCTGCAGGCGCGGCGTGACGAAGCCCCCGGGCGACAGGAACGGCCGGCTGATCTGCGCCATGGCATAGCTGCGGTGGGCATTGGGCTGGCCCGTCAGCTCGCGGGCCGCCTGGAAACGCGTGGTGTCCAGTTCCACGCTGGCATCCACCCCGCCACCGAGCTGCGAGGGGGCATAGCGCCATTGCAGCTGGGGCATGCGGTCGTAAGGCGGCACGATGGGAGAAGTCACGTCCTGCAGCGTCTGCCACTTGAGGGTGCGCACGCTCGCGGACATGTCATTGCGCGCCCAGGACAGCGTGGCATCGCCGGGCAGCAGGCGCTGGCGCAGAAGCTCGGAGGCGCGGCCGAAGTCGCGCCAGTAGTTGTCGTCGCTGACGCGGTTGAGGTTGAGGTTGAGCCCCACCCCGCCGATGCCGGTGTTGAAAGCACCCTGGTGCTGTCCCGAAAAGCTCCACCGCATGCGGTCGCGCAGGCGGTCGGTGGGCATGACGTCGGCGCTGATCTGGCCGGAATAGCTCGGCTCCAGGTAGCGGAACTCGCCCCCCAGGTTGGCGCCGCGCTTGGTCATGAGGGCGGCGCGCAGCGTGGCATCGCGGTTGGGCGCGATGTTCCAGTAGTACGGCTGCATGTAGGCCACCCCGTCGCGGCTGTCCAGGCCGATGGTCGGGGGCAGCAGGCCGGACTTGCGCTTGTCCGACAGCGGGAAGGTGATGTACGGAATCGGCAGCAGCGACACGCCCTTGAACTCCAGCACCGCGTCTTCCGCCGTACCCACCTCTTCCTCGTTGTCGATGCGGATGGTGGCGGCGCGCAGCACCCAGTCGGGCCGCCAGCTTTCTTCATTGCCGCGCTCGCACGTGGTGTATGTGGCGTTGTGCACCACGGCCCGGTCGCGGTCGATGAAATCCACGCGCGTGGCATCGCCGTGCGCCTGGGTGGCCAGAAACTTGTACCGCGCGTCGCTGAAGAAGCCCTCGAACGCATCCACCCGCAGCTCCAGCGCCGTGCCTTCGTACACATTGCCCGCGCGGTTGATGCGCACCTGCCCGCTGGCCTTGGCCAGGTCTTCAGGCACGTTGTAGTCCAGGCGGTCGGCGCGGATCACGGTGTCGCCCCGGCGCAATTCGGCATTGCCTTCGATGACGGCGTTCAGGTCGGTCTGGCCGCTGATGTGGTCACCCTTCACGAACACCGGCAGCTGGGGGCGCACGGCGTCCGGAATCTTTTCCTGCAGCAGCGGCGAGGTGCGCAGCGCGGGCGGTGCATCCCAGGCGCTGGGCGGGGGGGCCTCCGCCGCCTGCGCCAGCGCGGAGAGCGGCAGCCCGCACCAGGCCAGCGCCACGCCATAGGCCAGGGCCCGGGGCACGGGCGCGCGCAGCCGCACGGCCTTCGCCGTGGCGGGCCGGGTCCGGGGGGAAGGGGTCTGCACGGTAGGGGGCTTGCGGCGTGGCACGTGGGGCGATGGGCAGGGGCGGATGAAAGAAGGACCCGCTCACCACGGAGGCGGGGAGCGGGTTTGTAAAATCGGATTATCCATGAGCCACCCATCCTCCCCTTCTCCCGCCTGCCCGCCCCCGGGCATGGCCGTGGCAACCCCCGCAACTTGTACCGTGGCCTGGCCCGACGCGGCCCGCCAGACAGCCTTCGAAGCCTGGCTCGCCCCCCTGGTGGGCCCGCACCAGCTGCTGCCCGCCACGCTGCGCCCGGCGTCGGCCGATGCGAGCTTCCGCCGCTACCTGCGCATCGACAGCGCCACGGGCAGCAGCCGCATCGTGATGGATGCCCCGCCCCACCAGGAGAACTGCCGCCCCTTCGTGCAGGTGCAGGGCCTGATGGCGTCCGCGGGCCTGAACGTGCCGCAGATCCTGGCCTGGGACGAGCCCGGCGGATTCATGCTGCTGTCCGACCTGGGGCACCGGACGGTGATCGAGCTGCTGGACCCCGGGCAGCCCCAGGCCGCCTACGCCAGGTACCAGCAGGCCACCGATGTGCTGCTGGACTGGCAGAAGGCCTCCCAGCCCGGCGTGCTGCCAGCCTACGACGAGGCGCTGCTGCGCCGCGAGCTGGCGCTGTACCCCGACTGGTACCTGGGCCGACATCGCGGCGTCACGCTGGACGACCAGCAGCAGGCCACCCTGGGCAGCGCCTTCGATGCCATCGTGGCGCACAACCTCGCCGCGCCCCAGGTCTACGTGCACCGCGACTTCATGACGCGCAACCTGATGGCCCCCGTCGAAGAAGGCGCGCCCCTGGGCGTGCTGGACTTCCAGGACGCCGTCTACGGTCCCATCACCTATGACATCGCCAGCCTGCTGCGCGACGCGTTCATCAGCTGGGAAGAGGAGTTTGTCATCGACATTACCGTGCGTTACTGGGAAAAGGCGCGCAAGGCCGGGCTGCTGGGCGCCCGCAGCGCCAGCGGCTGGGGCGATGACTTCGGCGAGTTCTACCGCGCGGTGGAATGGATGGGCCTGCAGCGCCACCTCAAGGTCGCGGGCATCTTCGCGCGCCTGACCCTGCGCGACGGCAAGCCCAGGTACCTGGCCGACGCGCCGCGCTTCATGGCCTACATCCGCGCCACGGCCAACCGCTACCGCCAGCTGGGGCCCCTGCTCAAGATGCTCGACCAGATCGAGGGCACCGAGCCGGTCACGGGATTTGCCTACGGCCGGATGTAGGGGCGCCACCGGGCGCATGCCAGGAAAAATCGAGTCCAATCAGGCTGTAGCGCTTGTCCTTCAAGCGCAAACAGCTATAAATTAGGTAGCAAATGCCCCGTTTCCACTGCCCGGCCCTTCTGTCCACCGGCGCCGAGCTGGACCTGCCCCCGGGCGCCGCGCGCCATGTGCAGGTGCTGCGCCTGCAGCCGGGCGATGCCATCACGCTGTTCCACGGCGGCCAGGACGGGGGCGACCCGGGCGGCGAGTTCGACGCCACCGTGCTGCGCATGGGCCGCAGCGACGTGCGCGTGCTGGTGGGCGCGCACCATGCCACCGAACGCGAAGCCGCGCGCACGGTGCACCTGCTGGCGGGCATCACCGCCAACGAGCGCATGGACTGGCTCGTCGAGAAAGCCACCGAACTGGGCGTGGCCAGCATCACGCCCCTGGTGGCCGAGCGCAGCGTGCTCAAGCTCAAGGGCGAGCGGGCCGAGAAAAAAATCGCCCACTGGCAGGCCGTGGCCGTGGCCGCCTGCGAGCAGTGCGGCCGCAACCGCGTGCCCGTGGTGCACGGCGCCGTGGACATGGCCAGCTGGGTGCGTGCGCGGCAGGCGGGTGGCGCCGGGGCCGAAGCGGCGGCGCAGCGCCTGCTGCTGTCGCTGCGCGCGGGCACCGCGCCACTGCATGCGGCGGCGGCCCCCGCCGGGCCCGTGGTGTTTCTTTCCGGCCCGGAAGGCGGCCTCTCCGGCGCCGAGGAAGATCTGGCGCTGCTCCACGGCTTCGCCCCGGTCACGCTGGGGCCGCGCGTGCTGCGCGCCGAGACGGCGCCGCTCGCGGCCCTGGCGGCGCTCACGCTTCTCGCGGGCCCGTGAGGGGTTCACCCAGGCTGTACGCAGGGCGGCCCCCGCCCTAGAATGAACCGCAGAGCACCGGCAGCCGCCCGCCCGCGCGCCGCTGGCCCCGCGTTCCGCGCGATCCCACCACACTGGCAGGAGTTTCCATCTTGCGCACATCTTCCCGCCGGCGCCGCCTCAGGGATGTGGTTCTGTCGACCGATCCCCGGCGGCGCACGCTGGTGAGCATGGCGCTGCTCGCGCTGGCGCTCATGTCCAGCAGCGCGGGCGTGATGCTGCTGGTGTCGATGGCGAGCAGCGCGGTGAACGCCGCCGCCGTGCAGTGGTGGGCCGCCATTTCAGTGGGCGGGCTCGTGGTGATGACGGCGTTCATCCGCTCGGGCGAGACCGCCCGGCTCAACGACCCCTCGCTCACCGTGCCCCAGATGGTCTGGACCATCACCAGCGGCGCCGTGGCCTACGTGCTGGCAGGCGATGCGCGCGGCGTGGTGCCCAGCGTGCTGGCCATGATCCTGTTCTTCGGCACCTTCGGGCTGACCGTGGCCGAGGTCATCGGCATCGGCGTATATGCGCTGCTGGCCTTTGCCTGCGCCGTGGCCGCCACCACCCGTTTCAGCGCCAGCCCATTCGGCTACCTGGACACCGCCTATGCGCTCATGGTGCTCATCGTGCTGGGCGGCAGCATCGCGCTGAACCTGCGCATCCAGCGCATCCGCGCGCGGCTGCGCGAGCAGCGCGAGGCCTTGGCCCACGCCCTCGCCGTCAACCGCGAGCTGGCCACGCGCGACGAGCTCACGGGCCTGCCCAACCGCCGCGCGATGCTCGACCTGATGGACCTGGAGCATCGGCGCAGCCTGCGCAGCGGCCGCCCCATGCTGCTGGCGGAACTTGACATCGATCACTTCAAGCGTGTCAACGACAGCCACGGCCATGCCACCGGCGACCGCGCGCTGCAGGCCTTTGCCGGCGTGGTGCGCGCGAGCGTGCGCGACACCGACGTGCTGGCCCGCTGGGGCGGCGAAGAGTTCGTGCTGATGCTGTCGGACACCCATCTGGACGATGCGCGCGACCTGCTCGAGCGCGTGCGCCTGGCCGTGGCCGCGATGGAGATCCCGCACTCCACCGGCGTGCTGCGCCTGTCCGTGTCGGCCGGCCTGGCGCTGCACCTGCCGGGCGACACGGTGGAGCTCACGCTGGAGCGCGCGGACCAGGCGCTCTACACCGCCAAGTCGCTGGGCCGCAACCGCGTCGTGGTGGCGCCGTCCGGCCCACGGGGCGCGGTCTCGCTCGGCGCCCGGGCTTGACATGGGGCGGCATGCCGCGCGTGCCCACGACCGCGACCTGCGCCGCGAAGGACGCGGGCAAAGCCGCCACCCGGCGGGCGCTTTCAGGTCCGCAGGCGGGGCGGGGCGCGCATCTGCTCCGGCGTGGTGAAGTAGGCGGTCGACGCGCCCAGCTGGCCGCGCACCTGGGCCAGCTCGTGGCGCGCCACGCTGCGCAGGTGCACCTCGTCGGGCCCGTCCATCAGGCGCAGCGCGCGGCCCCAGGTCCAGAACGCGGCCAGCGGCGTGTCGGGCGACAGGCCCATGGCGCCAAAGATCTGCATGGCGCGGTCCACCACGCGCTGCTGCAGGCGCGCGGCCACCACCTTGATGGCCGCGACCTGGGCACGCACCTGGCGGACATCGGCGGCATCGCCCTGGTCCAGCAACCAGGCCGCATGCAGCACCAGCAGCCGCGCCTGGTCGATCTCGATGCGCGACTCGGCAATCCACTCCTGCACGTTGGCCTGCTCGGCCAGCGCCTTGCCGAAGGCCGTGCGTTCGAGCGCGCGCTCGGTGGCCAGGCGCAGCGCCAGCTCGCACTGCCCGATGGTGCGCATGCAATGGTGCACACGCCCCGGCCCCAGGCGCGCCTGTGCCATCGCAAACCCCGCGCCCCAGTCGCCCAGGAGGTGGTCGGCCGGCACCCGGACATCCTGCAGCAGGACCTCGCAATGCCCCTCGGGGGCGTGGTGGTGCAGCACGCTGATGTTGCGCACCACCCGCAGGCCCGGCGTGGCGGCGGGCACCAGCACCATGCTGTGGCGCGCGTGGCTCGGAGCCTCGCCGCCGCCACCGTCTGCGCCGGCATTGCGGCACAGCACGATGAACAGCCGGCACTGAGGATGCGCCGCCCCCGTGATGAACCACTTGCGGCCGCTGAGCACCAGCACATCCCCTTCGCGCCGTACCGTGGTCTGCAGGTTGGTGGGGTCGGACGAGGCCACATCCGGCTCGCTCATGGCGAAGGCCGAGCGCATCTGGCCACGCAGCAGCGGCTGCAGCCAGCATGCACGCTGCGCGGGCGTGGCAAAGCGGTGCAGCAGCTCGATGTTGCCGGTGTCCGGCGCCTGGCAGTTGAACACCTCGGCGGCCCAGGGCAGGCGGCCCATCGCCTCGGCCAGCGGCGCGTAGTCGAGGTTGGACAGGCGGGTGCCGGGCTCGTCGGGCCCCAGCGTGGGCAGGAACAGGTTCCACAACCCCTCCTCGCGGGCCAGGGCCTTGAGGTCTTCCACGAAGGGCGGCGGGTAGTCGCCCGCCAGCGCGGCCGCATGCCAGGCGGCGTTGTAGGGCAGCAGATAGCGGTCCATGAACGCCACGAGGCGGTCATGCAGTTCACGGGCCAGGGGCGAAGGTGCGAAGTCCATGCGGCCATTGTGAAAACCGCACGGGCACGCGTCACAACGCAGGCGACACCGGGCTTGACGCAGGTCACGCACACCGCGGCCCCAGCCCGCTGCCTGCTCTGGAACGCTCCTCATTTCATAGCTGCCAGCGCTTGCCAATCCGGCGATAGCGGGCATTTTTTCCATGGATCGCGCAGCAGGCCGGTACCATCGCACGATGAGCACGCACTACGAAACCCTGCACCCCGCCGACGTCTACCGCGAGGCATTCGCGGTGGAACCTCCGCCGGCACCCGACGAGCGCCACCTGTGGCCGCGCAAGCCGGGCGGCTTCATCGTGCATGCAGCCGCCGCGGCGGCCATGGCCACCCCGCGGGGCGAACAGGCCCCAGCACCGGCTGTGGACGACAAGGCAGCCGCCGCCCGCGTGCTGGTGCCCGCGCAGTGGGGGCTGGTGCCGCACTGGGTCAAGTCGGCGTCCGACGCGAAGCTGCGCGCCCCCAAGCTGGTCAACGCCAAGTCCGACCTGGCCTCCACCGGCACGGCATTCCGCGATGCCTGGCTGAACGGCCAGCGCTGCATCGTGCCGATGATGGCGTTCTATGAAGACGACTTCCGCTCCGGCAAGGCCGTGCCCACGCGCATCTCCCGCGTGGACGGCAAGCCCATGGGCGTGGCCGGGCTGTGGGCCCGCTGGCAGGGAGCCGGTGGCGAGGTGATCGTGAGCTACTGCCTGCTCACCGTGAACGCCAACAACCACGCGCTGCTGCACCGCTACCAGCAACCGGGCAGCGAAAAGAGCATGCCCGCCATCCTGAACGAAGGCGCCTACGACGCCTGGCTCACGGCCCGCCCCGACAAGGCCAAGGAATTCATGCGCCAGTACGCGGCCAACTGGCTCCTGGCCAACCCCGTAGAAAAGTAGGGGGGACAGAAGGCCGCCAGGATTCCTGAACTGAAATCTTCAACTCCAATACTGCAAGAGCCTGGTTACGACTTCCATCGACCACCCGTCTGCGCCAGCACCTCGGGTGCAATTCGTTGTACATGGAGGATACAAATCAATACACTCGTTTGTGTGCGGGTTTGCCAGCCCCCGCGCGGGAACGTGGTGCCAGTCAATCAACACGATCTATAGGCGGTTGGTTCATGTTTAGACTAAACGAAAGAGATCAACATGAAAAATTCTTTCTCAAAATGGGGAATGTTGCTGTCGGTCGCGCTCTTGCTGGGATTGAGTTCCTCGGTCTACGCGCAAGCAACACGAACCTGGGTGTCAGGCGTTGGAGATGACGCCAACCCCTGCAGCCGGACAGCCCCCTGCAAAACATTTGCCGGAGCAATTAGTAAAACGGCGCCAGGCGGCGAGATAGACGTCATGGATGATGGGGGCTATGGAGGAGTCACCATTACAAAATCCATCACCATCAATGGAGGTGGTCATGTCGCGGGCGTATTGACCGGGAGTGGCACCACGGGCATCCTGATCAATGCAGGGGCGACCGATGTTGTTGTGTTGCGCGGGCTTACATTCACGGGCACGTCTGGTGCAGTGAGCGCAGTACGGTACCTTGCGGGCAAATATGTTGTAGTAGAAGACAGCACCATCGACGGTTATCTGTACGGCGTTAATATGGCTGTGGGTGCCGTCAATGGGCGTATGGATGTCCGTAACGTTCAAATGACGAATGCGACGACGGCCGGCAGCTACGGTATCCACATTGGCCCCGCCAATTCCATCACTACCGTCAGCAACGTATCTGTAAGAGGTTTCACCTACGGTATCACCACCCGTGGCGGCGTGACTTATCTGCGGGGGTCCACCATAGTGGCCAACGATACGGCCTATAACAACCTAGGCGGAAGCCTCTTGTCTTATGGAGACAATATGGTCGTTGGCAACTTGAGCGACGGTGCGCCTCCCACCGGATCTATACCGCACTACTGAAAATGCGCTGAGTTCCATCCAGGTATTCCCCCCGACCCATTTCGGGTGGGATATGCCTGCACTTTTTTAACCCATGATCAATCACAAGAAGTGGAACAGCGGCAACTCTCCACTATTTGAAACGCCAGCGCATTCCCTACCGTCAGCGCCGGGCGTAAAGATTGCACGCCATACCATCCAGACCTCATCGCCCACAACACCACTCGCGATGGACTGGTCTATCCGCCCAACGGAAGCTGAGGCTCCCCCAGCGACAGCATCAGCCGGTTCGCCCAGTTGAAGAACGCCGCGCCGTGCAGCGCGTCGGAGATTGCGAAGTCATCAAGCCCTGCAGCGCGCAGGCCCTCGATGTGGGTGCCGTCCAGCGCCGTCGGCGTGGCGGTGAGGGCCACCGAGGCCGCGACGATGGCGTTCCAGCGCGGGTCGAGATCGGCCCCAACACCCTCGTCCAGCAGCCGCTGCACATCGGCCTGGCGGTGCGAGAAGTGCGCGGCAAAACGCGCATGCACCGACGCACAGTAGATGCAGCCGTTGGCGCGCGAGGTGGCCGTGGCCGACAGCTCGCGCTCTGCCCGGGGCAGCCCTGCATCGGGGTTGTAGAAGATGTCCTTGTCGGTGCGGGTGCGCGCGCCCAGCGTGTCCGGGTCGCGCGCCAGCAGGCGAAAGTAGGGCGACTTGGCGCGTGCCGCGTCCACCAGGCCGGCGTAGTGGCGCTCGGTCAACTCGTCCTCGGGCAGCGGCGGCAGCCAGGGCAGCCATTCGAGCTGCGCCTGCGTGAAGGCCGTGGGCTCATGGTTGCCGGGGTGGGTGATGACAGCGGTATCGCTCATGGCTGGGCCTCTGCGGTGCGGTGTGTGGATGACGAAGCGGCAGGTGCCGGGTGCGCTGCGAGCAGGCGCAAACCCACGACCACGCGGATCTGGAACGACAGGAACGCCACCAGCTGCGACAGGATCACGATGTCGGTGGCCGGCCAGCCTGCGTCCAGCAGCGCCTGCAAGGCCTCGGGGCTCGCGTCGCGCGGGTGGAAGGTGAGCAGGTGCGCATGCGCCAGGCCCGCCGACAGCCGCAGGCCCAACACGGCGCGCTGCGCATCGCCCACGGTGTAGGCCGGGCCGTCGGTGTTTTCGCGGCTCAGCAGACCGGCGGGGTAGTGGCCGTACGGGCCCTGCGCCGCGCCCCGGCTGACCTCGGCTGCGATGGCGGAGGCCAGCCCCCCAACCGCGTCCTGCGCCACCAGCGCCGCGGCATAGAACACCGCGGCGTCCGGCTGCTGGTGCAGGCCTGCGACGAAAGCCGCAACCGCCAGGCGCTCGGCCAGCGTGACGGTGCCCGGCGCCGGGGCGGTGGGCGCGAACAACGCGCGGTAGCTCTCCTGCGCATGGGTGCGCGCCTCCAGGCGGTGGCGGCGGATGGTGTCCAGGTGGTCGCCGGGCTCGATGCCGGCGAGCAGGTCGATCACGTCGGGCAATGCCGCAGCGAGCGGCGTAGCGCCGGGGGAGGGAATGGGGGCAGGGGTGCTCATGCAATGGCCTCGGTGCGGGTGGAGGATGCTGTTGGTGTGGGTGCCGTGGTGGCTGCGGCTGCAGTGATGGGAGTGGTGGTGGCAGCGCCGGTGTGCTTGCGCACCCAGCCCAGCGCCGGCGCGACGCGCGTGGCCGTGAGTTCGATGGAGCGCAGGATGTGCGCATGCGGCGGGTCCACCGAATGCACCTGGAACACGATGTCGGTGGCGCGCGCCAGCGCCGTGTCGGCCTGCAGCGAGGCGATCACGTCGTCGGGCGTGCCCACATGCACGTCGTACGCGGCGATCAATGCCTCCAGGGACGCGTCGGTCCCGGGGCGCGGCGCCTGGCCGGGTTGCAGCGCGGCCGCGGCAAAACGCGCGGCGGCACGGCGCAGGCCGGTGTCTGCCAGGCGCAAAGCCTCCTTGCGGTCGTCGGCCACGAACAGGCTGCGCGAGCCGACGATGCGCGGCGTGGCGCCGCCGGGCAGTGCGGCCAGGTAGGCATCGATGATGGGGTGCTGCAGGTCGGACAGCGAGGCGCCGGGCGCCTCGACCGTGCGCGGCTGGGTACGCGACAGCATGAGCCCGTCGCCTGCCTGCCCCGCGCGCTCGCCGCCCGCCACCGAGAACGTGGCCTGCCAGATGCGGCCCAGCAGCTGCTCGGCCGCCGGGTACAGCCGGTCGCCACCGGGCAGGGGGCGACCAGCCCAGGCCTCACGCACCAAGGCCAGGTGGCGCGCATACACCGCGCTGCGGTCATCGCTGGTGATGCCGAAGGCCGCGAACGACTCGGGCGTGCCGCCCGTGCCCACGCCCAGCTCCAGGCGTCCGCCCGAAAGCAGGTCGAGCACGATGGCGTCCTCGGCCACGCGCACCGCGTTTTCCATGGGCAGGGTCACGATGCCGGTGCCCAGGCGGATGCGCCGCGTGCGCGCCGCCACGTGGGCCAGGAAGACGAAAGGCGAGGGCAGGCCACCTTCGTGCTCGTGAAAGTGGTGCTGCGCCACCCAGGCGGAGTCGAAGCCGAAGGCCTCGGCATGGGCGATCTGCTCGGTCACCAGCCGGTAGCGTTCGCCGGCCGGGGCATCGTCAAGCAGCCTGCTGAAGAACCCGAGGCGTTTCGTTGGGGAGGTCAGGGAGAGGGTCATGGTGCTGGTTTTTCTTTCCGGGAATGGCTTCGATGAGTTCACGCGTGTAATCGCTGCCGGGGCGCAGGAAAACGTCTTCCACGCGGCCCGCATCCACCTGGCGGCCGCCCTGCAGCACCGAGACGGTGTCCGCGATCTGGCGCACCACGGCAAGGTCGTGCGAGATGAAGAGGTAGGTCAGGCCCAGGTCGCGCTGCAGCGTCTCCAGCAGCGCCAGGATCTGCGCCTGCACCGTCACGTCCAGGGCCGACACCGCCTCGTCGAGCACCAGCACGCGCGGCTGCAGCACCAGCGCGCGCGCAATGGCCACGCGCTGGCGTTGGCCGCCCGACAGGGCGCGCGAGCGGCGCTCCAGCACGGCGGGCGGCAGGCCCACGCGGGCCAAGATGTCGTGCACGCGCTGCGCGCGCTCGGCGGCGGGCAGCGGGTCGAAATTGAGCAGGGGCTCTTCGATGATCTGGAAGATGGTCTGGCGCGGGTCCAGCGAGCTGAACGGGTTTTGGTAGACCAGCTGCACCGTGCGGCGGAACTGCCGCAGCGCCTCCCCGCGCAGGGTGGTGAGGTCCGTGCCCTCGATGACGATGCGGCCCGCCGTTGGCTGGCGAAAGCCCACCACGTCGCGGATGGTGGTGGTCTTGCCCGAACCGGACTCGCCCACAATGGCATGCGTGGTGCCACGTCGCACACGGAACGACACGCCGTCCACCGCGCGGAAAAGCTGCTTGTGCCCAGCCACGTCGAAGTCGTGCACCAGGCCCTCGACCACGATGGCGAAGTCCTCGGGCCGCTCGGGCGCGTCGTTGGCGGCTACCGTCCGGGCCGGGCGAAATGCCCCCTGCGCAAGCGACGGCGCATCGGCCAGCAGCTTGCGCGTGTAGGCGCTGTGCGGGTTGCGCAGCACGCTGGCCGTGTCGCCCTGCTCCTGGATGCGCCCGCCCTGCAGCACCACCAGCCGGTTGGCGCGGTCGGCCGCCACGCCCAGGTCGTGCGTGACCAGCAGCACGGCGGTGCCGAACTCGCTGCGCAGTTCGTCGATGAGGTCGAGGATGCGCCGCTGCACCGTCACGTCGAGCGCGCTGGTGGGCTCGTCGGCAATGATGAGCGCGGGCTGCAGCGCAATGGCAATGGCGATCAGCACGCGCTGCTTCATGCCGCCCGACAGCTCGTGCGGGTACTGCCGCGCACGCAGCTCGGGCTGCGACAGGCCCACCTTAGCCAGCAGCTCGACCACGCGCTGTGCGATGGCCTGGCGGTCGCCGTAGCGGTGGATCTTCAAAATTTCGCCCACCTGCTCGCCCACCGTGCGCACGGGGTTGAGCGAGCTGGTCGGGTCTTGCGGGATGAGGCTCACCACGCGGCCGCGCACGGTGTCGAAGCGGTCGGGCGACCAGCCCGCAATGTCCGTCCCGTTGAGCCGGATCGCCCCTTGTTCCACCCGGCCGTTGTCGGCCAGCAAGCCGATGAGAGCTTGTGCGGTGGTGGTCTTGCCCGAGCCGGACTCGCCCACCAGCGCCACGACCTCGCCGGGCGCGATGGCGAACGACACGCCGTGCACGACACGCTGTTCATGGTCCTTGTCGCGGTAGGCGATGGAGAGGTTCTCCACCTCCAGCACCAGCGGCAGCGCCACGGCCTGGTCGATGGTGGTCATGCGCGCCCCTTCGTCAACGCCGCGCTGATGCGGTTGGCCGCCAGCACCACGGCCACCACCACCAGCCCGGGCACGGTGGTGAGCCACCAGGCCGTGGAAATGTAGTTGCGCCCTTCCGCGATGAGCAGGCCCCATTCGGGGGTGGGCGGCGGTGCGCCGTAGCCCAGGAACCCCAGCGTCGAGATCGACAAGATGGCCGAGCCGAACTGCAGCGCCGCCATGGCGATCACCGAGGTCAACGAGTTGGGCAGCACATGGCGCCACAGCACGGCACCAAAGCGCCCGCCGCTGCCAAAGGCCGCCTCCACGTAGTCGGAGCGGCGCACGCGCACCACCTCGGACCGGGTAAGCCGCGCAAAGCTGGCCACAGACGCCACGCCCACGGCCACCGCCGCATTCAGCGTGCCAAAACCCAGGATGATGATGATCGACAGCGACAGCAGCAGCGACGGCACCGACAGCAGCACATCGACGGTGCGCATGATCACGTCCTCGACCCAGCCGCCAATGGAGCCGGCCAGCACGCCCAGCAGCGTGCCCAGCACCAGCCCCACCGCCACCGCCAGGAACGCGCCTGACAGCGAATGCACCGCACCGAACACCAGCCGCGCATAGCCGTCGCGCCCCAGCGCATCCGTGCCCAGCCAGTGCGCGGCCGACGGCGCCTGCAGTTGCTGGCCGGCCACGCCCACCGTGGCGCTGTAGCTGGTAAAGACACCGGGCGCGACGGCCCACAGCGCCACCAGCGCAAGAACGCCCCAGGCCAGCCACAGGCTGAGGGGTGCGCTGCGCGCGCGCTGCAGCAAGCGGTGGACCCACGTGCCACCGTGCGCGCGCGGCGGCGGGGCGGCCGGAATGGGCACCGTGGGCACCACGACAGCAGCAGGCGCCGCCACGGCACGCTCAAAGCGGTGTGGGGCCGGCTGCGCGGTGCCCGTGAAAGCGCCCAGGTGGGCGGTCGAAGACGTGGTGGTCATGCGGGATCTCCTCAGGTGCCCAGGCGCGAACGCAAGCGGGGGTCGAACACGGGGTAGAGCAGGTCCACCACCAGGTTGATGAAGACAAAGGCCGTGGCCGAGACCACCACCACGGCCTGCAGCACGGCGGTGTCCTGGTTGCCCACGGCCTGCTGCGTGAGGCTGCCCAGGCCGTTGAGGCCGAACACTGCCTCGGTGACCACGGCCCCAGCCAGTAGCTCGCCAAACAGCACGCCCGCAATCGTCAGCGTGGGCAGCACCGCGTTGCGCGCCACGTGCTTCCACAGCACCCACTGGCGCGTCGCGCCCTTGGCCCGCGCCACGGCCACGAAGGGCTGCGTGAGCACCTCGTCGATGTTGCGGATCAAGATCTGCGCCAGCGGCGCGGCAATGGGAATGGCGAGCGTGAGCGTGGGCAGCACCAGGCCCTGCCACTTGCCCGGGTTGATCACCGGAATCCACCCCAGGCGGAACGACACCACCTGGATCAGCACGATCCCCAGCCAGAACACCGGCACCGAGATGAACAGCGAAGGCAGCGACTGCAGCGCCGAACGCAGCCAGCCCCAGCGCGTGAGCTGCGAGGCAAAGGCCAGCACCACCGCCAGCAGCAGCGCCGCCGCAAAACCCAGCCCCGCCAGTCGCAGCGTGGGCGGCAGGTTGGTGGCCAGCCCCTGACTCACCGGCACCCCCGCCTGCACCGAGTACCCGAAGTTGCCGCTGACGAAGCCCAGCAGTGTGTGCTGATACTGCTGCCACACGGACGTGTCCGCACCGTAGGCTGCGCGAATGTCCGCGATCTCCTGCGGCCCCAGGCCCAGCTCGGGGTTCAGGAATTTGATCAGGATGGCATCGCCGGGCAGCAGCTGCAGCAACACGAACGATGCCGTGAACGCCGCCCACAGCACCAGCAGGGCCTGCCCCGCGCGGTTGGCAAGGTACTTGAACATGTCGGACTTTCCTTGTGTGGCAAAGGACATCCAGCCTGCGAGGTGGGTGCCCTCAAGAGCTCAGTGCTTTGCCGCAATCCATGTGCCGTAGAAGCTGGGGCGGCCGACGGCCTCGAACTCCACGCCCTTGACCGAAGGTGCGCCTGCGAAGGCCTGCGGCTCCTCGAACACCGGGATCACATAGGCCTGGTCGATCAGGTAGTTCTGCACATCGGCCGTGAACGCCAGGCGCCTGGCCGGGTCGGTCTCGGCGGCGATGGCTTCGAGCAAACCGTTCAGCTTCGTGTCTTCGAACGACTTGACCTTGCTGCTCACGCCACCCTTTTGCAGCAGCACGTTGCGGTTGGTCGGGTAGTAGTTGCTCTTGATCACGTCGGGGTCGGCGCGGCCCACCATGCCGGGTGCCACGGGGGTCTTCTCGGGGTCGAGGCTGTCCACCGTGCGGCTGCCCGAGTCGCCCGCCAGCACGTTGAGCTTGACGCCCACCTTGGCCCACTGCTGCGCCACGAGCTGCAGGGTTTCCTTGTTCTGCGGCTGCGGCGGCGACTCGTACGCAGCCAGCACCAGCTCCTTGCCATCCTTCTCGCGCAGGCCGTTGGCATTGATCTTCCAGCCGGCGTCGTCGAGCAGCTGTTGGGCCTTGGCCTCGTCGTAGCCCAGCTTGGCCGACAGGTTCACGTAGCCCAAGGCCGTGGACGCGATGACCGAGGTGGCCTGCGGGTAGTTGGCCGAGAACAGGGTCTGCACGATCTCCTTGGTGTTGGTGGCGTGCAGCAGCGCCTGGCGCACCTTCACATCGGCCACCAGCGCGTTGTCGGGGCGAAAGACCACGCTGTTGTTCACGCCGCGCGTGGAGGGCGCGTAGATCTCGAACTTCTGGTCCAACACGCGCTTTTCGTCATAGGCCTGCACCTGGCGGATGAAGCCCGCCTGGCCCGACAGCAGCGCGCCGATGCGCACGCTGTCTTCGGGCGTGACGATGAGCTTGATCTCGTCGAGCCGCGCCCTGCCCTGGTGGGCGTGCTGGGCCGGGCCCCAGGCGTAGTCCTTGCGGGCGGTGAGCGTGAGCTCCTTGCCCAGCGTCTCGGCCGTCACCACGAAGGGGCCCGAGCCGACGATCTTGGTCGCGTCGCCCAGCTCTTCGAAAGGCCGCGCCAGCGTGGCCAGCGACACCAGGCCCGAGCCGATGACGGACGTGCCCTGCAGAAAGCCCGGCGAGGGCTTCTTGAAGTAGAACTTGACGGTGAGCGGGTCCACGACCTCGCTCTTGTCGTAGTTGTTGATCACCTCGGACACCGGCAACTTGAGCTCTTTGTTACCCAGGCCGTAGGTGTCGTAGTTCCTGGCCACGGCGGCGGCATCGAGCGGTGTGCCGTCCGAGAAGGTCACGCCTTTTTTCAGCTTGAAGGTGTACTCGGTGGCCGTGTCGTTCACGGTCCAGGACTCGGCGATCCAGGGCTGGATCTGCAGCGTCTTCGGGTCCTGGTAGGTGAGCTTGTCGGTGATCTGGTTGAGGATGCCGCCGTTCGGGTAGAAGCCCCCCGCCGGCGGGTACAGGTTGGTGTGCGCCTGCTGCTCCAGGTACACCAGCGTGCCGCCCTGCACGGGCTGGTCGGCAACCACGCTGGTGGAGGCGGCTGGCTCGCTGGCCTGTCTGGAGCAGCCCGCCACCAGCACGCCCAGGGCCACGGCCGATACGCCCACTGCCCACCATCCCACCGATTTTTTCTTTGCAAGAAACACGTTTTGACCTCGTCGCCGCGCAGGCATTGAAATGACACATCCGGCCCCCTTCGTCGCAGGCATCGGCACGGTGTGCACACTGCGGCGGAGCCAGTTCATGTGTATTCATGCTATCGGTGCGCAGGCCCGGGCATGCATGTATTAAGTAGCATCGATATGCGGAAAACGATGCAGCAAACCGCCCTCCGCGCTTATCTGGAACCTGCATATGCGAGCACGGTTTTCTTTGTTGGCTTCACGGGTGCGGCTCCCAACAATCTCCCCACGACGCTGCTTGTTCCGTGCCCGATGTCCGAGGCCGCAAGCGGTTGGAAAGAACACCGCCACATGTCCCACTCCCCCGCCCCCCTCAACGACTACCTGGCCGAGAAGCGCGCCGCCGTGCTCGCGCGCGACGCGGCCATCGAGCGCGGCACGGCGCAGCCCGCGGCCCTGAAAGCCCGCGTGAGCGCCGAAGGCCGCAGCGGCGTGCGCCGCATCCGCATCCGCGACCACCAGGTGATCAGCGACAGCCCGCCCGATTTCGCGGGCTACAACCTGGGCCCCAGCTCGCCGGAGCTGCAGCTGGGTGTGCTGGGCAGCTGCGTGACGCACATCTTCCTGATCCAGGCCGCCTCGCGCCAGGTGCCGCTGACCAGCCTGGAGGTGGAAGTGAGCGGCGTGATCGACCCGCGCGGCGGCAAGCCCGGGCACGAACAGACGCCCATCTGGCCGCACGACATCGCCTACACGGTGCACATCGACTCGCCCGCGAGCCGGGCCGACATCGACGCACTGTTCGAGGCGGTGGAACGCACCTGCCCCATCCTGAACCTGCTGCGCAACCCGCAGCAGGTGCGCGCCAGCGTGGCGCTCACCAACTCCGGCGCCGCCGCACCGCTGCCTGCCGCACAGCCCTCCGCAGCCGCCGAAGCCGTGCCCGCCTGACCCGCCGATTGACCACGCAAGGAACCCAGCCACCATGGCATTGACACTCGACCACATCGTGATCGCGGTGAAGGATCTGGACCAGACCATCGCCGACTACCGCGCCCTCGGATTCAACGTGCTGCAGGGCGGGGAGCACCCCGGCCGACCCACCTACAACGCGCTGGTCGTCTTCGCGGACGGCGCTTACTTCGAGCTGATCGCCTGGCGCTCGCCATCGCCCGGCGAGCGCTGGTGGGAGCTCTTGAATGCGCACGGCGACGGCATCGTGGACTTCGCGCTGCTGCCACCCGACACCGCCACCACGGTGGCCGGCGCCAAGGACCGGGGCCTGGCCTACAGCGGCCCCCACGACGGCGGCCGCGTGCGGCCCGATGGCGAGCGCCTGCGGTGGCAGACGGCGCGCCCCCCGTCGCACGACCTGCCCTTCCTGTGCGGCGACAAGACCCCGCGCGCTCTGCGCGTGCCCGAAGGCAACGCCCGCGTGCACCCCAACGGCGCCCGCGGCGTGGCCAGCCTGGCCCTGGCCGTGAAGGACCTGGATGCGAGCCTGGCCCACTACCGCGCCCTGCTGGGCGAGGCCCAGGCCGCCAACGTGAGCGCGCCCTTCCTGCAGCCCGGCACGGGCGCGCGGGTGGGCACGGTCACCCTCGGGCGCAGCACCCTGGTGCTGACGCAGGCAGGGCCCCTACCGGGCACGGCAGACCATGCAGCCAGCACACAACTGGGCACGCGGGGCGAGGGCCCATACGCACTGGTACTGGCCACCGACGGTGCCACGCCGGCGCCTCCCACGGCAGACCGCACCCATGGCGCGGCCATCGAATTCGCGGCGGCGTAAGAGTCCTCCCGAGTGGCTGCGCGGCTGGCGGTCCTAGAGCCCCAGCGCCGTGAACAACTGCTCCGCACGGGCCGTGGCCGCGTCGGCCATGCGCATGGGCCGGCCCCACTCGCGCTGGGTTTCGCCGGGCCATTTGTTCGTGGCGTCCATCCCCATCTTGCTGCCCAGGCCGCTCACGGGGGAGGCGAAGTCCAGATAGTCGATGGGCGTGTGCTCCACCAGCAGCGTGTCGCGCGCCGGGTCCATGCGGGTGGTGATGGCCCAGACGACATCCTTCCATTCGCGCACGTCCACATCGTCGTCCACCACCACGATGAACTTGGTGTACATGAACTGGCGCAGGTGGCTCCACACGCCCATCATCACGCGCCGCGCGTGGCCCGCGTAGGCCTTGCGGATGCTCACCACGGCCATGCGGTAGCTGCAGCCCTCGGGCGGCAGGTAGAAGTCCACGATCTCGGGGAACTGCTTTTGCAGGAGCGGGATGAACAGCTCGTTCATCGCCAGGCCCAGCACGGCGGGCTCGTCGGGCGGCTTGCCGGTGTAGGTGCTGTGGTAGATCGCGTCCTTGCGCATCGTGATGCGGTCCACGGTGAGCACGGGGAACTCGGCGCATTCGTTGTAGTAGCCGGTGTGGTCGCCGTAGGGCCCCTCCAGCGCATGCTGCCAGCCGCTCGCGTGGCTCGCGTCCGGCGCTATGTGGCCTTCGAGCACGATCTCGGCGGTGGCGGGCACCGAGAGGGGCACGCCCAGCGCGGGCGTGACCTCGGTGCGTGCGCCGCGCAGCAGGCCGGCGAACTGGTATTCGCTCAAGGAGTCGGGCACGGGCGTGACCGCGCCGAGCAGCGTGGCCGGGTCCGCACCCAGCGCCACGGCCACGGGGTAGGGCTGGCCGGGGTGCGCGGCGCAGTGGTCGGCGAAGTCGAGCGCGCCGCCCCGATGGACCAGCCAGCGCACGATGACCTGGTTGCGCGAGAGCACCTGCTGGCGGTAGATGCCCAGGTTCTGCCGCGCCTTGCGCGGCCCGCGCGTGATGGTCAGGCCCCAGGTGATGAGCGGGGCCACGTCGCCCGGCCAGCAGTGCTGCACGGGCAGGCGGGCCAGGTCCACGTCCGGCCCTTCCCACACCACCTGCTGGCAGGGCGCGCCCCGGGCCACGGTGTGCGGCGCCATGTGCCACAGCGTCTTGAGGAAGGGGCCCATGGCCAGCATGTCCTTGACGCTGCGGGGTGCCTCGGGCTCCTTGAGGGTGGCCAGCAGTTCGCCCAGGGCGCGCACGCCGTGCAGGTCGGCCACGCCCATGGCGCGGGCCACGCGGCCGGGCGTGCCGAACAGGTTGGTGAGCACGGGCAGCGCGTGGCCCGTGGGCTGCGTGAACAGCAGCGCGGGGCCGCCCGCGCGCAGCACGCGGTCGCTCAGCGCCGTCATCTCCAGGCGCGGCGACACGGGCTCGCGCACGCGGCGCAGGTCGCCCGTGGCTTCGAGCTGGGCCATGAAGTCGCGCAGGTCGCGGTAGGCCATATCAGTACCAGATTTTGATTTTGACTTTGAATGAAATCAGCCTGTAGCGCTTATAAATTCTGCGCCAATAGCTATCAATTAAGGAGCATTCAGTTCCAGCCCCGACCAGCGTGGCGCCAGGTCGTGGGGCACGTCGATGAGGTCGAGCGCGCGCGCCACGCTGTAGTCCACCACCTCGCCCACGGTCTGCGGGCGCAGGTAGAAGGCCGGCAGCGGCGGGCAGACGATGCCGCCCATCTCGGTCACGGCGACCATGTTGCGCAGGTGCGTGAGGTGCAGCGGCGATTCGCGCACCATCAGCACCAGGCGGCGGCGTTCCTTGAGCGCCACGTCGGCCGCGCGCGTGAGCAGGTTGTCGGCCAGCCCATGCGCGATGGCGGCCAGCGTGCGCATGGAACAGGGTGCGACCACCATCGCATGGCACTGGAACGAGCCACTGGCAATGGCCGCGCCCACGTTGTGCACGTCATGCACGCGGTGCGCCAGGGCCTCGACGGCGGGGCGGTCCAGGTCGAGCTCGTGCTGCAGGTTGCGCCAGCCCGCGTCGGAGACGACCAGGTGCGTCTCGATGCCGCCCTGACCCTGCAGCACCTGCAGGAGGCGCGCGCCGTACACGGCGCCGCTGGCGCCCGAGATGGCGACGATGATGCGGCGGGTGGGCACGGGCTCAGCCATGGGGCGCGCCCTCGGCCGCCCGGGCGCGCAGGGGTTGCGCCTGCTGGTCGGCCTCGACCTGCTCCAGCACGAGCGCCGCCTGCACGGGGTCGAAGTCTTCGTGCGCGCGCTTCTTCACGCCGTAGTGCTGCAGCTGGTAGTGCCGGTCGGCGGTGATGCCGTGGCGCGCGAGCGTGCTTTTCACGCAGACCAGCGGGCAGCCGTCGAGCGCGATGATGGGCCGGCCCGAGCGCACGGTTTTCAGCAGGTGCGGCACATCGCCGCCCACGCCGGCGATGCACGACATCTCGGCGACGCCGTGCCGGTCCAGACGCAGCGCCACATGGTTGGCCAGCTGCGCGGCGCTGGAGCAGCCCGAGCAGGAGTAGACGAGGGGGTGGTTCAGGGCCTGGTGGGGGGTCATCGCTCACCCTCCGTGGCGTGGCGCAGGGCCCCGGCGGCGCCGCAGGTGGTCCAGCACCTGGCGCGGTGCCAGCCTCTGCGCCCACTGGCGCGGGTCCAGCACCGGCAGCTCGATGGCGTCGAGCGCGTTCTTCACCACCAGGCCCAGTTCGGTGTCGCCCTCCATCGACAGGCGGCGGCTGAAGAACAGCGTGTCGGGGTCCTGCTGGCGCTGGGCGAGCAGCAGGAAGTCGTGGGCCGTGGCGCTGAGCGTCAGGTCCGCCACGGCGGGCGCCGCGAGCGGGGCATGGGGCGCGAAACGCTGACCGGTCCAGGCAAAGTCGAACGCCAGGCGCGCATCGCGCACCTGCACCCGCATCTTCTTGTCGAACAGCAGGCGTCCCACGTCGGGGGGCAGGTGCCGGGCCAACGCGAGGTTGAGCGCCGTCACCAGCAGCACCGAGCCCGGGTAGGCGGGCAGGCGCGACAGCACGGCCCCCACGGGAGGGGGAACCACCCGCGGGTTCGAAGGCGAAGAGGAGAAAGCAGCCATAGGGTAGGAATCGGGCGCTCAGGCCACGTAGAAGAACACGGTGAAGAAATGGCAGGCACTGCCGCCCAGCACGAACAGGTGCCACAGCCCGTGGCCATGGCGCACGCGGTGGTCCAGCGCGTAAAAGACGATGCCCAGCGTGTAGCAGGCCCCGCCCGCCAGCAGCCAGCCAAAGCCCCCGGGCGTGAGCGCCCGCCACAGCGGCACCACGGCCACCAGCGCCAGCCAGCCCATGAGCACGTAGATGGCCAGCGACAGCGCCCGCGCGCCGCGCGCCCACCAGATCTCCTGCGCGATGCCCAGCAGCGCCAGGCCCCACACCACGCCCAGCAGCGACCAGCCCCAGGGGCCGCGCAGCGACACGAGCGCGAACGGGGTGTAGCTGCCGGCGATCAGCAGGTAGATGCTGCAGTGGTCGAGCTTTTGCAGCACGGCCTTGACGGCGCGCCGGCGCACGCTGTGGTACGCGGTGGACGCGGCGTACAGCGCCACCAGCATGGCGCCGTAGATGCTGAAGGCGACCACCTTCCACGGGTCGCCCAGGCGCGCCGCGAGCGTGATGAGCACGGCCGCGCCCGCCGTGGCGAGCACGGCCCCGGCCAGGTGGCTGATGCTGTTGAAGCGTTCTCCGGCGTACATGCGATGGGGGCCCGCGGGTCAGGACTGCGCCACGGCGCTCCGCACGCGCCCCTGCTCCAGGCCCGGGCGGCCGAACCAGTAGCCGTCGCAGGGGAGGTCGGGCATCAGCGGCTGCATGCGCTCCACCAGGTCGCAGGCCGCCTCGGGGGCGCGCGCGTGGCGGGCTTCGTCAAACGCGGCCACCACCTGCGGCATGTGCTGCGCCTGCGGGCTCAGGCGCAGCACGTCCACGCCGCAGGCGCGCAGGCCCGCCAGTTCGTTGGCCAGGTTGTAGACGCGGGCCGATTGCGTCTGCGTGCCGTTGAGCACGAGAAAGCCCTCGTTCTCGCGCGTGCGCAGCGGCAGCCCGTCGGCATGCTGCAGGCAGCTGAACTGGCAGTCGTCCTTGGGCAGGTTGCGGTGGCGCGCGGTGAAGCAGCGCGCCGAGTACGCCAGCGGCATGCGCCCGTAGGCGAAGACCTCGGTCTCCAGGCCCTGCGGGCGCCGCGCCAGCACGGCCGACAGCGCGTCCCGCGACATCTCCACCGGCATCACCCAGCGGGTGGCGCCGAACTGCGCCATCCACTGCAGCGAGTGCGCGTTGTACAGGTTCAGGTGCGGCCCGGCCACGAAGGCCCGCGGCCCGGTGGGTGGCCGCGAGAGGCAGTGCACGGCGCCCATGTCGTTGGCCTCCACGGTGAACTCGCCGTTGGCCGTGATCTTGTGCAGCAGGCCCACGTCCGCACTGGATTCGATGAGCACCTGGGTGGACAGCACGGCCTCCTTGCCCGCGTCCCGCAGCATGCGCGCCAGCGCCAGCCAGTCGGCCAGGCGCAGCTCATGGCGGCGCGAGCACACTGTCTCGCCCAGGTACACCACGTCGACGGGCGTGGCGGCCATGGCTTCGTAAAACGCGAACACGGTGTCGCGCGGCCAGTAGTACAGCAGGGGGCCGAGAGAGAGTTTCATGGGGCGGGCTTCAGGGGTTTGATCGTGGGATCCAGATGCTGGGAGCGGCGCATGGAGTTCGAATCTGGCGCGGCCCAAGCCAGCGACCGCCGCGCAAGGGCCGCCCCGCCGCGCTGGCGGTGTCCCCCTTCCCGCATCGCGCAAGCGAGGCGAGAGAAGGGGGAAGGCGCGAAGCGCATCAGGGGGTTGTTCTTCATTTCCAGGGGCGGTGGTAGGCGCCCAGCGTGTGCTGCTGCCCTTCGGCCACCTGGTCCAGGCTGGCCATCCAGCGCGTCTTGGGCGCGTAGCGGTGGGGGTGGGCCAGGCACTGGTCGATGGCCTCGCGCCAGACCTGCGTGACCTGGGCCACGTAGGCCGGGCTGCGCTGGCGCCCTTCGATCTTGATGGCGCGCACGCCCATCTTCACGAGCTGGGGCAACAGCTCCAGGGTGTTGAGGCTGGTGGGCTCCTCGATGGCGTAGTAGTTCTCGTCGCCGCCCACGTCGAAGCGGCCCTTGCACAGCGTGGGGTAGCCGGCGCTCTCGCCGGGCGCATAGCGGTCGATCAGCACGCCGTTCAGGCGCGACTCGCGGCCCTGCGGCGTTTCCACCCAGCGCACGGCCTTCGGGGGCGAGCACACGCCGTGCGTGTTGGGCGATTCGCCCGTCGCATACGACGACAGCGCGCAGCGCCCCTCGACCATCACGCACAGGCTGCCAAAGCCGAACACCTCGATCTCCACGGGCGTGCGGTCGATGACCTGGCGCACCTGCTCCATCGACAGCACGCGCGGCAGCACGGCGCGCACGATGCCGAACTGCTCGCGGTAGAAGTTGATGGCCTCGTAGTTGGTGGCCGAGCCCTGCACCGACAGGTGCAGCCGCAGCCGGGGGTGGCGCCGCACCGCGTATTGCATGAGGCCCGGGTCGGCCAGGATGACCGCGTCCACGCCCAGGTCCACCGCCTTGTCCAGGGCGCTGCGCCACGGCCCCGGGTTGGCGGCCTGCGGGTAGGTGTTGAGCGCCATGAAGACCTTGCAGCCACGCGCATGCGCATGGGCGATGCCGCTGGCGATGGCCGCCTCGTCAAAGTTCAGGCCCGCGAAGTTGCGCGCGTTGGTCGCGTCGCGCAGGCCCAGGTAGACGCAGCTGGCACCATGGTCCACCGCCGCCTTGAGCGCGGGCAGGCTGCCGGCGGGGCAGACGAGTTCGAGGGCGGGCGCGGCCTCTGCAGGGTTGTGGGGTTCCATGGCTCTGGTTCAAACGCAGGCCCCCGGTGGGAGCCCAAGCACTGGGTGGCACCATACCGAGGCCGCTGCGCGCGCCGGCTGATCTTCATCAACCGGAGTGCACAATGCCAGAGCAATGCAGTCGGACTTTGACGCGGCCCGGCCGCCCATGCCCGCCTCGACCCGTTCCTTCCCCATTCCAACAACACCCTTCGCCGTGAACAAGAACCTGTGGCTGCTGGCCCTGTGCCAGGGCCTTTTCCTGACCAACAACGTGGTCTTCATCGCCATCAACGGACTGGTGGGCCTGCAGCTCGCCCCCTTTGGCTGGATGGCCACGCTGCCCGTGATGGGCTATGTGGTGGGCGGGGCCCTGTCCACCGCGCTCGTGGCCCGCAGCCAGGCCCGGTGGGGCCGCAAGGTGTCGTTCCAGATCGGGCTGGCCGTGGCGGTCGCGTCGTGCGGCCTGTGCGCGTGGGCGGCCTTCAGCGCCAGTTTCTGGCTGCTGTGCGCCGCCACCGTGGTGGCGGGCTACTACAGCGCCAATGGCCAGCTCTACCGCTTTGCCGCCGCCGAGCTGGCCCCCGCGGCCTACCGCGAAAAGGCCGTGTCGCTGGTGCTGGCGGGCGGCCTGCTGGGCGCCGTGGCCGGGCCGAACCTGGCCAGCGCCACGCGCACGCTGTTTCCGGTGCCTTTCGCGGGCGCCTACGTGGTGCTCATGGGCGTGGCCCTGCTGTCCATGCTGTGCATGGCGGCGATCCGCTTCGAGGCGCAGCCCGCGCGGCGCGACGCCGCGGGGCAGCCCGTCGCGGGCCGCCCCCTGTCCGAGCTGATGCGCCAGCCCGCGTTCGTGGTGGCCATCCTGGGCGCCGCGCTGGGCTATGGCGTGATGAACCTGCTGATGGCCGCCACGCCGCTGGCGATGCAGGTGTGCGGCTTCAACTTCGATGCGGCCGCGCTGGTGCTGGAGTGGCACGTGATCGGCATGTTCGCGCCCGGCTTCGTCACCGGCCACCTCATCAAGCGCTTTGGCGTGCTGTCCATCATGGGCGCCGGCGTGCTGCTGAACCTGGCCTGCGTGGCCGTGGCGCTCATGGGCGTGGAGCTGCACCACTTCGGCATCGCGCTGTTCATGCTCGGCGTGGGCTGGAACTTCCTGTTCACGGGGGCCACCACGCTGTCCATGACCGCCTACCGCCCCGAGGAAAAGGACCGCGCCCAGGCCGCCATCAACTTCTGCGTGTTCGCCACGCTGGCGCTCAGCTCGTTCTCGTCCGGCGTGCTGGTCACCACGCAGGGCTGGACGCTGCTCAATGCCGGGTCCCTGGTGCCCATCGTGGTCACGGGCCTGGCGCTCGCCTGGCTCGCGGCCCGGCGGCGGCGCGCCGTCTAGGCCCGCGTGGCTCCGGCGCCGGCACCGCCCGGCACCGCGACCGCGTGGGCGAGCCACCGGGCAAACGCGGCCACGGCGGGGTCTTCCTGCCGCCCGTGCGCCACGAAGAGACTGTAGCCACGCAGGCCGCTGTCATGGTGCGGATGCGCCAGCGCCAGTTCGCCGGACAGCAGCTCGCGCTCCACGAAGTAGTGCGGCACCAGGCCGATGCCCAGGTCCGCGCGCACCGCCTCGACCAGCATGGAAAACAGGTCGAACCGGTGGCCGCCCAGGCTGTGCGCCGGCACGCGCGTGATGCCCGCGCGGGTGAACCACGCATCCCACGCGCCCAGCCGCGAGCTCAGCTGCAGCAGCGGCACCGCGCGGAAGTCACCGCGCTCCATCGCACGCCGGTGGCGCGAGCCGGGAGCGCACACGGCCACGCACACCTCGCTCATCAGCGGCACGGGCTGCACCCCGGGCCAGGCGGCGTCGTTGTACTGCACGGCCACGTCGAAAGGGATCTCCTGCATGTAGGTGTGCGTGGGGTACACCTGCAGGTGCAGGCTGCAGCCCTTGTGCGTGGCCAGGAAGGCCGGCAGGCGCGGCAGCAGCCAGCGCTCGGCGAACACGGGCACGCAGCCCACCAGCAGCCGCGCGCCGTCGGGCCGCTGGGCCATGGCTTCGAGCGTGTGGTTCTGCAGGCGCAGCAGGTCGCCCACCACCTGCGCGTGGTAGCGGCGGCCCGCCTCGGTGAGCGTGGAGCCGCGCGCGCCGCGCTGCACGAGCTGCAGGCCCAGCTGGCCTTCGAGCAGGCGCAGCTGCTGGCTCACGGCGCTGTGCGTGAGGCACAGCTCTTCGGCGGCCTTGCTCACGCCGTGGTGGCGCGCCACGGCATCGAAAACGAGCAGGGCGCGGGTGCTGGGAATGTGCTGGCGCATGTAAGAAAAACTATCGGCCCGGCAGATTAAAGCAGAACCGCGCCCCTCCAATCGGTCCAACAATTGCAGGGCGCTTGCGTGCCAGGCGCCGCGCGCACCGGATGCCGCGGCCCGCGTCTGGCCGGGCCCCCCTTCCTTCGCAACTCCGCACTCTCCATCATCCCGACCATGAAGAACCCTGCCTCCATCTTCCGCTTCACTCCCGGCGCCGTGGCGCTGGCCGCCGCGCTGCTGGGCCCTGCCGCCCACGCGCAAGGCGCCGTCGCCGCCACGCCCACCACGCTGCGCCCGGCCGTGGACCAGGCCTACACGCAGCTCATGGCGGCGCCCCAGATCCTGAAGCTGCTCGACGCGGTGAAGGCCGACCACGACCGCGCGGCGCAAGACCTCCGCATGCTCACCGAGATCGAGGCGCCACCGTTCAAGGAGCAAAGGCGCGCCGAGGCCTTCCTCGCACGCCTGAAGGCCCTGGGCCTGGCCAGCGCCGCCATCGACGCCGAAGGCAACGTGGTCGGCATCCGCAAGGGCACGGGCAGCGGGCCCAAGCTCGTGATCTCGGCCCACCTGGACACCGTCTTCCCCGCCGGCACCGACGTGAAGGTGAAGGAGCGCGACGGCAAGCTCTACGCGCCCGGCATCTCGGACAACACGCGCGGCCTGGCCGTGCTGCTGTCGTGGCTCAAGGTGCTCAACGACCAGCAGATCGCCACGGTGGGCGACCTGGTGTTCGTGGGCAATGTGGGCGAGGAAGAGCTGGGCAACCTGCGCGGCATGAAGCACCTGTTCAAGGAGCACCTGGACATTGACGGCCTGGTGGCGCTGGAGCCCGCGCCCGACGGCACGGTGCTGGTGCTGGGCACGGGCAGCCACCGCCACGAGGTGACCTTCAAGGGCCCGGGCGGCCACAGCTACGCGGCCTTCGGCCAGGTGCCCAGCGCGATCCACGGCATGGGCCGCGCGATCGCCAGGATCGCCGAGATCCGCACGCCCGCCACCCCCAAGACCACCTTCACCGTGGGCACGGTGGGCGGCGGCACCTCGGTGAACACCATCGCGCCCGATGCGCGCATGGCGGTGGACATCCGCTCCGACGAGATGGCCCCGCTGCTGGCCACCGAAAAGCAGGTGCTCTCGGCCATCGATACCGCCGTGGCCGAGGAGAATGCACGCTGGAATGTGAACACGCTCTCCGCCTCCACCAGGCTCATCGGTGACCGCCCCGGCGGCCGCACGGCGGCGGACTCGCTGATCGTGGAAGCCGCCGTGCGCGCCAACATCGCGTTCGGCCGCAAGACGGTGCTGGGCGGCGCGAGCACCGATGCCAACGTGCCCATGTCGCTGGGCATCCCGGCCATCGTGATCGGGGGCGGGGGCAAGACCGGTGGTTTTCATGCGCTGTCGGAGTGGATCGACCTGACCGATGCCTGGCAGGGGGCGCAGACCTCGCTGGTCACGGTGCTGGGCCTGGTGGGCGTGCAGGGCGTAAGCGAACCCCTGCTGGAGAAACGCCCGGCGCGCAGCCAGTGAACGGCGGGCGGCGGGCCCTCCCGCCACGCCCTGGCCGGCGGCCCGGCACCTGCCAGCCTTGCCGGCCCAGCCCGTCGCCCACGCACGGGCGGTAGGGGAATTCACGATTGTTGACACTGGGGCCAGGGCGCGGATGCGTACCATCGCTGGTACCGGGCCCAGGGCCGTGAGCGGCCCCGGGCCGGCGCTCGGCCGTTTTTTACCCCCTTCTGCAGGAGATCACCATGGGTTTGCTCGATTCCGTATTGGGTGCCGTCATCAATAGCGCATCACAGGGCGGCCCCCAGGGCTCCGCCGGCGGCGGCGGTGCCGCAGGCGGGCTGGGTGGCCTGCTGAGCCTGGCCGCGCAGAACCCCCAGCTGGTGCAGGCCGTGATGTCCCTCATCAGCAACGATGGCCCGGTGGGCGGGCTGCCGGGCCTGATGGCCCGGTTCCAGCAGGCCGGGCTGGGCAACGTGATCGCCTCCTGGCTCAGCGCGGGGCCCAACCAGGCCATCTCGGGCGAGCAGCTTTCGGACGTGCTGGGCAGCGGCCCGCTGTCGCAGATCGCCGCGCAGCTGGGCGTGGGCTCCGGCGCGGCGGCAGGCCAGCTGGCCCAGGTGCTGCCGGGCCTGATCGACCAGCTCAGCCCGCGCGGCGAGGCGCCGCAGGGCGGGTTTGGAACGTCCAGCGACCTGTTTGGAATGCTGGGCGGTTTGCTACAAAAATAGTAGCTTTCAGCGCTTGGGGGACAAGCGCTACCGGCCATTCTGGCCCGAAACCACTGCGGCGGCGCTCACCCCGCCGCCGGGCAGCGCCGCTCCAGCCACTGCCGCAGCATGTCGAACACCGGCGCGGCCAGTTCGGGGCTTTCATTGAACAGCTCGTGGAACAAGGGCTCGAAGCCGTGCGACTGCACCAGCGCCCGGGGCGCGGCGGCCGCGAAGGCACGGCTGCCGGCGGGATTGACCAGCTTGTCGCTACCCGCCCACAGGAGCAGCGTGGGCACGCTCCAGTGCGCGGCGCGGGCCACCGTGGCGGGGCCGCCCGTGGCGATGAAGCGCGCCAGGCGCGCGCTGATGCGGTCGTGGCACAGCGGGTCGGCCAGGTAGGCCGCGGGCACGGCCGGGTCGTGGGAGAGGTACTGCGTATCCAGCCCGTTGCCCACGCGCAGGTTCGGTGCGATGCGCGGCAGCGTGGCCAGCAGCAGTTTTTGCACGGCGCCCAGGCCCGCGTCGAGCGCGGGGGATGAGAGCACCAGCGCATCCACCGGCCGCAGGTTCAGGGACACAAAACGCGAGGCGACCAGCCCGCCCATGCTGTGGCCCAGCAGCACCAGGGGCTGGCCGGCCGGCATGCGGGCACGGGTGGCGTCCACCATGTCGGCCAGGTCGTCCAGCAGCCGCATGTCCGAGGTGAGGCCGCCGCGCGGGCCGCTCGACTCGCCGTGGCCGTACTGGTCGTAGCCGCGCGCGGCGAATCCCCAGGCATTCAGGCGCCGCGCCAGGGCGTCGTAGCGGCCCACGTGTTCACCCAGGCCGTGCACCAGCAGCACGGTGCCCCGTGCCGGCACGCCGCGCCCCACCAGGGGCCAGTCCTGCACCGCCAGGTTTTCCCCATCCCCCGCGGTGAAGGTGGTCAAGGTGCTCAGGGTGGACGCAATGGAGTCAGAGGACATGGTGGAACGGGCTCAAGGCAACGCGGCCGGCCGGGCCAGCGCCCTGGCGGTGCGCGTTGCGGTGCGGGGGAAGGGCGGCGGCTGCATCCACACACCGGGGGAGAAGGCAGCGCCAGGGCACATGCGCGGGGGCGGCGATGCGCGCGGTGGGGTTCAGGCCGCCACGGCGGTGGCCTGCTGCGCCGCCATGGCCGCGATCACCTGCGCCACGGCGGCGGTGAGCTTCTTGGCGTAGGGCACGTGCAGGAACTCGTTGGGGCCGTGCGCGTTGCTCTTGGGGCCCAGCACGCCGCAGACCATCATCTGCGCGGTGGGAAAGCCTTCGCTGAGCATGTTCATGAGCGGGATGGTGCCGCCCTGTCCGATATGGCCGCACGGCGCGCCGAAGTGGGCCTGCGAGGCCTCGTTCAGCGCCTGCTCGAACCAGGGCGTGGCGCTGGGCGCGTTCCAGCCCGTGGCGCCGCTCGTGCCCTGGAAGGTGACCTTGGCCTGGTAGGGCGCGTTGTCTTCGAGCAGGGCCTTGAGCTCCTGCACGGCCTGGCCGGCATCCACCAGGGGCGGCAGGCGCAGGCTGAGCTTGAACGCGGTGTAGGGGCGCAGCACGTTGCCGGCGTCCTGCAGCGCCGGGAAGCCCTCGGCGCCGGTGACGCTGAGCGTGGGCTCCCAGGTGCGCTTGAGCAGGGCCTGCACCGGGTCGGTGGTGGTGGGCAGGGCGAAGGTGGTGGCGCCGCCGCAGTCGTAGTGGGCCCAGGGGAAGCGCTTGTACACCTCTTCGCCCAGGATGGCGGCCGTGGCGCGGGCCTGGGCCAGGCGGTCGGCGGGCACCTCGCAGTGGAAGCTCTGGGGCAGCAGGCGGCCGGTGGCACTGTCTTCCAGCCGGTCGAGCACCTGGCGCATGATGCGGAACGACGAGGGCACCAGGCCCGAGGCGTCGCCCGAGTGGATGCCTTCGGTCAGGATCTCGACCTTGAGCGTGCCGGTGGCCATGCCGCGCAGGCTGGTGGTGAGCCACAGCTGGTCGTAGTTGCCCGCGCCCGAATCCAGGCACACCACCAGCGCCACGTTGCCCATGCGGGGCTTCAGGGCATCGATGTAGGGCAGCAGGTCGCGCGAGCCGCTTTCCTCGCAGGTCTCGATCAGGCCCACGATGCGCGGGTGGGGCACGTTCTGGCGCTTCAATTCCTGCACGGCCGCAATGCTGGCATAGACCGCGTAGCCGTCGTCGGCGCCGCCCCGGCCATAGAGCTTGCCGTCCTCGTACTTGGGCGTCCAGGGGCCCAGGTCGCCGCGCCAGCCCGAGAACTCGGGCTGCTTGTCGAGGTGGCCGTACATGAGCACGGTGTCCGTCGCGCCGGGCTGCGTGGATGCGATCTCGAAGAACAGCACGGGGGTGCGGCCTTCCAGGCGCACGACGTCGAGCGTGAGGCCTTCGACTTTCTGCGATTCGACCCACGCGGCGGCGTTGCGCACCACGGTGTCGAGCAGGCCCTGCTCGGCCCAGTCGGGCGAGAACATGGGCGACTTGGCGGGGATGGCGATGTAGTCGGTCAACTGGCGAACAATGTCGTCGTCCCACGCCTGGCTCACCCGCTCGAGCGCGAGTGCAGGTTGCAGGATCTGGTGGGGGACACGGGCATTCATGGGGCTCTCCTGAAAAAGTCTCTGGGGGACCAAAAACAGCATTCCAACACAACCCCCGCGCGGACGCCACGGTGGGCGCGCAGAGACCTTCACGGCGGGCGCGGACGCCGCACGTGCCCCAGCCCCCGCGCAGCGGGCGCCGCCCCCTGAGGGAGGGCGCGCGGGGAGGCATTTCAATACCTGGAAGCCGGGTGGGTCTCGGGGTTGTCCCGCGCCGCCATCTGGGAGGCGGGGCGCCGCAGGGCCGTGGCCACCTCCACGCGGTTGCGCCCGTTCTCCTTGGCCTGGTAGAGCGCGCGGTCGGCGGCGGCGATCAGCATGTCCCAGCTGTCGCCGGGTTCCAGCCGGCCGCCGAAGACGCCGATGCTCGCGGTGACGGCGATGCCCACGCCCGCATCGGCATCGGCGGCGCCGGCGGGGCGAACGCGGCAGCGCGATTCCTCCACCGCCTTGCACAGCTCGCGCGCCAGCTGCTCGGCCCCCAGCAGGGTGGTGTCGGGCAGCACCACCATGAATTCCTCGCCGCCGTAGCGGCCCACGAGGTCCTGCGCCCGCACGCGCTCCTTCAGCACGCTGACCACGCTGCACAGCACCTGGTCGCCCGCGGGGTGGCCGTGGCGGTCATTCACGCGCTTGAAATGGTCGATGTCCACCATCATCAGCGCGATGGACTCGCGCGTGCGCACGGCGCGCGCCACGTCGCGGTCCAGCGCGGCGATCAGCGCGCGGCGGTTGGCCACGCCCGTGAGCGGATCGAGCGCCGCCATGATGCGGTTGTTTTCGTCCGCGCGGTCGCGCGACATGAACACGAAGCCCATGGAGCTGATGAGCACCACCGACACGGTGCCCATGAAGGTCAGGGTCTGCAGGGCGCTGCCCTGCAGGATGCCGGTGGCCGCCTCGCTGGCGCTGAGGGCCAGCAGCGCGCGGCCGCCCAGGACCAGCGCCTCCAGCCCGAGCCCCGCCACCAGCAGCCATTGGCCGCGCCCCACGGTGGCATGGCGGCGCTCCAGCGCCGCGGCCAGGGCCCACACGGCCTGCAGGCCGATGGCCAGGCCCACGAAGCTCACGCGCGCCGGAAAGTTGTCGATGAATGCGATGACGAACCCCGTGACCAGCGCGGACGGCGTGAGCAAGAGCAGCCACCGCACCGGACGGCCCTGGAACTGGTAGATCGCCGCGATCATCCCCACGAAGACGCAGGACAGCAGCAGGTTGCCCACCACCACGGACAGCGCGTCCGGCACCTGCCCGCGCAGCATGATCAGCAGGTGCCCCATGGCATTGACCAGCAGGGCGGCGGCCCACCGCCCCAGGCCGTCGCGCCGGCGCCCCCAGCCCACCACGGCCATGGAGGCCGCCATCATCAGCGAGCTGACAATGATCATTGCCAGCATGGTGGGAACATGGGCGGCCATGGCGGGCAGGTGGGGTTGTGCGGACAAGGAAGTTCAGCCCAGCATAAACCATGGAATCGGGCGCGAGAACCGATCAATTGCCAAGCCGCCCGCGCCGGGGCCCGCCGCCGGCCCCCGCAGGCCCGCGCCCGTCAGCGCAGCCGGGCGGGGGCGGGGGACGCTGCCAAGGCCGGCCGGTCCGCGGGCGCAGGCTCGCCGCCGGGGCCGCGCGAGAGCTTGAAGACCTGCACCGCCCCGGCCAGCCGCTGCGCCTGGTCGCGCAGGCTCTGGGCGGCGGCGGCGGACTGCTCCACCAGCGCGGCGTTCTGCTGGGTCATCTGGTCGAGCTGGTTCACCGCCGTGTTCACCTGGCCGATGCCATCGGACTGCTCGCCCGAGGCCGCCGTGATCTCGCCAATGATGTCGCCCACGCGTTGGACAGAGCCCACGATCTCGTCCATGGTGCTGCCCGCGTTCTGCACCAGGCGCGCGCCCGACTCCACGCGCTCCACCGAGGCGCCGATGAGCGCCTTGATCTCGCGCGCCGCCTCGGCGCTGCGCCCCGCCAGCGACCGCACCTCGCTGGCCACCACCGCGAAGCCCCGGCCCTGTTCGCCCGCGCGCGCCGCCTCCACCGCCGCGTTGAGCGCGAGGATGTTGGTCTGGAAGGCGATGGAGTCGATCACGCTGATGATGTCGGCGATCTTGCGCGAGCTCTGGTTGATGTCGCCCATGGTGGTGACGACCTCGCCCACCACCTGGCCGCCGCGCGCGGCCACGGCGGCGGCGGTGCTGGCCAGCTGGTTGGCCTGGCGCGCGGCATCGGCCGACTGGCGCACCGTGGACGTGAGCTGCTCCATGCTCTGTGCCGTCTGGGCCAGACTGCTGGCCGTGGCCTCGGTGCGGGCCGACAGGTCCTGGTTGCCGCTGGCGATCTCGGCGCTGGCGGTGGTGATGCTGTCCACCGCCGTGCGCACCTGCTGCAGCATCTGCGTGTAGCGCTGGCGCATGCCTTCGACCTCCTGCACCAGCGCGCCGATCTCGTCGCGCCGCGTGGTGCGGAATTCCTCGGTGAGGTCGCCCTGCGCCACCAGCGTGATGGCCTGCGTGAGGTCCTGCAGCGGGCGGCTCACGCCCCGGCGCAGCATGAGGAACAGGCCGATGGCCAGCAGCACCACGGCCAGGGCCATCAGGCCCCACACCGCCAGCGTGACGCGGCGCTGGCTGGCCATGGCTTCGCCGTCGGCCACCTCGGCCACCACCCACCAGCCCCCGCCCGTCTTGCGCACCAGCGCCCAGGGGTCGGTGGCGCCCGCGCCCAGCACGGGCGCGGCCTCGCGCACGAAGCCGTCGCCGGAGGCGGCCAGCGCCTCGAAGAAGGGACGCGCCTCGGGGTAGGCCTCCAGCACGCGCTTGCCGCGCGCCGTGGGGTGGTACACGAACACGGCCTTGTCGAGCGAGGCGCCGGGGTTGACCACGTAGGTGCCGCCGTGCTCGAAGAATTTTGTCTGCGCCACCTGCTTTTGCAGCATGGCGTGGAACACGCTGATGTCGTTGCCGATAAAGAGCAGCGCGATCACCTTGCCCGAGGCGTCCTTGGACGGCAGGTAGTGGCCCATGTAGGGCTTGCCCCCCACCACGGTGACGCCGGTGTAGGGCTCGCCCCTGGCCACCGTGGCGTAGGCCGGGTCGTCGCGGGACAGGGGCGTGCCCTGCTGGCGCTCGCCCTTGTCATTCTTGACCGACGTGGTCACGCGCATGAAGTCCTCGCCCTTGCGCGCGAACACCGTGGCGATGCCGCCCGTCTCGCTGGCGAACTTGTCGACCGAGCCGTAGTCCTCGTTGACCAGCGCGCCGTAGCTGCGCAGCTCGCCCGTGGCCTCGTCCAGGTGCATCACGCCCTCGAAGTAGCGCTGAAAGCCCCGCATGGTGAGCTGCACCAGTTCGCGGTTGGTGTTGTCGGCCGCGTCCAGCGACTGGGCCACGCTCTGCGCCGTGTCGCCGACGCTGGCCACCACCTGGGCGCGCGTGCTGCGCTCGGTCAGCACGGCGATGGCCAGCCCCACGAACACCAGCACCAGGGCCACCAGCGCAATGGCCGCCAGCGTGACCTGCCGGGCGACGGAACGGTTGTTGGCAAGGGAAGCGGCCATGCGGTATGTCTCCTGGAGATTGAAAGCCCAAAGCCGGCTGGGCCGGTCTCAGAAAGGGTTCTCAAACGCCTGAGAACACGCTGCTTCACTCTAAGTCCGGAGGCTTGTTACATTTATTCACGCATTCCCTTACGCAAAGCTGCGTACCTCGACGCGGCCCCTGCATGGACCATAGCGTGCGAAACGGGGCGCCCCCCGGGGGGACGGCCCAACGCGGATCAGGGGGTCTTCCCCCTCATCCAGCCCAGGCCCTGGGAGGTGCCGGCCGCCGGCCGGTATTCGCAGCCGACCCAGCCGCGGTAGCCCAGGGCATCGATGGTGTCGAAGAGGTAGGGGTAATTCAGCTCGCCGGTGTCGGGCTCGTGGCGGCCGGGCACGCCGGCGATCTGGATGTGCGAGACGCGGCCCGTGGGCAGGTAGCGCCGCAGCTTGGCCGCCAGGTCCCCTTCCACGATCTGGCAGTGGTACAGGTCCATCTGCACCTTGAGGTTGTCGGCCTGCACCGCATCCAGCAGCTCGTGGGCATGGTCCTGCCGGTTCAGGAAGTAGCGCGGCATGTCGCGCAGGTTGATGGGCTCGATGAGGATCTCGCGCCCGGCCCGCGCGGCCTGCGCTGCCGCCCAGCGCAGGTTGCCCGCGCACAGGTCCTTGAGCGATTCGCGCTCGACGCCCGGCGGCACGGTGCCCGAGAGCACATGGATGCGCGGGCAGCCCAGCACCTCGGCATGGCGCAGGGCTTCCTCGACTCCCGCGCGGAACTCTGCCTCGCGCCCCGGCAGCGCGGCCGTGCCGCGTGCGCCGTGTTCCCAGGCGGCGGCCATGCCGGCGCGGTCGGTGCCGCCCGCCGGGGCGTTGAACAGCACCAGCTGCAGGCCGCTGTCCTGCAGCCGCGCGGCCACCTCGGCGGGCGCGAACGCGTACGGAAACTGGAACTCCACGGCGGTGAACCGGTCGCGCGCGGCGGCCTCGAAGCGCTGCAGGAACGGCAGCTCGGTGTACATCAGGCTCAGGTTGGCGGCAAACTGGGGCATGGCAGGCGGTGGAGGGCGTCGGGACCCGGCAGCTTATCGCGCGGCATGGGGGCCTGGGCGCACCGCTGCGAAGCAATAGGCTCAAAACAGCCCCTGGCGCTACATGGACAAGCGCGAACAGCTATATATTCAATAGCAGCCTGACGATACACCAAGGACACACGCATGCGCATTGGAGAACTCGCCCGACGCACCGGCACCACCCCCAAGGCCATCCGCCTGTACGAGGGGCGAGGCCTGCTGGGCACCGTGGCGCGCAACGGCAGCTACCGCCAGTACGGCGAGGCCGATGTGGCCCAGGTGCGGCTGATCCGCCAGGCCCAGGCCCTGGGCTTTCGGCTGTCGGAACTCGATGGCCTGGACCAGATGCACACCGCCGAGGGCGGGGACCGCATGGCGCAGCGGGTGGCGGCCCGGCGGGTGGCGGTGGCGCAGGAGCTGCTGCGGCTGCAGGCGCTCGATGCCGAACTGGCGCAGCTGCAGGCGCAACTGCATGCCTGCGACGGCATGGCCGTGCCCGCCACGGCGCAGGCCTGCGCCGTGGCCGCGCCGGTTCCGCCCGCGGCCCGCGACGCCCGGCAATTCACCGCCCCGGTGGCGCGGGGCGCGCCGCATCGCGCGCCGGCTTGATCCAGCTGCTTGACTCTGCCCCGTGGGGCAAGGTGACCATGGCGCCATCGACAACAACGTGTGTGATGGAGGTTCTGTGGCACAACAACGCATTCTGGTCATCCTGGGCCACCCGGCGCCCGCCAGCCTGTGCGCGGGCATGGCCCGCGCCTATGCCGAAGGGGCGCTGGACGCGGGCGCCGAGGTGCGGTTCCTGGACGTGGGGCAGCTGGCGTTCGATCCGCTGTTCCTGGGCTACGGCGCCGCGCAGCCCCTGGAGCCCGATCTGGCCGCCGCACAGGCCGACATCCGCTGGGCCGGACACCTCGTGTGGGTCTACCCCATCTGGTGGGGCGCGATGCCCGCGCTGCTCAAGGGTTTCATCGACCGCACCTTCCTGCCCGGCTACGCGTTCAAGTACCGCGCCGGCTCGCCGCTGTGGGACAGGCTGCTGGCAGGGCGCTCCGGCGAACTGCTGGTGACCATGGATTCACCGCCCTGGTACTTCCGCTGGGTCACGCGCATGCCGGGGCATCACCAGATGAAGAAGGCCATCCTGGAGTATTGCGGCATCCGGCCCGTGCGGGTGCACAGCTTCGGGCCGGTGCGCACCGCCAGCAAGGAGCGGCTGGCGGGCTGGGTGGCGCACGCGCGGGACCTGGGGCGGCGCAGGGGCGCGAAACCCGGCACCGCGAGCGCCAGCCCCGCGCCGCAGGCCCCCGCATCGCCCTGACGCCGCGGCGCCCGTTCAGGCCAGGGCCAGGTACTTTTCAAGGTGGCCCATGGCGCGGGCCACGTACGCCTCCTTCTCGCCAACCGGGGCCACGTAGTGAAGCGCGCTTTCCGCGGCCTCCACGCCTTCCAGCCGGGCGATCACCCACGCGGCCAGGTACGGCGCGGCCAGGCAGCCACCGGCCGTGGCGATGTTGCCGTGCGCGACCAGGGGCTGGTTCAGCACCGTGACCCCGGCCTCTTGCACCCAGGGCCTCGTGGTCAGGTCGGTGCAGGCGGGCACGCCGCCGAGCAGGCCCAGGCGGGCCAGCACCAGCGTGCCCGAACACTGGGCGCCCAGCAACTGGCGGGCGGGGTCGAAGTCCATCTGCGCCATCAGGGATGCGTCGTTCACCACCTCGCGCGTCTGCATGCCGCTGCCCACCAGCACGGCATCGGCCGTGCGGGCCCAGGACAGCGGCGCCTGCGCCTCCACCACCACGCCGTTCATGGACCGCACCCGGGGCGCGGGGCAGGCCAGGCACACCTGCCAGCCCGGCTTCTTCACCCGGTTGAGAACACCCAGGGCGATGAGCGAGTCCAGCTCGTTGAAACCTTCGAACGTCAGTATGGCAATGCGCATGGCGCTTCTCCTGGCGGGAAAACGGCCCCCGCCGGCGGTGGATGAACAGTGGAACCCATGGTATCGGCGGTGTTCAATACAATCAAAAAATTGTCATGAATACACTGCGGAGGCGCCATGGGCCAGGTCCGGTACAAGCAGGTGGTGGATGCGCTGGCCACCGACATCCGCGCGGGCCGGCTGCGGCCCGGCACCCGCCTGCCCACGCACCGCGCCCTGGCGCAGCGCCACGGCCTGGCGCTGGCCACCGCCAGCCGCGTGTACGCCGAGCTGGAGGCCATTGGCCTGGTGGTGGGCGAAACCGGGCGCGGCACCTTCGTGCGCGATGGCTCCTGCCCGCGCGGCCTGGGCGCCGACCTGGCCACGCCCGCACCCGGCTCGGCGGACTTGTCGTTCAACAGCCCCGGCGTGCCGGGGCAGGCGGACCTGCTGCGCGACGCGCTGCGCAGGCTGGCGGCATCGGGCGACCTGGAATCCCTGCTGCACTACCACCCCTACGGCGGGCGGCCGCACGAGCGCGCCATCGTCGCCCGGCACCTGGCCACCCGCCAGCTGTGGGTGACCGGCGAGCAGGTGCTCATCGTCAACGGCGCGCAGCACGGCATGGCGGTGGCGGCGCTGGGGCTGCTCAGCCCCGGCGACGTGGTGGCGGTGGATGCCCTCACCTACCCCGGTTTTCGCGTGCTGGCCGAGCGCATGCGGCTGGACCTGGCGCCCGTGCCCGTCGGGCCGGGCGGCACGGACCTGGACGCCCTGCAGCGCCTGTGCCAGGCCCGGCCCGTGCGCGCCATCTACACCATGCCCACGCTGCACAACCCGCTGGGCTGCGTGATGGATGCGGGGGCCCGCAAGCGCCTGGTGGCGTTGGCGCGCGCCCACGATCTGCTGGTGCTGGAGGACGCCCCCTACGCCTACCTGGCGGCCGACACGCCGCCGCCCGTGGCCGCGCTGGCGCCCGAGCGCACGGTCTACCTGTCGAGCCTGTCGAAGAACGTGGCCACGGGCCTGCGCTTTGGTTTTGTCGCGGCCGCGCCGGCGCTGATCGCCCCCATCGAGCGCGCCGTGCGTGCCACCGCCTGGAACACGGCGGGCGTGATCACTGCCATCGCCTGCGGCTGGATCGAGGACGGCACCGTAGCGCGCCTGGAGGCCGAAAAGCGCACCGACGCGGCCCGCCGCCAGGCCATCGCCAGCGAGGCCCTGGCCGGGCTGCCGCTGGTGCGGCACCCGCATTCGTACTTTGCCTGGCTGCCGCTGGGCGACGACCAGCGTGCGGACCGCGTGGCCGGGGCGCTCGCGCGGCGCGGCGTTGCGGTGTCCACCGCCGAAGGGTTTGCCACCACGGCGCACGTGCCGCATGCGCTGCGCCTGGCGCTGGGCTCCATCCCCTGCGAGGACCTGCCACGGGCCCTGGCCGCCGTGAAGGCGGTCGTGGAAAGCGACTCTTCCTGAGCGGCATGGCCGCGCCGCGACACGCCGCGCCTTCCGGGGCCGCCGCCCGGCTTCACTGCTTGCCGGCGAACGCCCGCACCGCGGCGCGGCCCACGGCGGGGTCATCGGTAAAGAAGCCGTCGATGCCCGCGCGCAGATACGCCGTGATCTCGGCCGCGCTGTCGCCGCGCGCCGTGCCATCCGCCGCCGGAGCCTTCTTCAGGCCGGCGGGCAGGAAGGCGTTCTCGGGCCGCAGCGTCCAGATGTGCACGGCCAGGCCTTCGGCGCGGGCACGCGCGACCAGCGGCGTGGGTTCGCCGGGCAGGCCGTCCTTCACCGGCACGACCAGGGTCTTGAAAGGGCCGATGGCATTGGCATACGTGGCCACCTGCTTCAGGCCTTCGGGCGTGATCAGGTCGGCATAACCGCGCGCATTGGCCGCGCCCTGGGCCACAAAGTCATACGGCCGGCCCGAGGGAGCCACCAGCTGCACCAGGCGCACGCTGCTGAGCCTGCGGATCGCCTGCAGGTTGGCCACCTCGAACGACTGCACGAACACGGGGGCTTCCTTGTGGTTCCAGCCGTTCTTCTCCAGCACGGCGAGCAGCGGCGCCTCCAGCGGCTGGCCGATGGACTGGAAATAGGTGGGGTGCTTGGTCTCGGGGTAGATGCCGACCACGCGGCCGGTTTTGGCGCTCGCCGCCTTGGCCAGGTCGATCACCTCCTGCAGCGTGGGCACCTCGAACTGGCCGTTGTAGGCCACGTTGGCGGGGCGTTGCGCGGGGATGCGCTCGCGGGCGCGCAGGGTTTTGAGCTCAGCCAGCGTGAAGTCTTCGGTGAACCAGCCGGTGATGGACTGGCCGTCGATGGTCTTGGTGGCCTTGCGGCCCGCGAACTCGGGGCGGTCCACCACGTCGGTGGTGGCTTCCTTCACCGAGCCATCGGCGCCCAGGATGGCAATGGCGTTCTCGTGCCGGGCCACCAGCACGCCGTCCCTGGTGATGACCAGGTCGGGCTCGATGATGTCGGCGCCATCGTCAATGGCCTGCTGGTACGCCGCCAGCGTGTGCTCGGGCCGCAGCGCCGAGGCGCCCCGGTGGGCGATCACAGTGGGAGTGGGCGGCCAGGCCTGGGCCATGGCGCCCAGCGCCCAGGTGGCGAGCAACGCGGCAGCAGTCGTGGCGCGCAGTGCAATGCGTTTCATGCGGGTCTCCTACAAACAGAGCCCGCACCTTAGCCGATGCGCTTGACAGCGGCGTGTCGCCGGGGCGCACACACCCACAAGCGCTACGCGTGTTCGAAGTGGAAGACCGCCGTGCCCGCGCGCGCATTCGGCAGCCAGCGCACCTCCTGCCCATCCTGCAGGCCGAAGGCATCCAGGATGCGCAGGCTGTTCTTGGTGGCCAGCACCTCGAAGTCCTTGTAGGTGCCCACGCGGATGTTGGGCGTGTCGTACCACTGGTAGGGCAGGCGCCGCGTGACGGGCATGCGACCGCGCAGGATGGACAGGCGGTTGGGCCAGTGCGCAAAGTTGGGGAAGGCCACCACGCCCGTGCGGCCCACCCGCGCGGTCTCGCGCAGCATGGTTTCGGCATTGCGCAGGTGCTGCAGCGTGTCGATCTGCAGCACCACGTCGAACGAGTTGTCGCCGAACATGGCCAGGCCCTCGTCGAGGTTGAGCTGGATCACATCCACGCCGCGCTGCACGCAGGCGAGCACGTTGGCATCGTCGATCTCCACGCCGTAGCCGCTGCAGCCGCGCTCGCGCTGCAGGTAGTCGAGCATGGCACCGTTGCCGCAGCCCAGGTCGAGCACGCGCGAGCCGGGGGGCACCAGGCGTGCCAGGGCTTGCATCGCCGCTTTTTCGGTCATGGCTGCAGCTCCTTTGCAATGCTATCGAAGTAAGAGCGCATCACGCCCATGTAGCGGGCGTCATCGAGCAAAAATGCATCATGCCCGTGGGGCGCGTCGATTTCGGCGTAGCTCACGCTGCGGCGGTTGTCGAGCAGCGCCTTGACGATCTCGCGGCTGCGCTTGGGTGAGAAGCGCCAGTCGGTGGTGAAGCTCACCAGCAGGAACCGCGCCGTGGCCCGCGCCAGCGCCCGCGTGAGGTTGCCGCCCTGGGTGCGCGCGGGGTCGAAGTAGTCCAGCGCGCGCGTGATCAGCAGGTAGGTGTTGGCATCGAAGTAGTCGCTGAACTTGTCGCCCTGGTAGCGCAGGTAGCTCTCGATCTGGAATTCGATGTCCTGCGTGCTGTACTTGAGTTCCAGGCCTTCCCGGAGCTGCCGCCCGAACTTCTCGTTCATCACGTCGTCGCTCAGGTACGTGATGTGGCCGATCATGCGGGCGATGCGCAGGCCACGCTTGGGGATCACGCCGTGCCGGTAGAAGTGGCCGCCGTGGAAGTCCGGGTCGGTCACGATGGCGCGGCGGGCGACCTCGTTGAAGGCGATGTTCTCGGCCGTGAGGTTGGGCGCGCTGGCCACCACCACCGCGTGGCGCATGCGCTCGGGGTACTGCAGTGTCCAGGAGAGCGCCTGCATGCCGCCCAGGCTGCCGCCCAGCACGGCGGCGAGCTGCTGGATGCCCAGGCGGTCGAGCAGGCGGGCCTGGGCGTTGACCCAGTCCTCCACCGTGACCACCGGGAAATCCGCGCCGTAGACCTCGCCCGTGTCGGGGTGGTTGTGCATGGGGCCGGTGGAGCCGAAGCATGAGCCCAGGTTGTTCACGCCGATGACGAAGAAGCGGTCGGTGTCCACGGGCTTGCCCGGGCCGATCATGTTGTCCCACCAGCCTTCGCTCTTGTCCTGGCCCGCGTAGACGCCGGCCACGTGGTGCGAGGCGTTGAGCGCGTGGCACACGAGCACGGCATTGGAGCGGTCGGCGTTGAGCGTGCCGTAGGTCTCGTAGGCCAGGTGGTAGTCGCGGATGGACGCACCGCTTTGCAGCGGCAGCACCTCCGGAAAGTGCATGGTCTGAGGTGTTGCGATGAACGACATAGTTGGAACTGGTGAGCCCTCATGTTCCACCGCTTGCGCGCACCGCTGCTCCACAAACAAGGAAGCCGCCCTGGCCTGGAGCGCCGCCCCAGGACAAAAAAAACCCGGCGTCGCTAAAAACGAGGCCGGGTACATAGGTCGGACGGGTCTTTAGCAGGATTTATAAAGCGCCCGCAAGCTGTGGCAAATCGGCGCGTCTGGCAAATATACCAAAAGCGCCTGCGGATGGCTCCTGCTTTTCGCAGCCTCCCTCAGCCGACCGGCGTGAAGATGGCCAGCAGCCCCAGCACCAGGAAGATCACGGCAGACACGATGTGCACCGCGCGGATCGGCACCCGGCGGGTGATGCGCTCGCCCAGCCACACCACGGGCGCGTTGGCGATCATCATGCCCAGCGTGGTGCCTGCCACCACCCACAGGTAGGCGTTGTACTGCGCGGCCAGCATGACGGTGGCGATCTGCGTCTTGTCGCCCATCTCGGCCAGGAAGAACGCGATCAGCGTGGTGCCGAACACCCCCCAGCGCGGCGAGCCGTCGGCCTCGCCTTCGTCAAGCTTGTCGGGGATCAGCATCCAGATGGCCATCGCGATGAACGATGCCCCCAGGATCCAGCGCAGGATCTGCGGCCCCACGAACGTCGTCACCCACGAGCCCACTGCGCCGGCCAGGCCATGGTTGACCAGCGTGGCCACCAGGATACCGAGGACGATGGGCCAGGGTTTGCGAAAGCGTGCGGCGAGCACGAGCGCCAGAAGCTGCGTCTTGTCGCCCATTTCGGCGAGCGCGACGATGGCGGTGGAGATGAAAAACGGTTCCATGTGGGGGTCCTGTCCGGCCGGATGTTGTTCGAAACGCATTGACTGCACCCCGACTCCGGCCATTTGGATCGGCATGCAGTCAATGGTCTCGCCCAGCTAGAAAACCGCATACGCCATAGGTCCACCGGACCCAAGTTTGTTGACGCATGCCCCCGGCGCATTGCGCACCGGGCGGGCTACTCCCCAAAGACCCGCGTATTTTACCCTGCGCCAGCCTGGCGGGGGTGCCCCGGCCGTGACCGCCTGTCTTTTTTCCTCGGGAAAACCCTTCCACGCACGCGTGAAAACCCCTGATTTGTGCACGACGGGCGGCTTTCCCCAGAAATAAAACCCCACGCGCCACATAAAGTGATTAATAATGGGTTCGCTTTTCTGCTTGCAGGAGAGCAGTTAGCTTAGCGGTGAATGGTCAGTTTCGCGTCTTTGAAGTCGTCACAGGTTTGTTGATTGCGTCGGGCTCCATCGCGTTTTCATGTTTTTTCAGGAGTCCTTCATGGGCAACAAACTTTACGTGGGCAACCTGCCCTACTCTTTCCGCGACGAAGATCTGCAGCAGACCTTCAGCCAGTACGGCTCGGTTGGCAGCGCCAAGGTCATGATGGAGCGCGACACCGGCCGCTCCAAGGGCTTCGGCTTTGTCGAAATGGGCAGCGATGCAGAAGCCCAAGCCGCCATCCAAGGCGTGCATGGCCAAAACTTCGGCGGCCGTGACCTCGTGGTCAATGAAGCCCGCCCCATGGAGCCCCGTGCTCCCCGTAGCGGCGGCTTCGGCGGCGGCAACGGTGGTGGTGGCGGCTACGGCGGTGGTGGCGGCGGCGGTTACGGCGGTGGCCGTAGCGGCGGCGGCGGTGGTGGTGGTTACGGCGGTGGCCGTAGCAGCTACTAAAAAGACCTCATCGGCAGACCTCGCGGCCTGCCGAAGGCAAGACAAAGGAGCCCCAGGGCTCCTTTTTTCATGGCCGCGCGGTATCGCCACCACAGTCGGCATCACCGCTTGCTTTTTCGGCAAAAGTGTGGCGCATAATGGGTTGGCGGGTGCAACCCGTTTCCAAGTTTGCGGTGATCCGTCAGTTTCGCGCTGAGAGCGTCATTGAGATTAGCTGGCTGCGTTTTCGGGACTCCATCGCTTTATCCATGTGTTTTTGAGGAGTCCCTCGATGGGCAACAAACTGTACGTCGGCAACCTGCCGTACTCGGTGCGCGACAGCGATCTGGAACAGGCCTTCGGCCAATTCGGCGCAGTGACCAGCGCCAAGGTCATGATGGAGCGCGACACGGGTCGATCCAAGGGCTTTGGCTTCGTGGAAATGGGCAGCGACGCAGAAGCCCAGGCCGCGATCAACGGCATGAATGGCCAGCCCCTGGGCGGCCGCAGCATCGTCGTGAATGAAGCACGCCCCATGGAGCCTCGCCCACCCCGCAGCGGTGGATTTGGCGGCGGTGGCGGCGGCGGCTACGGCGGCGGTGGTGGCCGCAGCGGTGGTGGTGGCGGCTACGGCGGTGGCCGTGAAGGCGGCGGTGGTGGCTATGGCGGCGGCCGCGAGGGTGGCGGCGGTGGTTACGGCGGTGGCGGCCGCAGCGAAGGTGGATTCCGCAGCCCCTACGGCTCCGGTTCCCGCAACGGCGGCGGTGGCGGTGGTGGCCGCAACGGCGGCGGTGGCGGCTATGGCGGTGGCGGCGGCAGCAGCTACTGAAGAAGCACCCTGCCGGGGAGTTTTCCTGGCAAGGCCAAAGCCCCTTCGGGGGCTTTTTTCATGGGCGGCCGCCCCAGCCGGCGGGCGGGCGGCGGCAGCGCCCCGGCGCGGGGCCGGCGCGCTATGTCTGCTCGTCCTGGCGCCGCTTGCGGGGGCGGCCTGACAGCAGCTTGTCGAAAAGCGCGTTCGGCAGGAGCCGCAGCACCTTGGCGACCACCCCCATCTGCCACGGGATGACCCGGTAGCTCACGCCCTGGGTGATGGCCCGGTAGGCATGGTCCGCGAAATCACCGGCCTGCATCAGAAACGGCATGCTGTAGCGGTTCTGGCGCGTGAGCGGCGTGTCGATGTAGCCCGGTGAAATGGTGACCACGCGCACGCCGTGCGGGCGCATTTCCCCGCGCAGGCTTTCGCAATAGCTGATGACGGCGGCCTTGCTGGCGCAGTAGGCGCCGTGGCCGGGCAGGCCCCGGATGCCCGCCACGCTGCCGATGCCCACCAGCGTGCCGCTGCCCCGCTGTGCCATGGCATCGACAAAGGGGTGGAACGTGGCCGCCACGCCGATGTTGTTGGTGGCAAAGGTGCGCGCCATCACTTCGAGGTCATCACGCACGGCCGTGTCCATGCCCACGCTGATGCCGGCATTGGCGATGACCACGTCCGGCACTCCCTGGCGCGCGACACAGTCGCGGCCCGCCGCAACGATGCTGTCGGTGACCGCCACGTCTGCGCTATAAATTTCGTAGCTATCCGCGCTTATCCCTTGTGCGTCAGCCCATGTTTTCACCTCGGATGTCCGGCGCGCCGCCAGCGCCAGGCGGTAGCCCGAGCGATGGAAACGCAGGGCCAGCGCCTGCCCAATGCCGCTGGACGCTCCGGTGATGAAGACAAGGGGAGTGGTCATGGGGGGCTCCGGGCAGGGACAGGGGTGGGCTCGGCGGCTAGGGCTTGGCCGTGCCGGGCTGGAGCACGCCGCGCACGCGCCCGCGCAGTTGCAGCACCTGGTCGAGGTTGTCGTAGTCCATGCCGTCGGCGGTGAAGCGATCGTTGCCGCGCGTGAGGGTGACGGGCTTGTCCGAACGCACACGCTCCGTGCTGGTATAGGCGTGCAGGAATTCGCTGCGGAACTCGAGCCGCGGCTGCGCCGGCGTCCCCGGCCTGGCGGCCAGGGGCTCGCGCGTGACGATGGCGTTGCCGAACAGCTGGACCTCCGAACCATCGGCGTTGGTCAGGGCGCGGTCCGCCGTGGCCACGGTGAGGCGCCCGGCGGGCGTGACCGAGCGCATGCGCGCCTTGTCGATCTCCAGCGTGTCGGTGTCGGGGTAGTGCCGCGCCTCCGCGCCCTGCACTTCGCTCTGCAGCCGCCCCGCGGCATCAAAGCTCTTCACCGAGAAGGATTTCATGAAGTAGTCTGGCTGGTGCCCCTGCTGGCGTTCGGCGGCGGGCAGCAGGGGCATGGGCGCGTTGCGCACCAGCCACCAGGTGCCCAGCGCCAGCAGGCCCATGAGCACGACGGGCAGGTACAGCGAGAACTGGTCCCAGCCCTGGCGGATCACGTTGCGCGTCATGGGGCCGCCTCCGGGCCGGGCGCGCCAGCCTGGCCCGTGGTCCATGGGTGCGGGGCGGGCCGGGTCATGCGGTGTATTCCGCCAGCAGCGCGGCGTAGCGGCCCGTGGCCACCAGCAGCAGGTCGCACAGCTCCCGCGCGGCGCCGTCGCCTCCCCGGGCCTGGGTCACGAAATGGGCCGCCTGGCGCACTTCGGCCTGGGCATTGGCCGGCGCGCACGCAAAGGCGCTGCGGCGCATGACGGGCAGGTCGGGCCAGTCGTCCCCCATCGCGGCGGCGTCGGACCAGCCCAGCCCCAGGGTGGCCAGGATCTGCTCGGCGGCCGGGCGTTTGTCCTCGGTGCCGAAGACGGCGTGCTCCACGCCCAGGGCCTTCAGGCGCACGCGCAGGGGCAGGGAGTCGCGCCCCGTGATCACCACGGGGGTGATGCCCGCCTTTTGCAGCAGCTTGAGCCCGTGCCCATCCAGGGTGTTGAAGCGCTTGAGGGTCTCGCCCGATTCGCTGATGTACAGGCCGCCGTCGGTCAGCACGCCGTCGACATCGAAGAAGGCGACGCGCACGCCCTGGGCCCGCAGCAGCAGCTCGGGATCGATCTGCAGCGCGGGCGCGGCATCGGGCAGGAAGGAGGAGGAGGAAGAGGGGCCCGCCACCATCAGATCACCTTGGCGCGCATGAGGTCGCCGATGTGCACGACCCCGGTGAGCACGCCCGCGGCATCCACCACCAGCACGCTGGTGATGGCATGGGCCTCCATCATTTCCGCGGCATCCACCGCCAGCGCATCCGGCGCGATGCGGCGCGGGCTGGGGTGCATCACCTGCTCGGCCGTGGCGGTGCGCAGATCGGCCCCCGCCTCGATGCGGCGGCGCAGGTCGCCGTCGGTGAAGATGCCCAGCACCTGCCCGGCCGCGTCCACGATGGCCGAGGCGCCCAGCCCCTTGGCGCTCATCTCGCGCATGAGGTCGCTGAAGGCGGCGCCGGGCGCCACTTTCGGGATTTCCGCCCCTGTCCGCATGACGTCGCTCACATGGGTGAGCAGCTTGCGCCCCAGCGCACCGCCAGGGTGCGAACGGGCAAAGTCTTCGGGGCGGAAGCCCCGGGCATCGAGCAGCGCCACGGCCAGGGCATCGCCCATGGCCAGCTGGGCGGTGGTGCTGGCGGTGGGGGCGAGCTGCAACGGGCAGGCTTCTCGTTCCACGCCGCTGTCGAGCACGATGTCCGCATGTTTGGCCAGGGTGGATTGTGGCCGCCCTGTCATCGCAATCAACATGGCTCCCAGGCGTTTGATCACGGGCAGCAGGGTGGTGACTTCATCCACCTCCCCGCTATTGGAGAGCGCCAGCACGATGTCGATGGACTTGATCATGCCAAGGTCGCCGTGACTGGCTTCGGCCGGGTGCACGAACATGGCGGGTGTCCCGGTGGAGGCGAGCGTGGCGGCAATCTTGCGCCCGACATGCCCACTCTTGCCGATGCCCATCACCACCACCCGCCCGCGCACAGTGAGGATCGCCTGCACGGCCTGCGTGAACGACGCGCCAACACGGGTCTTCAGCCCCAGGACGGCCGCAGCCTCGATGTCAAAAGTCTCACGTGCCAGACGCAGGGCCTGATCAGCATCAAAGGGGGGCAGTGCGGCAGGTGCGGGAGTCATCCCGGGATTCTATCGACCGGGCAGGCCCTGGGCGGGCCCTGGATTTATTGTCCCCCTCTGGCACGCCCCGTGCTTCGGACAAGAAGATCGTGAACAGGCTGCTGGCCTCGGATAGCATCGAACCATGTCCTCTCTCGCCCTCACCTTGCTCTACCTGCTGGCCGCGGTGCTGGGCGTGGTGGCCTGCCGCAGCCTCAAGCTGCCCCCCATGCTGGGCTACCTGGCGGCGGGCGTGCTGATCGGGCCGCATGCGCTGGCGCTGGCGCAGAACTCGGAAGGGGTGCGCCACCTGGGCGAATTCGGCGTGGTGTTCCTGATGTTCGCCATCGGGCTGGAGTTCAGCCTGCCCAAGCTGCGCGCCATGCGCCGCCAGGTGTTCGGCCTGGGCCTGATGCAGGTGGTGCTGACGATGGCCGTGGTGTCGGGCGCGGCGCTGCTGCTCGCGCGCGTGGCGGGCGGCGTCTGGGAGATGGGCTGGCAGACCGCGCTGGCGCTCTCGGGCGTGATGGCCATGAGCAGCACGGCCATCGTGGTCAAGCTCATGGCCGAACGGGCGGAGCTGGAAAGCGAGCACGGCCGCAGGGTGATGGGCATCCTGCTCTTCCAGGACCTGGCCGTGGTGCCGCTGCTGGTGCTGATTCCCGCGCTGAGCTCATCCCCGGACCAGCTCCTGACCGCGCTGGCGTGGGCCCTGGTCAAGGCCACGGTGCTGGTGGGCATCCTGCTCACGGGCGGGCAGCGGCTGATGCGCTCGTGGCTGACCCTGGTGGCGCGGCGCAAGAGCGACGAGCTGTTCATGCTCAACCTGCTGCTGATCACCCTGGGCCTGGCCTGGCTCACGGAGCTGGCGGGGCTGAGCCTGGCCCTCGGGGCCTTCATCGCGGGCGTGCTGGTGTCGGAAACCGAGTACCGCCACCAGGTGGGCACGGACATCCGGCCTTTCCACGACGTGCTGCTCGGCCTGTTCTTCATCACCATCGGCATGATGCTGGACTGGCACATCCTGGTGGACCGCTGGGCCCTGGTGCTGGCGCTGCTCACGGTGCCCCTGCTCCTCAAGCTGGTGATCATCCTGGTGCTCGCGCGCGGCATGGGCGCCACGACCGGCGTGGCCCTGCGCACCGGGCTGTACCTGGCCCAGGCGGGCGAATTCGGCTTCGTGCTGCTGTCGCTCACGCAGGCCAACGGGCTGGTGCAGCCGGCGCTGATGAACCCCATCCTCGCGGCCATGGTGCTGTCGATGCTGGCCACGCCGTTCCTCATCATGTACAGCAACCGCATCGTGATGAAGCTGGTGGCCAGCGACTGGCTGCAGCAGTCGCTGCAGATGACGAGCATCGCGCGCAAGTCCATCAACAGCAGCAAGCACGTGATCATCTGCGGCTACGGCCGCTGCGGACAGAACCTGGCGCGCATGCTGGAGCACGAAGGCATCCCCTACATGGCGCTCGACCTGGACCCGGACCGCGTGCGGCAAGCCGCCGCCGCCGGTGATTCGGTGGTGTACGGCGACGCCACCCGCCTGCAGGCGCTGATGGCGGCGGGCCTGGTGCGCGCGAGTGCCGTGGCCATCACCTACATCGACGTGCCCGCCGCGCTGAAGGTGCTGGCCAACGCGCGCTCCCACGCGCCGCAGGTGCCGGTGGTGGTGCGCACGCAGGACGACCTCTACCTGGACAAGCTGCAGGCCGCCGGCGCCACCGAGGTGGTGCCCGAGGCCATCGAGGGCTCGCTGATGCTGGCCAGCCATGCGCTGGCGCTGGTGGGCGTGCCCATGCGCCGCGTGCTGCGCCTGGTGCAGGACCAGCGCGACGCGCGCTACAACCTGCTGCGCGGCTACTTCCACGGCGCGGACGACGACACCGTCAATGAGCGCGACCAGGAACGCCTGTCCACCGTGAACCTGCCCCCCGGCTCCACCGCGCTGGGCAAGAGCCTGGGCCAGCTCGCGCTGTCGGCCATGGGGGTGCGGGTGGTGAACCTGCGCCGCGGCAGCGGCCACATGAGCTCGGCGGTGGACGATGCGCTGCTGGCGGCGGGCGACACGCTGGTGCTCTCGGGTCACCCGGCGGCGCTGATGCTGGCCGAGGACAAGCTGCTGCGCGGGTAGCAGGGTACATCCCCCTGAGGCACTGCGTGCCTTCCCCCTTCTCTCTACGCGCTACGCGCTCCGGGAAGGGGGACGATGCCCTCGCTGCGGGGCGGCCCTTGCTTCGCATCTCTCGCCCGATGCGTGCCAGTGGCTGAGGCTGACGCCAAAATTTGAATTAAATATGGCCCTGGCGCTTATCTATCAAGCGCCAATAGCTATATATTTAATAGCAAACTACAAAAGTTCGGCGGGCCCGGGCCGCCCGAACAGGTAGCCCTGGAAGCGCTTGCAGCCGTTGCGCAGCAGGAAGTCGCGCTGCCCCTCGGTCTCCACCCCTTCGGCCACCACGTCCAGCCCGAGGCTGTGGGCCAGCGCGATGATGGTGCAGGCGATGGTGGCATCGTTGGGGTCGGTGAGCACATCGCGCACAAAGCTCTGGTCGATCTTGAGCTGGTCCAGCGGCAGGCGCTTGAGGTAGGAGAGCGACGAGTAGCCCGTGCCGAAATCGTCCAGCGAGAACCCCACGCCCTGGGTGCGCAGCGCCTGCATCTTGTGGATGCTCTCCTCCACGTCCTGCAGCAGCAGGCTTTCCGTGAGCTCCAGCTTGAGGCGCGCGGGGTCGGCCCCGCAGTCGCGCAGCACGCTGAGGACTTCCTCCGCGAAGTCGGGCTGCCGGAACTCCTGCGCGCTCACATTCACAGCCACGCTCCAGCCCGCGGTCCCGGGCGCCGCGGTCCACCGCGCCAGCTGGCGGCACGCCATGGCCAGCACCTGGCGCCCCAGGGGCAGGATGAGGCCGGTCTGCTCCGCCAGGGGGATGAAGTCCCCGGGCGGCACCATGCCGCGCAACGGATGGTTCCAGCGCACCAGCGCCTCGGCGCCCAGCACCCGGCCCGTCTCGTCCACCACCGGCTGGTAGTGCAGCAGGAACTCGTTGCGCGCGAGCCCCTGCCGCAGATCCCCCTCCAGCGCCGACCGCGCGGAGGCCGCCGCCTGCATGGCCGGATCAAAGAAGCACAGCGTGTTGCGGCCCTGCGCCTTGGCCTGGTACATGGCCAGATCGGCGCGCTTGAGCAGCTCCTGCACGGGCAGCTGCACATCGCGGAACAGGGCAATGCCAATGCTGGGCGTGCTGTGCACTTCGCTGCCGTGCACCACATAGGGCTGGTTCAGCGCGGCCAGCACCTTCTGGGCCACGGCTTCCGCTTCGGCCGCGGCCGCCTGCGTCTCGGCATCCAGGCCCTGGACCACCACCACGAACTCGTCGCCCCCCAGGCGCGCCACGGTGTCCGTGGCCCGCACGCTGGCGCTGACGCGGCCGCCCACCTGCACCAGCAGCCGGTCGCCCCACTCGTGGCCCATGGTGTCGTTGACGCCCTTGAAGTTGTCCAGATCCAGGAACAGCAAGGCCCCATGGCTGCCCTCGCGGGCGCACATGTTCACCGCGCGCTCCAGCCGGTCCATCAGCAGCCGCCGGTTGGGCAGACCCGTGAGCTCGTCGTAGAACGCCAGGCGCTGGATCTCCGCCTCGGCCAGCTTGCGCTCGGTGATGTCGCGGGCCACGCCGCGGTAGCCCGTGAACTGGCCCTCTTCATCGAAGATGGGCTCGCCGCTGATCGATACCCAGACGGGTTTTCCGTCTTCGGTCAGGCGCTGCATCTCGAAGTCGTGAAAGACCTCGTGCGCCTCCAGCTGCCTGCGGTGCTCGCGCCACTGGCCATCGCCCACGAAGGTGTTGGGCAGCTCCCAGCGCGTGAGGCCGTAGTGCATCTCGTTGGGCACGCCGGCCTCGTGGTAAGGGTTGCCGTCCAGCCGCACGAAGCGGAACTGCGCGTCCTGCTCCCAGTACCAGTCGGAGGACAGGTGCGTGAGGCTGCGCCAGCGGGACTCGCTCAGGCGCAGGGCTTCCAGGGTGCTCAGGTAGTCGGTGACGTCCGTGAACGTGCGCACGCGGCCGCCCTGCTCCAGGGCGCGCGTGCGCACCTCGATGTAGCGGCCGCCGCGGGTGCGCCGCACGTAGGCGTCGGGCATGGTGAGCCGGCCACCGTGGGAGGAATACTCGGACGCCACGTAGTTGCGCGCCGCGGGCTCTATGAGCTGGAATTCTGCGCCGAAATCCCCCCGCTCGGTCTGGAAACGCACCACTTCCTCGACCTTGGGCTGCGTGGCCAGCAGTGCTTCCGGCAGATCCAGCAGCTCCAGATAGCGCCGGTTGTAGACGCGGATCCGCCCTTCGGCATCCACGTTGGTGATGCCCTGCGACACGCTGGCGAGCGTGCCTTCCAGGGCTCGTGTCTTGTCGGCCAGGAGGGCGCTGGTGCGTTCGAGCTCCGCCTCGACCGCGCTGCGCGCCAGCTCGGCGCGGCGGGCCATCTCCAGCTGGCCCACCGTGTTCAGCAGGGGCTGGAGGAACTGCACGTCCGACGCCGAATAGCCCTCGGGCCGGTTTGCCAGGCCGACCATGGCCACCAGTTCCCCCGCCGCGTGGATGGGAAGCCCCAGGTAGGTGCGCAGCGGCGGGTGGCCCCGGGGCGTGCCCACGCCGCGCGTGTCGTGGCTGGCGTCGTTGGAGAGCACCGGCTCGCCGGACACCAGCGCCGCCCCGACCAGGGAGTGCAGGTTGTCGAACACCATGCCTTCCTCGGAATGCTGGGCATAGCGTGCCCTGGAGGCCTCGTCCCAGCTGATGTCGGTCATGGCGTGCACGCGCAGGTAGGGGTGCCCATCCTCGGCGCGCTGCACCTGGCCCACGAGGCCGAAGGCGCTCTGCGTGAGCGACATCAGCTCCTTGAGCAGGGCCTCGAAGGCGGCCCGGGGTCCCGAACTGGCGATGAACATCGCCTGGGCGAGGGAGATGGCCTGCAGCAAGCGGTGCTGGCGGGCCAGCATGGCCTCGGCCGCCAGCCGCGCGCGGGCGCTGGAATTGCGCTCGAGCACCGAGTCGATCTGCGCGGGCAGCGTCAGCAGATAGTCCAGCGCGGGGTCCTGCACCGCGAAGTCGTCGAAGCCATGGCGCATGGCCTGGGCCGCATGGGTTTCCGCCCCCATGCGCACGACGATCATGGCCGGCACGCCGTCGAGCAGCCGCAGCAGGTCGAAGGCCGAGCCATCGACCGTGCGCTGCGCCGCCAATACGATGTCCGGCCGGCTGTGCCCCAGATGTTCCCGCGCATCCGCCAGCGACGCGGCCACGTCCACCCGCCAGCCGGACCACGGGTCCGCGAGCGCGTCGACCACCGCCTGTGCATGGTGGTGATCGCTTTCGATCAGCAGGATGGAGATGGGCATGGCCGATCTGCGGTGTGAAGGGGTGTTCCAGCGTGGCGGTACAGCGGATGTAACAGCGCTGAAACATTATGAGGGTTCGCGGCGCAGGGCGCGGTCCCGATCAACCCTGCTGGATACACTTGCCACGCCTTTCGCCTTCGGGCGCCCCGCGCAATCCTTCATTTCCCCCCGCAGCCATGCAGCCACTCAGCGTCAACGAATACCTCCGCCAACACATCCGCACCGTGCCCGACTGGCCGGCGCCCGGTGTGCAGTTCCGGGACATCACCCCGCTGCTGCAGGACCCCAAGGTGTTCCGGGTGCTGATCGATGCCTTCGTGCACCGCTACATGGACAAGGCGCTGCGCCCGGATGTGGTCGCCGGGCTGGATGCGCGCGGATTCATCCTGGGCGCCGTGGTGGCCTATGAACTGAACGTGGGCTTCGTGCCCATCCGCAAGAAGGGCAAGCTGCCCTTCACCACGGTCGAGGAAACCTACGAGCTCGAATACGGCAGCGCCACCGTGGAGCTGCACACCGACGCCGTGAAGGCCGGGGACCGCGTGCTGCTCATCGATGACCTCATCGCCACGGGCGGCACGATGATGGCGGGCAGGAAACTGCTGGAGAAGCTGGGCGCCACGGTGACCGAGGGCGCCGCCATCGTGGACCTGCCGGAACTGGGCGGTTCACGGCGCCTGCGCGAGTCCGGGCTGCCGCTGTACACGCTGGTGGACTTCGAGGGCCATTGAGGCGGAGGCGACAACGCCCGCGCCGCCCTGCGCCACGGCACCACCTTCGGCCCCCCTTTCGACGACCCGGGGGAATGCAGGACCTTCGGGTTCCGCCCCGGGGGTGTTCAGTTCAGCTCGCCGTACTGGGTGCTGCTCAGGTCGGGTGCGGGGCTGTCGGCACCCGGCATTTCCGTGTCTTCAAAGCCCGTGGGCTGGGCAGGGGGCAGCAGTGGCCCCGAGCGCACCGGCACGCCGGGCTTGGCGGCCGCGGCGGGCACGGCCACGGCGGAAGCCCCTGCCGCCGTGGCCAGGGCGCGTTTGAACGCCGCCACTTCGTCCGCCTCGATGGGCTCGTAGCGCGGGGCGGGGCGGGGCGCCGCGGCCGGCGCGGCCGCCGCAACGACCGGTGGCGGCACCTGCGGAGCCGCCGCCGCAGGGCGCAGTGCTGCGGCCGCCGGGGCCGCGGCGGCGCCAGCCGGGGGCACGACAGGCGCCGCCGGGCGCACCGGCGCAGCCCCCACGGGGGCGGGTGCCGCCGCAGCCGGCAACGGCCGCCGGGCCAGGGGGGGCGCCGCCTGCAGGGACGCGCCCTGGGGCGCCACGCCCTTCTGGGGAATCCCCACCGCCACATGGTCGTTGATGCGCCAGTAGACGGCCGTCACCAGGATGTCGTAGCGGGTCTTGGCGGTCTGTGCGATCAGCGCCTCGATCTCGGACAGGCGCACGGTCTCGCCGCCGTATTCGCGGGCCAGATCCATCATCACCAGGAACTGGCGGCCGCGCTGGTCCAGCGAGAGCACCTTGAACTTGTAGCTGGCCGACAGCACGCCGGCACGCACCATCGCATCGCGCACCACGGTGTAGAGCAGCTCGCGGCGCTCCATGCGCTCGTTCTTGCGGTTGGCGGCGTGTTCGGGCGGCAGCGGCTCCACCAGGGGCTTGCCCTGTCGGCCTGGAGAGAGTGGCACCGTGGCATCGGCATTCAGCAAGCCCGACGGTTCGGCCATGGACCGGGGCTTGGGGGGGGCGGGTTTGCGGCTAAACCAACTGAACAGGGACATGGCTTGCTTTCTACGGGACGGCGCCAGAAAAATCCAAATCGAGTGTAACTTGCTGTACACCCGTTCGCGCCCCACGAAAGCCCGCAGGAGCTGACAGTCCGGGGGGTCTGTCAGGTGGCCGCAACGCGGCGGCGGCGGTTGCCCAGCCGCTTGGCCAGCACGGCCCCCGCGGCCATCACCAGGCCGAGCGCGATGGCGGGCTGGCGGATCGACAATTCGGTGAAACGGATCGCCGGCAGGCTCCACAGCTTGCAGGGCGCGCTGGCCTGCACGGTGGCGCTGCGGGCGCGGTGCGAAAAGAACGCGCCTTCGCCGACCACCGAGCCCGCGCCCACGATGGCCAGGCGCAAACGTTCCTTCTCGTCCTGATAGTGCACGCTCAGGCTGCCGCCTTCCACCAGGTACAGGGTGCGGTCCGTGGCGCCCTGGGTGAACAGCACCTGCCCGGCGGGCATGACCACGGGCAGGAGGTACGACGACAGCACATCCCACTGCGCGGGGGTCAGCGGGTTGGTCATGCTGTCGTCTGCACTGGCCTGTGCAATGGCATCGATCAGACCTTGCAGGTCCACCTTGGAAACAACCGGCGTGGGAACATTCATGGTGCGCCGAAAGTACCCTTGTTACAGATGGGACACAAGCGTTGTTAACGTCCGTTTACAACATTCGCGACAAGCGGCGGCGTGGGCTCCTTGGCCGGATGCCGCCGGCCGCCTCGCGCCCCTTCATTTGCCGATGCAGAAGCTGGAAAAGATGACGCCCAGCAGGTCGTCCGAACTGAATTCGCCCGTGATGGCGCTCAGAGCGTTCTGGGCCAGGCGCAGCTCCTCGGCCAGCAGGTCCAGCGCGGGGCCCTGCGCCTGCAGCTGGTCGGCCGCCTCCTGCAGATGGGCCCCCACGGCCTGCAACGCCTGCACGTGCCGGGCCCGGGCGATGTAGATGCCCTCCGGTGCGGACTGCCACCCCGCCACCTCCAGCAGCAGGCGCCGCAGGCTGTCGAGCCCCTCGCCCGTGCGGGCCGACAGGCGCACCCCCGGCCGGACGCCCGCTCCCGCAGGAGCCCCCGGCACGCCCCGGGGAGCCCGGTCCAGCTTGTTCCAGACATCGATGACGGGGATGCTTCCAGGCAGTTTCTGGGCCAGTGCGCTTTCTATACCTGCGTCGGCAGCTATGTAATCAATAGCATCCGCGCGCTCCAGGTCGTGCAGGAACAGCACCGCGTCGGCCCCCGCGATCTCGTCCCAGGCGCGCGCGATGCCGATGCGCTCCACCTCGTCGCTGCTGTCCCGCAGGCCCGCGGTGTCGATGATGTGCAGTGGCACGCCTTCGATCTGGATGGTCTGCTGCACCTTGTCGCGCGTGGTGCCCGCAATGGGCGTGACGATCGCCAGCTCGGCCCCGGCCAGCGCGTTGAGCAGCGAGCTCTTGCCCGCGTTGGGCTGGCCCGCGATGACGACCTTGATGCCCTCGCGCAGCAGCGCGCCCTGGCGCGCGCGCTGCATCACGGAGGCCAACGTTTGCTGCAATTTCGATAGCTGCCCGTGCGCATCCGCCTTGCGCAGGAAATCGATTTCTTCTTCAGGAAAATCGAGCGTGGCCTCCACCAGCATGCGCAGGTGGATGAGCGCATCGCGCAAGGCGTGGATCTCGGCCGAGAACGCGCCCGTGAGCGAGCGGCTGGCGCTGCGCGCGGCGGCCTCGGTGCTGGCGTCGATCAGGTCGGCGATCGCCTCGGCCTGGGCGAGGTCGATCTTGTCGTTCAGGAACGCGCGTTCGGTGAACTCGCCCGGCTGCGCCACGCGCAGGCCGGGCAGGCAGGGCTGGCCCGTGGCCGGGTCGGTGGCCGCCCCCGCCTCCAGGCAGCGCGCCAGCAGCAGCTGCAGCACCACGGGGCCGCCGTGGGCCTGCAGTTCCAGCACGTCTTCGCCGGTGTAGCTGTGCGGGCCAGGGAAATACAGCGCCAGCCCCTGGTCGATGGCCTGCCCCTGCACATCCCGGAAGGGCAGGTAGGTGGCCTCGCGGGCTTTCAGCGCCCGGCCGCACAGCGCCTGCACCAGCGCGCCGATGGCGCGGCCGGACACCCGCACGATGCCGACGGCCCCGCGCCCCGGAGCGGTGGCGATGGCGACGATGGGGTCATGGTGGCGGGCAAGCATGGTGGCGACTGTACAAGGTTGATGGACAAGAAAAAGGCCGCTTGCGCGGCCTTTCGGGGGGTCAGTTCATGGATGTCAGCGTTGCCGCTGTGGCATCACTTGAAACTGGGAAGGTTGAACTGCGGTGGCACGCCCATGCGGGTGTTGATGAGCCACTGCTGCGCAATCGACAAGATGTTGTTGGTCAGCCAGTACAGCACCAGGCCGGCCGGGAAGAAGAAGAACATCACGCTGAAGATCAGCGGCATGAACCACATCATCTTGGCCTGCATCGGGTCGGGTGGCGCGGGGTTCAGGGCCGTCTGCAGCAGCGAGCTGGCCGTCATCAGCAGGGGCAGGATGAAGAACGGGTCGGGCGTGGACAGGTCGCGGATCCAGCCGATCCAGGGCGCGTTGCGCATTTCCACGCTGGACAGCAGCACCCAGTACAGCGCGATGAACACGGGGATCTGGATCATGATGGGGAAGCAGCCGCCCATGGGGTTGACCTTTTCCTCGCGGTAGATGCGCATCATCTCCTGCTGCATCTGCTGCGGCTTGTCCTTCAGGCGCTCGCGCATCTCCATGATCTTGGGGTTGATGGCCTTCATCTTGGCCATGCTGGCGTAGGCCTTGGCGTTGAGCCAGTAGAACGCGATCTTGAGCAGCAGCACCAGGGCCACGATGGACCAGCCCCAGTTGTTCAGGAGCTTGTGCAGCTGGTCGAGCAGCCAGTACAGCGGCTTGGACAGGATGGTGAGCCAGCCGTAGTCCTTGACCAGCTCCAGCCCGGGGTAGAGCTTTTCCATCATGGTCTCCACCTGCGGGCCGGCGAACAGGCGCGCGTCCACGGTCTTGCTCGCACCCGGCTCGATGGCGCCCAGCGAGGTGAGCATGCCCACGGAGTACAGGTTGGTGTCCACCTTGCGGGTGAAGGGCTCGCGCTGCACGCCGTCGGCCAGCAGCCAGGCCGTGGCGAAGTAATGCTGCACCATGGCGACGTAGCCGTTGGGCGCATCCTTGGGGATGTCGACCTTGCCGTTCTCGATGTCCTTGAACTCGATCTTCTGGTACTTCTTGGCCTCGGTGAAGACCGCGGGGCCGGTGAAGGTGGAGTAGAACGAAGACTCTCCGGGCGGCTTGTTGCCGTCGCGCACCAGTTGCAGGTACAGCTGGGGCGACACGGCGGCGCTGCCGGTGTTCACGACCTCGTGCTTGACGGCAATGTCGTAGGCGCCGCGCTTGATGGTCCAGGTCTTGGCCAGCTTCACGCCACCTTGCACGGGCGATTCGAAGCGGATGCTGATTTCGTCTTCGCCGTCCTTGAGCTCGCGGGGGCCGGGCACCACGGTCATCGCGGTCTTGTGGGTGGGGAAGGTGCCGCCGATCAGGCCCGTCTGCGCCACGTAGACACGCTGCGCGCTCTCGTCCAGCAACAGGAAATTGCGGGTCTTGTCCGCCATGTCGGCGTGCTGCAGCAGCTCGGCATGCGTGAGCGATCCGCCCTCGCTGTCAAACGTCAGCCGGTACAGGTCGGTCTTGACCTCCACGCGTTCGCGCGCGGCCGGAGCAGCCGCGGGCGCCAGCTGGCCAGGCACCGCCGAGGCACCCTGCGCCGCAGCCGCCACCGGCGCGCTGGAGGCGGGGACGCTGGCCGCGCCAGTGGCGCTGGACGCGGCGCCCTGGGCGGCAGGCGCCGTCACCGTCGGCGTGGAGGGGAAAAAGGTGGCCTTGTTGCCATTGTGCAGCTGCCACTTGTCCCACAGCAGAACCATGGAAAAGCCAAAAATCACCCACAGGATGGTGCGGCGAATGTCGTTCATGAAGACTTCTTTGGTGAGGATGGTTGGGTGTTGGAATCAGAAAGCCGCGAGAACAGCCGCATGCTGCGCGGCAATTGTTGCGGGACCGGGTCATGGCCCCCGTCACACCAGGGGTGGCAGCGTACCAGCCTGCGCACCGTGAGATAGCTGCCTGCCGCGGCGCCGTGCCGTTCCAGCGCCTGCAGCGAATAGGCCGAACAGGTGGGCTCGAAGCGGCAGGCAGACCCCAGCCAGGGGCTAAGGAACAGCCGATAGCCCTTGACCACGCCCATCAGCAGGCGCTGCATCATCATGGCGCAACCACCTCTGCCACCACGGGCGAAGCGGGGGCCGAGGCCGCCGCAGCACCGCCCGACCGCCGGGCGGCATGGCCAAACAGCTGCAGCAACTCTGCACGCACCGCCTGCTTGAGCTGGTCGGACGTGGCGCTCACGAACTGCTTGCGGTCAAACGCCGTGCGCAGACGCACCACATGGGCCGCCTGCGGAAGCCGCGCCTCGAACGTGGCGCCCACGGTGTAGATCTGTCGCTTGATGGTATTGCGCGTCACGGCGCGGCGCGCCCAGCGCTTGGGCACCATGGCACCCAGCCAGACGCCCTGCACGGCAAACAGGGCCTGCGGCCCTTGCGTTGGCGGCAAGGAACCGGGCCCTGTGGGTGCGGCAGCACTGGCGGCCCCGCTGGCAGGGTTGCTGCCAGCGGCGTCCAGCACCAGGCGGTGCAGCGCAAAATGCGCCGTGCGGGAGACAGTGCCCCCCGCCATCGCGGCCTGGAACTGCGGACGGGTTTTCAGCCTGTGCATGCAAGCGCCCCGTTTGGAACCTGGCGGTACAAGCCGGGAACAGGCGGGGAGCAGGCCGTAGACCGTAGCGGCCTTAGACGGCCAGGCGCTTGCGGCCCTTGGCGCGGCGTGCGTTGATAACGGCACGGCCGCCGCGGGTCTTCATGCGGACGAGGAAACCGTGGGTGCGCGCGCGGCGGGTCTTGGAGGGCTGGTAAGTACGTTTCATGATGCTATTCCTTGAGGTTCAGTTCCGGACTGCTGCTCTTGAACCCCCTGCGGCCTGCAACCCGCGCCATATGAAACAGCACTCTGGAGGCAGACCCACGGGGGCAGAAATAACGGCGCGCCGGGTCAAATCACCCTGAACACATTCAGGGAAACCCAAAATTATCGCAGGCTTGGCCGCTGCTGGCAATGCCTTTTGGCTGGCGGGCCTTTCCAGCAGGCCCCGCAACAGCCCCGCGCGCGGCGGCCGGCCTGTGCCGCGCGGCCGCCATCCGCAGCCAGCGCGCACCACAGCCCGGGCAGAAATTCAACCCCAGGAAACACCCGGATGCGGTGCCCGCCAAATTGTGGATAACTCCTTGACAAGCTACAATCCCCCGCCCAGTACCGTTCCTCCTATCCACAACAAGAATCTCCCTGAAATGACCGAGGAACCCTCCCGCAGCCCCCTTCCATCACCCGGCGCAGACGCCGGCCAGGGCCTGTGGCAAGCCTGCGTAGAGCAACTGGCGCAAGACCTGCCCGAACAACAGTTCAACACCTGGATCAAGCCCCTGGTGGCCCAGGTTGCCGAGGACTTCTCCAAGGTGACCGTGCTGGTGGGCAACCGCTTCAAGCTCGACTGGATCCGTGCCCAGTATGCGGGCCGCATCGCCGCCCTGCTCGAGGGCCTGTACGGCCAGCCCGTCACCCTGGAGTTAGCGCTTGCTCAGCGCGAATCCGTTGCCCGTACCTATGTGCGCCCTGCGGCATCGGAGCCATCGAACACCGCCGCCCCCGCTGAATCGCCGGCCAGCAGCAGCGATGACGCCTCGGCCGGCGCGTTCCGCAACCGGCTCAATGCCGCCCTGACGTTCGAGACCCTGGTGGAGGGCACGGCCAACCGCATGGCACGCTCGGCGGCCATGCACGTGGCCGGCATGCCGGGCCATCTGTACAACCCGCTGTTCATCTATGGCGGCGTCGGCCTGGGCAAGACCCACCTGGTGCACGCTGTGGGTAACCGCCTGCTGCAGGACAGACCCGACGCCAAAGTTCTCTACATCCATGCCGAGCAGTTCGTGTCGGATGTGGTTAAGGCGTACCAGCGCCGCACCTTCGACGAGTTCAAGGAGCGCTACCACTCGCTCGACCTGCTGCTCATCGATGACGTGCAGTTCTTCGCCAACAAGGACCGCACGCAGGAAGAATTCTTCAATGCGTTCGAGGCCCTGCTGGCCAAGAAGTCGCACATCGTGATGACCTCGGACACGTATCCGAAGGGCCTGGCCAACATCCACGAGCGGCTGGTCTCGCGCTTCGACTCGGGCCTCACGGTCGCCATCGAGCCGCCCGAGCTCGAGATGCGCGTGGCCATCTTGATCAACAAGGCCCGCGTCGAAGGCACCGAGATGCCCGAGGAAGTCGCCTTCTTCGTGGCCAAGAACGTGCGCTCCAACGTGCGCGAGCTCGAAGGCGCGCTGCGCAAGATCCTCGCGTACTCGCGCTTCAACCAGAAGGAAATCTCCATCCAGCTGGCCCGCGAGGCGCTGCGCGACCTGCTGTCGATCCAGAACCGGCAGATCAGTGTGGAAAACATCCAGAAGACGGTGGCCGACTACTACAAGATCAAGGTCGCCGACATGTACAGCAAGAAGCGCCCGGCCAGCATTGCCCGGCCGCGCCAGATCGCGATGTACCTGGCCAAGGAACTGACGCAAAAGAGTCTTCCCGAGATCGGAGAATTGTTTGGCGGGCGCGACCACACCACGGTTTTGCACGCCGTGCGCAAGATTTCCGGAGAGCGCCAGCAGCTCACGGAACTGAACCAGCAATTGCACGTGCTGGAGCAGACGCTGAAAGGCTAAAAAGGCGTGATCGAGGCCCCCCAGAGAAACGGCTCCGTTAAGGGGCAAAATGACGGGTTGTGCAGCAGGGGGAGGCACGACCCGTGCCGCTGTCCAAGCTCCGTTCCAAAAACCACAAGAGGTTGATGACATGATCGTCCTGAAGGCAACACAAGACAAGGTTCTCGCGGTACTGCAGTCCGTGGCTGGCATCGTCGAGCGCCGGCACACCCTGCCCATCCTGGCCAACGTGCTGATCCGCAAGACGGGCAACGCCCTGCAGCTGACGACCAGCGACCTCGAAATCCAGATCCGCACCACGGCAGAACTGGGCGGCGACACCGGCGACTTCACCACCACGGTGGGCGCGCGCAAGCTCATCGACATCCTGCGCACCATGCCCGGCGATCAGACGGTGAGCCTGGAGTCGGCCCAGTCCAAGCTCATCCTCAAGGGCGGCAAGAGCCGCTTCACGCTCCAGAGCCTGCCGGCCGAGGACTTCCCGCTGGTGCAGGAATCTGCCGCCTTCGGCCCCGTGTTCGCCGTGCCGCAAAAAACGCTGAAGGACCTGCTGGGCCAGGTGTCGTTTGCCATGGCGGTGCAGGACATCCGCTACTACCTCAACGGCATCCTGTTCGTGGCCGAGGGCAAGCAGCTGTCCCTGGTGGCCACCGACGGCCACCGCCTGGCGTTTGCCAGCGCCACGCTGGATGTGGAGGTGCCCAAGCAGGAAGTCATCCTGCCGCGCAAGACCGTGATCGAGCTGCAGCGCCTGCTGTCCGACGCGGGTGGCGAGAACCAGCCCCACATCGAGATGCAGTTCGCCAACAACCAGGCCAAGTTCACCTTCGGCGGCATGGAGTTCGTCACCAAGCTGGTCGAGGGCAAGTTCCCCGACTACAACCGCGTGATCCCCAAGAACCACAAGAACAGCATCACCCTGGGCCGCGCGCCGCTGCTGGCCAGCCTGCAGCGCACCGCCATCATGACCAGCGACAAGTTCAAGGGCGTGCGCCTGAACCTGGAGCCCGGCACCCTGCGCGTGGCGTCGAACAACGCCGAGCAGGAAGAGGCCGTGGACGAACTCGACATCGACTACGGTGGCGACACCATCGAGATCGGCTTCAACGTGACCTACCTCATCGACGCCCTGGCCAACATGGGCCAGGACATGGTGAAGGTGGAGCTCTCGGACGGCAACAGCTCCGCGCTGATGACCATCCCCGAGAACGACAGCTTCAAGTATGTGGTGATGCCGATGCGCATCTAGCCCTGCGCCCGCCACCGGTGGGCGTGAGGTTGCGATGCCCCGCACCCCGCCCCAGGCAGCCCACCGAAGAAGCTACATTTTTGATAGCTGCTAGCGCTTATTGAATAAGCGCTAGAGCCCAGTTTGACCATTGAACACATTGGAAACCCCGGTTTCCACGGATCCCAAGGCCCACAATGACCGCTGACAACATCCCCTCCGAGCCCGAAGCCACCGGCGTCTCCGGCCATGTTGAGCCCACCCTCGCCAAGATCGACACCAACCAGGCTGGCGCGAGCGAAAGTTACGGCGAAGGCGCCATCACCATCCTGGAAGGCCTGGAGGCCGTGCGCAAGCGCCCCGGCATGTACATCGGCGACACGAGCGACGGCACCGGCCTGCACCACCTGGTGTTCGAGGTGGTGGACAACTCCATCGACGAAGCCCTGGCCGGGCACTGCGACGACATCGTCGTCACCATCCATTCCGACAACTCCATCAGCGTGACCGACAACGGCCGGGGCATTCCGACCGGCGTGAAGATGGACGACAAGCACGAGCCCAAGCGCTCGGCCGCCGAGATCGCGCTGACCGAACTGCACGCGGGCGGCAAGTTCAACCAGAACAGCTACAAGGTCTCCGGGGGCCTGCACGGCGTGGGCGTGAGCTGCGTGAACGCGCTCAGCAAGATGCTGCGCCTGACCGTGCGCCGCGAAGGCAAGGTGCACGCGCTGGAATTCAGCAAGGGCTTCGTGCAGAACCGCATCGTGCAGACGGTGGACGGCGTGGAAGTCTCGCCCATGCAGGTGCTGGACGACACCGACAAGCGCGGCACCGAAGTGCACTTCTTGCCCGACACCGAGATCTTCAAGGAGAACAACGAGTTCCACTACGAGATCCTGGCCAAGCGCCTGCGCGAACTCTCGTTCCTGAACAACGGCGTGCGCATTCGCCTCAAAGACGAGCGCAGCGGCAAGGAAGACGACTTCTCGGGCGCCGGTGGCGTGCGCGGCTTCGTGGAGTTCATCAACAAGGGCAAGACCGTCCTGCACCCCACCTCGTTCTACGCAGCCGGTGAACGCCCGGCCGAGACGTATGGCGGCATCCCCGGCACGCACATTGGCGTTGAAGTGGCCATGCAGTGGAACAGCGCGTACAGCGAGCAAGTGCTGTGCTTCACCAACAACATCCCCCAGCGTGACGGCGGCACCCACCTCACCGGCCTGCGCGCCGCGATGACCCGCGTCATCAACAAGTACATCGAAGAAAACGAGTTCGCCAAGAAGGCCAAGGTCGAAGTCACCGGCGACGACATGCGCGAAGGCCTGTGCTGCGTGCTGAGCGTGAAGGTGCCCGAGCCCAAGTTCAGCAGCCAGACCAAGGACAAGCTGGTATCGAGCGAAGTGCGCGCCCCCGTGGAAGACATCGTGGGCAAGCTGCTCACCGACTACCTGCAGGAGCGCCCGGCCGACGCCAAGATCATCTGCGGCAAGATCGTGGAAGCCGCCCGCGCCCGCGAAGCCGCCCGCAAGGCCCGCGAAATGACCCGCCGCAAGGGCGTGCTCGACGGCATGGGCCTGCCCGGCAAACTGGCCGACTGCCAGGAAAAAGACCCCGCGCTGTGCGAGATCTACATCGTGGAGGGTGACTCCGCCGGCGGCTCTGCCAAGCAAGGCCGCGACCGCAAGTTCCAGGCCATCCTGCCCCTGCGCGGCAAGATCCTGAACGTGGAAAAAGCCCGCTACGAAAAGCTGCTGACCAGCAACGAAATCCTGACGCTGATCACCGCCCTGGGCACCGGCATCGGCAAGGCCGGCGGCACGACGGGTGGCGACGACTTCGACGTGGCCAAGCTGCGCTACCACCGCATCATCATCATGACCGACGCCGACGTGGACGGCGCCCACATCCGCACCCTGCTGCTGACCTTCTTCTACCGCCAGATGCCCGAACTGGTGGAGCGCGGCCACATCTACATCGCCCAGCCGCCGCTGTACAAGGTGAAGGCCGGCAAGGAAGAGCTGTACCTGAAGGACGCGCCCGCGCTCGACGGTTTTTTGCTGCGCATCGCGCTGAACCACGCCAGCGTGACCACCGGCGGCGCCAACCCGCAAACGCTGGCTGGCGACACCCTGGCCGAACTGGCGCGCAAGCACCAGATCGCTGAAAGCGTGATTGCCCGCCTGGGCAACTTCATGGACGCCGAGGCCCTGCGCGCGATTGCCGACGGCGTGAGCCTCAAGCTCGACACCGTGGCCGACGCCGAAGCCAGCGCCGTGGCCCTGCAGGCCAAGCTGCGCGAACTGAACACCACCGGCGCCCCCGCCGAAGTGGCCGGTGAATTCGACGTGCGCACCGACAAGCCCCTGCTGCGCATCAGCCGCCGCCACCACGGCAACATCAAGAGCAGCGTCATTACGCAAGACTTCGTGCACGGCGCCGACTACGCCGCCCTGGCCGAAGCCGCTGAAACCTTCCGTGGCCTGCTGGCCGAAGGCGCCAAGGCCCTGCGCGGCGAGGGAGAGAAGCAGAAGGAAGAAAAAGTGGGCGACTTCCGCCAGGCCATGAAGTGGCTCATCACCGAAGCCGAACGCACCACCAGCCGCCAGCGCTACAAGGGCCTGGGCGAGATGAATCCCGAGCAGCTGTGGGAAACCACGATGGACCCCAACGTGCGCCGCCTGCTGCGCGTGCAGATCGACGATGCGATCGAGGCGGACCGCGTGTTCACGATGCTGATGGGGGATGAGGTGGAGCCACGGCGGGACTTCATTGAGACGAATGCGCTGCGGGCGGGGAATATTGACGTGTGATCCGGCACCCCCTGGCCACCCGCACGCCTCACCCCCACAAAAGGCGCTCCCCAGGGAGTGCCTTTTTTCTTTTCTGCATCGGCCACATCATCCAAAGAAGGCGCCTGCCCAAGCTACCGCTTCCGTACCGCTAAGATTTCGCAAGTAACAAAATTTAACGCTCACTGACCAGCCACGCAGGCACGACTCACTGCCCCATGCTCGACGACATCAAAAAAACCCTCTGGGCCACCGCTGACAAGCTGCGCGCCAACATGGACGCCGCCGAATACAAGCACCTCGTGCTCGGCCTCATCTTCGTCAAATACATCTCTGACACCTTTGCCGCCCGCCGTGCCGAGCTGACGGCCCGCCTCACCAACCCCGACGACGAATACTTCTACGGCGACGCCGACCCCGCCGACATCGAGGTAGAGCTGGAAGACCGCGACTATTACAAAGAGGTCAACGTCTTCTGGGTGCCCGAAGGCGCGCGCTGGGAGGCATTGCGCAACGCCGCCAAGCAGCCCGACATTGGCAAGCGCATTGATGAGGCTTTGACGCTGATCGAGGCCGAGAACCCCAAGCTCAAAGGCATCCTAGACAAACGCTACGCCCGTGCGCAGTTGCCCGATGGCAAGCTGGGCGAGCTGGTGGATCTGGTGTCCACCATCGGCTTTGGTGAAGACGCGGCCATTGCGCGTGACGTGCTGGGCCAGGTGTACGAATACTTTCTGGGCATGTTCGCCAGTGCCGAGGGCAAGCGAGGCGGGCAGTTCTACACGCCCGCCAGCATCGTCAAAACCCTGGTCGCCATCCTCAGCCCCCATGAAGGAAAGGTGTACGACCCGTGCTGCGGCTCGGGCGGCATGTTTGTACAGTCGGAAAAGTTCATTGAAGCCCACGGCGGCAAGCTGGGCGATGTGAGCATCTATGGCCAAGAGGCCAACCCCACCACCTGGCGCCTGGCCGCCATGAACCTGGCCATTCGCGGCATTGACTACAACCTGGGCCGCGAACCTGCCGACACCTTCACCCGCAATCAGCACCCGGACCTGCGGGCCGACTACATCCTGGCCAACCCCCCCTTCAACATCAGCGACTGGTGGCACGGCAGCCTGGAAGGCGACCCGCGCTGGGAATACGGCGACCCACCCCACGGCAACGCCAACTACGCCTGGCTGCAGCACATGCTGCACCACTTGAAGTCCACGGGCCGCGCAGGCATTGTGCTGGCCAACGGCAGCATGAGTTCCAGCCAGAACAACGAAGGTGTGATTCGCGCCGCCATGGTTGATGCCGACGTGGTCGAAGTCATGGTAGCCCTGCCCGGTCAGCTGTTCTTTAACACCCAGATCCCCGCCTGCCTGTGGTTCCTGACCAAGCAGAAAACGCGCAAGGGCGAGGTGCTGTTCATCGACGCTCGCAAGCTGGGCCGCATGATCAGCCGCGTGCAGGCCGAGCTGACCGACGAGACCATCGCCCGCATCGAAGCCGTGGTGGCCGCCTGGCGCGGTGAGCCGGACGCTGGTAGCTATGAAGACGTAAAAGGCTTTTGCCGCAGCGTGCCCCTGGCCGAAATCGCGCAGCACGGCCATGTGCTCACCCCCGGCCGCTACGTGGGCGCGGAAGAGGTGGAAGACGACGACGAAGCCTTTGCCGAGAAGATGCAAAAGCTCACCGAGAAGCTGGGCGAGCAGATGGCCAAGGGCGCGGAGCTGGATACGGTGATTCGGGCGAAGCTGGGGGGGCTGGGGTATGAGTTTTGATTTGCCAGCTCTGCCTGGGGGGTGGAGTTATGCGCCGCTGGAAACTTGCAGCCAGAAGAATTCGATAACTTATGGAGTTGTGCAACCAGGTGCAGCACTCGATGCAGGCAAGCCGCTGATCCGCGTAAACAACTTCAAAGACGGTCGTTTGGATCTGTCGGATGTGATGTACATCGCGCCCGAAATTGAGTCGAAGTACAGCCGTACACGCCTTGTTGGTGGCGAGGTTCTGTTGACGGTGGTTGGTTCCGTGGGCCAAGTCGCAACCGTTCCGAGCAAGTTGGCGGGCTTCAACGTCGCAAGGGCCGTTGCTGTCATCCACCCGCTGCCGCACATCGAACCGCGATGGATTGCCATATGTCTTCGATCGCCACTGTCCCAACATCTGCTTGGCAGTCGAGCGAATACGACCGTCCAGACGACGATCAATCTGAAGGACTTGCGAGCTCTGCCAATACCTCTCCCGCCCATCGACGAGCGTCAAGCTATTGTCGAGTTCATTAGCGCGCTCGACGACCGCATCACCCTCCTGCGCGAAACCAACGCCACCCTTGAAGCCATCGCCCAGGCCCTGTTCAAGTCCTGGTTCGTCGATTTCGACCCCGTGCGCGCCAAGATGGAAGGCCGCACGCCCGAAGGCATGGATGAGGCCACCGCAGCGCTGTTTCCCGATGGGTTTGAAACGTCGGAGTTGGGGGACGTGCCGAGGGGGTGGCGATCCATTCGCTTGGACTCTTTCTTGGAGCTTGCTTACGGAAAAGCCCTCAAGGCAGAAAACCGCAAGCCCGGTCAGGTGCCCGTCTATGGATCTGGCGGAGTCACGGGATGGCACGACACACCACTGATTGATAGCCCTTCGATCATCGTTGGGCGTAAGGGCACAGTTGGCAGCCTGTATTGGGAAAGCCGCCCGTTCTATCCAATCGATACGGTCTTTTATGTAAAGGCCAAGCGTCCACTCACGTACTGCCACCACCTATTGAAGACTTTGGGCTTGGATGACATGAATACCGATGCGGCGGTACCTGGGCTGAACAGAGAGAACGTGTATCGCTTGCTCGTTCCTGATGTACCAGCAGAAATACTTGCTGCGTTCGATACCTCAGCCAGTGCATTGCGCGACAGCATCGACCATAACGAAGCACAAACCCAAACCCTCGCCACCCTCCGCGACACCCTGCTCCCCCGCCTGATCTCCGGCCAGATTAGTTTGCCTGAGGCGCAAAGGGCAATCGGATGACTCACATTAGTTGCGATGACAAGGCTGATGCAGTTCGGTCTCTGGCGAGAATTTATCGGGTAGACGTTGGGGGGGTCGCAAGGATTGCCGAGGGGAATTGGCCAACGTTCATTTCGGAATCAACTGATTCGTGCAATGACCTATTTCAATCTCCGTACATCCCGTCACTGATGGCGCAACATCTGAGTGCGAGACCTGACTGGGAATTCGGTGAGGTGGCGTACTACCATCGCACAGCGTATGACGGCTCCGCAGACTGGTTTGAAGATGGGTTACTGGCTTCGCATGAAGGAGCTAAAGCCTTTTTACACAAGATTTCCGGGATAGTTTCGCTTGATAGCGATGATCGCGCCATCGCGTTGGCAAACATCAGGGATAGAGAGCGCTGCGAAGGGCCTGGTGCCGGTGGCCCTTATGCTTTTGATGTGTTTGACAACGCGAGGGATGCCGAACAAGCGGGCATGGACTATTCGTTGCCAGAGTTTTTTGTGGGGAATGCTTGGGCCGGCAAGTATGGCGTGCGCAAGGCGGCTCCCATCTTGGAGCTATTGCGTAGAAAACTGAAGCCCGTGGTGGTGAAATTTGCCGGGAAGCCGTCCGATCCAGATGTCTACATCACCAACCTCTGGCATTACATCTTTAGGGCCTGGAAAGGCTATCCCATGAGCACAACGTCCCACTACCCGCCGACATTTTTCGGTGAAGGAAAGCCCGTCTCTGCCGATCGAATCATTCAAATAATTGATCTGGGTGGTTTTGCTGTGGACTCAATGAGTGAGTCTTCGCAGCAAACAAGCAAGAGCTTGAAGCCATGACCGAAGACCAGCTCGAACAAGATACCCTGGCCTGGCTGCAAGACGTGGGCTACACCCACCGCTACGGCCCTGACATCGCTTTCGACGGATCTTCCCCCGAGCGTGCTGACTACCGCCAAGTCGTCCTGCCATTCCGGCTGCGCGAGGCCGTCAACCGTCTCAACCCCAGCATTCCAGTTGCTGCTCGTGAAGATGCCATCAAGCAAGTCACGGACTTGGGCATCCCATCCCTCCTGTCGGCCAACCGCGCGTTCCACAAGATGCTGGTTGGCGGCGTGCCCGTGCAGTACCAGAAGGATGGGGAGACACGCGGCGACTTCGTTCGCTTGATCGACTGGGCACACCCCGAGAAGAACGAATGGTGGGCCATTAATCAGTTCACCATCAAAGGCCCGCACAAAACCCGCCGCCCGGACATCATCCTGTTCGTCAATGGCCTGCCGTTGGTTCTGCTGGAACTCAAGAACCCCGCCGACGAGAACGCCAACATTTGGAAAGCCTTCGACCAGATCGAGACGTACAAGGAGCAGATCCCAGATGTGTTCCAGTACAACGAGGTGCTGGTGATCTCGGATGGCACCGATGCACTGATGGGGTCTCTGTCTGCCAATGCCGAGCGCTTCATGGCATGGCGCACGATTGATGGGGTGAACATCGACCCGCTGGGGCAGTTTCAGGAGTTGCAAACCCTGGTGCGTGGCGTGCTGGCCCCCCAGTATCTGCTGGACTACATCCGTTACTTTGTTCTGTTCGAGGACGACGGCCAACTGGTCAAAAAGATTGCGGGCTACCACCAGTTCCATGCCGTGCGGGCGGCCATCGAAGAAGTAGTGGCAGCATCTCGCCCCGGTGCTTCGCGCAAGGGCGGTGTGGTGTGGCACACCCAGGGCAGTGGCAAGAGCATCACCATGACCTGCTTTGCCGCCCGTGTGATGCAAGAAGCCGCGATGGAAAACCCCACCATCGTGGTGATTACCGACCGCAACGACCTCGATGGTCAGTTGTTTGGCGTGTTCAGCCTGGCACAAGACTTGTTGCGCGAGCAGCCTACCCAGGCGCTGACCCGCCCAGACCTGCGCGCCAAGCTGGGCAATCGCCCCTCGGGCGGCATCATCTTCGCCACCATTCAGAAGTTCATGCCCGGGGAGGATGAAGACACCTTCCCGGTGCTGTCCGAGCGCAGCAACATCGTGGTGATCGCGGACGAAGCCCACCGTACCCAATATGGCTTCAAAGCCACGCTCAAAGGGAAGCCCGGCGAAGAGAAGTACCAGGCGGGCTACGCCCAGCACCTGCGCGATGCCTTGCCCAATGCCACGTTTGTGGGCTTTACCGGCACCCCGGTCAGCAGCTCCGACCATGACACCCGCGCGGTGTTTGGAGAGTACATCCACGTCTACGACATGCAGCAGGCCAAGGAAGATGGCGCCACTGTGGCCATCTACTACGAGTCTCGCCTGGCCAAGCTGCGCCTCAAGGACGAAGACCTGCCCGCCATTGACGACGAAGTGGACGAGCTGGCCGAGGACGAAGAAGAAAGCCAGCAGGCCAAACTCAAAAGCCGCTGGGCCGCCCTGGAAAAGATCGTCGGGGCCGAACCCCGTGTCGCCAGCGTGGCCGCCGACCTGGTGGCGCACTTTGAAGAGCGCAACAAGGCCCAGACCGGCAAAGCCATGGTGGTGGCCATGAGCCGTGACATCTGCGTGCATCTGTACGACGAGATCGTCAAGCTGCGCCCCGACTGGCACGACCCCGACCCTGAAAAAGGCGCCATCAAGATCGTGATGACCGGATCGGCCAGCGACAAGGCCCTGCTGCGCCCGCACATCTACGACGGCAAGGTGAAAAAGCGCCTGGAAAAGCGCTTCAAAGACCCGGTGGACCCGCTGCGCCTGGTGATCGTGCGCGACATGTGGCTCACGGGCTTTGATGCCCCCTGCGTTCACACCCTGTATGTGGACAAGCCTATGAAGGGCCACAATCTGATGCAGGCCATTGCGCGTGTGAACCGCGTCTTCAAGGGTAAGCAAGGTGGCCTGGTGGTGGACTACATCGGCATTGGTAACGAACTCAAAGCCGCCATGAAGGAGTACACCGCCAGCAAAGGCCGGGGCACTCCCACTGTGGATGCCCGCGAGGCGTACAGCGTGCTAATGGAGAAGCTCGATGTTCTGCAATCCATGCTGCATGGCTGCGATTACAGCGACTTCCTCAACGGAGGGCACCAAACCCTGGCCCGAGCTGCAAACCACATCCTGGGCCTGCGCGAAGAAGGCGGCCAGGACGGCAAACGCCGGTTCGCCGATACCACCCTGGCACTGACCCAAGCTTTCTCCCTGTGCTGCACCCTGGACGAAGCCAAGGCCGTGCGCGAAGAGGTCGCCTTCATGCAGGCGGTGAAGGTCATCCTCACCAAACGGGACATCACCGCCAAGAAGCGCACCGACGAACAGCGTGACGAAGCCATCCGGCAGATCATCAGCAATGCCGTGGTGTCTGACCAGGTGGTGGACATCTTTGACGCCGTGGGCTTGGACAAACCCAATATCGGCCTGCTGGACGATGAATTCCTGGCCCAGGTGAAGAACCTGCCCGAGAAGAACCTGGCCGTCGAACTGCTCGAACGCCTGCTCGAAGGCGAAATCAAGAGTCGCTTTGGCAGCAACGTTGTGCAGGAAAAGAAGTTCTCCGACCTGCTGGGCAACGTGATCAAGCGCTACCAGAACCGCTCAATTGAAACCGCCCAGGTGATGGAGGAACTGGTCGAGATGGCCAAGAAGTTCCGCGAGGCCGCCAGCCGTGGCGAGATGCTCGGTCTGAGCGAAGACGAGGTGCGCTTTTACGACGCGCTGGTCACCAACGAATCAGCGGTGCGGGAGCTGAGCGACGAAACCCTCAAGAAGATTGCCCACGAACTAACCGAGAACCTGCGCCATAGTTTGACGGTGGATTGGTCAGAGCGTGAAAGCGTGCGGGCCAAGCTGCGCTTGATGGTCAAACGGGTCTTGCGCAAGTACAAGTATCCGCCGGACTTGCAGGAAGAGGCGGTGGACTTGGTGCTTCGGCAGGCCCAGGCCCTAGGACAGGAGTGGGCTGGGTAGCTGCGTCTTGTTCTAACGGAGCTTCACAGTCGCGGGATCCTTACTTCGCCCTCACTCCTGCTTCGTTTGCTTCCAAATCCGATCCGCCCTTTCCCAAGCCGCCTTGGCCGCAGGTTCCGCATCCTTCCAGTTCAAACGGCTGCTCTCGCGTTCGGTATCCCAGCGCGTTTGCAAATGGTCGCGGGCGTCGTTCCAGTCGCGGTGGCGTCCGTCGATCACGCTTCGATAGCCGTGGCGGTACGCAGGCGCATAGTCGTCGTAGGTATAGGCATCCGAGTAGTACGGCTCCCGGCCATACGCGTCGCGCCAGTAGGCGTCTTCATCCGTGGGGTTGACCGCTTCGGCCGCGCCCTTGCCGGCCAGGCCGCCGACGACGGCGCCGACCACTGCGCCCACGGCGGAGCCGATGGGGCCGCCGATGGAGCCAGCGGCTGCGCCCGTGACGGCGCCGCCTGCGGCACCGATGCCCGTGCCGATGGGGTGGGCGCCCGGCTCCTTGGTGATGGGGTCCAGGTTCATGTCGCGGGTGGGGTCTTGGGGATGGGTCATGGTGGTCTCCTGTAGGTAGAGGTAGGGGTGGATACGTCCAGAACCCCATGGTCTTCGCCGCCGCGCCACACAGGCGTAGGCCAAGCGCCACATGCGGCGACAGCTTTTGGGGACCATGGCCATGGGCGTCATTGCGCCCAGCGCCAGCGGGTGGCCGCGATGACTGCGTGGGCAGCGCCACATGGGCGGCCGGCCACCCAGGCACAATCGCAACCCCATGCGCTCCCCCATTTCCATCGTCGACGTTGACCGCCTCGACACCTGGACCCGCTATCGCCCAGGCCTGTGCGACACCTGCGCGGCCAACTGCTGCACGATGCCGCTCGAAGTGCAGCTGGCAGACCTGGTGCGGCTGGAGCTGGTGGACCCGTTCGAGGCCGAGCATGAAGAGCTGCGGCACATTGCCAGGCGGCTGCTCAAGGCACGGCTGATCGACCACTTCAACCACAAGAACGCGATCTTCACGATGGCGCGGCGGGCCAGTGGGGACTGTAACTTTCTCGACCCCAAAACACGCCTGTGCACGGTGTACGACAAGCGGCCCGAGACGTGCCGGCTGCATCCGCAGAAGAAGAGCCCCAAGCCGGGGTACTGCGCCTACGGGGCGCGGGATCTGCAGCGCAGGGGTTGAGCGGCGGGCACCCGGGGCTGCCTGCCGCCAGGCCACGCTATTTGCCGGAGGGCGCACGGCGGGCCGCCGCAGCGCCAGCCCGCGCGCTACCGCTACACCGTCTCCCTTTGGACAAAGCCCGCCACGGGCTCGGCGGGCTCGGCCACGGTGCCCACGTCCACCGCGTCCACCCGCGCCTGCGGTGGGCCGTGGCGGGCCCAGTCGATGAGGGACTGCACGGCATCGGCGGGGCCGGTGGCCAGGGCTTCCACGCTGCCGTCGCGGCGGTTGCGCACCCAGCCCTGCACACCGCGCTGCAGGGCGGCCTGCACCAGGGACCAGCGGTAGCCCACGCCCTGCACATGCCCCCGGATCAGAAGGTGCCGGGTGACGGTGGTGGTGTTGCCGCTGTTGTTGTAGGTACCGCCGTTGTGGTGCATGGGCGCACTGTATCGCCAGCGCGGGGCGTTGACCACATGCGCGCCATGGCGGTGCTCGACCGGCCGGATGCGGCGCGCTAAGCTGTGCCATGGTAGCCGCGGGCTTCGTCCAGCCTGCCATCCCCTCGCACTGTCCAGGCCACCGCATGAACGCCCCCCGCAAGGCCTTGCCCGCCATCGACACTGCCCGCTGCACGGGCTGCGGCTGGTGTGTGGCCGTGTGCGCGCCGCATGTGCTGTCGCTGCAGGTGCAGGGCCCGCAAGCCTGGGGCCCCAAGCGGTCCCGGCTGCATGATGCGGCGGCCTGCACCGGGTGTGCCTTGTGCGCGGTGCGGTGCCCGTTCGATGCGATCCGCATGGTGCGTGCGGGCTCCTTGCATGCGGTGCGGGACGATGCGGCGTTGTCCCACACCAGCGGCGGCGCGGCTGTGGTGTGATTCCAGGCCCGGGTTTCACCCGGGTGTTCACCACCCCACCATTGCATGCCAGAAAAGGAGCCACGCCATGCCTGAAAAGAAAGCCAGCGTTCACTGGGAAGGGGCCGGCAAGGCCGGCCAGGGCCAGATCAGCACCGAGACCGGCGCGCTGGACAAGTACCCCTATGGCTTTGCCAGCCGCTTTGGCGACGACCGCAAGGGCACCAACCCCGAGGAGATCCTGGGGGCGGCGCATGCGGCCTGCTTCACCATGGCGTTTTCGTTCGCCGCCGACAAGGCGGGCATCGCCACCGAAGCGGTGGACACCACCGCCAGCGTGCGCCTGTCCAAGGAGGGCGAAGGTTTTGTGATCGACCGCATCGCGCTCACGCTCACCGCCAAGGTGCCCGGGCTGCACGATGCGGCCTTCCAGCAACTGGCGGCCGATGCCAAGGCCCATTGCCCGCTGTCGAAGGCACTGGCCGCGGTGCCCGAGATCACGCTGACCGCCACGCTGGTGAAGTAGCCAACGGGACGGGCCGGGGCGCCGGGGCACCGCGCCCCGGCACGGTCTTCTTTTTGTCCGCCGGCCCCTCAGCGCCCCCGCGCCGCCGCGGCCAGCGCGGCAAACGCCTGCCGGTCCGCCGCATGCGTGAAGGCGGTGTTGGGCACCGGGTGTGTCGACAGTTTCACCACCACCAGCTCCGCCGCCGGGTTGATGTGGATGTGCTGGCCCATCAGGCCCTTGGCCTCCAGCGTGCCGTCCGCATCGTGCGGCACCCACCACTGGTTGTGGTACGAGTAGCCCGCGCGCATGGCGGTGCCGGGGGCCTTGCTGAATTTCGCGGGGTCGGCGCCCTTGCGCAGCTCGGCGATGGTGGCGGGCGAGATGATCTGCTGGCCGTTGTAGCGGCCGTTGGCGCGCAGCATTTCGCCCAGGCGGCCCAGGTCGCGCAGCGTGGCGTTCACGCCCACGCTGGTGGACTGGCCGCCGTTGGCGTCGGCAAACACATAGGCATCCTCCTGCGCGCCCAGGCGCGACCAGATGCGCTCGGACAGCAGCGTGGCGTAGCTCTTGCCCGTCACGCGCTGCAGCAGCCAGCCCAGCACTTCCGTGTCCACCGACTTGTACGCGAACGCGGCGCCGTGCTCGCCCTCCTTCTTCAGCGTGGGCAGGAACTCGGCCATGCTTTTGGCGGCGCTGCTGCCGGGCGGCGCGGGCTGCAGGCCTGCGGCGGCCAGGTACTGGAAGACGCCGGACGCAGGGTCGGCAAAGTTCTCGGCGTATTGCACGCCGGTGGTCATGTCCAGCGTCTGCTGCACGGTGGCATCGGCCCAGGCGCTGGTGGCCAGCTCGGGCAGGTAGCGGGGGATCAGCGCTTTCGGGTCGATCACGCCTTCCTGGATGAGCTCGGTCACCAGCAGGCCGGTGAGCGATTTGCTCATGGACCACAGCACATGCGGCTGGTGCGGCTGCATGCCGGTGTGGTGGCGCTCGTACACCACCTGGCCCCGGTGCAGCACCAGCAGGCCGTCGGTGTAGGTGGCCTTTTGCCAGTCGGCCAGCGTGGTGGTGCCGCCCTTGCCGTCGGGCACGGGCAGCGCGTCGTCCAGCGCGCGGGCTGCGGCGGGCACCGCGCTGGACGCCCCGGCGCCGCGCCACACGGCCGCCGTGGGCCCCAGCTCGCGCAGGTGGTGCGCGGCCCAGCGCACGTTGGGGTACTTGAGGATGTTGGCCAGGCGCACGATCTTGTCGGGCGGCGGCGGAAAGCCCTGCATCAGTTGTTGCGTGGCGGGGTGGGTCGCGTCGGGTGGCGGCAGCTGGGGTGCCTGCGCATGGGTGGCGGAGGCCATGCACAGGGCTGCTGCGGCAGCGGCGAGCGTGACCAGGGCAAATTGGAGGCGGGGGAACGGCATGGTGCGAAAGTCCTGCAAAAGGTGGGTGGGATCGGGCAGAGAAACGACGGAACAGGAAGGGGCGGGCGGGCTATCCCCGCGCCGCCAGCAGCGCGCGGATCACGGCCTCGGTGCGGTCGTACTCACCTTCGCCAAAGTGCTTGTAGCGAATGTGTCCCTGCGCATCGATGAGGTAGGCCGCGGGCCAGTACTGGTTGCTGTAGGCCTTCCAGGTGCCGTAGCGGTTGTCTTGCGCCACGGGGTGCTTCACGCCGTGGCGGCGCATGGCCACCTCGACGTTGCTGGTGGTGCGCTCGAACGGAAACTCCGGCGTGTGCACGCCCACCACCGTGAGGCCCTGGGGCGTGTACAGCTCGGCCCAGCGGTTCACGTGGGGGAGGGTGCGGATGCAGTTGATGCAGGCATACGTCCAGAAGTCCACCAGCACCACGCGGCCGCGCAGCTGGGCCAGGGTGAGCGGCTCGGAGTTGAGCCAGCGCTCGATGCCGGTGAACTCGGGTGCCGCGCCAAAGTCGGGCAGCGCGGCGGCCTGGATGGCGGGCCCCGCTGCGTGGGTGAGAGCGGGTGCCGCCACCGCTGCGGCTACAGAAGCTGCGGACGCCAGGAATGTGCGGCGCTGAAAAGAGAATGGTGAAGAAAGGCGCGATGTCATGGTGAAAACTCCTTGCTGCGGGCCGCTTACAGCCCGCCAGAACCCGAGGGATAGAACTGCGACAGCCAGGCGGTGACCTGCCCATCCACCTCCAGCAGCATGGCCAGCGCCACGGCGATGACCACCACGCCAAAGGCCTGCTGAACGCGGTGCGCATGGCGCGAGATGCGGCGCACATGGCTGGCCGCTGCCTGGCCACCGTAGGCAATGGCCAGCATGGGCACTGCGGCGCCGGTGGAATAAGCGAGCAGCAGCACCGCCGTGCTGACCCCGGGCGGCTCGGTGGCGATGAGGGTGAGGATGGAGGCCAGCACCGGCCCGGCGCAGGGCGTCCACACCGCGCCCAGGCTCAGGCCCAGCAGCAGCCCGCCCCAGTTGCCGGCCGATGAGCCCAGCCCCAGGCTGGCCACGCGGCCGAGCACGCCACCCGCCTGTTGGCTGAGCCACTGGAAGGGCCGGGGCCACACCGTGAGCACGCCAAACACCAGCAGCATCACGGCGGCGAACCGGCGCAAGCCCCCGGGCGACACGCCCAGCACCTGCGCGAAGCTGCTGAACAGCAGCGCCACGGCCGCGAACGAGAGCGCAAAGCCCAGCGCGATGAACAGCGGACGCGTGCGCCGCGCCGTGCCACCCGCGACCGACGCGCCCAGCACCACCGGCAGCATGGGCAGCACGCAGGGCGCGCCCACGGTGAGCATGCCGGCGGCCACGGCCAGCCAGGGCGAGGTGGCGGCCATGGTCATTGCACGCCCCCGTGCTCTGCGCCCGGGCGGCGCCACACCTGCGTCTTGCCAAAGAGCGGGATGCCCACGTAGGCGCGCACCAGCAGCTGGTCCGGCTCGGCGGGGGTGAGGATGGCGCGGTAGGTCTTGGCGTTCTCGCGGTTGTAGATCTCGCCCTGGTATTCGGTGTTGCCGCCATCGCTGGGGCGCAGGCCCGACAGCAGGGTCATGCCCAGCGCGGGCCGCGCGTCGGCCGCCGCCATCTCGGTGCCCGGCGCGCTCATGGAGCGGTTGCCCAGCACGCGCACCACCTTGCCGCACAGGGTCTCGCCGGCGCAGGGCGCAATGTCCACCTCCAGGTTGCCGCTTTCGGTGATCCAGCGGCCCAGCGGGGCCTTGGCAGGCGCGGCGGCCAGGGATTGCTGGGCGCCAGCGGATTGGGCCAGGCACAGGGCCAGCAGCCCGGCCGTGGTGGTTGTCCAGGGGTTCATCTTCATGGCACGGTCCTCGTGAAGTTCAGGAAGACTGCATTGAAGCCAGCGGACGTATCGGTGATATTTCCTGGCAAGGCCTTTTGGTATGCGTGCGTGTCCGCAGCGCCGCCCGACAAGTTCAGATACATACGGCCCGCCGCGCCGCCGCCACACCCAGTGCAAACCCCGGAGAATCACGGCCCATGAGCACGCCCACCGAAGACCACGTCCTGATCGTCGATGACGACGCCGGCATCCGCGAGCTGGCGGCCGAATACCTGCAACGCCAGGGCCTGCAGGTGAGCGTGGCGGCCGATGGGCGGCAGATGCGCGAGGTGCTGGCCACGCAGCGCATCGACCTCTTGGTGCTGGACCTGATGCTGCCCGGCACCGACGGCATCACGCTGTGCCGCGAGCTGCGCAGCCCCGGCGCGCCGCCGCTGCCCATCATCATGCTCACCGCGCGCAGCGACGAGGCGGACCGCATCCTGGGCCTGGAGCTGGGCGCGGACGACTACCTGACCAAGCCCTTCGCCGCGCGCGAGCTGCTGGCGCGCATCCACGCCGTGCTGCGGCGCACGCGCATGCTGCCGCCCAACCTGGCGGCGGCCGAGCCCGCGCGGCAGCTGGCGTTCGGCGACTGGCGGCTGGACACCACGGCGCGCCACCTGCTCGATGCCACGGGCGCGGTGGTGGCGCTGTCGGGCGCCGAATACCGGCTGCTGCGCGTGCTGCTGGACCACCCGCAGCGCATCCTCACGCGCGACCAGCTGCTGCAGCTCACGCAGGGGCGCGACGCCGATGTGTTCGACCGCTCCATCGACCTGCTGGTCAGCCGCGTGCGCCAGCGGCTGGGCGATGGCGCGCGCGGCTCGCGCTACATCAAGACAGTGCGCAACGAGGGCTATGTGTTCTGCGCCGACGTGTTGCCCACGGCAACCTCCAACGAGGCCGCCGCATGACGCTGCGCGGGTGGCCCCGCTCGCTGTTCGGGCGCATCCTGCTGGTGCTGGCGCTGGGCCTGGCGCTGGCGCATGCGCTGACCTTCGTGCTCGCGCTCACCGAGCGCGGCATGACCATGCGCCGCGCCATGGTGTCGTACCTGGCGAGCGACGTGGCCAGCTCCGTGGCCATGCTGGAGCGCCTGCCCGCCGCAGAGCGCGCGCAGTGGGTGGACCGGCTGGCGCGCCGCAATTACCGGTTTGCGCTGACCGCGCCGCTGGATGCGCCCGAGGACCCGTCCGACCTGGCCCGCCTGATCGCGGGCGCCGTGGGCGCCACGCTGCCCCCCGGCCAGACAGTGCGGGTGATCGACCCCCGCGTGCCCGGCACCGAGCTGCGCCTGCAGCTCCAGTTGAGCGACGGCACGCCGCTGGCCGTGGACATGGACGAGCCCCGGCTGCAGGTCTCGCCCTGGGTGCTGGGCGCGCTGGCGCTGCAGCTGGCGCTGCTGGCGGGCCTGTGCGCCTGGGCCGTGCGCGCGGCCACGCGGCCCCTGCGCACGCTGGCCGACGCGGCCGACGCGCTGGGTGCCGACCGCCCCGCCGTGCCCCTGGCCGAGGACGGCCCGCGCGAAGTGCAGCGCGCCGCCCAGGCCTTCAACCGCATGCAGCAGCGCATCCAGGCGCACCTGGAGGAGCGTATGCGCATCCTGGCCGCCGTCTCGCACGACCTGCAGACGCCCATCACCCGCCTGCGCCTGCGCGCCGACCTGCTGGACGATACCGCGCTGCAGGGCAAGCTGCACGCGGACCTGGCCGAGATGCAGTCGCTGGTGGAAGAAGGCATTGCCTACGCGCGCTCGTCCCAGGCCGCCCGGGAGCCCCTGCAGCGCGTGGACCTGCGCGCGCTGCTGCAGAGCATTGCATTCGACTACGCCGATGCGGGCCTGCCCGTGACGCTGCTGCACGCCGCAGAGGGCACCTGCGACACGCGCCCGCAGGCCCTGCGCCGGCTGGTATGCAACCTGGTGGACAACGCGCTCAAGTTCGCCGGCGCGGCCGAGCTGAGCCTGGAGGCCGGGCACCAGGGCCCATGGCTGGTGCGGGTGCTGGACCGGGGGCCGGGCATCCCGGCCGCCGAACTGGCCGCCGTGCTGCAGCCCTACGTGCGGCTGGAAGACTCGCGCAACCGCGGCACCGGCGGCACGGGGCTGGGCCTGGCCATTGCGAACGAACTGGCCCAGGCGCTGGGCGGCCGGCTGGTGCTGGGGCCGCGCGAGGATGGTGCGGGGCTGGAGGCGCGCGTGGAAGTGCCGGGGTCGCGGGAAACCTCCGCATAAGTCAGGCGCACCGTATGCCCCTGCGGCGTCGGGCGGTCCGGGGCGTTGCCGCAGCCTCGGTCGCGCTGCTAAAGTGGCCACCCCGTGGACTGTCAGACAGGGAACGCCGTGGAAACCACCGCAAACAGCAGTAGCACCCGCAGCCAGCACATCCGCATCGGCATCGGCGGCTGGACCTTCGAGCCCTGGTGCGACAACTTCTACCCCGCGGGCCTCGCGCACAGCAAGGAGCTGCAGTACGCCAGCCGCCAGCTCAGCGCCATCGAGGTCAACGGCACCTACTACAGCACCTTCAAGCCGCCCACGTTTGCCAAGTGGCACGGCGAGACGCCCGAGGGCTTCATGTTCTCGCTCAAGGCCAACCGCTTCGCGACGAACCGCCGCGTGCTGGCGCAGGCGGGCGACTCGGTCATGCGGTTTGTGGAAAGCGGCATCTCGGAACTGAAGGACAAGCTCGGCCCCATCGTCTGGCAGTTCATGCCCACCAAGGTGTTCGAGCCGGGGGACTTCGAGGCCTTCCTCGCGCTGCTGCCCCAACAGGTCGATGGCCGCCGCCTGCGCCATGTGCTCGACGTGCGGCACGAGAGCTTTGCCACCCCGGCCTTCATCGCGCTGGCCCGCCGGTACGGCTGCGTGCCGGTGCACACCGATTCCGAGAAATTCCCGGCCATCGCCGATGCCGAGGCGGACTTCGCCTACCTGCGGCTGATGCGCAGCCAGGCCGACGTGCCCACCGGCTACACGCCCGAGGCGATTGCGCAATGGGCCGAGGGCGTGCGCGCCTGGACCCGCGGCGAACGGCCGCGCGATGTGTTCGTGTATTTCATCAACGGCGCGAAGGAGCGGGCCCCGGCCGGCGCGATGGAGCTGATGGCGCAGCTGGGACTGCGGGCGCAGGCCGCAGGTGCTGGCGAGATGGCGATGAGAAAGAAATCGGCGCCTGGCGCTTATCCATGAAGCGCCAAAAGCTATTGATTCAATAGCAAAATCACCCTGTCGCGGGCTGCCCGGACGCCTGCCCGCGGCACCAGGCGCGGCATGGGCTTGACGGCGGCCCAAGGGCCTCGGGTACACTGCATCCTTCATGTCGTACACCGCCATCCCCTTCACCGCACGCGCCACGGCCTTCCAGGGCATGTGCATGATGCTGTCCGCATTCACGCGGGCGATGGGTGCACGAATGATTACCACCATTACCACCGCGGCCACCTGAGCACGCGCAGGTGGCCGTTTCGGCAGCCACCTGGTGATCGCTCTCTCTTCTCCCCCAAGACGAATTGACTGAAACCCAGCTCTGGCAGCTGGGTTTTTTTGTTTGTTTGTTTTGCAGTCGTTTGGAGAAGCCCATGTTCCGCGATCCCGTCCAGTCCCTAGAAGCCCCGTCGTTCGAGCCTTCCGCCGCGGCCATGCGCCCCCTGCGCGTGGGCATGATCGGCATTGGCACCGTGGGCGCGGGCACCTTCCGCGTGCTGGCGCGCAACCAGGCGCTCATCGCGGGCCGCGCGGGGCGGGGCATCAAGATGGTGGTGGTCTGCGCCCGCAGCCTGGCCCGCGCCATGAGCGTGGTGGGCAAGGACGTGGCCCTGACCAACGACCCCATGCAGGTCGCCACGCACCCCGATGTGGACGTGCTGGTGGAGGCCGCCGGCGGCACCGGCCCGGCGCGTGAATGGGTGCTGGCCGCCATCCGCGCGGGCAAGCATGTGGTCACGGCCAACAAGGCGCTGCTGGCCGAGCATGGCAACGAGATCTTCGCCGCCGCGCGCCAGCACGGCGTGGCCGTGGCGTACGAAGGCGCGGTGGCCGTGAGCATCCCCATCGTGAAAGCGCTGCGCGAGGGCCTCACGGCCAACCGTATCGAATGGGTGGCCGGCATCATCAACGGCACCACCAACTTCATCCTGAGCAAGATGCGCGACGAGGGCGTGGGCTTTGCCGAGGCGCTCGCCCAGGCGCAGGCGCTGGGCTACGCCGAAGCGGACCCGACCTTCGACATCGAGGGCATCGACGCCGCGCACAAGATCACGCTGCTGGCCGCCAATGCGTTCGGCATGCCGCTGCGGTTCGCCGACGCGCAGGTGGAGGGCATCACCGCGCTGCAGGGCCTGGACGTGGCCTGCGCGGAGCAGCTGGGCTTTCGCATCAAGCTGCTGGGGGTGGCGCGGCGCCGCGAGCACGGCAATGGAGTCAACGGCGATGGTGCCGACGGCGTGGAGCTGCGCGTGCAGCCCGCGCTGGTGCCCGCCACGCACCTGCTGGCGCATGTCAATGGCTCGATGAACGGCATCATGGTCAAGGGCGATGCGTCGGGCGTGACGATGTACTACGGCGCGGGCGCGGGCTCCGAGCAGACCGCGTCGGCCGTGATCGCCGACCTGGTGGACGTGGCGCGGCTTCATGGCACCCACGCGGCGCAGCGGGTGCCGCACCTGGGCTTTCATGCCAGCGCCATCAGCAACGACCAGGCCGTGCTGCCGCGCGCCGCCGTGCGCACGCGCCACTACCTGCGGGTGCCCGTGCACACGGCCCAGCAGATCGAGGCCGTGGGCGCCTGGCTGGCGGCGCAGCACGTGCCGGTGCTGCGCGTGGAGCTGGCGGCCGAAAAAACACTGCAGGCCGACAAGGCGGCATCCAGCGCCGGCCATCCCCAGGTGCTGGTGCTCACCGACGTGGCGGCCCAGTCCACGGTGGACCTGGCCATGCACGCGCTGGCCGCGCACCCCGCCGTGGCCGGGCCGGTGGTGTCGCTGCGCGTGGAGATGCTGGAGGGCTGATGCTGAAGGGTTGCCATGGGCGGTGTCTGGCCGCACGCCACGTCGTGCCACCACCACTCGGCACTCACCAGCACCGTTCACGCTGAGCCTGTCGAAACGCGGCGCATGGCTGCGACAGGCGCAGCCCGACCGGTACGGGTTGATGCTGCGGTTTTAAAGGTCCAAACAGGCTCTGTCGTCCTACTATCAAGCGCTTCAAGCTATGAATATCGCAGCAATCACTGGCTAGATGCCCGGCCCTCGTTCCACCAGCGCCGCCATGGCCAGCGCTTGCGGCGTGCCTTGCGCCGTCAGCCCCTCGACGACGCCGGCGCGGTCCGTGTCCGTGCGGTTCTGGCTCACCTTCCAGACGCCTTCCCAGCGTTCCACCGCCAGCTCCACGCCCACGATGGCGCCCAGCAGCTTGTGCAGGTAGTCGGCGGGCGCATCGTCCACGTGCCAGGGGTGCGGGCGGTGCGCCTCGTGGGCCTCGGTCAGCGTGTGCAGGATCGCGCGCAGGCGCTCGGGGTCGCCGTCCACCGCGCTGAGCGTGCCGTGGGCGTGCACCGTGGCGTAGTTCCAGGTGGGCACCTGTTTGCCATCGACGGCCTTGGACGGGTACCACGACGGCGACACGTAGGCCTGCGGGCCATGGAACACGGCCACCGCCTGCTGCGGCAGCAGCGGCCACACGCCGTTGCCGCGGCCCACGTGGCCCACCAGCGTGCCGTGTGGGCCGCGCGTGGGGTCCAGGTACAGCGGCACGTGGTTGACGTGCAGGGCGCCCTCGTGCGAGACGACCAGGGTGGCCAGGGGCTGGTCCCGCACCAGGCCGTGCAGAACGGCTCGGTCGGTCACCTGGAACTGGCGGTTGGCAATGGTCATGTCAGTGGTCCTTCCACGTCCAGCACGGGCGCGCAGTCGATCTGCGTCTTGACCGAGTTGGCCAAAAAGCACGCCGCGTGCGCCTGGTGGTGCAGGTCGGCCAGCACCGCGCTGCTGGGCGCGTGCGCCGCGTCGAAGCGCGTCACGGGCCGCAGCTGCACGTGCGCAACCACCAGGCGGCCTTCGGCATCCTTGGCCATGGTGCCCACGGCGGCATCGGTGTAGCTGTCCACGCGCCATCCGGCGCGGCAGGCGAAGTCCAGGAACCACAGCATGTGGCAGCTCGACAGCGCGGCCACGTAGGCTTCTTCGGGGTCCACGGCCGAAGCGTCGGAGTAGGGCAGCGGCACCACATGCGGCGACGACGACCCGGCCACCACGGCGCCGCCATCGAATTGCCAGGTGTGCGCGCGGTGGTAGCGCTTGTCCAGAAAGTCGTCGCTGCCACGGGACCAGGCGATGGTGGCGGTGTGCTCGGCCATAGGATCTTTCTTGGGGGACCGGGCCTCGCAGGCGACCCGGATGGTTTCTAAAATGGTTCTTCAGTTTATGGCTGCATTGCCACAACGAAGGGGCCAATTCATGCCGGTTGCCAGAGCCAATTCGAAGACCGTCGCCGCCGCCACGGGTGCTCCGGGCCCGCGCCAGGGCCTGCTGCGCCAGCAGGTCTATGAGCAGTTGCGCGGCGCCATCGAGCACGGCCGCCTGCCCGCGGGCACGCGCCTGCCGCCGTCGCGCGAGCACGCGGCGGGCCTGGGCGTGTCGCGCAACACGGTGCTCTGGGCCGTGCAGCGCCTGCAGGCCGAAGGGTATGTGGAGGCGCGCGTGGGCGACGGCACCTACGTGTCGCAGGCCGCGGGCGTGGCGCCCGCGCAGGGCCTGGTGGCGCCGCCGCGCGGGCTGTCGAAGCGCGGGCAGCTCATTGCCGAGACGGCGGCGCGCTGGCGGCCGCCGCATGTGGCGGCGCGGGCATTTCGCATCGGCGCGCCCGAGGTGGACACCTTTCCGTTCGCGCTGTGGGACCGCCTGGCGCGCCAGGCCAGCCCCGGCCAGCGCAGCGCCCGCGCGCAGTACCTGGACCCTGCGGGCGACCCCCAGCTGCGCCAGGCCATCGCGCTGTGGCTGTGGGCGTCGCGCGGCATCCGCTGCGATGCGGCGCAGGTGGTGGTGTGCTCGGGCTCGCAGCAGGGCATCGATCTGATCGCGCGGCTGCTGCTGGACGCGGGCGACGAGGTGCTGGTGGAAGACCCGGGCTACCCCGGCATCCGCGCCAGCCTGCTGGGCCACGGCGTGCTGGCGCGGCCCGTGGCGCTGGATGCGCAGGGCCTGCGCATCGCCGAAGGCGCCGCGCAGTGGCCCGGTGCGCGCATGGCCGTGGTCACGCCCACGCACCAGTTCCCCACCGGCGTGTGCATGCCACTGGCGCGGCGCCAGGCCCTGCTGCAGTGGGCGCGCACGCACGACGCCTGGGTGGTGGAGGACGACTACGACGGCGAATTCCAGTACGGCAAGCACGACGGCAAGGCCCAGCGCGTGCCCGCCCTGTGCAGCCTGCCGGGCTCTGAGCGCGTGCTGTACGTGGGCACGTTCTCCAAGACCCTGCACCCCGGCCTGCGCCTGGGCTTCGTGGTCGTGCCACCCGCGCTGGTGGAACCCTTTGCCATGGCCCGCGCCATCACCGACCGGCATGCGCCCGGCGACGCACAGGCGGTGCTGGCGCGCTTCATCGCCGAAGGCCACCTGCTGCGCCACCTGCGGCAGATGCGCGAGCTGTACCAGGAGCGCCAGCAGGTGCTGATCGACGCGCTGGCCCAGGCCAGCGGCGGCGCGCTGCAGCTGGCGCCCAGCGACCGGGGCATGCACCTGCTGCTGGAATGCGCGCCCGGCAGCAACGACGAGGCCTTGAGCCGCAGCGCACTCGCCGCCGGGGTGATGCTGGCACCCTTGTCGCGCTATGCGATGGAATCGAACCGTAGAGGCTGGCTGTTTGGCTACGCGGGCTACGGCGAGCCCGAGATCGTGGCCGCCGCGCGGGTAGTGGCGCGGTTAGCTTCCAGAAGTCACCGCAAGGGGCTCTGACCGGCGAGCGACCGCCGCGCTGGCGGTATCCCCCTACCTTTTCCACCATTGCTGCGAGAGCGCGGGCTGCCGGATGTCCAGCCGCTCGCCCATCACCGGCGCCACCAGCGGCACGCCGGCTTTCCCGGCCAGGGCGGTGATGCGGTCGAACGGGTCCGTCCACGCGTGCAGCGCCAGGTCGAACGTACCGTTGTGGATGGGCATCAGGTGGCGGCCCTTCACGTCCAGGTGGGCCTGCAGGCTTTCCTCGGGCTGCATGTGCACGTCGGGCCACTGGGCGTCGTAGGCGCCGGTTTCCACCATCGTCAGGTCGAACGGGCCGAAGCGCTCGCCGATGGCCTTGAAGCCGTCGAAGTAGCCCGTGTCGCCGCTGAAGAAGATGCGCGTGTCCCCCGCCACCAGCACCCACGACGCCCACAGCGTGCGGTTGCCGTCCGACAGGCTGCGGCCCGAGAAGTGCTGCGCGGGCGTGGCCACCAGTTTCACGCCGGCGATGGTGGTGCCCTGCCACCAGTCGAACTGCTGCACCTTGGCGGCGGGCACGCCCCAGGCGACAAGGCGGTCGCCCACGCCCAGCGGCGTGACGAAATGCGCCACCTTGGGGGCGAGCTGCCGGATGGCATCGAAGTCCAGGTGGTCGTAGTGGTCGTGCGAGAGCACCACGCCGGTGATGGGCGGCAGCTCGTCGATGGCGATGGGCGGCGCATGGAAGCGCTTGGGGCCCATGAAGGAAAACGGCGAGGCGCGTTCGGAGAACACCGGATCGGTCAGCCAGAACTGGCCCTGCAGCTTGAGCAGCATGGTCGAGTGGCCCAGGCGCCACAGGCTCAGGTCGGGGGCGCCCAGCAGGTCGGCCTGCGTGAGCGGCAGCACCTGGGGCGGCCGGGCCGGCACCGCGTCGGCGGGCTTGTCCGTCATGAAGCGCCACATGATGCCCAGGGTCTTGGCAAAACCCGGGGCCTGGCGCGGCGCCGCATTGCGGAACTTGCCATCGACGTACTGGGGCGACTGCTCATGGGAGCTTGCCGGCAAGGAGGTGCAGGAAAGGATGCTGTAGGCCATGGCGGTGACAACGGTGAGGATGAGAAGGATTCGGGGCGTGCGGCGGAGCATGGATGCTTTTCCGAAAAGTGCACTGCACAGTGTAGTTCACTTTTCCAAAAAGTAAACTACCCGGTGTAAAATAGGGGAATGACCGAGCCCGCCACCGTGATCGCCCCCACCCGCCTGACCGACCGCAAGCGCGAGGCCATCGTGCAGGCCGCCATCGGCGAATTCCGCGAACATGGCTTCAACGGCACCAGCATGGACCGCGTGGCCGCGGCGGCCGAGGTGTCCAAGCGCACGGTGTACAACCACTTTCCCAGCAAGGACGAGCTGTTCGGCGCCATCCTGGACCACCTGTGGGAGCGCAGCCATTCATTGCCCGACGTGGCCTACGACGCGGGGCGACCGCTGCGCGCGCAGCTGCTCGCGGTGCTGGAGCAGAAGATGGAGCTGCTGAACGACGCGAGCTTCATCGACCTCTCGCGCGTGGCGATGGCCGAGATGATGCACACGCCCGAGCGCGCCCAGGCCATGGTGGCGCGCCTGTCCGAAAAGGAAGAAGGCCTGCCGCGCTGGATCCGCGCGGCCCAGCAGGACGGCGCCCTGCGCGCGGGGGTGGACCCGCAGTACGCGGCCCACCAGCTGCACGGCATGGTCAAGTCCTTTGCCTTCTGGCCCCAGCTGGCCATGGGCCAGCCGCCGCTGGCGCCTGCCGTGCAGCAGCAGGTGCTGGCCGATGCGGTGGAGATGTTCCTCGGGTTCTACGCGGTCGGCGCGCCGTAGGCCGGGGAACCCCGGCCCGGGCAAAATGCTCGCCGCACGACCGCCAGCCCCTCCCCGGGCACGCCTCCCATGCGCAAACGCCACTCCCTCCTCATCGGCCTGGGCATCGCCACCGCGGCGGTCTGGGTTTTCAACGCCTCCTGGCGCGCAGCGCCGCCCGAAGGCGCCAAAGCGCGCCTGATCGCGCACCGGGGCGTGCACCAGACCTACCACCGCGAGGGGCTGGAGCGGGACACCTGCACCGCCCGGCGCATCGAGCCGCCCACGCACGACTACATCGAGAACACGGTGCGCTCCATGCAGGCGGCATTCGCCCATGGCGCGGACATCGTGGAGCTGGACGTGCACCCCACCACCGACGGCCGCCTGGCCGTGCTGCACGACTGGACGCTGGACTGCCGCACCGAAGGCCGGGGCACCACGCGCAGCCACGCGATGTCCTACCTGCGCACGCTGGATGTGGGCTACGGCTACACCGCCGACGGGGGCCGGACCTACCCCCTGCGCGGCAAGGGCGTGGGGCTGATGCCCGAGCTCTCCGAGGTCTTCACGGCCATGCCCGGCCAGCGCTTTCTCGTCAATTTCAAGAGCCGGGAGGCGCGCGAGGGCGACATGCTCGCCGCGCTGGTGGCCGGACAGCCCGCCTGGCGGCAGGCCATCTGGGGCGCGTACGGGGGCGACGAGCCCACCCTGCGCGCCGCCGGGGCGCTCGCGGCCCAGGGCGGGGCACCCGTCAGGACCTGGTCGCGCCAGGGGCTGGCGCAGTGCCTGGGCCGCTACATCGCCCTGGGCTGGGCCGGCATCGTGCCCGAGGCCTGCCGCCAGACCACCGTGATGGTGCCCCTGAACGTCGCGCCCTGGCTCTGGGGCTGGCCGAACCTGCTGCAGCGGCGGCTTCAGCAGGCGGGCAGCGAGATCATCCTGCTGGGCCCCTACGGCGCGGGCGACGCCGGCACCTCGGGCATCGACACGCCCGCGCAGCTGGCCCAGGTGCCCCGGGGCTTCGCGGGCTATGTCTGGACCAACAAGATCGAGGTCATCGGGCCGGCCTTCCGGCGCTGAGCCCGGCTTGGCGCTACGCTTGGCGGCTGCGTGCACCCCGGCACATTCCGGCTTCTTTCTCTTCACCACCACCTCATCCCTTCCCACCCCATGCCCCTTGCCCCCTACCTCGATACCGCCCCGTGCCTGGGCAGCGGCGTCTTCATCCACGACTCCGCCCAGGTGATCGGCGACGTGACCCTGGGCCGCGACGCCTCGGTGTGGTGCAACGCCGTGCTGCGCGGCGACGTGAACCGCATCGTGGTGGGGGAGTGCAGCAACGTGCAGGACCTGGCCATGGGCCATGTCTCGCACCGCAACGCCAGCAAGCCCGAGGGCTCGCCGCTCCTCATCGGCAGCCATGTGACCATCGGCCACTCGGTGATCCTGCACGGCTGCCGCATCGGCGACGAATGCCTGATCGGCATGGGCTCGATCGTGATGGACGACGCCGTGGTGGGCGACCGCGTGATGCTGGGCGCGGGCAGCCTGGTCTCGCCCGGCAAGGTGCTGGAAAGCGGCTACCTCTACATGGGCCGCCCGGCGGTGCGCCAGCGCGCGTTGACGGACGCGGAGATGGCGTACCTGCGCTACTCGGCCGAACACTACGTGCGGGTGAAGAACAACTACCAGGCCCCGCCGCTGACGGAGCCTGCAGCCTGATCCGGTCCGGAAGTCCGGCACGCCCCAGGGCGCGCGGGCGGCGCGTATCGCATCACTATTCGAGCCATGTTTGTCTATGAGTGAACTTCTTGAGCAACTGTCCCAGTCGGTCTCCACGGCCCACTCCGTCGAAGAGCTGACGCGGCCGCTTCTGGAAATGCTGGAGGCGGTGACGGGGCTGGAGTCCACCTACCTCACCGCCATCGACGAGGCACAGGGCGTGCAGCACGTGCTGTACGCGCGCAACTCCAGCGCCATGCAGATCCCCGAGGGCCTGGTCGTGCCCTGGAACGACACGCTGTGCAAGCGCGCGCTGGAAGAGGGCCGCACCTTCACCGACAACGTGCCCGCCTGCTGGGGCGATTCGCAGGCCGCGCGCGGCCTGGGCATCCGCACCTACGCGAGCCAGCCCGTGCGCGTCGGCAACGGCGCGCTGTACGGCACGCTGTGCGCGGCCAGCACCCACGCCCGCCCGCGCACGCCCGAGGCCGAACGCATCCTCACGCTGTTCGCCTACCTCATCGGCCAGCAGGTGGAACGCGAGCAGCTCATCCACAAACTGCTGGCCGCCAACGAACAGCTGGCCGCCGTGGCCGCCACCGACCAGCTCACGGGGCTGCCCAACCGCCGCGCGCTCATGGAGGCGCTGGAACGGATGCTGGCGCAGGGCCGGCGCCGGCAGATGGGCGTGCAGATCGCGTTCATCGACCTCGACGGCTTCAAGGCGATCAACGACACCCACGGCCACGAGGTGGGCGACCAGTTCCTCGTGGCCGTCGCGCAGCGCCTGCGGGGCGTGCTGCGCGCCGAGGACCTGGCCGCGCGCCTGGGCGGCGACGAGTTCGTGGTGATCAGCCTGAGCGCACACGCCGGCGACGCCCTGCACACCGCGCAGGATGCGCTGAGCCTGCGCATCGCCCAGGCCACGCAGGGCCGCTTCGACCTGCCGGGCGCATCGCTGGACTACGCCGGCGCCAGCGTGGGCGCGGTCACCATGGCGCCGGACCAGACCTGCAGGGCCGAGGACGCCCTGCGCGTGGCCGACCAGATGATGTACCAGGTCAAGCGCGCGCGCCGGCAGGCCCAGGACGCGCTGGCACAGGCGCGCGGCGGGCTGCCCACCCGCCGCTGAGCCGGCCCGCGCCGCCGCCGCAGTAGCCACACCGCCAGGGACACCATCGCGGTGCCGGGATAATCGGCGGTCACCACCCCCACGCTCCATGGCCTCTTCCCCGTGCCGCGTGCTCGCCGTCATCCCCCCGATGACGCAGCTGAACACGCCCTATCCGTCCACCGCCTACCTCACGGGCTTCCTGCGCTCGCGCGGCGTCCTCGCGTTCCAGGAGGACCTGGCGCTGGCGCTCGTGCTGCGGCTGCTCTCGCCCGAGGGCCTGAGGGCCGTGGCCGCCAAGGTGGACGCGCTGCCCGCCAAGAAACAAAGCCCCGCCGTGCAGTCCTTTGCCGCGCAGCAGGACCGCTACCTGGCCACCATCGGCCCGGCCATTGCCTTCCTGCAGGGGCGCGACAGCACGCTGGCCCACCGCATCGCGGGCCGCAACTACCTGCCCGAGGGCCCACGCTTCGCCACGCTGGATGTGTATGTGGACGACGAAGGCGGCGACCCGCTGGGCTGGGCGTTCGGCGCCCTGGGCCTGCACGACAAGGCCAAGCACCTGGCCACGCTGTACCTGAACGACCTGGCCGATGTGCTGCGCGACGCGGTGGACGAGCGCTTCGAATTCGTGCGCTATGCCGAATCGCTGGCGGGCAGCCAGCCCACGTTCGACCCGCTGGCCACGGCGCTTGCCGCACCGCCCACGCTGGTGGACGACCTGCTGGCGCAGCTCACGCACGAGGCCATCGAACGCCACCAGCCCACGGTGGTGCTGCTGTCGGTGCCTTTCCCGGGCTCCGTGTACGCGGCGTTCCGCATCGCGCAGGCCATCAAGGCGCGCCATCCGCAGGTGGTGACGGTGCTGGGCGGCGGCTTCGTGAACACCGAACTGCGCGAGCTGGCCGACCCGCGCGTGTTCGACCATGTCGACTACGTGACGCTGGACGCCGGCGAGCGCCCGCTGCTGGCGCTGCTCGAACATGTGCGCGGCGAACGCGGCCGCCAGCGGCTGGTGCGCACCTTCGTGCGCAACGACGAGGGCACCGTCCAGTACATCAACATGATGGAAGCCGACGTGGCCTTCGCCGAGGTGGGCACGCCCACCTGGGACGGCCTGCCGCTGGACCGCTACCTGTCGCTGCTGGACATGCTCAACCCCATGCACCGGCTGTGGAGCGACGGGCGCTGGAACAAGCTCACGGTGGCGCACGGCTGCTACTGGAAGAAGTGCAGCTTCTGCGACGTGAGCCTGGACTACATCAGCCGCTACGAGGGCGCGAGCGCCGAGGTGCTGGCCGACCGCATCGAGGCCATCGTGCGCGAGACGGGGCAGACGGGCTTTCACTTCGTGGACGAAGCCGCGCCCCCCAAGGCGCTGAAAGCACTGGCCACCGAGCTGATCGCGCGCAACGCGGGCATCAGCTGGTGGGGCAATGTGCGGTTCGAGAAAACCTTCACGCCCGACCTGGCCGGGCTGATGGCCGACAGCGGCTGCATCGCCATCTCGGGCGGGCTCGAAGTCGCGTCCGACCGGCTGCTCACCCTCATGAAAAAAGGCGTGTCGGTGGACCAGGTGGCGCGCGTGACGCGGGCCTTCACCGACGCGGGCATCCTGGTGCATGCGTACCTGATGTACGGCTTTCCCACCCAGACCGTGCAGGACACGGTGGACGCGCTCGAATACGTGCGCCAGCTGTTCGCCAACGGCTGCATCCAGAGCGGGTTCTTCCACCGCTTTGCCTGCACCGTGCACTCGCCCGTGGGCAAGAACCCCGAGGAGTACGGCGTGACCCTCGCGCCGCTGCCGCCGGGCGACTTCGCCAAGAACGACGTGGCCTTCATCGACCCCACGGGCGTGGACCACGATGCGCTGGGCGGCGCGCTCAAGAAGGCCATCTACAACTACATGCACGGCATCGGCCTGGAAGAGGACGTGCGCACGTGGTTCCCGTTCAAGGTGCCCAAGACCACGGTGCGGCGCGACCGCATCGAGCGGGCGCTGCGCGAGCGAGGATGAGGGCCGGGGACTGGAATTTGAATGAAAATGCCGCTCAGCGCTTATTCAACAAGCGCTGGCAGCTATCAATAGCAGAGCGCCTACTGCTTTTGCTTCTGATAGGCCTTGTCCGCTGGCGGGCCCCGGTCCGTGTCCTGCAGGCCCCGCTGCACGTCCCGGTAGGCCTGCTCCACCTGGGCATCGGGCTGGCCGTGGGTCATGTCCACCGATTCATCGCGCTCGTGCGGCAGCTTGGGCTTGTCGGCGCTTTCGGGCGGCGGCGCGGCCTGTGGGGTACGCCGGCCGGCGGTGGCGGGCGACTGGGGCGTGGTGGTGTTGACGCTGGGCTGGCCGGTGGGGGCGGCGCTGGGGTGGTCCGGGGTGCTGGCGGTGGGCATGTGATCTCTCCTGCGGTACAGGGCTTCATCGTAGGAAAGCCCCTGGAGCCGCCGTGTAGTCCCCGGCGCCATCTGTCCGCCGGGTGAAGCGGCCGCTGGCCGCGAAGGCGCAGGCGCCAACCCATGCGACACTACTGTATGTCTCAACAGGTGTGGGCCGCGCAGGCCCTTGAATCTTTCGATGCGGTGGTGCAGGCCACGCCCGGGTTTCGCAGCCGCGACGGCCAGCGGCGCATGGCCGAGCAGGTGGCGCACACGTTCAGCAGCGCCACGCTGGGCAAGGTGGACGAGGAGGGCGGCGAGGCGGCGCCCACGCGCTCCATCGCCGTCATCCAGGCCGGCACGGGCGTGGGCAAGTCGCTGGCCTACTGCGCGCCCGCCATCGCGCTGGCGCTGTCGCGCGGCACGCGGGTGCTGATCTCCACCGCCACCGTGGCGCTGCAGGAGCAGCTGGTCAACAAGGACCTGCCGGCGCTGGCCGCGCTGATGCCCCAGCCCTTCAAGTTCGCGCTGGCCAAGGGGCGCGGGCGCTATGTGTGCAAGCTCAAGCTCGACCGGCTGGCGGGCACGGGCGAGGCCGAGGCGTCCGATGAAGACGACCTGTTCGCCGAGGAGGAGGCCGCCGCCCGCGCCAAGCGCCCCCGGCAGGAAACCGAGGCGCGCATCCAGTTCTACGGCGCCATGGCGCAGACGCTGGCCAAGGGCGCCTGGGACGGCGACCGCGACAGCCTGGAGACCCCGCCCGAGCCCGAGGTGTGGAGCCCCGTGGCGGCCGAGGGCGCGTCGTGCACGGGCAAACACTGCCCCGCCTTCAGCCAATGCACCTACTACGACAAGCGCAAGGAGCTGGTGGGCGCGCAGGTGATCGTGGCCAACCATGACCTGCTGCTGTCGTCGCTGGGCGCGCGCGTGCTGCCCGAGCTGGACAACTGCCTCCTGGTGCTGGACGAGGCCCACCACCTGCCCGCCACGGCGCTCGACCAGTTCGCCTGCAGCATGGACCTGTCGCGCCTGGCGTGGATCGACCGGCTCTCCAGCCGGGGCCTGCGCATCGGCGCACTGCTGGAGGTGGAGGAGATCGCCGACATCCCGCGCCACGCGGCCCAGCTGCGGCAGACACTGCAGGACCTCGCGCGCATCGTGATGGACGTGTACGGCCCCGCGCTCAAGAGCCAGAAGGACACCTGGGGCCCGGCCCGGGTGCGGGTGCCGCGCGGCGAGCTGCCCGAGCCGCTCACCGCGCCGCTGGGGCTGCTGGCCGCCAGCGCCGATGGCTTCCTCGAAGCCCTGCGCGCCATCAGCAAGGCCCTGCGCGCCGAGATGCGCGACAAGCCCGAGGAGGCCAAGCGCCTGTCCACCCTGTATGCGCAGATCGGCATGCTGGCGCCGCGCCTGGAAGAGCTGCACGCCACCGCGCAGCTGCTGCTGCAGGAGGCCCCCCAGGGCGCAGACCGCAGCTTCGTGCCTGCGGCCAAGTGGTTCACGCTGGAGGTCGATGGCGATTTCATCGTGGTCAAGGCACACGCCAGCCCCATCCTGCCGGGCACCACGCTGCGCAACCACCTGTGGAACGCGGTGCGCGGCGCGGTGCTCACGTCGGCCACGCTCAACAGCTGCGGCAATTTCGATTTCTTCCTGCGCGAGGCCGGGCTGCACGGCGACGAGGCCGCGACCACGCTGGAGGTGCCCAGCCCCTTCAACTACGCCGCCCAGGGCACGCTGATCGCCGCCGAGACGCGCGCCGACCCCAAGAACGCCGCGCAGTTCACGGCCGAGATGGTGGATGCGCTGCTGCACGACATCGCGCGCGTGGAGTACGGCGCGCTGGTGCTGTTCACCTCGCGCGAGCAGATGCGCCAGGCCGTGGACGCCTTGCCCACCGCCATGCGCGGCGTGGTGCTGGTGCAGAACGCGCTGCCGCGCACGCAGCTGCTCAAGCGCCACCGCGAACGGGTGGAGAACGGCGAGCCCTCGGTCATCTTCGGCATGCAGTCGTTCGGCGAAGGGCTGGATCTGCCCGGGCGGCTGTGCGAGTCGGTGTTCATCACCAAGCTGCCCTTTGCCCCGCCCGACGACCCCGTGGGCGAGGCCCGCGCCGAATGGCTGCGCGCCGTGGGCCGCGACCCGTTCAGCGAACTGGTGGTGCCCGCCACCGCCATCCGCCTGGCGCAGTGGGTGGGCCGCGCCATCCGCACCGAGGACGACCAGGCGCATGTCTACTGCTACGACAAGCGCCTCATGCGCACGAGCTACGGCCAGCGCCTGCTCAAGGGCCTGCCGCCCTTTGCGCTGGAGCAACGCGCGCCCCTGTAGGATGCCCCCCGAGTCGCCTGCGGCGCCGTCCCCACCAGCGGGCGCCACGGCGGCACGGGCCGGGGGCTGCACCCGTCCCACGCGCCGTGCTGCCCCTCCTTCCCTCCCTTCCTCCCCATTTGCCATCCCCAGCGAGAACCCCATGACGAACGCCATCCCCGCCTGCCCCCAATGCGGCCTGGAGAACACCTACCCCGACGGCAACCACTACATCTGCCCTGACTGCGCCTTCGAATGGCCCCAGGCAGCCGAATCCGCCGAGGTCGACGCGCCCGAGGGCGGCGGCGCCGTGCTGGACGCCCACGGCAACCCGCTGGCCGATGGCGACGCGGTGATCCTGGTGAAGGACCTCAAGGTCAAGGGGTCCTCATCCACGCTCAAGAAGGGCACCAAGATCAAGGGCATCCGCCTCGTCGATGGCGCCGACGGCCACAACGTGGACTGCAAGACGGAGCTGGGCAGCATGCTGCTCAAGTCAGAGTTCCTGAAAAAGGCCTGATCGGGCCCGGCCCCGGGCCCCCGCCCGCGATACAGGGCACGGGGCGCGGCGGTGTCAGATAAACACCCACGCCCCGGCGGGCGGCGGGCCGACACGGTGCGCGCGCCACCCTGCCTAGAGTGAATGGAAGCACCGACCCCTTCCCCCATTCACCACCGCACGGAGAGCCCATGCCCCACGACACCCCCGCCCACGACACCTTGTGGAAGCTCATCAAGGACATCCGCTTCGGGATGCTGACCCACCGCACCGCCAGCGGCATGCTGCATGCCCACCCGCTGACCACGCAGAACCGCCGCATGGACGAACAGGCGGAGCTTTATTTCTTCATCCCCAAGTCCGGCGAACTGTACGAGCGCCTCCTCACCGATGGCGAGGTGAACGTCTCGTACGCCGACCCCGGCGCGGACAGCTATGTCTCGCTCTCGGGCCAGGCGCGTTTCGTGGACGATCTGGCGCAAAAGGAAGCCTTGTGGTCGACCGCGGCCCAGGCATGGTTTCCGGGCGGCCACACCGATCCGGAGCTGGCCCTGCTGGCCGTGCGCATCCGCCATGCCGAGTACTGGGACGTGGACGAAAGCAAGATGGTGCAGCTGTTCAAGATGGCCAAGGCGGCCGTCACCGGCCAGCCCCCGCGCCAGCTGGGCGAGCACAAGGAACTGACGCTGCCGTGAACGGCACCGCCACGCCTTTTCTTCACCATCCATTCCAGGAGGTTCCATGAGCAGCAAGGAAAACCGCCGCGAGGAAGACCCATCGGGCGGCAATGACAACACCGAGGGCTCGGGCAAAGTCGCCCAGGCCCACAACAGCACGGGCGACAAGCCCACCACCCAGATCAACCAGGGCCGCCGCACCCCCGAAAGCCGGGGCGACCGCGACACGCACCTGGGCAGCAGCAACCAGGCGCAATCGCGCCGGGGCGCCGCCGGCAGCAGCGGCCCGGCGGGCAGCCGCGGGGCGGGCTGAGCGCCGCCGGGCACCGGCACCGCTCGCACCCATGCGCAAAGAGCCTTCGGGCTCTTTTCTTTTGCGCGTGGCCCTTGAAGCAAAGGATTTTCCATTCATATACCATCCACAAACCATCCATATGGATGGAAATCATCCATACCACCGGCCACGGAGGGCCCATGACCCCAGCTCCCGCTTCGTCCCTGGCCGTGCGCGGCAAGATTCCCGATTCCGAAAAGATCACGATCAACCTGGGCTTTGTCGACCTGGGCCACATCGACCTGCTGGTGTCGGAAGGGTTTTATGCCAACCGCACCGACTTCATCCGCACGGCCATCCGCCAGCAGCTGGCCGCCCAGGGCGACGCCGTGCGGCAGGTGGTGGCCCGCAAGATGCTTGTGCTGGGCCTGCAGCGGTTTGGCCGCGCCGAGCTGCAAGCCGTGCAGGCAGCGGGCCAGGTGCTCGAGATCCGCGTGCTCGGCCTGGTCAGCATCGACGACGACGTGCCGCCCACCCTGGCGCAGGCCACGATTGCCTCCATCACGGTGCTGGGCGCGTTTCACGCCAGCGCCCCGGTCAAGGCCGCCCTGGCAGGGCGCATTGGCTGAGCGCGGCGCACCACCACCACCACGAAAGAACCCCATGGACTGGAACCTCAAACTCAAGCAGCTGATGGGTCAGGCCACCCACCTGGTGCGCCGCGGCCAGCTGGCGGATGCCACGCGGGCCATCCAGCAGGCGCTGGGCAGCGCTTCGGCCACGGCGCCGGGGCCCGCCGCGCCGCCGCCGGAACGCGCGGGCCCCGCCCCGGTGCAGGCACCGGCAGCCCCCTTCGCCTTTCGCACGGGAACCCCGTGGCGCAGCAGCGCGGCGCAGGACGTGGAGGATGCGGTGGTGGTCGAGCGCGGCACCGTGCAAGCCCCCCCGGGCGCGGCCCGGACCGCCCCACCGTCCGGGCCGGGTGCCCGCCCGGCGGCGGCCGCGCCGCACGCCGCCGAGCCCCCGGACAGCTTCACCGCGGTCGCCTTCAGCCACCCTGGCGCCCCGCACAACCCGCACCACTACCACCTGTACGTGCCGCCCGGCGCGGGGGCCGGCACGCCCATGCCCCTGGTGCTGATGCTGCACGGCTGCACGCAGAACCCCGTGGACTTCGCCACCGGCACCGGGATGAACGCCGCCGCCGCCCCGGCCAACGCGCTGGTGCTGTACCCCGCACAGCCCCACAGCGCCAACCCCAACGGCTGCTGGAACTGGTTCCGCCCCGAAGACCAGCGCCGGGGCGGCGGCGAACCCGCTCTGCTGGTGGCGATGGTGCAGGACGTGATGGCGCGCCACCCCGTGGATGCGCGGCGCGTCTACGTGGCGGGCCTGTCGGCCGGCGGCGCCATGGCCGCGCTGCTGGGCCGCGAGTACCCCGACGTGTTTGCGGCCGTGGGCGTGCACTCGGGCCTGCAGGCCGGCGCGGCACACAACGTGATGGGGGCGCTGTCGGCCATGAAGCATGGCGCCAGGCCGGCGGCGGGCACCCCGGCTCCGGGGGCTGTTGCGGCGGCACCCCTGATCGTCTTCCACGGCGATGCCGACACCACCGTGCACGCCCGCAACGGCGAGCAGCTGGTGCAGGCGGCGCGGGCCAGCGCCCCGGGCACCGTGGAGCTGGGCACGCACCAGGGCCAGTCGGCCGGTGGCCAGGGCTACACGCGCACGGTGTATGGCCTCGCAGGCGCGCCGGTGGCGGAGCACTGGGTGCTGCATGGCGGCGGCCATGCCTGGGCGGGCGGGCATGCGCAGGGCAGCCACACCGACCCCCGGGGGGTATCGGCCACGCGGGAGATGCTGCGGTTCTTCCTGGAGCATCCCCGGGGACTGGCCGGCACCCCGCCATAATTTGCCCGGGAGCGCAGCGCCACCTTCATCCCGCACAACAACACGGTGCGAAAGCCATCCAGGGAGAGGAATCCGTCATGGAGAACGTCTACATCACCGTCGCGGGGCTGGTGGCCATCGGGCTGGTCTTCTACGCCCTGCGGCGTTCGGGGCGCCAGGACAACACCCGCACCGACCTGCGCATCACCGCGGTCTCCATCGCGCCCCCCTCGGGCAGCGTGCTGCAGGCCAACACGCCGATCACCGTGACCCTGGACTACCGCTACGGCGCGCCGCGCGAGCCGCTGTATGCGTGGGTGAAGATCCTGGACACCACCTACGACTCCCTCTACGAAGGCTCGCACGACATGCTGAACCCGGGCTCCGGGCGTGTGAGCCGTTCGGTGCACCTCACGCAGGCGGGGACCGTGCGCGAGTTGTTCATCGTGGTCAAGAACCGGGACTTCGTGGAGGTGTTCAACCAGGCCATCGCCGTGGACTTCACCTACGAGGAAGCGGTGCTGGACGAGGCGCAAAGGAACGATGGCAAGGGATCGCGGATCACCGACATCCGTCTGTCCATTGCGTCCCCCGCCACGGTCAAGGCCGGCACCCGCATCGATGTCGAGGTCGAATACGACATCCAGGCGGAGGAAGGCCTGGACATCTGGGTCATTCCCGACACGCAGGCCAACATGACCTACGAGGGCACCACGGGCCGGCTGGACGGCGCGGGGACCGTGCACAGGCACTTCACCCTCATCGACCCCTGCGCGCTCACGGGCCTGCGGCTGCTGATGAAGAATGCGTCGAGCCAGACGGTCTACGAACACCGCGTGCCGGTGGACTACACCTTCACGGCGTAGCCGTTCCCAGCCGACCACCCCCAGGGCCCCGCCCGGCACGGGGTTCGGTTTATCCTGCAGGCCCGCCGGCACAACCCGCTGCGGCCCGCAATGGGGGCCGCTGACGCACGGCCTTGCCCCTCGGAACACCCATGCCCCCCATCGCCGTCATCGACTTTGAAACCACCGGCGTCTCGCCCGGCCAGGGCGCGCGCGCGACCGAGATCGCCATCGTGCTGCTGGAAAAAGGCCAGGTGGTGGACCGCTTCCAGAGCCTCCTGAAAACCGGCGCGTGGATTCCGCCGTTCATCACCCAGCTCACCGGCATCACCAACGCCATGGTGAACGCGGCCCCAGAGGCCGCAGGCGTCATGGCCGATGCCGCGCGCTTCGTGGGCGATGCGCCCATGGTGGCGCACAACGCGTCGTTCGACAGCAAGTTCTGGCAGGCCGAACTGGCACGGGCCGGCGTGGCCGCGCCGCACCCCTTCGCCTGCACCGTGCTGCTGTCGCGCCGCCTGTACCCGCAGGCCCCCAGCCACAAGCTCGGTACGCTGGTGGACTACCACGGCCTGCCGCGCACGGGCCAGGCCCACCGGGCGCTGGCCGATGCCGAAATGGCCGCCGCGCTGCTCGCGCGCATCCAGCACGACCTGCGCACGCGCTGGCGGGTGGCCGAACCCAGCCACGCACTGCTGCAGCTGGTGCAGCGCTGCGCCAAACCCGCGGTGGGCGCGCTGCTCGCGCGGCACGCCACGCCCTGAATGCGTTTGCTACATATTTGATAGCTTGCTGCGCTTATCCACAGTGCGCCAGAAGGCATTTTCATTCATGTTCCAGCCGTGCCCCAGGGGCACCTGATCCGGGCCCCCGGCCAAATCCCGGAAAATCCGCGCTTTCGCTTTTCAACCAGACCACCGCATGACCGACAACACTCCAGCCGCCAACGCCACCGACCGCCCCGCACTCCCCGACCACCTGAGCGTGGACCCGCGCAGCCCGCACCATGTGGCCGCGGTGTTCCAGCACGACATCGGCATCCGCTTCAACGGCAAGGACCGCACGGATGTCGAGGAATACTGCGTCAGCGAAGGCTGGGTGAAGGTGCCCGCGGGCAAGACGGTGGACCGCAAGGGCCACCCGCTGATGATCAAGCTCAAGGGCAAGGTCGAGGCTTTCTACAAGTGACATCGCCCCGCGCGGCCGCGCCGCGCCGGTATCTGCCGCGCGTTTTCCGTGCCTGACGACAACGCCGCCCCCTGGGTGATCCATTGCGACGGCAGCGCCGTGCCCAACCCGGGGCGCATGGGGCTGGGCGCGGTGGTGCACGCGCCCGATGGCACGGTGGCGCAGCAGCTGTCCGAGGCCACCACCTTCACCGGCTGCAACAACGAGGCCGAGCTGAGGGCGCTGGCCCTGGCGCTGCGCTGGCTGCAGGCCCAGGGCACCGCTGCAACCGCTGGCGTGCGGGTGTACAGCGACAACAGCGTGCTGGTGGAGCAGCTCGCCCCCGGTGGTGCGCGCGCCGCGCCCATCGCGCGGCTGGCCTTGCTGTTCGACGAGGTGCGCGGGCTGATGCAGGCCGTGGGCGATGTGGCGGTGCGCTGGATTCCACGCCACCGCAATGGCCAGGCCGACACCCTCGCGCGCGGCGCGCTGGGCCTGGCGCCCAAGCCGTCCACGAAGCACCACACCCGCACAAGGAAAAAGCGGCGCTGACCGGCCGGCGCGCTGCGCGCTCAGTCCAGGCCCAGGGCCTCGCGGTAGGCGTTGATGCGGGGCAGCAGGGTCTGGCGGCGGGCCAGGCTGCCGGGGGGCCAGTGGGCGTCCCGGTCGTAATACTGCGCCACGGCGGGCGTGCCGGGCGCAAGCACCACCCAGGGCTGCTTCGACGCGGTGTAGATGTGGATGTCGGGCGGCAGGTGGTCCGGCGCGTCCAGCGTGCCCACGCGCACGAAGGCGACGAGCGGGCCCGCGCCGGAGTAGTGGCTCCACACCGCCACGCGGCAGTGCGGGCAGCGCGCGATCTTCTGGCCAAAGCCGCTTTCGGACGGGGTGTCCACCAGGTCGACCTCGCCCACCCGCAGTGCCAGCCTGTCGGCCTCGATCATGGCGTTCAAGGCGAACGACGCCCCGCTTTCCCGCTGGCACCAGCGGCAATGGCAGCAGTGCACGAAAAGCGGCGCGGTGAGCATGCGGTAGCGGACATGGCGGCAGGTACAGCCGCCGTCCAGCGGGAACACGGGGTCTGGGTGCGTCATGGCAGGGCGGTGGGCGGCAAAACGGAACGAGGCACCATTTTGGCGAAAGCGCGGGACAAAATCACGCGGCCGCCGCGCGCGGTGCCCGGCCCCGGGGTGCAAGCGCCGTTCAGCCGCCCGCGCGCGCCAGCAGCAGCGCCTTTTCCTGCGCGTTGCGCGTGAGGCCCGCCGCGCGCTCGAACTCGGCGCGCGCCTCGGCCACGCGGCCCAGCTTGGCCAGCAGGTCGCCGCGCACGCTGGGCAGCCAGTGGTACTGGGCCAGCACGGGGTCCGCCGCGATCTCGTCCACCAGCCGCAGCGCCGCCGCCGGGCCTTCGGCCATGCCCACCGCCACGGCGCGGTTCAGCGCCACGACGGGCGAGGGCGCCACCTGCGCAAGCGCGTCGTACAGCGCCACGATGTGGGCCCAGTCGGTGTCCTGGGCGCGCCGCGCGCGGGCATGGCAGGCGGCGATCGCGCCCTGCAGCGCGTAGGGGCCCCAGGCATGGCCCGCGCGCGCCAGCTCCTCGGCCTTGTCGAGCGCGGCCAGGCCCCGGCGCACCAGCAGCCGGTCCCACCGCGCGCGGTCCTGGTCCATGAGCAGCACGGGTTTGCCCTCGCCATCGGTGCGCGCGGGCAGGCGCGAGGCCTGGATTTCCAGCAGCGCCACCAGCCCCTGCACCTCGGGCTCGTCGGGCACCAGGCTGGCCAGCACGCGCACCAGGCGCTGGGCTTCGCCGCACAGGGCAGGGCGCATCCAGTCGTCGCCTGCCGTGGCCGCGTAGCCTTCGTTGAAGACGAGGTAGATGACTTCGAGCACCGACGCCAGGCGCGGCGCGCGCTCGGCCGCGCCCGGCACCTCGAAGGGCACGTGGGCGGCCGACAGGCTGCGCTTGGCCCGCACGATGCGCTGCGCGACGGTGGGCTCGGGCACCAGGAACGCCCGTGCGATCTCGGCCGTGGTGAGGCCGCCCAGCAGCCGCAGCGTGAGCGCCACGCGCGCCTCGGTGGGCAGCACGGGGTGGCAGGCGGTGAAGATCAGGCGCAGCAGGTCGTCGCCGATGTCGTCCTGCTGCGCAGCGACCAGGGCATCCACCACGTCGGGGGCGTACTGGGCTTCGAGCGCCTCCAGGTCCTTGCCCAGCGCCTCGTGCTCGCGCGCATGCACCGCCTGCTGGCGCAGGTGGTCGATGGCGCGGCGCTTGGCCGTGGTCATGAGCCATGCCCCCGGGTTCGCGGGCAGGCCGGTGGCGGGCCAGTGCTCCAGCGCGGCCACCAGCGCGTCCTGCGCCAGCTCCTCGGCCCGGCCCACGTCGCGCGTCATGCGCGCCACGCTGGCGATGATGCGCGCGGCCTCGATGCGCCACACCGAATCGATGGTGCGGTGCAGGGCATCGGCGCTGGCATCGGCATCGGGACTGCGGGGGTTGTGCATCGGTGGCCTCGGTGAAAGCTCAGCCCAGCGCCTTGCTGGCATCCACCATGTGCACGAACTCCCAGCTGTGGCCGTCCAGGTCGTCGAAGCTGCGCGAATACATGAAGCCCAGGTCCTGCACCGGGCGCGGCGAGGTGCCGCCGGCCGCCACGGCCTTGGCGACGAGGGCATCGACCTCCTCGCGGCTGTCGCACGAGAAGCACACCAGCACCTCCGAGGTGGTGCGTGCGTCGGCGATCGCCTTGCTGGTGAAGGTCTGGTAGAAGTCCCTGACCAGCAGCATCACGAACAGGTTCTCGCCCACCACCAGGCAGGCGCCCTGTTCGTTGGTGAACTCGGGGTTGAACTCGTAGCCCAGCGCGCGGAAGAACGCCTGCGAGCGGGCCATGTTCTCGATGGGCAGGTTCACGAAGATTTGCTTGTGCATGAAAGGCTCCTGAAGGGGTGGGAAGGTAAAGGGAAACAGAAGGTTTGGCAAAGGTGCGCGGTTCAGGTCGCTGGTTTTTGCGCCACGGCCTGCAGGTTGGCCAGGCCGTCCTCGAAGTCCTGGCCGACCATGCGGTCCATGTTGAAGAACAGGTGGGCGATCTTGGCGACGTACGGCACGGGGCCCTGCATGGCCCAGGTGACGCGGGTGGCGCCGGAGCCCTCGGGCTGGAGCGTGAATTCCACCTGGTTGTGGGCCTCGAACGGGGCCACAAAGTCGAGCTTCATCGCAACCCGCGCGGGGGCCGTGGCGTCGACGATCTCCATGCTGCCGGTGCCCACCTTGTCGCCCTGCCACGCATAGCGCGCGCCGGGGCCTGCGGTGGTGGCGCTGTACTGGCCCTTGGCGGCGGGGTCCTTGCGTTCATACGGGTTCCAGGTGTTGAACTGGCGCAGGTCGTGGATGAGCCCGTACACACGTTCTGGCGGCGCGGGGATCACGCGGCTGCGCTCCACGCGGAAGCTGTCGGGGCGGGTGGCGGCAAACGCCAGCAGCAGCGCCAGGGCGGCGAGCAGCACGAGGGCGATGGTCTTGATCATGGCGATGGTCTCCAGGCAGGGGCAGCGGTTCAGCGGCGGGCTTCCAGGTCGCGGAAGTGCTCGACGCCCTCCACGGCGGCGAAGTCCTCCATCTCGTAGAGCGGGCGCACCTCGATCTCGGCCTCCAGGCCCTCGCCGCGCGGGTTGGGGAAGCGGCGCGTCCATTCCAGCGCCTCGTCGCGGTCGCGCACCTGGATCAGCGTGTAGCCGGCGATGAGCTCCTTGGTCTCGGTGAAGGGACCGTCGGTGATGGTGGTGCGCGCCCCGGCCGCGCCGTAGCGCACGCGCCAGCCCTGCGCGCTGGGCTTGAGGCCGCTGCCGTCCAGCAGCACGCCCGCCCGGGCCAGCTCTTCGTGGTAGCGGGCCATGGCGGCCATCAGGGGTTCGGTGGGCATGTCGCCGCGCTCGGATTCTGCGGTGGCTTTCACGATGATCATGAATCGCATGGGGTTCTCCTCGGGGTGTCAGGGGGGCGGGCCATGGCGCGATCCGTGGCCTTCACCAGCACGACGGACGAACCCGTGGCAGATCGACAGCTTGGTGGCTGGTTCAGGGTTTTTACTTAGAAAAAGAGGGTGGGGCGCGGCGCGGCCTGCGCCACACGCCCGCAGCGCCGCCCGCTGTGGCGTATCCGCCAAGCCGTGCAAATGGTTACCGGCCATAGCGATCTGCCTCGGTAGGATGCCGCGCGAGGGACCCGACCGCAATGACCAGCCACAACGACACCGAACCAACACCCCCCTGGCTGGCCAGCATCCCGCTCATGCCCGGCCACCAGGCCCTCGCGCTGGTCATCGTCCACCCGGGCCGGGCCGTGGTCCCCGCCGAAGGCCTGGGCGAGGTGCTGCGCTTCTGGGCCGACGGGCGCGGCGGCTGGATCGGCGCAGCCCGCGCGGCCCACGGCCCGTGGGGCTACATCGACGGCGAGGGCCGGTGGCGCGTGCCGCCCACGCTGCAGAACGCGCGCAGTTTTTCCGAGGACGGGCTGGCCCGCTTCTGCGACGGCGGGCGCTGGGGGTTCATGGACCTGGCGGGGACGGTGGCCATCCCTCCCGCATTCGACAACGCCCAGCCGTTTCGCAACGGTTTGTGCGCGGTGCAGGTGGGCCAGGATGCCTGGCGCATCATCGACCGCACCGGCCACACCACCTGCGACGAGGTGTTCCATGAGCTGAGCCCCTTCGGCGCCAATGGCCTGGCGCGCGCCACGCTGTGGAAGAAGGCCAGCAACCAGCGCACCCAGGGCTTCGTGGACCGCACGGGGCGCTGGGTGATCGAGCCCCGCTTTCGCGACGCGCGGCCGTTTGGCGAATCCACCGCCACGGCCGCCTCGCTGGACGGCGACACCTACGGCCTCATCGACGCACAGGGCCGCTGGGTGCTGGAGCCCCGCTACCCGCGCATCGATGCCTTCAATGCCGAGGGCCTGGCCTTCTTCGACGAACCCCATGCCTGGGACAACGGCCATGGCTACCTCAACGCGCGCGGCAAGGTGGTCGTGAAAGGCGGGCGCCACCTCTCGCGGCGCATGGGCTGCGGCGTGGCCGCCAACAGCTATGACGGCACGGGCTTTCTCACGGCCGACGGCAAACCCCTTGCGGCCCCGCCGCTGAGCTACGGCACGGATTTCTCGGCGGAAAGCGGCTTTGCCGTCGTGCGCACCGCCGCCGCCGTGCGCAAGGGCGCGGCCGATGCCACCACAGCGGCCCCGGCGCACTGGGGCCTGCTGCACCCGGACGGCCGCTTCGTGCCCGCGCCCGACCACCTGCTGGAGCCGCTGACCGATGGCGATGGCTGGCTGGTGGGGCACCCGCCGGACACGCCGCTGGTGCCGTTTCTGACCCGCGACGGACAACTGGCCTTTATCGACGGCGAGGGCGCCGTCGCCTGGCGCGCGCACTACGACGGCCAGCAGGTGGCCTTGCTCGACGCCGGGGGCACGCCCCTGTGGCGCAGCGGCGTGCGCGAGAACTGCTGGCCCCCCGGGCCGTTCTTCCACGCGCCGCTCACCGACCACCTGGAAAACCTCAAGACGCTCGACGGCATCGTGCCGCTGGCCGTGGACCTGCTGGCCGACGCCGAGGCCCGGCTCCACCGCCTGGCGGCGGGCGATGAACTCGCGCCCGACAAACCCGTGGACGGCGACGATGAAGATGAAGATGACGACGGGGAGCAGGACCCCGGCCAGGTGCAGGCCGGCCGCACCGTGGTCGTGCGGCGGGTGATGCGCGCCTACCTGAGCGAATCGCACAACGGCCCCTACGAATTCCTGTGCACCGACCTCAACCGCGCGGTGGACGAAGCCCGCGTGGCGATGGTGCAGCAGCTGAGCGCGCGCTTTGGCGCCGCCGACCCGAACCCGGAGCACGCCGTCCCCTGGCGCCGCCAGGGCGACTACACGCAGGCCTGGCCCGTGGCAATGGCCAAGCCCCTGCCGGGCGACGGCGGCGCGCTGCACGAGGCGCGCGAACAGTGGCTCACGCTGTACAAGCATTCGGACTCGGGCGACGGCGATGTGTGGTGGGAACTGTGGCTCATGGCCGCGCCCAGCATCGACGCGCTGCAGCTGGCGCAGCGCGCGCGCGGCGCCGGCCCCGCCACGGAACCGCCCGGCCACGGCGGCGAGCCCGAAGGCCCGGACAGCGACGGCCCGGCGCTGGACAGCCGGCCCCCCGAGGGCGCGCCGGCCACGCAGCCGCCCCGGACACGTGATGAATGGCTGCACGCCGTGTGCAACGACCGCCATGCGATCGCCCATGTGCCCGCGCAGTGGCTGGACGATGCGGTGGTGGATGCCGCCCTGGATGCGAACGTGGCGGCGCTGGAATACGTGCCTGCGGCCTGGCGGACAACCGCACGGCTCGAATCGCTGGTGCGCCGGGGCCTGCGCGAGGCGGCCGGCATCCCGCCCGAATGCATGACCGCCGAAGCCCTGGCCCTGGCACGCAGCCTGTATGCCGGCCAGCCCGAATGGGACTGGCGCGACGAGCGCAACAGCCGCATCCCCGCCACCTGGGACCACAACAGCCTGTGCGACGTGTGGGGCTGCCTGCTCACGCCCGAGCTCGCGCTCAAGGCGGTGCGCGCCCAGGCGCCGCTCAAGGACCTGGCGCACTGGCTGCGCACCGATGCGGTGGAGCAGGCCGCCCTGCAGGCCGACATCTACAACATCAGCTACATCGACCCGCGCAAGATCACGCCCGCGCTGGCCGAGCGCGCCGTGCGGCACGACTACGGCTGCCTGATCGAGCACATTCCCGCCGACATGCTCACGCCCGCGCTGTGCCTGGCCTCGGCGCGCGCCAACGGCCTGTCGCTGGACAAGATTCCTGCGGCGCTGCGCACCACCGACGTGTGCATGGCCGCGCTGCAGGACCGCTGGGACATGTTCCTCGCCGTACCGCCCGCGCTGCGCGAGGACGTCACCACCCGGCTCATCGCGGACGACCTGGACCAGGCCCGCCGGGACGGCGAACCCCGCGAGGCCAGCCACTGGCACGTGCAGCGCGCCTGGGCTCGGCTGTGGGCGGGCGACCCTGAAGGCGCGATGGCCGACGCCCGCCTGGGCCTCGGCCGCGTGCGCCACGAAGAGCATGCGCGCTACATCCTGGCCAGCGCCTTGCGCGCCCTGGGCCGCACGCAGGAAGCGGCGCTCGAGGCCTCCACGGTGCTGTCGCTGCAGTCGCCCTACGCCGCGCAGTGGGATGCCGCCGAGGACACGCGCTGGCTGCAAGGCCTGGCGCAGGGCCAGGCCCAGGCGGCCGACGACGCCACGCTGATCGCACGGCTGCAGTCGCACCCGCGCACCCTGGCCGATGTGCCGCGCGAACGCATCACCCACGCCATGGTCGATGCCGCCCTGGCGGCCGACGAGGACACGGTGCGCTTCGTGCCCAAGCGCCTCATGACCCCCGCGCGCTATGCGGCGGCGCTGCGCCAGGGCGTGAAGGATTTCGGCCAGATCCCTCCCGACATGCTCAGCGAGGAAGCCTGCATCGCGCATGTGCAGGAGGGCGGCTGGCGGCTGGAGCAGATCCCGCCCGCGCTGCGCACCGTGGCGGTCTGCGCCCACGCGGTGCGCCGCAGCGCCAGCGCCATGGAACATGTGCCCCAGGCCCTGCACGACCAGGCCCGGGAAGCCGCCGCGCGCCTGCCCCGCGATGACGGGGATGCCGCAGACGGCACCCCCCGCGCCGGCGGCGTGGGCGGCTGGCTGGCACGCCACGTGGTCGATTCCGCGCTGAAGGGGCAGGGCACCGCCGCCCGCCGTCTGCAGCACCAGGGCGTGCTGGCCGCGTTCCTGGTGCAGGCCGCCGTGACCGCCCGGTCCGGCACGCCGCCCACCCTCACCGGACTGGCGGGCTGGTTCGAGCAGCGGCCGGTGCTGGCCTGGGCCACCCACCTGCTGCTGGGCCTGGCGGCCTGGGTGGGCCACGCGTTCGTCTCGGTGGCCGCCTGGCGGGCGGAAGGCGCGTGGATCGGGCTGGGGACGTTCGCGCTCATGGGCTTTTCCGAACTGTACTGGGCGTGGCGGTTTGTATTCGCCCCCCCCCAGAGCCCCTGGCTCGCGGTCGCGGCGGCCCTGGTGGTGGTCTACCTGTTCGGCTGGCGCCGCCTGTACCGCCGCGTGGGCCTGGCCTTCGCCCACCGCGGGGATTCGGCGGCGGGGGACTGAGCCCCAGCCGGCCCACCGGCTGCTGCGGCTGCTGCGGCCACCTTTTACATTTTTCCTAGGGTCATCACCGATCCCCCCGGGGGCCTGCCGGGCCTGCTGGTGGATACAATTTGTAAACACTCGCCCCACCGACCCACGGACCTCCGGAACGCTTGGTCTCGCACACAGGAGCCACCGCCACAGCGGGTGCAACGCCCATGACAAGAGGATCGGACCATCGCCCGGCACAGTGGCCACAGCGCATGGCGCTGGCCCTCCTTTGCAGCGGACTCTCCCAAGCCATCGCGCAGGCGGACATCGCCCATCTGCCGCTGGAACAGCTCGTGCAGATGGAAGTCCGGACCGCCAGCCGGTACACGCAGACCACCCTGGAAGCACCCGCCCTGGTGAGCGTGGTGACCGCCGACGACATCCGGCTCTTCGGCTACCGCACGCTGGCCGAGGTGCTGGGCAGCATGCGCGGGCTGTATGTGTCGTACGACCGCTCCTACCACTACCTGGGCACGCGCGGCTTCGCCACGCCGGGCGACTACAACACCCGCGTGCTGCTGCTGGTCAATGGCGTGCGCTTCAATGACAACCTCTACGACCAGGCCACCATCGGCACCGACTTCCCGCTGGACCTGGACCTGGTGGACCGCGTGGAGTTCGTGCCGGGGCCGGGCTCCGCCGTCTATGGACCCAATGCGTTCTTCGGCGTGGTCAACGTCATCACGCGCGACGGCCGCCAGCTGGCCGGCCCGCAGCTGAGCGTGGCGGCCGGCAGCCACGGCAGCGCCAAGGCCCGCTTCTCGGTGGGAACCGTGGACGCACAGGGCGGGGACTGGCTGATCGCGCTGACGCGCGCGAGCAGCCGGGGCGCGGACCAGTACTTCGCCGCGTTCGACACGCCGGCCAGCAACCAGGGCGTCGCGCAGCGCCTGGATTTCGACCGCAGCACCCAGCTGTTCGCGCGGATGCAGCGCGACGGCCTGAGCCTCACCCTGGCGCACGGCGAGCGCAGCAAGGGCACGCCCACCGCGGCGTTCTCGCAGACCTTCAATGACCCGCGCTCGCGGTCCATCGACACCACCACCCGCGTCGCGGCCGAGTATGCGAGCCAGCTGCAGCCCTCCCTCGCGTTCACCGGGCGCGTCCACGCCGGGCACTACCGCTTCGTGGGCGACTACGCGTACGACTATCCGCCGCCCACGCTCAACCGCGACGTGGGCACCGGCCAATGGTGGGGCACGGAATGGCAGTGGGTGAGCACGGCCCTTGCACGCCACAAGCTCGCGTGGGGCGTCGACTACCGGCGCGACACCCGCATCCGGCAGCTCAATGCCGACGTGGATCCGCCCGTGCAATACCTGGATACCCGCCGCGCGGGGAACGCGCTGGGCATCTATGTCCAGGACGAGTTCGCGCTGGCGCCCACGCTCACCCTGCACGCGGGCCTGCGGTGGGGCAAGCAGTCGGGCAGCGACGGCAGCTTCCACCCCCGGCTGGGCCTGGTGTACTGGTGGAACCCGGCCACGGCCGTCAAGCTGCTGCATGGCACGGCCTACCGGCCGCCCAACGCCTACGAGCGCGACTACCGGGTGGACCTGCCCGGCGGCATCGTCGATCTGGCGGGCCTGCGGCTCGAAAAGGTGCGCACCACGGAGCTGGCGCTGGAACACGCCCCCACTGGCACCACGCGCATGCTGCTGACGGCGTTCAGGTCCGAGGTGACCGACCTGATCTCGCTGGGGGACGCGGGCATCCCGGACAGGCTCAGGTTCGGCAACGCGCGGGGCGTGCGCGTGCATGGCATGGAGACCGAGGTGGAGCAGCGCTGGCAAGGAGGGTCGCGCCTGCGCGTGGCCTACGGGTGGCAGAAGGCGCGCGACGCGGGCGCACCCGAGACGCTGACCAACTCCCCCCGGCACCTGCTCAAGCTGCAGTGGTCGGACACGCTGGCGCTCGCGGCGCCGGGGCAGGGCAGGCCGGGGCAGTATGCCGTCGAGGCCATTGGCGTGGGCGCGCGCAGGACGCTCGCGAACGCGCGCCTGCCTGCGCACGTCCTGGCCAACCTCGTCTACACGAAGCGCCTGGGGGACGTGGATGTGTCGGTGGGCGTGTACAACGTCTTCAACCGCCGCCACGCGGACCCCGCCTCCTACGAAATCCGCGAAGACTCGATCCGGCAGGATGGACGGACCTACCGCGTCAAGCTCACCTACGGGTTCTGAGCCATGTCCCACGCCCTGCGCCTGCGCAACCTGCTGTGGGCCGGGCTGTGCGTGCTGTGCTGGGCGGGGGGCCTGGCGCATGCCACCAACCCCGTGGAGGAACCCGATCTCAAGGCCGCCTACATCTTCAACTTCATCCAGTTCATCGAATGGCCCGACAGCGACCTGGCCACCGACGGCGACTGGCCCCTGTGCATCTCTCCCTTCAGTCCGCTCAAGCGCGCCCTGACGGCCCTGGAGGGCAAGCCCGCCCGCAAGGGGCGGCCCATCCGTGTGAGGCTGCTGGAACTGGCCGAGCTGCGCCATTGCCGCGTGCTCATCCTGCACGGCGCCGACATCGAGCCGGTGCTGCGCGCGCTGCGGGCCCTGCCGCCCGCCCACGGCATCCTGACGGTGGCCGATGAGGACGCCGCAGGCAGCCCCGACATCATGATCACGCTCAGCCAGCAGAAGAACCGCATCGTGTTCGCCGTCAACACCGATGCCACCGCGCGCGCGGGCCTGTCCGTGAGCTCCCGACTGCTGCGGCTGGCCAGGGCGGCCAGATGATGACGATGATGACGAAGAAGAATCAGGAAAAAACGAAGGCGCCCGCCATGCCGCAGGCCCCCGCGCAGGAGCCGGGGGCCGCGCAGCCCCTGCCATCGTCGCGGCTCGTGGCCACCGGCCTCCTGGCCGCGGGCCTGGCGCTGCTGACGGTGGTGCTGGCACTCACGGGCGTGGACTACTGGAGCACGCGGCAGTCCATGCTGCAGGACAGCCGGGTGGAGGCGGCGATCGTGGCCGACAACATCTCGGCCGCGGTGATGTTCCAGGATGCGCACACGGCCAGCGAGATGCTGGGGGCGCTGAAGGCATCGCCGATGGTGCTGGGCGCGGACGTCTACGACCGGCAGGGCCTGCTGCTGGCCCACTACGCACGCGACGCGGACCAGGCTTTTCCCGCCACGCTGCCGGCCGCGGGCATGGCCGGTGTGGCCGAGCGCGCGGGGCTGCGCGTGCTGGAGATCGCACGGCCCGTGGAGATGGGCGGCGTGGTGTCGGGCACGCTGTACTTTCGCAAGTCCATGAGCGCGGTGTACGCCCGCCTGGCCATCCGCTTCGTCAGCGCGCTGCTGATCGCGGGGTGCGTGATGGCCCTGGCGGCCGCGATGGTGCTGCGCAGCCAGGCGGCCGTGCGCAACGCCGAAAACCGCCTGCACACGCTCGCCCACACCGACGCGGTCACCGGCACCGGAAACCGGCACGCGTTCAACGAACGCCTGGCCGCCGAGATCGAGCGCGCGCGTGGCCTGGGCTCCCGCGTCGCCCTGGTCTACATCGACCTGGACAACTTCAAGACCCTCAACGACACCTTCGGGCACGCGGCCGGGGACGGCCTCCTGCGCCAGGTGGCCCGGCGCCTGCAGTCCGTGGTGCGCGCCGCCGACGCGATCTCGCGCCTGGGCGGCGACGAGTTCGCCGTGATCCTGCGGCTGGACATGGACGACGCGGCGCTCAACACCTACGGCCAGCGCATCGTGGGCGTCTTTCGCCCCACCTTCACCGAAGTGGGCCAGCAGGTGACCATGACCTGCAGCGCCGGGATCGCCATCTTTCCAGACGATGCGGCGGACATGGACAGCCTCGTGAGCAACGCCGACACGGCCATGTACCGGGCCAAGGACATGGGCAAGAACCGGTGCGTGCGGTTTGACGCGTCGATGAACCTGGCGGTGGTCCGCCGCCAGGCCATCGAGCATGCGCTGCGCGCCGCGCTCGACCAGGGCGAGGGCATCGCGCTGCACTACCAGCCCCTGTTCGCCGCCGCCGGCAAGGCGCTGGTGGGCGCGGAGGCGCTGCTGCGCTGGTCGCACCCGGAGCTAGGCCATGTCCCGCCGCTGGAGGCCGTGATGGTGGCGGAGGACTGCGGCCTCATCGTCCCGCTGGGCTACTGGGTGATGCGCACCGCCTGCCGCGATGCCGCCCGGTGGCAGGCCGGCGGGCCCCTGCGGGTATCGGTCAACATCTCGGCGCGGCAGCTGGGCGATGCGCAGTTCCTCGAACGCGTGATGGACATCCTGCGCGAGGAAGGCCTGCCCGCCCACCTGCTGGAGATCGAGCTCACGGAAACCGTGCTCATGGACAACATGGAAGCGGGCGCGCACACCCTGCACCGCCTGAGCCAGCTGGGCATCCACCTGGCCATCGACGACTTCGGCACCGGCTATTCGTCGCTGGCCTACCTGCGGCAGCTGCCGATGCGCCGCCTCAAGATCGACCGCAGCTTCGTCAAGGACCTGCCCGGCCACGAACACAGCCGCACCATCGTCAACGCCATCGTGGCCCTGGCCCATGGCCTGGGGCTGCAGATCACGGCCGAAGGGGTGGAAACGCCAGAACAGGCCGACTACCTGGTGCACCAGGGCTGCGACGTGCTGCAGGGCTACCTGTTTGCGCGGCCGATGCCGGTGGAGCAGTTTCAGGCACTGCTGCAGGAAGGCACCACGCGCCGCGCCTAGCCGCCCCGGTCACGATGCCCCGTGGTAGCACGGCGCCACCTCGCGCACCTCGATGGTGGCCCATTCGGCGGCCGGGCATTCGCGGGCGATGGCCACGGCCTCGTCGCGCGTGGCGCAGTCGAGCAGGAAGAAGCCGCCCACCATTTCCTTCGTCTCGGCGAACGGCCCATCCACCAGCCGGGACTGCCCTTCGCGCACCTGCAGGCGCACGGCCTGGTCGGTGGACGCCAGCGACTCGGTGGCGCGCAGCAGGCCCCGGGCCTTCAGACCCTCGCCAAAGCGCAGCATGCGGGCATACGCCTCCTGGCCTCCCGCCAGCCCGCGCTCGGCCCGCTGGCCGTGGGGTTCCATGATGAGCAGCATGTAGGGCATGAGAGGGTCTCCTGGCGAAGCGAGAGGGGAGGGGGGCAAAGCGAAAGGCGCCATCCTACCAGCAGCCTTTACTACTGTTTTTATAGCTATCAGCGCTTATCCATCAAGCGCTGGCGGCACTTTTCATCAAAACCTTGCGCAGCGCAGCAAGCCTGTGCTATCTTCAAGCCTCTATGCAACGCAGCATGCTCCTACCCACCCTATCGCTAGGCCTACTAGTGCCTGGCCGGGGTCTGCCTGCGTTCGCCACCGTTGCCTGATCCGCTCAGCGCAACACCTGATCTCCCCCTGACCCCGGCCCGCGAACCAGCCTTTGCACACGCAAAGGGCTGCAGGGGATGTCACACGTTTTGTTTTCTTCATTCATTTCGTCTGACCCGTGCACCGCGCATTCTTCTTTTCAGCGCACCGCACACACCGTTCGTGGAGCCTCTCATGATTGCCAAGCCCGCCACCAAATACCAGCCCATCGCCCCGGTCGCGTTGACCGACCGCCAGTGGCCCACCCGCAGCATCACCCGCGCGCCCGTGTGGCTCTCCACCGACCTGCGCGACGGCAACCAGGCGCTGTTCGAGCCGATGAACGGCGAGCGCAAGATGAAGCTCTTTGAGGAGCTGGTGCGCATCGGCTTCAAGGAGATCGAGGTCGGCTTTCCGGCCGCGTCGCAGACCGACTTCGACTTCGTGCGCCGCCTCATCGACGAAAACCTCATCCCCGCTGACGTGACCATCATGGTCATGACCCAGTCGCGCGAGGACCTGATCGCGCGCACGGTGGAGGCCGTGAAGGGCGCACCCCGCGCCATCGTGCACCTGTACAACGCCACGGCGCCTGCCTGGCGGCGCATCGTGTTCGGCATGAACGTGACGCAGGTGATGCAGCTCATCGCGCACCACGTGGGCTACCTCAAGCAGCTCACCGACGCGCAGCCCGCCACAGCGTGGACGCTGCAGTACTCGCCCGAGACCTTCAGCGCCACCGAGCTCGACGTGTCGCTCAAGGCCTGCCAGACGGCCATCGCGGCCTGGAACGCGGGCCCCGGCCGCCCCATCATCATCAACCTGCCCACCACGGTGGAGAACGCCACGCCCAACGTGTTCGCCGACCAGATCGAGTGGATGGACCGGCGCCTCGCCCCCCGCGAGCACATCACGCTCTCGGTGCACCCGCACAACGACCGCGGCACCGGCGTGGCCGCGGCGGAACTCGCGATGATGGCCGGCGCCGACCGCGTGGAAGGCTGCCTCTTCGGCAACGGCGAGCGCTGCGGCAACGTGGACATCGTGACCTTGGCGCTCAACATGTACACGCAGGGCGTGCACCCGAACCTCGACTTCTCGGACATCACCTCGGTGGCGCGCATCGCCGAGGAATGCACCTCGCTGCCGGTGCACCCGCGCCACCCCTACGCGGGCGACCTGGTGTTCACCGCGTTCTCGGGCTCGCACCAGGATGCGATCAAGAAGGGCTTTGCGGCGCAGGACCCGAACGCGCTGTGGGAAGTGCCGTACTTGCCCATCGACCCCGCGGACCTGGGCCGCACGTACGACAGTGTGATCCGCGTGAACAGCCAGTCGGGCAAGGGCGGCATCGCGTTCTTGCTGGAGCGCGAACACGGCGTGGTGATGCCGCGCCGCATGCAGGTCGAATTCAGCGCCGTGGTGCAGCGCCAGACGGACGCGAGCGAAGGCGAGATGAGCGGCGAGGCACTGTGGGACCTGTTCCAGGCCACCTACCTGCGCGCCCCGGCCCAGGCGGCCATCATCTGCCACAGCCACCGGCTCGATGAAGACGGGCAGGGCATCGAGCTGGACGTGACCATCGACGGCATGCGCCAGCATTTGCGCGGCCAGGGCAACGGGCCGATCGCCGCCACGGTGGATGCGCTGGGCCTGCCGCTGCGCGTGGACCACTACGAAGAGCGCGCCACCGGCACGGGAGCCCACGCCCAGGCGCTGGCCATCGTGGAGGCCGCGATGGAGGGCGTGGCAGGCTCCACCTTCGGCGCGGGCATGAGCCACAACATCGTGACGGCGTCGGTGTTGGCCATCGTGAGCGTGGCCAACCGGCTGGCCGAGCGGCGCCAGGGCGTGGCCGCCACGGCGGCGGTGTGACCCCGCCGCTGTTGTAAAAAAGATAGCTGTCAGCGCTTTACCACCAAGCGCTGGCGGCATTTTTGGCCAATAGCCCCAGGCCATGGACGGAGTCCGCGCAGGCGCCAGGGCCTATCCGTTACCCTTCGGGCCATGCGCGTTGTTTTTCACAGACTGGCCTTGGCCGCCTGCACCGCCGCCCTGCTGGCGCTGGGCGGCTGCGGCACCTCGCGGCCCCCGTCGCCTTCTTCGTCAGCCCCGGTACGCACCACCCCACCCCTGACCGCGGAGCAGGCGCACGACATCGCCATCCACGCGCTCGGCCTGGTGGGCACGCCGTACCGCTACGGCGGCAACACGCCCGATGCGGGCTTTGATTGCAGCGGGCTGATCGGCTATGTGTACCGCAACCAGGTGGGCACCCCGCCGCCCCGCACGGTGGCGCAGCTCAACAGCTGGGGCTACCCCATCGACGGCAGCGAGCTGCGCGCCGGAGACCTCGTGGTGTTCGGCACGGGCCGCCAGCCCAACCATGCGGGCATCTACGTGGGGGAAGGGCGCTTCGTGCACGCGCCGTCCACCGGCGGCACGGTGCGGCTCGACCAGCTGCAGTCGCGGCACTGGTCGCGGCAGAATGCGGCGTTCCGGCGGCCGTAGCGGCTCCCCCTGAGGGGGACGACGCCCTTGCTGCGGGGCGGCCCTTGCTCGGCGTCCCTCGCCTGGGACGCGCCAGTTGCAGGCAGTGTGACCACATCGTCGGCCAGCCGATGGCCCCGCCCGCGCGACAATCAGGGCCACCATGACCCACGCACACCGCTCCGCCACCCCGATCTCCACCCACGACACGACGCGCATCGACGACACGCGCATCAAGGCCGTGCGCCCGCTCATCACGCCTGCGCTGCTGCAGGAGTGGCTGCCCACGCCCGACGCCGCGCAGACCCTGGTGGAAACCAGCCGTGCCGCCATCTCGCGCGTGCTGCACGGCCAGGACGACCGGCTCATCGTGGTGGTGGGCCCCTGCTCCATCCACGACCACGACCAGGCGATGGACTACGCGCGCCAGCTGAAGATCCAGGCCGACGCGCTGCAGGCCGACCTGCTGGTCGTGATGCGCGTCTACTTTGAAAAACCCCGCACCACCGTGGGCTGGAAGGGCTACATCAACGACCCCCGCCTGGATGGCAGCTTCGCCATCAACGAGGGGCTGGAGCTGGCGCGCCAGCTGCTGCTGGACGTGCTGGCCACGGGCCTGCCGGTGGGCACCGAGTTCCTGGACCTGCTCTCGCCGCAGTTCATCAGCGACCTGGTGAGCTGGGGCGCCATCGGCGCGCGCACCACCGAGAGCCAGAGCCACCGCCAGCTGGCCAGCGGCCTGTCGTGCCCCGTGGGCTTCAAGAACGGCACCGACGGCGGCGTGAAGGTGGCCAGCGACGCCATCCAGGCCGCGCAGGCGTCGCACGCCTTCATGGGCATGACCAAGATGGGCCAGGCCGCGATCTTCGAGACGCGCGGCAACCAGGACTGCCACGTGATCCTGCGCGGCGGCAAGCAGCCCAACTACAGCGCGGCCGATGTGGATGCCGCCTGCGCCATGCTCCAGGCGGCGGGCCTGCGCGAGCAGGTGATGATCGACGTGAGCCACGCCAACAGCAGCAAGCAGCACCAGCGCCAGATCACCGTGGCGGACGACGTCGCCCGGCAGATCGCCGCGGGCGACCGGCGCATCACCGGCCTCATGATCGAGAGCCACCTGCAGGAAGGCCGCCAGGACATCGTGCCCGGCCAGCCGCTCGCGCCCGGCGTGTCGGTGACCGATGCCTGCATCAGCTTCGCGCAGACGGTGCCGGTGCTGGAAGGCCTGGCCGCCGCCGTGCGCGCGCGGCGCGCACGCGCCTGACCGACCCGCCGGCCCGGCGCTCTCTCTGCAGCGGGCCACGGCAGCTACCGTGGCGCCACGGTGGCGTCGATGTTGCGGGCCGTGGCCAGCAGCGTGGCGCACAGCGTTTCCTTGCCATCCGCATCCACAGCGAACACATCGGACGCGCACACCGTGAGCAGCCGCGCCGCGTCGATGACGCGCCCGCGCGCCCGCAGGCACACGCCCCGTGCGGGGGCCACGAGTTTCACGGTGGCGTCCACCGTGGCATTCACCCAGCCCGGCGGCAGCACGCTGCCGGCCGCGCCCACGGCGGCGAAGTCGGCCACGGCAAACACGGCGGTGGCCTGCAGCTGGCCGGGGCGAAAGCAGAAGGCGTCGCTCACCGGAATCTCCACCTCCACCGCGCCCGGCTCGGCGCGCACGAAGCGCAGGCCCAGCGTGCGCGCCATGGGCATGGCCAGCACCAGGGACCGAAGATGGTCCATGGGCGCGGCGGCGGAATGTGCGGACAAAGAGGTCATGGTGCTTTCCTTGCGGAGGTGGTGGATGGACGGGTGCGGGCCGATGGGGGTGGCGTGGCGGGGGGCCGCACGCGCGGCCAGGGCGCCGGTGGCGCCGACACGGCGGTACGCGGCCTTGCCTGCTGCGCCTGCAGCCAGGCCTGGTGCTCCAGCACGCGCTGCTTCTGGGCCCGCAGCGCATCGATCTGCTCGTCCAGCGCCTGCGCGCGCTCCTGCAGGGCCTGCACCATGGTCTCGGTGCGCAGGGTGCCTGCCCGGTAGGCGCCCAGGCGCAGGGCGATCTGCGGCAGGGTGAAGCCAAGCTGGCGCGACATGGCGATGAACACGACCTCGCGCTGCATGCGCGGTGGATAGTCGCGGTAGCCATTGGCCCGCCGGCGCGGCTGCAGGAGCCCCAGCCGCTCATAGTGGCGCAGGGCGTGGACGGAAACCGAGGTGCGTTGCGCGAGTTCGGATATCTGCATGGCACGCAGCCTAGCAAGCATGGCGCTGCGCGAAGGTTGCCGGGGTGACTGGCGGCGTTCTGGGGCAAACCCGCATGGTGGTGACCGCTCGGTCCGGCGCTCTGCGGTGTAGGATTCACGTTTCAGGGGGCAGCGCGAGCGCGTGCTTCTTCTGCCCGCACCCCGTCCGGTTCTTTTCTTGCCGCCCGACCCCTTTGACGACGACGCTGTTCCAGTTCTTGCGCAACAAGCTCCAGGCCCCCCGGGCGCTGGAACTGGGGTGCGCGCCAGCGGGCACAGCCAACGCCACAGCGGCCTGACCATGCCGCCAGCCCACGCACCCGAAGAGGCAGCGCGGCTCACGGCACTGCAGTCCTACGCGATCCTCGACACCCCCGCGGAAGAAGGCTTCGACCAGCTGGCCACGCTGGCCGCACGGGTGTGCGGCTGCCCCATCGCCGTGGTCAATTTTCTCGACAGCGAGCGCCAGTGGTTCAAGGCGGCGGTCGGCATTCCCTTCCAGCAGACCGAGCGCGCCATCGCGTTCTGTGCCCAGGCACTGGACGGCGGCCGCGAACCGGTGGTGGTGCCCGACGTCACGCTCCACCCCGTGTTCGCCAGCAATCCCCTGGTGCTGGGCGAACCCCATGTCCGCTTCTACGCCTGCGTGCCGCTGGTGACGCCCGAGGGGTTCACCCTGGGCACCCTCGCGGTGGTGGACACCGTGCCCCGCACGCTGGAGGAAGGGCAGATCGAGGGCCTCACGATCCTCGCGGGCCAAGCCATGGTGCAGCTGGAGCTGCGCCGCCAGAAAAAGCTGCTGGCCCAGCTCGTGCGGGAGCGCGACCAGATGCATGCCGAGATGGTCGCGCAGGGCGAGGCACAGCGCGTGGCGGGGCGGATCGCCCGCGTAGGCGGCTGGACGGTAGAACTGCCCGGGATGCAGCTCGTGTGGTCGCAGGAGATCGCGGCCGCCTATGGGCTCCACCACCGCGTGGGCGAGCTGGCGCAGGTCCTGCAGCTGTACACGCCGCCCTACCGGCCGCAGATGCAAAAGGCGTTCGATGACTGCCGGCACCACGGCACGCCCTTTGACGTGGAAGCCGAGGTGGACATGCCGGGCGGCAGGCGCTTCTGGGTGCGCACCGCCGGGCAGGCGGCGCGCGATGCCGGGGGACGCATCGTCCGCATCCAAGGGGCCTTCCAGGACATCACGGCCCAGCACCTGGCCCAGGAGGCGCGCCGTGAAAGCGAGGAGCGCTTTCACCTCGTCTCGCGCGCCACGGCCGATGCCGTCTGGGACTGGAACCTGGACACCGACCTCATGTGGTGGAACGAAGGCATGCAGAACCTGTTCGGCGTGCCGCTCGACCAGCTGCCGCCCGACAGCACCTCGTGGACGCTGCGGCTGCATCCCGAAGACAGCGAGGAAATTCTCCGGGGCCTCCACGCGGCCATTGGCGGCACGGACAACCACTGGTCCGCCGAATACCGCTTCCGGCGCCAGGACGGCAGCTATGCCTGGGTGCTGGACCGGGGCTTCCTGATCCGCGACGCCGAAGGCAAGGCCGTGCGCATGGTGGGCGGCATGACCGACATCAGCGCGCAGAAGCTGACCGAACTCGATGCCCAGCGCGATGCGCAGAACCATGCGGAGCTGCTGCAGGTGCAGCAGCGCATCTCGTCGCTGGACATGCCCCTGCCCGAGGTGCTCCAGCTCGTGGCCGACACCGTGCTGCGCCAGACGCTGGCGCGCGGGGCGCTGGTGGAGCTGCTGCAGGGCCGCCAGCTGGTGGCGCAGGCATCGGCGGGCGACCACGTGCGGCCCGTGGGCCACATGCTGGCGGCCGACCAGAGCCTGCTGTGGCCCGCCCTGCGCGAAGGGCGCACCGTGGTGTGCAATGACACCGAGGCCGAGGGCTGGGACATGGTTTCGCTGCCCCACCGGCACGGCGTGCGCTCCGTGATGGCGGTGCCGCTGCGCACCGCCGAGGGCGTGGTGGGCTCGCTCAAGGTCGTTTCGGACAAGGCCCACGCATTTTCGCGGCGCGACGTCGCGCACCTGGAGATCCTCACCGAATCCCTGGGCGCGATGGTGCAGCTGCGGCATGTGGCGGGGCAGCTGCGGGCATCGGAGCAGCAGTACCGCATGCTGTTCGACGAGCACCCCCATCCGATGTGGGTGTACGACAGGGAAACGCTGCGCCTGCAGGCCGTGAACCAGTCGATGGAGACGCACTACGGCTATGCCGAAGCCGAGCTGCTGGGGATGGACATGACGGACCTGTGGCCGGCGGAGCGCCGCGCCAGCATCCGGGCCACCATCAACGCGATTGCGATGGACCAGCGCAACAAGCCGGTCATCAGCCGCCACGTCAAGAAGGACGGCACGTTCATGGACGTGGAAATCACGGCGGGCAGCATCAGCTTCAACGGCCGCCCCGCGCGCCAGGTGCTGGCCACCGACGTGACCGAGCGCCTGCGCACCGAACGCGAGCTGGCCCGCATGGGCCGCGCGCAGCGCCTCTTGAGCGCCTGCAACGAAACCCTCGTGCGCGCCACGTCCGAGACCGCGCTGCTGCAGGCGATCTGCCACATCGCCGTGGACATCGGCGGCTACCGCATGGGATGGGTGGGCTTCGCGCTGGACGACGAACGCAAGTCCATCCAGCCCGTGGCCCACGCGGGCCACAACCAGAACTACCTGGAGAACCTGCACCTGTCCTGGTCGGCCGACGACCGCTACGGCCGGGGTCCCGCGGGCATGGCCGTGCGCTCGGGCAAGCCGGTGATCGTGCAGGACATCCGCGCCGAGGGCGATTTTGCCGACTGGACCGAGCGCATGCTGGACAACGGCTTTCACGGCGTGATCTGCCTGCCGCTGCGCGACCGCGACCGCACCTTCGGCCTGCTGTACCTGTATGCGCCGGACATCCTGCAGATCAGCCCCGAAGAGGCGGCCCTGCTGCAGGAGCTCTCCAACGACCTGGCCTTTGGCATCACCAGCCTGCGCGCGCAGAAGGCGCAGCAGCGGCTGCAGGCCTCGGTGCTCAAGGTGGCGGCCGCCGTGTCGGCGAGCACGGGCACGGAGTTTTTCGTGCAGCTGGTGCGCAACATGGCCGATGCGCTGGGGGCCCAGGGCGGCTGCGTGGTGCGGCTGCTGCCACCGGTGGAGGGGCAGGCCCCGCGGGTGGTCACGCTCGCGGCGGTGCTCGATGGCCAGATGCTGCCCAACGACGAATACACCCTGGAAGGCACGCCCAGCCTCATGCTGCTGTCGCAGCGCGCGTATGTGGTGACCGAGAAGGTGCAGCAGCTGCACCCCGAGGCGCCCATGCTGCGCCATGTGGGCGCGCAGGGCTATGCGGGCCAGCAGCTGTGCAATGCCGATGGCGAGGTGGTGGGCATCGTGTTCGTGCTGTTCCGCCAGCCCATCGCCGAGACGGACTTCATCACCTCCACGCTGCAGATCTTTGCCGCGCGCGCCTCGTCCGAGATCGACCGGCAGCTGGCGGATGCCCGCATCCGCCACCAGGCCTCGCTGCTGGACAAGGCGCAGGACGCGATCCTGGTGCGCGACCTGGAGCACCGCATCATCTTCTGGAACAAAAGCGCCGAGCGCCTGTATGGCTGGTCGCAGCTGCAGGCGCTGGGCCAGTCCATCGAAACGCTGCTCTACGACGACCCCACCCATTTCCGCCACGCCACGCGCACGGTGCTGGAGCAGGGCGAGTGGACGGGCGAGATCGTGCAGCGCCACCGCGACGGCAGCACCATCGAGGTCGAGGGCCGCTGGACCCTGGTGCGCGGCGACAACGGCCAGCCGCAGTCCATCCTGGCCATCAACACCGACATCCGCCAGCGCAAGGCCAACGAGCGCGAGATCCAGCGCCTGGCGTTCTACGACGCGCTCACCGGCCTGCCCAACCGCATGCTGCTGATGGACCGCATGGGCCATGCGCTGGCCAACGCCCACCGGCGCCTGCAGGGCGGGGCGCTGCTGTTCATCGACCTGGACAACTTCAAGACCCTGAACGACACCCTGGGCCACGACCAGGGCGACCTGCTGCTGCAACAGGTGGCGCAGCGCCTGAACACCTGCGTGCGCAGCGTGGACACGGTGGCCCGGCTGGGCGGCGACGAGTTCGTGGTGATGCTCGAGGAGCTCAGCCCCAGGCCACACGAACTGGCCCTGCACGCGCGCAGCGTGGGCGAGAAGATCCTCACCATGCTGGCCGTGCCCTACGCGCTGGCAGGGTACCAGTACCGCAGCACGCCCAGCATCGGCATCGCGCCGTTCACGGGCGAGCAGACCAGCGTGGGCGAGCTGCTCAAGCAGGCGGACCTGGCCATGTACCAGGCCAAGACGGCGGGGCGCAACACGCTGCGCTTCTTCGACCCTGACATGCAGGCCGTGGTGACCGCCCGCGCCGGGCTGGAGACCGACCTGCGCGCCGCACTCGCGCAGGAGGAATTCCTGCTGCACTTCCAGCCGCAGATGCACCTGTCTGGCCGCTGCGTGGGGGTGGAGGCGCTCGTGCGCTGGGCCCACCCGCAGCGCGGCATGGTGCCGCCCGCGCAGTTCATCCCGCTGGCCGAGGAGACGGGCCTCATCCTGCCCCTGGGCCGCTGGGTGCTGCACACGGCCTGCAAGCTGCTGGCCAGCTGGCAGGACGACCCGGCCCTGGCCCACCTGACCATGGCGGTGAACGTGAGCTCGCGCCAGTTCCGCCACGCCAGCTTCGTGGACGACGTGGCCCGCGTGCTGGCCATCACCGGCGCGCCGGCGCATCTGCTCAAGCTGGAGCTGACCGAAAGCCTGCTGGTGGAAGACATGGAAACCACCATCGCCACGATGGCCGCGCTGCGCTCCTATGGCGTGGGCTTCTCGCTGGACGACTTCGGCACCGGCTATTCCAGCCTGAGCTACCTGAAGCGCATGCCGCTGGACCAGCTCAAGATCGACCAGAGCTTTGTGCGCGACCTGCTGACCGACCCCAACGACGCGGCCATCGTGGACACCATCATCGGCCTGTCGCGCAGCCTGGGCCTGGAAGTCATCGCCGAAGGGGTGGAAACCCCCGAGCAACGCGAGCTGCTGGCCCGCGCGGGCTGCCAGCACTACCAGGGCTACCTCTTTAGCCGACCCCTCTCCGCGGACGTTCTGGGGGCCTTCCTGCGGTCCTGCGCCGCGTAGCGAGCTTCCGCCGGCCCGTCTTCGGGGTTCAGTCCCCACCCGCGGCGGATCGCCGCGCCCGTGCCTTCGCCCTCCTTTGCGTGCACCGGTCCGTCCGCAAGGCCCCACAAGGTGTTGCCGCGGCACCGCGTGCCCGGCGCGGGAAGTTCTCCCCTGTCTTCTTCTTATGTTTTCTATAAATACATAGTCGTAGTAGTAGAAGGCGGCCCAGGATGTGGACAACCGCCTTTTCCCTCGCCGTGGCGCGCACTTGCACGCCGCCCAACCCTGTGCACCGATCCCTCTTTCCGCTGTCGCACGAAAGGGGACAAAACACGGCCAAGGCCTTTTTCTGTGGATAACCAGGCGGTTGTGCCAAAACTATCCCCAGTTTTACGCACTGGACATTCCCACAGAGAGGTTTGGCATTGAAATGGCACGAAGCGCTGATGGAGGAAGCGCCAACAGCTACTCTATTGATAGCAAATGGGAAATGTGAAGGCCCGTCAGGCGGTGGCGGTAAGGAACCTGCGGGCTGGCGCGGAGCCCTGTCCGCTCCGCATTGGCCTCTTCGGCGCCGGCCGCTTCATCGCGAGCCGCCGTGTGGAGCGGTGCCGGGGGCTCGGCCCCACGGACGTTGGGGGGCACGAAAAAGAGGTTCTGGTTATTCTTTTATGGTTCTATATATAAATAGCAGTAGTAGTAGAGCACCTCATTTTTTGTGGACAAGGGGTTTTTTTCCAATGCTGGCGCGGGGTTGCGTGGCCGCAAACTCTGTGCGGCGGGCGGCGCAAAGTCCGGGGCTCACAGACAACAACTTCGGCGCAGCGCCTTCTTCTGTGGATAACCAGCAAGTTGTGCCACAACTGCCCCCAGGGTTATCCACAAACGCCGTCCAAGGCGACCGCCTGCGTGGCCGCAAAGCACAAAGCCCGGGGTCCAGTCAGGACCCCGGGCTTGGGGAGCACGGGAAGAAAAAGTAAAAGGCAGCGCCGGCTGCACGCCGGAGACCCGTCCCCAGGCCGCCGCCCCGCAGGGCGTGCGGGGGGCGGCGGGGGTTGGATAGGGCGTTACTTCGCCGGTGCGGCGGGAGATGGATGGCCCTCGCCGCCGCGCATGCCGCCGCCGTGGTGGTGGTCGCGCATGCGCTGGTGGCCGCGGTGCGCCTGCGCATCGAAGGTCTTCTGCTGGTCTGGCGTCAGGGCGGCGTAGAAGGTCTTGGTGGCCTCGCCCCGGCGGTCGGCCTCGGCGGCGTGCTGGGCGCGCAGGGCCCGCATGCGGTCGATGCGTTCGGGCGTGGTGAGCTTGTCCATGTCCTTGCGGTCCAGGCGGGCGGTGCGTTCCCCGGGCTGCATCGCGGTGCTGAAGGCCGTCCAGGCGGGTTCCTGGGCGGCGCTCAGCTTGAGCTGGTCCTTCAGGGTGGCCATGCGCTTGGCCATGTGGGCCTGGTGGCGCGCATGGTGCTCGTGGCGGTCACCCCCTGCCTTGTGGCGGCCTTCGGTGGTTGCGGTGGCACCCGCTGCAGGCGGGGCGGCTGGAGGTTGCTGGGCCAGGACCGGCAGGGCCAGTGCAGCGAGAACAGCGGTGGCGGCCAGGCGGTGTTGGAATCTGAAAACCATGGTGTGAGTCCTTTCACAGGGTTGGGAACTCGCCAGGACGACCGTTCCGGCGATTGAGGGCCAGTGTCCGCCCCGCATGTATCGCCGCCATACCGGTTGGGTGAGGCTGTGTAAAGTTTCCAAAAGAAACACCCCGCGCATGTCTCGTGAAGGGGGACGGCGCCAGTGGCACGGCAAGGCCCCGTTCCACGGCGTCTGCCGGCTGTGATCGTGCCTGTTCATCCGCTCGCGGGTGCGCGGACCGCCAGGGATGGACGGCAGGAAAACTCTCCCGCAGAACCACCGACAATGGCGCATTCCGTCCCAGAAAAGAAAAGGTTTTCCGTGTTCAAGAACATGATCGTGTACCGCATTGCGCCGCAATGGCAGGTCGAATTGACACAAGTGGAAGAGGCCCTGGCCAAGGCGCCCTTCATCGAATGCGGCGCCACGCAGGAAAAGTCCCTGGGCTGGGTGCCGCCGCGTGGCGAACAGCACGGCCCGCTGGCCGAGTCGGTCGGGGGCCAATGGATCCTGCGCTTCATGGTCGAGTCCAAGGTGCTGCCCGGCAGCGTGCTGGCACGCCGCGTGAAGGAAAAGGCAGAACGCATCGAGCAGGAAACCGGCCGCAAGCCTGGCAAGAAGGAAAGCAAGGAACTCAAGGACGAGGCCAAGCTGGACCTGCTGCCCATGGCGTTCACCAAGCAGGGTTCCATGTGGGTGTGGATCGATACGGCATCGCGCCTGCTGGTGCTGGACACCTCCAGCCAGGGCCGTGCGGACGAAGTCGTCACGCTGCTGGTCGAATCGCTGCCCGGCCTGTCGGTGTCGCTCATCAACACCCAGACCAGCCCGCAAGCGGCCATGTCCCACTGGCTCAAGGAACAAGAGCCGCCCGTGGGCTTCACCGTGGACCGCGAATGCGAGCTCAAGAGCGCCACCGAGGAAAAGGCCGTGGTGCGCTATGCCCGCCACCCGCTGGACATCGAAGAGGTGCAGGCCCACATCGACGCCGGCAAGCTGCCCACCAAGCTCGCACTCACCTGGGACGACCGCGTGAGCTTCATGCTCACCGAGGGGCTGCAGATCAAGAAGGTCTCGTTCCTGGACACGGTGTTCGAAGGCACCAAGGCCGATGACGGTGGCTTTGACACCGACGTGGCGATCGCCACGGGCGAGCTGGTCAAGCTGATTCCGGACCTGATCGAGGCGCTGGGGGGCGAGGCGGAGAGTGGGGTGGCGGCAGCTAACGTGGCAACGCCCTCGCCCGCCGCCCGCACCGGTGCAGTTGTGACAGGGCCTGCGCAGGTGCCAGTGGACACGGATCCCGACTCTGCACCGTTTTGATGGCTGGGGCAGGCTGCAGGCGCCCACGGCCGGGGGAGTCCATGCTGGCCGGATTGCACCAAGTGCTGAATGGCAGGCAAGAGGCTCCTACCATTCTGGAGTTAATATTCAATTTTATCGATATAAAATAATAAATGAATAACAACATCCAAACCTCGAAAAATCATTCTGTAGAGACTTTAAGAGCAGCTGCGGTGATTCTGGTATTCATGAATCACCTCCATTCCTTGAATATTCTTACCATTCCCTACTTTGGGATAGTGGGGGGATGGATTGGGGTGCAGATTTTTTTTGTGATCAGTGGATACCTGATCATCCAGAGTGCGCTACGATATTCCGCTGTCGACTATATAAAGCACCGGGTGCTTAGAATATATCCTGCCTATCTGTTTTGGTTTTTTGTATTCTCCTTGGTTTTTAAGCAATTCCAAATTGATGCAATTGATTTCAAAAGTCTCTTGATCCATCTGCTTTTCCTGCAGCATTTTTTCCCGGCAGCTTATTTAAAATACAATGCCTTGAGCGTCAGCTGGACACTGACCATCGAGATGGTGTGGTATGTAGTTGCATTTTTCATCGCGACAAGGTTTTTCAAAAGCCCGTCGAAAATCACTGCGGTGTTTGTGTTGATTGCCTGTTTCTGGGTATATGGTGGCGCAAACTGGCATCCACTGGTGAAAAGTCTGGAGGGGATATATATATATTTCTTCGTGCACAACAATGCAATAGCACAAATGCCATTTTTCCTCTTTGGTGCATGGATTGCAGTCAAGCAACCAAAGTATGACAAAGCAGCATTGGCAGCTATTTTTATATCCACCATAGTTCTTTATAAATCGTGGGAGCCGGTATTCTCAACACCTATTTTCATCACGGGTCTGGGTATCTCCGCGCTCTTTTTGATTTTGAAGGACATTGAATATGAAAATTCTAAGCCAGTAAAAATCCTGTCGGATATATCCTATTCATTTTATCTTATTCATTATCCGATACTGGTTCTGTCATCGTATGTTGTTCAGAACAAATATCATCGGACGTTCTTGGCATTCTTGGCCACGGTGATCATTTCTTATATCAGCTACAAACTGATTGAACAGCCATTCATGAACATGGCGAAGAGGAAGAAAGAAAGATTGCCAAGAGCGCTATCGCCGGAAACTGGCCGTTGAGTCACTTCAAGGGCGTTCGCGGGTAGAAGGGGGGCTTTGTTGGGCGTTTGTGGAGCCGGGCAGCGCCAAGCCGGGAACCATGCACCACGACTCCGACTGCAATATCAACGCGCCCTGGAGTCAGGTCGCCCATCCAGAGGATCACTTCGGCTATTCCATACAGAAGGTATTTCTTCTGCTGAAATATCCTTTCTGATGTAATAGGGGCGACCGGGGACTTTGTTATATAAGTTGTCCATGAGATTCTGAATGCAGCCCGCATAGCTGCTCCATGGATACAGACCCCATACTGTCCACTGATCGATCAACATGACTTTAGGTCGGTAATCTGATATCTCTTGACAAGCATCGATTTTGATTCCTAGTATCGGATCTTCATTGTATTTTTCCTGCCAAGGGAGGTAGAAAAAATGTCCTGAGGCGGGAAGCCTTTCAGAGGCTAAGTATTGAAAGTTCTGAAACGAATAGACAATTATTTTTTCGTCTTTGTTAGTATATTTCTTGACGAGCCGGGAGAATTCGGTTTCAGTTGGTATTTTATTTTCATTGAGTTCTTGCCGGACTCCCGGAAGAAGCAACGACGATTTGGTTATGAAGAATAGGGATATGGCAAGAGTTGCGTATTTCAGGAGGAGTGCGTATCCCTGAATTTTTCCTAGAATTGGCAGGATTGAAAGGGCCACGAATACGTAGTAGTAAGCGAGCCCATGAAAATCAACGCCCCTGATGAGCAGGCTGCCTATACCCGCTGCCAGAAGCCCTGATCGCCATGGTATTTTCTTCTCGTACGCGGCGAGACTGAAAATTCCCACCGAAGCAATAACCAGGCTTAGGATGGTGAGGGGGTTCTTCGCCAGATTGTCCCACGCAGACTGAATAATCGATAGAAGTGAAGGGGTTCCTATATAAATCGGAAGTACTTCTGAATTTAAATAAAAATGAAATGCTATATACCCCTTCGCCGAACCGTAGACAGCAAGAAAAAGCAAATTTAGTGCGATGCCTATTAATAGTCCGACTGTTGATGCTTTGATGAATGGCCTTGCCAGAGAAGCAAAAAATAGGATGGCGGCAATGGGGATGTAGGTAACAGCCAGGAACGGAAGGCAAGAAAGAAGCAAAGACCCGACGAAGACCCTGTTCGTGGTCAACAGATTCCGATCAATGATTGAAGGAAATGTGTATAAGAACAGTATTATTAGAATGAGCGGTCCGACAATTGCTTGATACGTATACATGTGCCCCAGGAATAGGGGCATGAGAAAAATTATGAATGAAAACGCATAAATAACGGAAAATATGCGTGTCGTATTATTTTTTAATATGGGTGAATAGTATATTGCGCAGAGACTGATGAGTTGTAAAAGGGCGATGGGAACCCGATGGCCGCGCACTCCAAAATCCCCCATGGATTCCATGGCCACGCCGGATAGAAATGTAAGGGGGCCATGATGGTTAAATATCTCTGAATACAGATATTTTCCGGCTGCCATCATCTTGGCTGTTACAATGGTTTCTGATTCATCTCCCCATTCCTTCTGCCTGAGAAGAAAATACTGATACCTTGTCCCTAGTATCGTGCACAGCAGGAACAAGAAGCCGAGAATATAGTTAAATCCATTATTTCCGGACTCGGAATAAACTAATTTTTTCATCTATGCTCAATGCGCCTTATGCGTCATACTTTCCCAGGCAGGCGCGAAAAAGTGTTGAAAGTACCGAGATATTTCCTCTGAAGCTGCTTATTTTCGTGGGCACTTCACCTGCAGGGTATCTTCTTGTTGTGGGAATTTCCAAGCACTTGTAGCCTTCTTTTGGCGCTTTGTACGAGAGATAGGCCAAAAGCTCGTAAGCAGAAAAAATTTCTCTGAAGGGAGATATTTTTCTGTCCAGGAGCATTTGTCTGCTGTAGGCCCGGAAGCCCTGGGTTGTATCTGTCCAGTGAAAGCCAGAAGCAATGCTTAAAACAGGGGCATGGATAAATCGAATGGCAAAATATCGAGACGCCGGCGTGTTTTCCGCGATTCCGCCTGAAATGAAACGGGAAGCCTGGACAAAATCGACTCCCTTTTGAAGGGCTTGGATGAAGCGCGGAATGGCCTCTGGATCATCTTTGTCATTGCCGTCGATGGTGACGATTCCCTGATATCCGTGGTCGAGGGCAAAGGCATAGGCACAGCGTAGTTGCGCACTGAGCTTTCCAGGCCCTTTCTTGACAAGCAAACCACTGACATCAAGGTTCTTCAAGGTGGCGGGATTGGTGGATCCGTCGCTGCTTCCACCATCCACGATGATGATGTCAGCCAGCTTCGAAATGCCGCACGCCTGCATGCGCTGCAACAGCTTCTGAATGCGTTCCCCTTCATTGATGACGGGAACCACAACGCACCAAGGGTGCTCACGACCCAACCAGAGAGGCGCATCAAAGTCGGGAATTTGCCAAGAGGCTCTTGCTTCAGGAGCAATGTCGGACATGGTTGGCATGGTTGTCATGTAATGCGTGAGGAGATAAGGAATACGCCAGCAATCACCAAAAATATTCCCGCCACGGTCATCCAATGAAAAGGTTCCTTGAAAACTATGGCTGAGAGCACTGCCACGGTGGCGACGGCCCCGCTGGTTAATATGGGATGGGCAACATTCAGAGGAAATCTTGCAAGCGCCGCGGCATATAGTAGAAATGCTCCACCGTATAGACCAAGACCAAGCCAGAATGGCCAGTTGGTAAATGCTGCCATCGGGTCGGAAAGCGAAGGGAATTTTCGGGGAGGCAGCATTGCAAGTTTAATCAATACGCTCGCTGAGGCATTGGCCGCAATACCCATCAAAAGAATGACCCATTTCATCAAATAGAGCCTTGTTGAACTTGGTAAGTGCTTTTTGCAAAGGCCAATGCACGCTGGATAGCCGCTAGATGCGGCTCATTGCTGGTCGCAAGCATTTCTATCGTCAGGATGTGTTTGGGCAAGTAGTTCATCAGCGCTTCCCTGATGCCACGATGATCTGTTCCCTGGTCGCCCAAGGGTGACAATTGTGGTTCGCTTGCGTGAATGTGGCCAATCAAATGGGCGTTTTGCGCGATCACCTCGGGAGCGCATTCGCCGTTGATGAACATAGCCCCGGTATCCAGCTGCATGCGGATGGCAGGATGCGAAACAATATTGACGACGTGCGCTGTTTCAGTGCTGTCTATCATGAAGTTGGCCCCATAGGATGGAGGGTTCGGTTCGAGACAAATTTCAACGCCATGGGTCTGCGCAATATCTCCCAATGTGCGGAAGAAGGAAACGGCACGATCTGTTGCTTCATTGACTTCCAATCCTGATCGGTCTCTGTTCCGGGGAGAGCCGAAGACCAGTTTGGTGGCACCCAAGCAGCTTCCTATCCTGCATATGGAAGCGAGGTGGCTGAGCATCGCGCTCCGGGACTCATCGGCGCCAAACATGTTCAGCCCCGTAGTGCCAAACATGAGCGCCTGCATCCCTACGATGGTGATGCCGCGCGCACCCCACCAATCCCTGACGGTGGCGATCTCCTTGTCAGTCACTGTGTCATTGTGGGGAAAATATTTCGCTGGAGCTATGTCGATGGCATCCACGCCTTGCTCATGGAGGACCTGGGCCACCGCTTCGTCTTCGGCGGTGTCCCACGCAATATTGGAAAAAGATATTCTCATGAAGCCACGCGTGGATTGGAGATCGATGAAGAAGGCTCGGATTGTGCGTAGGAGCGAATCGCCTGAAGGGTCTCGCGGCAGCTGTATTGATAGCTACCATGGCTTCCGAAAAGGGACGCGTGGCAAGTCCTCATGTCATATTTAACGGGAATGCCCTCCAAATGATTCTGGAAGGGCATGCCGAAGCCTTGGCGTGCCACCTCTTCAACACGTACCGGTTCTGCCGTGAGATGAACCAATTTCAATTCAGCCGCCAGGGCGATTTCTATGTCGCTCCATAGGTTGACCATCGGATAAAACTGAAAAATATTCCGGCTATCAATGGATTTGAGGTTGTTACTGTTGTGAAAATCGTAAACGATGTTCTTTCGCAGTCCAGGGCCTACCAATCCCGGTAGTCTAACTATGAGATGCTCGGGAAACCGGGACTGGACGAATTTCTCGAGATAACGCCTATGCAATCCGTAGGCATGTAAACCTTCTTCATCGACCGTGGTCTCTTCGGTCACCTCCACAGGTTTTTTGAAAACATCCACGGTGCTGATCAAAATAAACTTCCCGCACTCAATTGCATTGAGATGATGGATGAGGGCATCTACTATTTTCTTGTCGGCTTCAGGCTCGCGATTGGCTATCCATTTTTGTGCAGGAGCCGCGGAACAAACGACCACGTCGAATCTTTTTCCTGGAATATCCTGAATATTTTTTGATCTATAGAGCTCATCAAATGAAAATTGCTTGAGCAATGTGCTGCCCACAAATCCAGAGAAGCCAATCAGTGCTGTTTTCATGAAATGCCTTGGGGTATCGAGAGATTTTCAGAGTCTAGTTTTTCCAGTGCGTCATAGATATTGTCTATTTTTCCGCCTAGTATGGAATAACATCCCGGCAATTCGGCGTATTTTTCAAAGAGAATGGGCCTGCCGTCATCATTTTCATTCTTCTTTAGTACGGTTTTAACTTCGAAGAATGATCTAACGTGCTTGGATTTCTGGACTATCGGAATATACCTGGCTACGTCTCGGATCATGCGGTCGAATCGCGTAGCACCATCATAGTTGGCAAGCTGTTGATAGGGATCTGAATCCTGCTTGTCTTCCCAGCTGAAATGCGGCGTGTATCGAACATGCGAGAGGGTGTGCAATCCTTGCGATGGAAAAGGCATCACCGAAAAGAAGGGGCCATCCATGACGGTAATCCCTATTTTTTTAATTTCTGAAGGCATTTCTATGAGCGCCAGTTCAGTTATTTCATGCTTCAGTTTGGTGTGGCTGCCGGGGTAATCACCTTTCAGTTGATTGAGGCCGCTGTAAGTGCAATTGAAAAGATACTTGCTGTAGATGGTCTGTTTTTTCTCATGAGTGCTCTCCAGAGATATTTTCATCCCACCGGTGGTTGATCTGTTTACGAGAGTGGCACTTGTTTCCAGGAGCACGTGGACGCCACATTCGCTCAGCTCGCGTTGAGCCCACCGAGCCAACTGCATGGCATCGAAAGCATATTCCTCGACCAGGAAAACATCCTCGATAAGTTTGGGATTGAAAAGATGTCTCAGCGGCCCGTCCACACGGGTTGTGGTCGCGCCAATCTCCTGGCAGAAGCGTTCAAATTGTTTTGAATTGACTTTGGAATTACTGCGAGCTATGGCGTATAACTTCGTGAAATCCCGCGTGATGGCCTGAGGCCAATCTTGCACGAAACGTGGAAAATTAACCCGGCTACGGAAGGCGGTCGTAAAACTTCGTGGATAGTGATAACCATTGTGAACCCGTGCCTGGTTGTGATAGGACGCACGTGTCAGGAGTTCAGTCTCCTTTTCAATCAGGACAATTCGCTTGAAGCCCCGCTGACGGGCCAGGTAGATGGCTATCGCCGAGCCGTAGAAACCGCCTCCGATGATCGCAGCATCGCAATTCTGGGTGAAATCCATCACCGCACCAGTTGTTTTTCAGTTGTGCGAGGGGATGGGGCTTGCGGGGAAGCGGCTTCCTCGATGTTTAGTTTTTCGCGGCGTGTCATGTGAGCGCTGGTGAATTCCTGTCCTACATGGTAGAGCGGACCTTCATTGGAAAGGCTTGCCATGTGCAATATGTACTCCCCCAGGACCAACAATACCAGTGAAATAAGGAAAAACATTCCCGATTGTTGTAAGGAAAGGCTCACCCAGCCGGGTGCAACATTGGTTTTGAAGATGCCGATCGCGACGACATATATCGAATAGATCAGATTCGCGATGGCACCAAATAGCGAGAGGAAAGTAACAAGCCGCATGGGCGCGCGCGTTGTGGAAACGAGCAGCCTGATTCCCCGATTAATGCTTTCACCTACTCTCTTTACTTGCGGGGTGTGTGGCTCGCTGCTGTATTCCATATTTGCGCGAGTAAATCCGCCCGTGGCAGGCAAATGTCGGTAGGTGATGGCCGGTTGTGGGTGCTGGTGAATGAAATTCACCACACGTCTGCTCAGCAGGCGATATTGGGGAGCTTCTTTTTCTAGGTGAATTCCATTGAAAATCTTGTAAAATCTATTGAAGGCCGCATAAGCTAGTTCATATAAAATCCCCTGCTTCGCCTTTTTTGCGTTGCTGGCAAAAACTACATCAGCGCCATTTACGGCCTTGTCCAGCATTTCTGGAAGAAAGGAAATATCATCCTTCAAGGGGTCAATAATAGCGATGAAATCTCCAAGGGCATTTTCCAAGCCGACCCAGGCAGCCGTATCGTTGTCAACCTCCTTGATGAGTGCATAAACCTGTAGATTAGGGAGACCGGACTGGCTTGTTAATTTTTTGAGTACCACAAGGCTCTGGTCATCAGATGCTTTGTCAATGACTATGATTTCGTAGTCGCTGACGAGGGATGACAATTGTGCTGTTGTGGACAGCAAAATTCCTTCAAGATGCTGTTCGTGGTTTCGTACTACGTACACAACTGAAAGGAAAATTGGAAAATGATTCATTGAATATTTCATACTTTTCAGTGCATGTGTATCGAGCCTGTGTGGATGTGCTCACCAGATACCACTGCCAGAAAAGATGTCTGAATAAGTTGATCTCAACCCATGAGAATACCCATGGGGGCGAACTGACCTTGATTCGAACCCTGTGCCTGAAACCTTTTACATGGCGCATGCAGATGCGCGGCACAGACTGATCGATGGAGGGACCTCGGGCTGTTCAGCTGCCTGCGCGGCAAGCCATCCGGCCTACTCTTAGTAAACGCGCCCTCTGTGCTTTTGGAAGACAAGGATCTTCCCCCGTCCCGCTCATTGCCGTTCGGCGGCTGCAGTCTTGCGAGACGGCAGTGTGTTCATGATCTCTTTCACGAACAACTTTCTCCACGCATCGCGAGTGTGGTCTTCGACAAGCTGGGGAAGAAAGCCGAACGCCAGGGTGCGTTCACCGCGGACCATGATGCCCTTGTCATTTCGCAGCAGCTCTGTAGCCAGTACCTTGAAGCCATTCTTGGGGGTAATGGCGGCATAGCTCGCATAGAGACGGCGCGAGGGCTTGAGGCGGTAGATGGCCCCATCAATCAAAAAAATGCCCCCGTTTTTCTTCCACTCTATATCGGCAATCCCAAACACCTCATGCATCCAGTCAAAGGTGGGCTTGCCGTTTTCGTCGAATTCACCCAGGCGCATGTCCTGGATGAGCGACCCGCCGTTTTTCCAGTAGGTGGTCAGCTTGGATTTGATGCTCTGTGGCAGGGCAGCCTGGTGCGGGACGAGGATGGCATCCAGGCGCTGGATGAGGGGATCGTCCTGCAGAAGGTTCTTTTCGCCGATGACATGCACATCCATCCCGGGCTCGCTGCTCAGGATCTTGTAGGACGCGAACAGCGCATCACGGTGGGTGTTTCTGCCTGCGCTTCTTTCCCCGTGCCAGACGTGAAAGTTGGTCGTGGAGCCCAGGATGCCAATCTTGATCCGGGGGGCCGTGCTGGTTGCCGCTATGTGGCCAGATGGGGCATTGAGCTTGTCCATGTCAAGGGCGGAGAGGGAGCCGCCGCCTGCCTGGTGCGCGAACCCTCCGATCTCGTAGCCCATCACATTGGCCTGCGTCAGCGATTGGGTGACGGAGCGTTGGATGACAGGCATCAGTTCCCGCGATCTTTTTTCGGCCTCCCATCGCTCACCGTAGGCACCCACCATGATTTTCCTGTAGCCCAGCGAGCCCATGTAGTTGGCAAGCGTGGGCAGGACGTCTGCATCCGGCACCAGGCTGTAGCCATCGTAGAAGTTGAAATCGATGACGGCTATGTCGATGCACCCAGCCAGTTTTTCAACGATGCCGGTGGCATAGATGGCGTCATGCGACGTGAATGTCTCGGCGAAATATCCGATCGCCTGCGCCCCCTTGTCCCGGATCACCTTGGTGTATGCGCAGGTGGCTTCCTGGAGCCGGTTTTCCCGAAACTCCTTGTGGGCATGCAAAAGAGGTTCCGCTTTGGGCACCCCTGCGGCAATGTTGTTGTTGTAGTTGATGACAGGCTGACGAGCGTTGTTGTGCTTCCTGGCGAAGTCATTCTGTGTGGACTCCTTGTAGTCCCGCCACTGGTAGCCCATCTGCCCATACTTTATTTCGTGTTCCTCCTGGAGGCCGAGGGCATAGCCGAGCACCTTTGCGGGGTAGCGCCTGGAAAAATGATCGACCGTTTGCGCGATGAAAGCGTGCGCGGGCTTTCTGATCCTGTCGTCCGTGAAATCCGGTTGCCAGCTCGGGTCGCCCGAGAAATTCCGCATGACGGCATCGGGATGTGCGGCAGTGATCCACTGCGGGACCGTGGACATGTTGGGCACCAGCTTGCCGCTCTCGTCCTTGTAGGGCCGTCCCCCCATGTCGATGACCAGCAGGAGCGACAGCCCGCCGTTGACAAGGGCATCCATGTGGCCATGGTAGTGGCTGAACTCGTACAGGCCTTTGCTGCGCTCGATGTCGGACCAGTTCAGGTACACCGTGGCGTGGCTGAATCCCTTGGACTTGAGTTCGCCGGGAAGATTCTTGTTCTGGCTGAGGTCCCAAGGCATCACGATGATGCTGGACACCGGGCGGGCCGCGACGGCGCTGCTGGCAAAAGGAATCAGGGAGAAAAGCAGTGCCGCAATGCGAAAGAGTTTTTTCATGGGGATCGCTGGAGAGTAACGCGGGGCGCTCCGGCTGGAGAGCGCTGTCCAGCGCGATCATACTGACGCGATCGGCACAGGCCTCGGAAGCCGAAGTGGCCCCCGGGACTGCGCCGGGCTCGCTCCTTGCCCAGGCGCCGCGCCACGCAAGGGCGAAGCGTATTCACAGGATCCACGGGACTCAGTTGCTATTTATTTGGTAGCAATCGATGTTGGATGGGAAAGCGCTGGAGGCAAAACTCCTGAATGGCGGCAGCGCGGGGACGGCGCCGCCCTCACACCCGCTCGAACACCGCCGCGATGCCCTGGCCGCCGCCGATGCACATGGTCACCAGCGCATAGCGTCCGCCGGTGCGGTGCAGCTCGGCGATGGCCTTGGTGGTGATGATGGCGCCCGTGGCGCCCACCGGGTGGCCCAGCGAAATGCCCGAGCCGTTGGGATTGACCTTGGACGGGTCCAGGCCCAGCTCCTGGATCACCGCACAGGCCTGGGCGGCGAAGGCCTCGTTGGCCTCGATCACGTCCATGTCCTGCACGGTGAGGCCGGTGCGCTGCAGGACCTTGCGCGTAGCCGGCACGGGGCCGATGCCCATGTAGGCCGGCTCCACGCCCGCATGGGCGTAGCCCACCAGGCGGGCCAGGGGTGTGAGGCCCAGGGCCGACACGCGTGCGCCCGAGGCCAGCACCACGGCGGCGGCGCCGTCGTTGATGCCCGAGGCATTGCCGGCGGTGACCAAACCGTCCTTCCTGAACGCGGGCTTCATGCCGGCCAGCACCTCCAGCGTGGTGTTGGCGCGCACATGCTCGTCGGTGTCGAAGACCACCGTGCCCTTGCGCGTGGCGATCTCCACCGGCACGATCTGCTCGCGGAAGTAGCCCGCCGCGATGGCATGCGCCGCGCGCTGCTGGCTCTGCACGGCGAGTTGGTCCTGCATCTCGCGGCCGATGCGGTAGCGCTCGGCCACGTTCTCGGCGGTGATGCCCATGTGCATCTTCTGCCACGGGTCGTGCAGGATGCCGAGCATGTAGTCGATGCTCTTGGCGTCGCCCATGCGCGCGCCGTAGCGCGCGGCGGTGTCGAAGTAGGGGCCGCGGCTCATGGATTCGCTGCCGCCGCCGATGGCGATGTCGCAATCCCCGTAACCGATGGCCTGGGCCGCCGAGATGATGGCCTGCAGCCCCGAGCCGCACAGGCGGTTGACGTTGAAGGCCGGCGTCTCGATGGGGCAGCCGGCGTCGATGGCGGCCACGCGGGCCAGGTAGGCGTCCTTGGTGTCGGTGGGGATCACGTTGCCCATCACCACATGGCCGATGGCATCGGCGGGCAGGCCACTGCGCGCGATGGCGGCCCTCACGGCAGTGGTGGCGAGATCGGTGTTGGGCACGTCCTTGAGGCTGCCGCCAAAGGTGCCGATGGCGGTGCGGGCGGTGGAGAGGACGTAGACGTCTTGAAGGCTCATGGGAAGTTTCGGCGAAGGGGAGGTGGAAGGCGGGATGGAAAAAGGAAGGTCAGCGGCCCGTGAACTGCGGTGCCTGGCGCGCGTGGAAGGCGTCCACCCCGGCCTGGAAGTCCTGCGTGCCCGCGCAGTGCACGAAGGCCCGCGCCTCGGCGGCCAGTTGCTCGGGCAGGGTACGGTCCATCGACTCGCGCATCAGGCGCTTCATGGCGCCGTAGGCCAGGGTGGGGCCTGCGGCCAGGCGCTCGGCGATGGCGGTGGTGGCGGCGTCGAGCTCTGCAGCCGGCACCACGCGGTTGACCAGGCCGAGGCGCAGCGCATCCTCGGCGGTGAAGGCCTCGCCCAGCAGCGCGATCTCCAGCGCCTGGCGCATGCCCACCAGGCGCGGCAGCGCCCAGGAGGCACCCACGTCGCAGCTGGTGCCCAGGTTGATGTAGGCCAGGTTGAAGCGCGTGCCCTCTGCCACGAGCACATAGTCGGCCATCAGCAGCAGGCTCAGGCCCGCGCCTGCGGCCACGCCGTGCACCTGGGCGATGACGGGGGCGTTCATCTGCGCCAGCAGCGGCAGGGCCTGGTTCAGCGGCGTGAGGATGTCGATGGCGCCCTGCACGGGCGTGGCCCGCAGCGTGGCCAGATCACCCCCGGCCATGAAGCCCTTGCCGTTGCCGCGCAGCACCACGGCGCGCACCGTGGGGTCGGCGGCAATGGCTTGCACGCTGGCGAGAAAGGCCTGCGCCATGGGCACATCGATGGCGTTGAGTGCCTCGGGGCGGTTGAAGCGCAGGGTGGCGATGGGGCCGTCCCGTTCGAGCAGCAGGGGGGGTTGTGCGGGCGGTGCTTGCACGGTGGTAGACGATTTCATGGTCAAAATACCTTCCAGCGCTTGCTGAATAAGCGCAAGACGCTTCTATATTGATAGCATTGCTGAGAGCAGGATGGCAAACGAAACCCACAACGGCCCTGCGCGACCTGCCTTTTTTCTTCTCTCTACCGGTACAGCGCCTCGATCTCGGCAGCGTAGGTCTTGTAGATGCTCGAGCGGCGCACCTTCATGGTGGCGGTGACCTCGCCGTCGTCGTGGTCCAGTTCCTTGGTGAGCAGGTGGAACTGGCGGATCTGCGAGACCTGGGCCAGGCGCTCGTTGCCCCGGCGGATCTCGGCGTCGATGAGCTCGCGCACCTCGGGCATTTCCACCAGCGAGCGGAAATGCGTGAACGCCAGGCGCCGGGCCTCGGCCCACTTGCCCACGGTCTCGTAGTCGATCATCACCAGCGCACCCACGAACTTGCGGCCCTCGGCGACGATGATGCATTCCTTGATGAAGGGGCTGCCCTTCATGGTGTTCTCGATCTCCGAGGGCGTGAGGTTCTTGCCGCCGGCGGTGATCATGATGTCCTTGAGCCGGTCCACGATCTTGATCTGGCCCTGCTCCTCGCGCACCACGTCGCCGGTGTGCAGCCAGCCATCGATGATGCTCGCGGCCGTGGCCTCGGGGTTCTTGTAGTAGCCCGCGAACACCATGTCGCCGCGCAGCTGCAGCTCGCCGTTGTCGGCCATGCGGTGCTCCACGCCCAGGATGGGCACGCCCACGGTGCCGACCACCACGTTGTCCAGCCGGTGGCCCGTGACCATGCCGGTGGATTCGGTCAGGCCGTAGACCTCCACCAGCGGCAGGCCGAGCACGCGAAAGAAGCGCACCACGTCGGGCGGTATGGGCGCGGCCCCGGTGAGGGCCACGCGCGCCTGGCGCAGGCCGACGAAGTTCTGCAGCGCGCGGAACACCAGCCAGTAGCTGGCGGCGAAGGCCAGGCGCTCGCCCAGGCTCCAGGCGCTGCGCGGCTTCTCGGCCAGCGGCTGGCAGGCGGCGACCGCACGGTGGAACAGCCGGCGGCGCAGGCCCCCGGTCTCTTGCAGCTTGATGTGGATGGCGGCGTGCATCTTCTCCCAGATGCGCGGCACGCCCAGGAACATGGTGGGCGCCACCTCGCGCAGGTCTTCCTGCACGGTGCGGATGGATTCACCGAAGTTCACCTGCGAGCCGATGTACACCGGAACGAAGCTGGTGAGCATCTGCTCGGCCACGTGGCACAGCGGCAGGTAGGACAGGTGCGTGGTGGCCGCGTCGAGCTGCAGCCGGTCGACGATGCCGGGCACCACGCCGCGGATGTTGCGGTAGCTGATCATCGCGCCCTTGGGCTTGCCGGTGGAGCCCGAGGTGTAGATCATGAGGCCCACGTCGTCGAGCGTCTGGCGCGCGAGCGCATCGTCCACCAGCGCTTGCGATCCCGCTGCGGCGCCCTGCGCCTCCACCTCGGCGAAGGTGGCGATGAGCGCGCGCACCTCGGGTGCGAAGCTGCGCAGGCCCTTGGTCTCCATGACGATGATCTTTTTCAGGCGCGGCAGCTCGGGCAGGGCGGCGAGCAGCTTGTCGGTCTGCTCCTGGTCTTCGCAGACCATGACCTCGATGTCGGCATGGCCGACCACGTAGGCCACCTCGTTGCTGGGGCTGGTGGGGTAGACGCCCACCGTGACCGCACCGACCAGGCCCGCGCCCATCTGCGCGAGCACCCATTCCGTGCGGTTCTCGGAGATCACGCCCACATGGCCGCCGGCCGGCAGGCCGAGCGCGCGCAGGCCCAGGCCGAAGTGGCAGGCGCGCTCGTGGTAGCGGGCCCAGGTGAAGGGCTTCCAGATGCCGAAGTCCTTTTGCCGCATGGCCACGCGCGCTGGCTCGGTGCGTGCGCGTTCGCGCAGCATCTGGGGCAGGGTGAGGTCGGGAAGGGTCATGAAAGCCATCTCTTGCGGCGCTTGTAGTGCTTGATGTCCTTGAAGCTTTTTGCTTCGCCACCGCCACCCATGCCCAGGTAGAACTCGCGCACATCGGGGTCGTTGGCCAGGCGCTCGGCCGTGCCGTCGATCACGATCTTGCCGTTCTCCATGATGTAGCCCTGGTGGGCGACCGCGAGCGCCACGGTGGCGTTCTGCTCCACCAGCAGCATGGAGGTGCCGCGCTCGGCGTTGATGCGCGCGATGATGGTGAAGATGTCTTCCACCAGCTTGGGCGACAGGCCCAGCGAGGGCTCGTCGAGCAGGATCAGCTGGGGCTGGGCGATGAGGGCGCGGCCGATGGCCAGCATCTGCTGCTCGCCGCCCGAGAGATACCCGGCCAGGCCCTTGCGGCGCTCGTGCAGGCGCGGGAAGTAGCTGTAGACGCTGTCGAAGTCGGGCTTCGCATCGGCGCGGCCCGTGAGCGCATAGGTCGCGGCCACCAGGTTCTCTTCGACCGTGAGGTCCTCGAACACGCGGCGCCCCTCCATCACGTGCGAGAGGCCGCTGCGCACCAGCTGCTGCGGTGCCAGGCCCGCGGTGGGCTGGCCGTTGAAGCGGATGCTGCCCGACTCCACCGTGCCGTCTTCGAGCGCGAGCAGGCCCGAGATGGCCTTGAGCGTGGTGGACTTGCCCGCGCCGTTGCTGCCCAGCAATGCCACGATCTGGCCGCGCGGCACGGCCAGCGACAGGCCGCGCAGGGCCTGCACGACCTTGTTGTAGATGACCTCGATGTTGTTGACTTCGAGGACGTTGGTTGGACCGGTGTCTGTCATGGGCATTGCCAAAACGTCGTTGCACGTGTTTGGCCGGCGGTGTGGGCGATCGCATGACCTGCGCGCGGGGCACCGAGCAAGGGCCGCCCCGCAGCGAGGGTGCCGTCCCCCTTCCCGCAACGCGCAGCGGTGCGAGAGAAGGGGGAAGCGGCGCAGCCGCTCAGGGGGATGTACCGCATCAGAGCTTGATCCAGTCGGAGGCCGCGACCATCTTCTGTGCCTTCATGTCCGCGCGGTACACGCGCCCCACGGGGATGGAGTTGCCGCTGATGGTGATCGGCACGCCGATCAGGCCACCAGTGTCGAAGTCCTTGATGGAATTGAGCGCGGCCTTGAGGTTCTTGCCGTCGAGGGGCTTGCCCGCGTCCAGGCAGCGCTTGGCCGATTCGGTGAACAGCATGGCGGCGAGAAAGCCCTGGATGTAGGCCGTGCTCTGGTACTCGGGGCGCAGCGCGCGGATCTTCTCCAGCATGGGCGCCTTCTCGGTGTCGTAGTAGTAGCGGTAGGGCATCACACCCATGAAGCCGTCGGCGGCCTCGCCCATCTTCATCACGGTGGAGCTGTCCATGGTCCAGAAGGTGCCCATCCACTTGCTGGTCATGCCTTGCTGCTTGCCCTGGGTGATGAACTCGGGGATGGGCGCGAGGATGTAGCCGTGGAAGATGGTGTAGTCGGGCGCTGCGCGGCGCAGCTTGATGACCTCGCCCGAGACGTCCACGCTGCCCGCGGGCGTCATGATCTTGACGGGCACCGACAGGCCGAGCGCCTTGGCGCTGGCCTCGCTCTTGTCGATCGGGTCGCGGCCGAATTCGGAGTCCGAGTACACGAAGGCCACCTTGGCACCGGGCTTTTCCTTGGCGATGTGCTTGAGCAGGATGCCGAACATCTCGGTGTAGTCCGGGCCCACGAGGAACTGGTTCGGGTACTTCTTCGGATCGTTGAGTTCGCTGGCGAACGAGGCACCGGCCATCAGCGTGGTGCCCGCGCGGTCGAGCTCGGGGTTGATGGTCTTGGCGAAGCCCGTGGAGTCGCCGTAGTAGAGGTTCACCTTGTTCTGGCTGGTGATCTTCTTGTAGGCGGCGACCGAGACGTCGACCTTGTAGCCCGTGTCCTCGGGCACGTACTTGAGCTTGCGGCCCTTGATGCCACCCGCGTCGTTGACCATCTTCACGTAGTCGCCGATGCCGGCGTTGATGCCCACGCCGGCGAAGGCGAACACTCCGGTGAGCGGGATGGATCCGCCGATCACGATGTCTTCCCCGCTGGCCTGCGCGGTGGCGGTGAGCGGTGCGGCCAGCGTGGCGCCCGCAGCGAGCAGCAGGGTGCGGCGGCGCTGTGACATGGGGGATGCGTTGGTGGTGGTGGGCATGGTGCTTGTCTCCTTCATGGTTTTATGGGCTGTGGCGGCTCTCTCAATTGCGGAACGGCCACAGATGGAAAAAGCGGCGAATGCGCCGCCACACTTCTGCGAGCCCCTGTGGCTCGAACACCAGAAATCCGATGATCAGCAGGCCAAAGATCACGGTGCGTACGGGCGAGAGGAACACCGTGAGCTCGTTGCCGCCGGGCAGCAGGGCGACCACCAGCTTGAGCAGCTCGGGCACCATGGTCATGAACACCGCGCCCAGGATGCCGCCCAGGATGGAGCCCATGCCGCCGACGATGATGGCCGCCAGGAAGAAGATGGACATGAGCAGCGGAAAGCTCTCGGGTGTGACCACGCGAAAGAAGTAGGCCCACAGGCCGCCTGCCACGCCCGCGTAGAACGAGGACAGCCCGAACGACAGCAGCTTGTAGCGCAGCAGCGGTATGCCCAGCACCTCGGCCGAGATGTCGCGGTCGCGGATGGCGATGAAGGCGCGGCCCACGCGCGTGCGAAACAGGTTGGCCGCGCCCAGCAGCATGAGCACGGTGACTGGCACGATCACCCAGTACAGGCGGAACGAGGTATCGAGCGGCAGGCCGAACAGCTTGGCCGGCGGCACGCTCAGGCCGCCGGTGCCGCCCGTGAACTTCCAGTTGGCGAAGATGAAGTGCGCGATGAACGACGCCGCGATGGTGGCGATGGCCAGGTACAGGCCCTTGACACGCAGCGAGGGGATGCCCACGACGATGCCGCCCAGCATGGCCACGCACCCGCCGGCCAGCAGGTTGAGCACGAAGGGCGTGCCCGCGCGCGTCTCCAGCACGGCCACGGTGTAGGCCCCCAGGCCCATGAAGGCGGCCTGCCCCAGGCTCACCAGTCCGGTGTAGCCGGTGAGGATGTTCAGCCCCGTGGCGCTGGCCACGTTGATGCTGACCAGGCAGGCCAGGTACAGCCAGTAGTCGCTGGCCATGAAGGGGAAGAGCAGCAGCAGTGCGGCGACCACGGCGAGCCACACCTTCTGCGTGCGCGAGTCGAACAGCGCCGCGTCGGCGATGTAGCTTTCCTTGAGGGTTCCGATGCGCATGGCGTGCCTTACAGACGTTCTATTTCGTGCGTGCCGAACAGGCCATAGGGTCGCACCAGCAGCACGGCCACGAGCACGATGAAGGTGGCCAGCAGCTTGTACTCGCCGCCCAGGTAGGCGCCAGCCAGCGCTTCGATGAGGCCGATGAGCAGGCCGCCGACGAGGGCGCCGAGCACGCTGTCGAGCCCGCCCACGATGACCACCACCAGCACCGACAGGCCGAACACGCCCATGCTCGACGAGATGCCGCCGATGGAGCCGACGATGATCCCGGAGACCGCGGCGATCATGGCCGAGGCCACCCAGGCCAGCGAGAACACGCGCGGCACGTTGATGCCCACCGAGTAGGCGGCGGCCTGGTCGCTGGCCGTGGCGCGCAGGGCCACGCCGCCGCGCCAGAAGCGGAACACCAGCAGCACCGCGGCGATGAAGGCCACGGCGATCATGGCGCCCCAGAACACCTTGGGTGCGAGGAAGGCCTCGCCGATCATGATCGGCTTGGTCGGCATGAACTCGGGCAGGCGGCGCTGATCGGCCGTCCAGATCATCTCCACCAGGCCCACGAGCACCGAGGCCAAACCCACGGTGACCATGAAGACGGAGATCGGCGGCTCGCCCAGCAGCGGGCGGATCATGGTGCGCTCGATCACCGCGCCCAAGAGGCCCGAGCCGAGCACCGCCGCCGGAATGGCCAGCCACAGCGGCAGCGCGAAGGTGGCGGCGAAGGTGAAGAACAGGTAGGCGCCGACCATGAGCATCTCGCCGATGGCGATGTTCACCACGCGCGTGGCCTTGTAGACCATCACGAAGGCCAGCGCCGCCAGCGCATAGAGGCCACCGCCGGAGATGCCGGTGAGGCTGATTTCGAAGAGGTAGGCCCAGTCCATCATGCCGGGGCCCCCTGCATTGGCGCGGCGGTGGCAGCGGCCTGGAACCGGGCACGCAGGTCGCCCACGTCGCCCGAGCCCAGGTAGGCGCGGATCACCTCGGGGTTGGCCTGCACCTCCCCCGGCGTGCCCTGGGCGATGACCTGGCCGAAGTTGAGCACCACCACGTGGTCCGACAGGTCCATCACCATGCCCATGTCGTGCTCGACCATGAGCACGGTGACACCCCACTCGGCGCGCACGTCGAGGATGAAGCGCGCCATGTCCTCGGTCTCCTCGCGGTTCATGCCGGCCACGGGCTCGTCGAGCATCAGTACCTCGGGCTGCATGGCCAGGGCACGGGCCATCTCCACGCGCTTTTGCAGGCCGTAGGGCAGGGCCGAGACGGGCGCATGGCGGATGTGGTCGATCTCCAGGAAGTCGATGATGCGCTCCTCGATGTCGGCACGCAGGGCGGCCTCTTCGCGGCGTGCGCGGCCCACGTAGAGCAGCGCGTCGAGCACATTGGTCTTGAGGTGCGCATGCCGCCCGAGCTTGATGTTGTCGAGCACCGTCATGCCGCGAAACAGCGCGATGTTCTGGAAGCTGCGCCCCAGGCCCAGCCGGGCGCGCTGCGGTGCCGGCACCCGCGTGATGTCCTGGCCCTTGAAACGGATGGCGCCGCTGCCCGGGCGGTAGAAGCCCGAGATGGTGTTGAACAGCGAGGTCTTGCCCGCACCGTTGGGCCCGATCACGGCGGTGATGGAGCCGGCCTGCACGCCAAAGCCCACGCCGGTGAGCGCCTTGACCCCGCCGAAGGCCAGCGTGACACCATCGACCTGCAGCAGGGGCGGCGCGCTGGCGGGGGGAATGCCGGGTGGGTGTGTCTCCATTGGCTTTCTAATGCGGGTTTGTGCTGACCAGAAAATTCCTGCGGGCCTGCAGAAATTTCCTACTTGTGCGTAAACTGTTTACTCGTGAGTAGATTCTGGAAGGCCCCGCGCCAAACCAGCATCCGTACTTTCCCGAGGAACCAGCCCGCCATGCCCAGCCCCACCGTGTCGCCCCCCCGCAGTGCCGACCGCCCGCCTGCGTCTCCCTGGGCGCCCGCGTCCCACCGCGAACAGCAGCGCGAGGCCAAGCGCAATGCCGTGCTGCAGGCGGCCGCGCAGCTGTTCAACGAACGCGGGTTTCATGCCACCTCGCTCGACGACATCGCCGCGCGGCTGAACGTGACCAAGCCCACGCTGTACTACTACGTGAAGAACAAGGACGAGATCCTGCTGCAGTGCGTGAGCAAGGGCCTCGAAATGATGCTCGAGGGCATCGATGCCTCGCGCGCGGCCGGGGGCAAGGCCATCGACCAGCTCATGACCTGCATGCAGGTGTATGCGCGCATCGTCACCATGGACTTCGGCAAGTGCCTGATCCGCGTGGGCGACGAGCAGCTGCCGCCGGAGAGCCGCAAGGAGCTGCGCCGCCTGAAGTCCGCCATCGACCAGGAATTCCGCCGCCTCGTGGCCGAGGGGGTGGAGGAAGGATCGCTGCAGCCTTGCGACCCGAAGATGACGGCCTTCGTGATCGCGGGCGCGCTCAGCTGGATCGGGCGCTGGTACCAGCCCGGCGGCGAGTACACGGCCGAGCAGGTGGCGGGGCAGTGCATCGAAACGCTGTGCCAGGGGGTGCTGCGCCGCGCGGACGTACCCCCGCCGCCGGCTGCGAAGCGTGCGGCGCGCAAGGCCGGCACCCCTGCCGTGGCCAAGGGCAGGGCTGCGCCCGCCGCCCGGGCGTCCAAGGCCTGAACGAGCGCCTCGCCGCGAGGGCTGTGCCTCAATCCGGGCGCGCGGGCCTGGGGGCGGGCGGTGTGCCGGGCGCTGCCGCCAGGTCGTCGAGGATCGGGCAGTCCGGCCGGTCATTGCCCTGGCAGCACGACACCAGCGTTTTCAGCGTGCGCTGCATGGCCTGCATGGCGGCAATGCGCTCGCTCAGGTCGTCGATGTGCGCCTGGGCGATGCGCTTGACCTGGCTGCTGGCGCGGCTGCGGTCGTGCCACAGGGCGAGCAGCTCGGCGATCTCCTCCATCGAGAAGCCCAGGTCGCGGCTGCGGCGGATGAAGTGCAGCGTGTGCACGTCCGCCTCGGTGTACTGGCGGTAGCCGCTGTCGGTGCGGGCCACGGCGGACAGCAGGCCCAGCGACTCGTAGTGGCGCACCATGCGGGCGGAGATGCCCGCGCTGCGCGCCGCTTCTCCGATGGACAGCGGCCGGCCCGGCAGCGCGGGCTCTGCGCGGTGGCGGGCCGGTGCGCCGGGGGTGGCCGTCATGGCGCGACCGCGTAGCCTTCTTCGGCGATGGCGCTGGCCAGGGCCGCGCGGTCCGCGTCGGTGTTGCCCACTTCCACGCGCCCCGTGCCGCGGTCGATGCGCACGGTGGCATCCGGGTCCACCCCTCGCACGGCCTGCGTGACGGCACGCTCGCAGTGGCCGCAGGTCATGCCCTGCACGGTGAAGAGCTGCGTGGAAGAAGAAGAAGGAGAAGGCGACGGGGAAGAGATCGGGGAAGTGGATGTCATGGCGGGCTCCTGTGCCGATAAAGTGCTTGAACACCTGCAGCGTAAACCTTCACATCATGGCAAGGTCAAGCCCCCCGGGGCATGGGCTTGGTGGGTGCGGGGAATTTTCCTCTGTTTGCTATTAAAAATATAGCTGCTTGCGCAATATGGACAAGCGCCACGGCGGAATTTTGACCGAATCCTATTTGGGCCGTGGCCTGCGCACGCCTGCGTCGGGCTGCACCAGGCGGCCGGCGCGCAGCGCGGTGATGGCCACGGCCAGCGCCTGGGCGGCGCCGCGCACCTCGTCCTGCACGGCGGTGTCCCGGTCCAGCGCGGCATGGCTGTCGGCGTAGCTTTCGTAGTAGCCGATGTAGCGGTCCAGCCGCGCGGCGGGGCCGGCGTCGATGAGGCCCATCCAGTCCAGCCAGTCCGACAGGCCCCGGCGCGTGCTCTCAATGCCGGCCACGTCGCCGTGCACCGCCAGCGCATAGGCGCGCCCGGCCAGGTGCTTGGGGTAGTCCCAGCCCGCCAGTTCCAGCGCCTTGGCTTCGGCGGCCTTCTTGCCGTGGGTGCTGGTGGGGTCGGGGTTGCCGCCGTCGGCGCACACCAGGCGGTCGATCATGAGCTTGAGGGGGCTCGGTGCCTGGTACCAGTACACGGGGGTGAGGATCATCACGCCGTGCGCGGCGGTCCAGCGCTCGTAGATCTCGTTCATCCAGTCGCCGGTCTGGCGCATGGCGTGGTTGGGGTAGCAGCTGCACGGAAAGTGGCACAGCGGCATGGCGGTGGAGACACAGCCCTTGCAGGGGTGGATGTGGCGCCCGTAGTCCGAGGTGACGCGGCTCAGGTCCAGCGTGTCCACCTCGACCCCGGCGTCCGCCAGGGCCTCGCGCGCCGCGTGCAGCAGGCGCCAGCTCTTGGAGATTTCGCCGGGGCAGGTGCCATCGTTGCGGGCCGAGCCGCACACGAGCAGGGCGCGCGGCGGCGAGGCCGGGTCGGCCCAGCGGGTGCGCGCGGCGTCGATGCGCTCCTTGGCCTCGATCCAGTCCACCGACAGGTCGTAGTCCGGGTCGGCATGGCCCGGGCCGGCCTTGCGGGTGCGCGGCGTCTTGCGGCCCTCGTCGTAGTTGCGCCAGGCGATGGCCTCGATGCGGTCGATGGCGTCGGCCGCCTCGCTGGCGAAGCGCGGGTCCTGGAAGTCCTGCAGGAACCGCTCGCGGAAGGCCGCGCGGTCCAGGGGCGCGGGGGCCTGGCCAGTGCGCGGCTGCGGCGCCGCAGCCGCGGCAGCGGCGGGGGGAGGAGCGTGGGGCGTGGAGCGTGTCGTCATGCGACCATTCGATCACCAGCCCGTGGGGCTGCGTATCGGACAAGGCGCCGTGTGGGCTGTCGGCGGCGGGTGATCGGCAGTGTGCCGGGCCGGGGCCTGCCGAGGTGCTTGACCTTGCCATCATGTCAAGGTGTACCGTGCTCCCCATGGCCATACAACACCTTCCCTCTCCCGCCGGTCCTTCCGCCACGCCCATGGCTTTCCCGCCCCTGGATCTGGGCATCGGCGGCATGACCTGTGCCAGCTGCGTGGCGCGCGTGGAGCGGGCGCTGCGCAAGGTGCCCGGCGTGCAGGATGCCACCGTGAACCTCGCCACCGAGTCGGCCCGCGTGGCCTGGGCACCGGGCGCGGCCACCGCAGACGCCGAGGCCATGGAGGCGCTGCTGCGCCGCGCCGTGCGCAATGCGGGCTATGAGCCGCGCGCCGCGGGGCCGGCCGAGGCGCCCGAGGATCTGTCGCCCTGGGCGGGCTTTCTGCCGGTGGGCATCGGCCTGCTGCTGTCGGCCCCGCTGGTGCTGCCCATGCTGGGGGAGCTGTTCGGCCTGCACTGGATGCTCCCGGCCTGGGTGCAGTTCGCGCTGGCCACGCCGGTGCAGTTCGTCCTGGGTGCGCGCTTCTATAAGGCGGGCTGGCATGCGGTGAAGGCCCTGGCGGGCAACATGGACCTGCTGGTGGCCCTGGGCACCAGCGCGGGCTGGGGCCTGTCGGTGTGGCTGTGGCTCACGGCCCATGAAGGCCATGCGCCGCACCTGTACTTCGAAGCCTCTGCCGTGGTGGTCACGCTGGTGCTGCTGGGCAAGTGGCTGGAGGCGCGCGCCAAGCGCCAGACCACGGCCGCCATCCGCGCGCTGCATGCCCTGCGGCCGGACCTGGTGCACCTCCTGGGCAGGGAGGGCGAGGTGGACGTGCCCGTGGCCGAGGTGCTGGTGGGCGACCAGCTGGTGGTGCGGCCGGGTGAGCGCATCCCGGTGGACGGCACTGTGCACGAGGGCCACACGCAGGTGGACGAATCCATGCTGACCGGCGAGCCCCTGCCGGTGGCCCGCGATGTGGGGGCGGCGCTGACGGGCGGCTCGATCAACGGCGACGGCCGCATCGTGATGGCCGTGACCGCGGTGGGGGCCGAGACGGTGCTGTCCCAGATCATCCGGCTGGTGGAAGACGCCCAGGCGGCCAAGGCGCCCATCCAGCGGCTGGTGGACCAGGTGTCGGCCGTGTTCGTGCCCGTGGTGCTGGTGGTGGCCCTGGCCACGCTGCTGGGCTGGCTGTGGATGGGCGTGGGCATCGAGGCCGCGCTGATCCACGCCGTGGCCGTGATGGTGATCGCCTGCCCCTGTGCGCTGGGCCTGGCCACGCCGGCGGCCATCATGGCGGGCACGGGGGTGGCGGCCAGGAACGGCATTTTGATCAAGGACGCGCAGGCGCTGGAGCTGGCCCACAAGGTGGACACGGTGGCCTTCGACAAGACGGGCACGCTGACCGTGGGCCAGCCCCGGCTGACGGCGTTCGAGGTGGTGCCCGGCCTGGACGACGCGGCCGTGATGGCCGCGGTGGTGGCGGTGCAAAGCGGCAGCGAACACCCGCTTGCACGCGCCGTGGTGGCGGCCGCGGGCGAGCGGCAGGTCCGCGTGGCGGCGGTGCAGGATGTGCGCGCCGTGCCCGGTCGCGGCACCGAGGGCGATGTGGCCGGGCAGCGCTACCTGGTGGGCAGCCTGCGCTGGATGCAGGAACTGGGCGTGGAGATGGGCCCCCTGGCGGCGCGCGCCCGGGCGCTGCAGGACGAGGGCGCCACCGTGTCGGCCGTGGCCCAGCGTGCGACCGAAGGGGCGAGCGGCGCACGCTATGTCTTGCGTGCCTTGATGGCCTTTGGCGACGAGCCCAAGCCCGGCGCGCGCGCGGCGCTGGCGGCGCTGAAGGCGCGTGGCATCCGCACCGTGATGATCTCGGGCGACAACCGGGGAGCGGCCGAGGCCATGGCCCGGCGCCTGGGGCTGGACCCCGACGCGGGTGAGGTGATGGCCGAGGTATTGCCGGGTGACAAGGCCGCCAGGGTGGCTGCGTTGCAACGGGGTAGCGAAGAAGTCCCTCCCGGAGGGCAGCGACCCGGCGCAGCGGCGCGGCGCGGGGGCCGTATTGTCGCGATGGTGGGCGACGGCGTGAACGACGCCCCGGCGCTGGCGGCGGCCGATGTGGGCATGGCCATGGGCAACGGCACGGACGTGGCCATGCATGCGGCGGGCATCACGCTGATGCGGGGCGACCCGATGCTGGTGGCCGCGGCGCTCGACATCTCCCACCGCACGGTGATGAAGATCCGCCAGAACCTGTTCTGGGCGTTCGCGTACAACGTGGCCGGGATTCCTCTGGCGGCGATGGGCTACCTGAGCCCCGTGGTGGCAGGGGCGGCCATGGCCTTGAGCTCGGTCAGCGTGATGGCGAATGCCCTCTTACTGAAGCGCTGGCGCATGTGATAAATACGTACAGTGCGGTCATCGATGTCTGGCAAACTGCAACGCTTTGTTGCAGGCCGGCGGCTTCGAATGCAGGCGCGGCCCCTCCATACCCATAAAAGGACGACACATCATGAATCTCTTCTCGTTCATGCGGCAGTTCACCATCCGAATGCGCATGCTGGGGGCCATCGCGGTGGTGCTGGGCCTGCTGGGCCTGCTGGGCGGCGCGGGCATGCTGGGCATGTTCCGCATCCATGACATGAGCCAGAACTTCATGGACAACTCCTTCGCCAAGGTGGGCTACATGGCGGAGCTGCGCGGCGAGATGGGCTCCGTCCGCCAGTACGAGAAGGACATGATCATTGGCTACGAGAAGCCGGAAGCCGTGAAGGCCGCGCACGACAAGTGGCTGGCCAGCCAGGACAAGGCCAAGAAGATCGCCGCGAAGTTCCTGGAGGGCGAGGACGACGCGGACAACGTGGTGGTGCGCAACATCATCGCCAGGCTGGACAGCTACCGCGAGCTGTTTGCCCATGTGGCCCGGCAGCTGGAAGCCAGCGGCTACGACACCGCCACGATTGCCAACCGCATGAGCGGCAAGGCCGTGGCCGAGTTCGACCAGGCCGACAAGCTGGTGGGAGAGCTCGACACCGTGCTGCGGGCCGAAGTGGCCAAGTCGGTCGAACAGCAGGGCCGGGTGTCCAGCGAGACCAAGTGGCTCTTCGTCCTGGCCGTGGTGATCACCGTGGTGGTGGTGGTGCCCACCACGCTGATGAACATGAACTCGATCTGCCACCCGCTTGAAGAGGCGCGCCGCATGGCGCAGGCCATTGCCGGGGGTGACCTGTCCCAGAACATTGCCGCCGAAGGCAAGGACGAAGTGGCCGACCTGCAGCGCGCGCTGCGCGACATGCAGCAGGGCCTGGGCGCGCTCGTGGCGCAGGTGCGGGACGCCAGCGGCAACATCGCCACGGCCAGCCAGGAGATCGCCATGGGCAACCAGGACCTCTCGCAACGCACGGAGCAGACGGCGAGCAATGCCCAGGAAGCGGTGGCTTCGCTCTCGCAGCTCACCTCGACGGTGCAGCAGACCGCGTCGTCGTCGCAGATGGCCAACCAGCTGGCGGCATCGGCCTCCAGCACCGCGACGCGCGGCGGCTCGGTGGTGCAGCAGGCCGTCTCCAGCATGCAGGAGATTTCGGCCTCCAGCCGCAAGATCGGCGACATCATCGGCCTGATCGATTCCATCGCCTTCCAGACCAACATCCTCGCGCTGAACGCCGCCGTGGAAGCCGCGCGCGCCGGTGAGCAGGGGCGGGGCTTTGCCGTGGTGGCCAGCGAGGTCCGCAGCCTGGCCCAGCGCTCGGCGGCGGCGGCCAGCGACATCAAGGGCCTGATCCACAGCAGCGTGACGGCCGTGGACGGGGGCGTGCGCCACGTGGAGGATGCGGGCACGGCCATGAAGGAAATCGTGGCCAGCGTGCAGCGCGTGGGCGACATCATCGGCGAGATCACGGCGGCGGCGTCGGAGCAGTCGGCCGGCATCGGCCAGGTGAACCAGTCGGTGGGCGAGATCGACCGCATGACGCAGCAGAACGCGGCGCTGGTGGAGGAGTCCGCGGCGGCGGCCGAGTCCATGCGCGAACAGGCCGCGCGCCTGTCGCAGGTGGTGCAGCAGTTCCGCCTGGCCGACGCCATGCTCCACGCCGCCCACCACGCACCCGTGGAGGCGCCGCAGCACCAGGCGCTCGCCGGGGAGTCTTCCAGGGCACTGCTCGCGCGCTGATGATGGATTGAACCGGTGGCGCCCGCGCGCCATCACACCCGGAATGGGCCCTGCGGGCGGGTGCGCATGCAGGGCTTTTTCATGCCCGGCGTGCGGCGGCCGCAGGCGCACCGGCCGCGCGATGCGCACCCGGTCCCCGACGGTTTGTTGACCTGCGTCATGCGCGGGCGGGCGCCTGCATGGCAATCTGGAGGCCTTGTGACCTGGGGAGCACTGCCATGCCGTCGATCAGCCTGCGGACCATCCACGAAGAGCATGCGTCGCTTGCGGCCGTGCTGCATTCCTTGCGCCTGATGCTGGACCAGGGGCCGGGCGACGAGCCCGCCGCGTTCTTCGACGTGATGCGGGCCATGCTGTTCTACATCGACGAATTCCCCGAACGCCAGCACCACCCGAAGGAATCGCAATGGCTGTTCCCGAAGGTGGCCGAGCGTTCGCCGGAGGCGGCCGGCGCCATCGCGCAACTGGAGCGCGAACACGCGGGCGGCGAGGCCGCCGTGCGCGAGCTGCAGCATCTGCTGCTGGGCTGGGAGCTGATGGGCGAGGCGCGCCGCGACACCTTTTCCGAGGCCCTGCGGCGCTATGTCGCTTTCTACCTGGAGCACATGCGCCTGGAGGAAACCGTGGTCTTGCCAGCGGCCCAGGCATGCCTGCAGCCTGGCGACTGGGCCGCAATCGATGCGGCGTTTGCCGGCAATACCAACCCGCTGGCGCCCGGCCAGGCGCGGGACCCCGCCTACGATCGCCTGTTCACGCGCATCGTGATGCGGGCGCCCAGCCCGATCGGGCTGGGCTGACGGCGCGCCCCCCTCAGGCCGACAGGGCGGGGTAGTCGGTGTAGCCCTCCGCGCCGCCGCCGTACAGCGTGGCGCGGTTGACCTCGTTCAGGGGCGCGCCGCGCTCCAGGCGCTGCACGAGGTCGGGGTTGGCGATGAACGGCCGGCCAAAGGCCACGATGTCCGCGCCGTTCGCGAGCGCGGTTTCCGCCAGCGCCTTGTCGTAGGCGTTGTTCACCATCCACGCGCCCTGGCCGCCGGCCGCGCGGTAGGCCGCCTTCAGGGCCGCGTAGTCGAAGGGGCGGTCGGGCAGTTCGCGCGGGCCGCCGGTCGCACCCTCGATCACGTGGATGTAGGAAAGGCCCAGCGGGCCGAGCTGGCGCACCACGTAGTCAAACAGGGGCTGCGGGTCCGCGTCCACCACGTCGTTGGCGGGCGTCACGGGCGACAGGCGGATGCCCGTGCGGCCGGCACCGATTTCCTGCGTGATGGCGGTGACCACTTCGACCAGCAGCCGGGCGCGGTTCTCGATGCTGCCGCCATAGGCGTCGGTGCGGTGGTTGGCGCTGGTCTTGAGGAACTGGTCGATCAGGTAGCCGTTGGCGGCGTGCACCTCCACGCCATCGAAGCCGGCCTCGATGGCAGCGCGGGCGGCACGGCGGTAGTCGGCCACGATGCCGGGGATCTCGGCGATCTCGAGCGCGCGGGGCTCCGAGGTCTGGGTGAACGTGGGCACGCCGTCCTTGATGAGCACGGTCTTGGTCTTGGCCTGGATCGCCGACGGGGCCACGGGCGCGGCATGGCCCGGCTGCAGGTCGGTGTGCGAGACACGGCCCACATGCCACAGCTGCACCACGATCTTGCCGCCCGCCGCGTGCACGGACGAAGTGACCTTCTTCCAGCCGGCGATCTGCTCGGGCGCATACAGGCCGGGCACGTCGGCGTAGCCCTGTCCCTGGTGGCTGATGGCGGTGGCCTCGGAAATCAGCAGGCCGGCGCTGGCGCGCTGCGTGTAGTAGGTGGCCACGAGGTCGGTGGGCACGGCGTTGGGCGAGCGGTTGCGCGTGAGCGGTGCCATGGCGATGCGGTTGGCCAGCTGCAGGTCACCGGCTTGGACGGGGTCGGACAGAAAAGGCATGCGGGGCTTTCAAAAACGGGTTGCACACAATCGATCAATCCCGGAAGGTTAATGCTGCAGCGCAAAACGTGCAGCGCACATGCGTCAACAAGGGCTCTGGTTTTGTGCTATCCGGGGCTGGCCGGCGGTGTGCGGGGCGCTGGCGCGGCCTGGGGCAGAATCAAACGCCATGCCGCCCCGCCATCCTTCCCCCCGCCCCGTGCCCGCGCTGTGGCTGGCCGTGGCGCTGTCGATGGGGGCGGCGGTGTCGCTCGGCATCACGCGCTTTGCGTACGCGCTGCTGCTGCCGCCCATGCGGGAGGACCTGGGCTGGTCCTACACCCTCGCGGGCGCGATGAACACCGTGAATGCGCTGGGCTATCTGGTCGGCGCGCTGGCCACGCCCTGGCTGCTGCGGCGTGCCGCACCGGGGGCCGTGCTGCTGGCCGGCGCGGTGCTGGCCACCGTGTTCATGGGGCTCAGCGGTTTTTTCACCGAGGCGGTGCCGCTCCTGCTGCAGCGCCTGCTGGCCGGCGGGGCGAGCGCGCTCGTGTTCATTGCCGGCGGCCTGCTCGCCGCGCGCCTGGGGGCGCAGGAGCCGGGGCGCAGCGGCCTGCTGCTGGGGCTGTACTACGGGGGCACGGGCTGGGGCATCAGCCTGTCGGCCGTGCTCGTGCCCGCCGTGCTGGCGGCGGCGCCGTCCCCGCATGCCTGGACGTGGGCCTGGTGGGCGCTGGCGCTGGCCTGCATGGCCGCGACGGCGGCCCTGTGGTGGCCCGCGCGTGTGCTGCGCGGGCTGGCGGTGCCCGCGGATGCCCCCCGGGCCTTCAATGTGGTGCCGCCGCCCGCCCGGGTGCGCTGGCGTGCGCTGGCGCCCGCGCTGCTGGGCTACGGCCTGTTCGGCGTGGGCTACATCGGCTACATGACCTTCGTCGTGGCGCTGCTGCGCGAGCAAGGCGCCAGCGGCACGGCGGTGACCTGGTTCTATGCGCTGCTGGGGCTGGCGGTGGTGCTGTCGTCGCGCATCTGGGCGGGGCTGCTGGACCGCAGCCGTGGCGGCCAGGCGCTGGGCCTGCTCAACGGGTTGCTGGGCGTGGCCACCGTGCTGCCCGCGCTGACGTCGGCCTGGCCGGTGGTGCTGGCCTCGGGCCTGCTGTTTGGCGGCGTGTTCCTGTCGGTGGTGGCATCGACCACCGCCCTGGTGCGGCACAACCTGCCACAGGTGCTGTGGGCCAGCGGCATCAGCGCCTTCACCATTGTGTTCGCCGCCGGGCAGATCGTGGGGCCCACGGTGGTGGGCTGGATCGCCGATGGCCCGGGAGGCCTCGCGCGCGGGCTGGTGTTCTCGGCCTGCGCGCTGTGGTTGGGGGCGCTGGTGGCGTGGCGGCAGAAGCCGCTCTAGCGCATCTGGAGTTTTGGCCGTGCGCCGCGCTAGGCGCTCCCAATCGATACTGGCGCGGCCTAGGCCAGGAACGCCGAGCAAGGGCCGCCCCGCAGCGAGGGCGTTGTCCCCCTGCCCGCGTAGCGAGAGCGGGGGGAAGGCGCGCAGCGCCTCAGGGGGGTGTCCCTATTTCAGCAGGCCTTCCACCTTCATGGCGGCCTGCACGGCGGGGCGGGCCGCCACGCGGGCGGCGTAGGCCTGCAGGTTGGCCAGGCTGGAGATATCGATGCCGGTGGGCTTGTGCCAGCCTTGCACGGTGAACAGGTAGCCGTCGGCCACGGTGAAGTGGTCGCCCATGACGTACTGCTTGCCGGCGAGCTGGCCGTCCACCCACTGCAGACGCTGCAGCAGCCTGTCGCGCGCCATCACCTTGTATTCCTCGGGCGTGGCGGGATTGAAGAGCGGGGTGAAGCCGCGGTGCAGTTCCATGCCGATGAAGGTGAGCCATTCCTGCAGGCGGTAGCGCTGCAGCGTGCCGTTCTGGGGGGCCAGCATCTTGAGGGGCACCTGGTCGGCGATGTATTGCACGATGGCGGGGCCTTCGCGCAGCCGCGTGCCGTCGTCCAGTTCCAGCATCGGCACATAGCCCAGCGGGTTGATGCCGTAGTAGTCGGAGCCGTCCTGCAGCTTGTGCGTCTTGGTGCTGGCCAGCACGGGCGTGTAGGCCAGGCCGGCCTCGTGCAGTGCGATGTGCGGGGAGAGCGAGCAGGCGCCGGGGGAGTAGTAGAGCTTCATGGACGGATCCTCGTGAAAAGTGGGAACCCTCCGATGCTATGCGCTGCACCGTCTTTCTGCTGGCACGGGGGCACGGCCCCGCGCCCCCTCGCGCCACGGCGCCTCAGACGTCGTGGCCGGGCATGTCGCGCTGCACCTTGCGCAGCAGCGCGGGCCATGCAAACGCACCGCCCAGCCCGCCTGTCTGCACCCGCATGGCCTGGGCCACGCCGCTCACGATCTGCGGGTTCACCGAGGTCAGCGCGCCGCCGGCCTGCGCGTCGATCTGGATGCGGCAGGTGTTCTCGAAGGTGTACATCGACAGGAAGGCATCGGCGATCGTCCTGCCCACGGTGAGCAGGCCGTGGTTGCGCAGCATGAGGAAGTTGGCCTCGCCCAGGTCGGCCTGCAGGCGCGGCTTTTCCTCGTCGCGAAAGGCCACGCCCTCGTACTCGTGGTACGCCAGCGAGCCCAGCACGAAGGTGCTCTGCTGGCTGATGGGCAGCACGCCGCCCTGTTGCGCGCTCACGGCCACGCCGGCGCGCGTGTGGGTGTGCAGCACGCACCCCGCCTCGGGCCGGGCCTCGTGCACGGCGCTGTGGATCACGAAGCCCGCCGGGTTCACGGGAAAGGGCGAGTCGTGCAGCTTGTTGCACTGCATGTCCACCTTGATGAGGCTCGACGCGGTGATCTCGTCGAACATGAGGCCGTAGGGGTTGATGAGGAAGTGGTGCTCCGGGCCGGACACCGACTCGGGCAGCTTGGCGCTGATGTGGGTAAAAACCAGGTCGCTCCAGCCGTACAGCGCCACGAGCCGGTAGCAGGCAGCCAGGTCGCAGCGCAGCTGCCATTCTTCGGGGCTGACGCTGTCTTGCAGGGAAGGGATGTTGAGCATGGGCTTGTCTCCGCGTTGGGGATGGTGGGAGACCCCAATGTAGAACGATGCGGGGCGCGGGACTGTCAGGCAGGCTACACACGGCCCCCATGGATCGCTTTGCGTGCGCGTTTTCCCTTCAGGAAGGCAAAGGCCCCGCATGCGGAGCCTTTTTCCGTGCAGCATCGTCAGCGCAGGTGTCGCTGCCGCCGGATCTGGCGCCGCCCCAGCCAACCGAGTCCCAGTGCCGCGATGGCCAGCGCCCAGGGGGCATCCACGGGAATCTGGGCCGCTCCGGCCACGGTGATGTTCAACGTGAGCGTCGACGACAGGCCGTTGGAATCCGTGACCACGACCACCAGCGAATAGCTGCCGGGGGTGGTGGGGGTTCCGCTCAGCACGCCGCTGGCGCTCAGGGACATGCCGGGCGGCAGGCTGCCGGAACTCACCGCGAACGTGTAGGGGCCGGTTCCACCCGCCACCGTGATCTGCCCGCTGTACGGCGTGCCAGGCACCAGCACGGGTGGCGGGGTGATGACCAGCGCACTGGCCACGGCGCCGGTGCCTGTCAGGTCCAGCTCGCGGCCCAGGAAGTCGGACACCGTGATGGTGAAGCTGTAGGCCGCCGCGGTGGTGGGGGTGCCCGTGAGGGCGCCCCCGGCCGACAGGCTCAGGCCGGCGGGCAGCATGCCGGTGCTGACCAGGAACTGGTACGGCGCCACACCATTGCTGCCCACGAAGGTCACGCTGTAGGGCACGCCCTGCACCGGCACGGGAATGGTGGAAGGTGTGACGTTGATGCTCTGGGCGCCTGCTGCTGCACCCCACAGCAGCAGGCCGGCGGCGCCCGCTCCCGCGAGGAGGTGCCGGCACCAGGTGGCTGCAGCCCGCGCTGCACGGGCCATCATCGCGCGCCTCCGCGCTTGCGCGCAAGCTGCTGCTCCAGGGCCGAAAGGCGTTCCGCCAGGGCCAGGAGTTCCTCATCCTTGGCGGCCAGCTTCTGGTGCAGGGCCTGGACCGTGGCGGCCGCGAGGCCGGCGACATCGCTGGGCGCGAGCGTACGGGGGCTTTCGCCCACCTTGAAGCGGTGGTGCACGTCTTCGGCCATGGGGCCCAGGTGCAGGCTGGCGTTGAGGTCGCTCAGGTAGCGCCACGCATACAGCGGCAGTTGCGCCACCTCGCCCAGGATCGCGTGGACCGGTGCAGCGGTGATGTCGTGCTTGAGCGTGCGGCTGGAGCCCTGGCTGAGCGTGCCGGCCACCATCAGGCCGCCATTCGACTGCACCGACAGCGCGTTGCTGCCGCTGCCGCTGGGGGCCAGGCCCACGGCGGTGGCGGTGGCATGCTGGGTCCAGTACGCCGTGCCGGTGCCGTGCGCAAGGCGCGCGGCGATGGCGCCGTTGTTCTGCAGTTCCATCTGCACGCGCGGGGCCAAGGCAGCGCCCGCCGTGTTGTCGACCAGCAGGCTGCCGGAGCCGTCGGCGCGCCGCAGGGTCAGGGATGCCATGGGACGCGGAGTCCCCATGCCGACGTTGCCATTGCCGGCGATGTCGAGGCTGGAGTGTGGAGCCCCGGGGCGGATGCGCAGAGGCAGGCGCGAGCCGCCCGTGACGTCGCGCACGAAGAAATTGGCCTCGTTGCCGGCAATGTCCCAGGTCTGGGCCGTGAAGCCGCTGACGTTGCTCTGCTCCTGCCGCAACCCCGGCGTGTCGGTGGACACCACATGCAGGTCCAGCACGGGCACGGCCGTGCGTATCCCCACGCGACCCTGCGGGCTCACGTACAGGCTGTTGGCCGGCGCTCCGGCCAGCCAGCGCACGGGGAACTTGGCACCCGTGACATCCTCGATGCCCATGAAGCTGGCCCCACCGCTGGCACTGTCATTGGCGACCAGCGTCCAGTCATTGCTGGGAAACGGTGCAACGCGGGTGTCCTGAAACCCGATACGCAGGTTGTTTTCCTTCAGCCGCAGGGTGTCGTCGCCAAAGCCCTCGTTGATGGCGCAGTCAAATCCCGCGCAGACGCTGCCCTGGATGATGTGGTCGTCGCTGACCAGCTGGTCCTTGGCCACCATGCGCGTGCTTGCGCTGGCCAGGGTGGAGCGGGTGGAGGGCGTAGTGGCGCTGTCGCTGCCGCTGTCTGCCGCGCCGACCTCGCCCCGGGGCGGCACCTGCGGTGGCAGCACGAAAGCGCCGCCCGCCACGGACACGCTGCCGCTGAGCATGGCACCGCCGGCGCCCGAGGGTGCGGACGGGACCAGGGCCGCCGTGGCGTCGTCGTGCCGCACGGCGCTGGTGGTGGGGGCGAGCGTCAGCTCGTAGGTGTAGTGCCCGTCGGGCAGGGGGGTGTCCTGCAGCGAGAACACCAGCGGGCTGCGCAGCGCGAAGTCCTGGGGCATGCCGCCGTCGCGCGCGATGCGCAGCACGGCGCGGCCATGGGGCGCGGCGGGGGTCCATTCCAGCCGCTGGGCCTGCAGGCGGGACGTGATCGCGGCGGCACCGGCGGCGTCGCCTGGTTGTTGTGCCTGCACGCTCTGGCACAGCAGCAACGCTGCGAGCGCGGTGGCCATCATCAGCAAGGCCGTGGCGCGCGGCTGCGGCCTGTCCAGGAAGGCGTTGGGGTGGTGTGGCATGGCTGGCACCCTCTTAGCGCGCGGGCTTGGCGGGGGCCGCCATCTGCGCTTCGAGCAGGGAGATGCGGGCCCTGATCGCGGCGATGTCGGCTTCGCGTTCGGTCACCTTGCGGGCCAGCGCCTGCACGGCGCCCAGGGTCACGCCCGCGAGGTCGCCGGGGGCTAGGCTCCTGTCGTCCTGCCCGAGCTGGAAGATCTTGCGGAAGTCCTCGGCCATGGGGCCGACGTGGCGCTCCTGCGCGGGGCTGGACTTGTAGCGCCAGTGGTAGAGCGGCAGGCTCAGCACTTTTTCCAGCAGGGTGGTGCCGTTGACGGGTTCGATGCCCGTCTTGAGCGTGCGGCTGGAGCCGGTGCTCAGCGTGCCGGTGATGGCCAGGTTGCCGTTGGCGGCCAGCGTGAACTGCGGTGTGCCCGCGCCCTGCGTGGCCAGGGTGAGGGCCGTGCCGGAGGTCATGTCCCAGCCGGTGGCCGGTGCCGTGGTGAAGCGCAGCGTGGCGGGGCCGTTGTTGGCCAGGTTCAGCAGGGTGCGCGGGGCGGCTGTGCTGTTGGTCTCCTGCACCAGGACCTGGGCGGTGCCGTCGTTGCGCAGCACATGCAGCGCGGCGGACGGCGATGCGGTGCCCAGGCCGACGTTGCCCGATGCGGCAATGTCCAGGCTGCTGGTGGGCGCTCCAGGGCGGATGCGCAGCGGCAGGCGCGAGCCGCCTGTGAGGTCGCGCACGAAGAAGTTGGCCTCGTTGGAAGCGATGTCCCAGGTCTGCGCCGTGAAGCCGCCCGCCGAGGTCTGTTCCAGGCGGACCCCGGGCGTGTCGCCCGTCAGGGCGTGCACGTCCAGCACCGGCGTGGCGGTGCGCAGGCCCAGGTCGCCGCCGGAGCTGACGTAGAGGCTGTTGGTGGGGGCCCCGGCACTGACGGTGAAGACCTGGTTGCCGGAGGTCGCATCCTCGATGGCGAGGTAGGAGGCGCCGCCCGAGGCGGTGTCGTTGGCCTTGATCCGCCAGTCGTTGGTGGGAAACGGGCTATTGCTCGTGTCCTGGAAATGGATGATGGGATTGGCTCCCTTGAGCCGCACCGTGTCAAAACCGAAGTTCTCGTTGTTGACGCAGTCGAGGCCCGCGCACACGCTGCCCTGCACGATCAGGTCGTCCGCAAGCAACTGGTCCTTGGTGGAGAACGTGGTGGCCGCCGACTTGGGGCGCGGTACGGGCGCGCTGGACTCGGCGCCGCCGACCACCAGCTGGCCCTGGGCCACGACAAAGGAGCCGGAAACGATGCGCTGGTGCAGGGTGGCCTGGGCCAGCGCGGGGTCCATGACGAGCGGGGGATCCAGGCTCAGCTCATAGAAATAGCGTCCGTCGGCCAGGCCCGCCCGCTGGGGCTCGAGCACGATCGGGGCGCGTGGGAACGCCATGTCGCTGACGGTGCCGTCGGGGCGTGCCAGCCGCAACTTGCCCGCGCCGTGGGGTTCGTTGGCGGTCCAGGTGATGCGCTCGCTCTGGCGTGTCGTGGTGATGGACGCAGCGGGAGCCTGCGCGGCGCAGGTGGCGCCGACGAGGCTCGCCATCAGGGCCATCGCGGTTCGGTGCAGGAAGTTCATGGCGGTGGTCTCAAAAGCGGGTGGAAGCGCACGGGAAGGCCGGTAAGGCATCTTTGCGACACCAGTTACCCATGGAAACACTTGAGTTTGAGCGACCGGGACTGCGGCGTCAATCCGCAGTTGCGCACGGGAGAGGGGTTGTGGGGGCCGAAACCCTCTCCCGCGCGCCAGGCCCGCCCCTGCGGCGCGTGGGAGGACGCTTCAGCCCGCTTCCGGGATCGGGGCGCGCATCCCGGCGTTCACCAGGTTCCAGGCGTTGATCACGGCAATCGCAAAGCCCAGTTCGGAGATTTCGGTCTCGTTGAACACCGCCTGCAGCTTCGCGAATTCCTCGTCGCTCGCATCGCTGTGGGGCGTGGCGGTGATGATCTCGGCCCAGCGCAGGGCGGCGCGTTCACGCTCGCCGAAGAACGGCGCCTCGCGCCAGCCGGCCACGGCGTTCAGGTGGCGCGGCTCCATGCCGTCCTTGACCAGGTAGGTCCAGTGCATGTCCATGCAGTACGCGCAGCCGTTGATCTGTGAGACGCGCAGGAAGACGAGTTCGGCCAGGCGCGCGCCCAGTGGTCCCTTCTTGAGGGTTTCCGACAGGCTCACCAGGCCCATGAAGGCCTTGGAAGACAGCTTGTGATAGGGCAGGCGGGCGGTGTGTTGGGTGGTCGATGGCATGGCGGGTCCTTGGATGTGAATGGCAATGGTCCGGGGTAAAAACGTCGGGCATGAAGGCTGCGGTGGTGTTGCTGCTGCTGCTGCCTTTCATACTGGTTAGACGTGGCCGGGTCTGCCGCTGTGACACGGTGCCCCGAAAAAACCTCAGCACGTCACCCCAGCGTGTCCGGGATGCCCGCCAACTTGTCCGGGTTGCGCACGGCATAGATGGCCACAATGCGCTCGCCGTCCGTCACGAACGCCTGCGCCGATTCGATGCGGCCGTCCACGTAGCGCAGCAGGCCGGGTTCGCCGTTGAGGAGCGCCATGCGGTAGACCACCAACGCGCCCAGGCGGCGGAACTGCGCCCAGTACAGGTTGGCGATGCGGAACGGCCCCACCAGCGGCTTGGGAAAGGATGGCACCTTGCCGCCGCCGTCGCCAATCAGCTGCGCGTCTTCGCTGAGCAGCGCCTCGATGGCGTTGCGGTCGCCGCTTTGGGCGGCCCGCATGAAGCGCTGCAGCAGCTGGTGGTGCACGGCCTGCGGCACCTCGAACCGGGTGCGCGCCTGCTGCACGCGCTCGCTGGCACGGTGCACCATCTGGCGGCAGCTGGCCTCGCTCTTGCCCAGCTGCGCGGCGATCTCGGGGTAGTCGTAGTCGAACACCTGGCGCAGCAAAAAGGCCGCGCGCTCCTCCGGCCCCAGGCGCTCCAGCACGTACATGAATGCCACCGACAGCTCGCCCGCCAGCTCGGCGGCCGCCTCGGGGGTGTCGTGGTGGTGCGGTGCGTCGCCGTGGTGCAGCTCCACCAGCGGCTCGGGGAGCCACCAGCCCACGTAGGCCTCGCGCTCGGCCTTCAGCGCGCGCAGCCGGTCGATGGCCAGCCGCGTGACCACCGTCACCAGCCAGGCCTCGGCCGATTGCAGCACGGCCACATCCTGGCGGCTCCAGCGCAGCCAGGCGTCCTGCAGTACGTCCTCGGCATCGGCGCGCACGCCCAGCATGCGGTAGGCAATGCCGAACAGGCGGGGGCGCAGGGTGGTGAAGGGGTCGGTGGCGGTGGGTGCGGGGTTCGTGGTCATGGCGGTGTCGGGTGGCGTGCGGCAGGCAGGAGCGTGTGGGAAGACTGTTCCGTGGTCCTGCACAGACGTTGGAGGCAGCGGTGGTGTGACAGGGCGGCCCTGGTTGCTTTTATTTTGATAGCTATTGGCGCTTGTCGGTAAAGCGCTGGAGGCATTTTTGAGCAGAGCCGAAGGCTGGGAGGAATGACCGTGTTGTACGCAACCGGGCGTGCGCAGGCAACCCCCGTGCGGGGCCCGTGACAGGGAAGGGACGGCCCGCGGAAAGGCCTGCGGCGGCCTGGCCGGGCCGTCATTGCGCCGGGCTGCGCGATGGTTCACAGTGCGGGTTTCCATCCCGCAACCCAAGGAGCGCAGCATGGCCCATGCATTGAACTGGTTCGAGATCCCCGTGACCGACTTCACCCGCGCCAAGACTTTCTACGAGACGGTGCTGGGCATCACCATTGCGCCCATGGAAATGGGCCCGACCAAAATGGGGATGTTGTCCTCCGACCCCGCCGCCGTGGGCGGTGCCCTCGTGCAGGCGGAGGGCAGCGTACCCTCGCAGAACGGGACGATGGTGTACCTCAATGGCGGCGAGGACCTGGCCCCCCTGCTGGCGCGCGTGGAGCCGGCGGGCGGGGCGGTGGTGGTGCCGAAGACGGAGATTGGCAACGACTTCGGCTTCTTTGCCCACTTCATGGACACCGAGGGCAACAAGGTCGGGCTGCACTCGATGAAGTAGCGGGCGCGGACCCATCGGGAGGACCGCCGGTCACCCCGCCGGTTCGCCCACGCTCCCGGGCTCCGTCAGCCGCTCCAGCCGCGCCAGGAAACCCATGGCCTGCTCCGTGCTGGTGCCACACATCTCGGCCGACGGCATCAGCCCCCCGCACACCGCCGGCCGCTCGGGTTGCCCAAAAATGAGGCAGCGCGCACCGTCCCCCAGCTGAATGCACCGCACCCCCGCCGGTTTGCCCTGGGGCATGCCCGGGATGGGCGAGCTGATGGAGGGGGCGGTGCAGCAGGCGCCGCAGCCGGGGCGGCAGTTCATGGGTGGATGCTATTATTTATATAGCTGCTAGCGCTTATGAATAAAGCGCTAGAGGCCAATTTGATTCAAATTTTGGCGTTCACTGGCCAGCGGCAGCATCGCCGTGCAGGCAGCTGGATGCCCACAGCACCTGGTCGACCACGGCGCGCACGCGGTCGCGGTGGGCTTGCTGGATGAGGGCGCCGCTGTCGTCGAATGCGCTGCCGGCCGAGCCCAGCGCAAACGCCTTGGGTGCCAGCCAGCATTCGGCGTTGATGAGCAGGGGCGCCAGGTGGCTTTGCGAGCGCAGGCCGCCCAGGGCGCCGGGCGAGGCGCTGAGCATGCCCACGACCTTGCCGCGAAAACTCTTGCCGCCGTCTTGCCAGTCCGGGTGGCCCTTGACGGGGCTGGAGGCCCAGTCGATGGTGTTCTTGAGCAGGGCGGTGTAGCTGCCGTTGTACTCGGGCGAGCAGATGACCCAGGCGGGGTGCTGCCACAGGATCTCCTTGAGCCGGATCACGTCCGCCGGTGTGCCCTGGGCTTCGAGGTCGGCGTTGTACAGCGGGATGTCGAAGTCCGACAGCTCCAGCAGCGTGACCGTGGCGCCCGCGTCGCGTGCGATGGTGGCGGTGGCGTGGGCCAGTTTGCGGTTGAAGGACTGCTGGCGCGTGCTGCCGGCGAAGATCAGGAGGGAAGGTGTGTGGGGCATGGTGCCTGCGATTGGAGCACAGGCGCGTGGCAGGATTCCTGCAAGCCGGGAAGCCGGGAAGCCGGTGCGTGGCGCTGCGCCAGTGCGGCTACGTGCGGCGACCCGCAATCCGCCCCACCAGCGACCCCAGCGCCGCCATGAAACAACCCAGGCTGAGCAGCGCGCGCCACAGGTTGGCGGCGTTCCACCGGTCGCGCACCTGGGCCCAGCCGGCGGGCAGGGCCTGGGGGTTCCAGGCTTCGGTGGTGTGGTTGAGCGGCAGGTTGACCTGCTGGGTGAAGAACACGATGCCCAGCAGGTAGGCCACGCCCACCCCGGCCAGCAGGCGCCACCATGGCGCGCGGTGGTCACGCCAGGCCGTGGCCAGGGCCAGCCCGCACCACAGCGGCGGGCCAAAGAACAGCACAAAGAACAGCGCGTGCCGCACGTTGCGATTGAAGGCCGATTGCACGGTGGCGTAGATGGCGCCGTCCATCTGCAGCAGGGCCAGGTTGATGTTGGCGCTGTAGGTGCCGAAGAACCCGGCCATGAGGCCGAGCCACAGCACGGCGAGGGCGTGGGGGATCAGGGAGAGCGGGGGCGGCGCGTTGCTGGGGTGTTGGGCGGTGGTCATGGGCGGGCTGGTGGGGGTGATGCCCGCACTCTGCCGGTAAGCCGCCCCCAGTGCCTTATCCTTTGATAAGAGCGGCTCACAAAACTCCCCTGGCGTCGTTGTTCCGTCTTGTCGTACCGCTTGTACTGCCTGCGACGGAACGCCTAGCCAGGGCCGCTACGCTGAGTTTTGTTAGCCGCTCTAAGCCCCATCTCGCTGCGCAGGCGCGACAGCGAGACATCGGTCACGCCCAGGTACGACGCCAGGTGCTTGAGGGCGATGCGCTCGGCCCATTGCGGATGCTGCTCCAGCAAACGGGCGTAGCGCTGGCGGGCGCTGAGCTGGAGAAATTCCTGCTCGCGCTGCATCTTGCCGTCGAGCAGGGCGCAGAGCACCCGGTGCTCCAGCGCGGCCCACGGTGCCCAGCCCGCGCCGGGCAGGGGGCGGCTGGAATCGGTGGGCAAGGGCAGCGCCCACACCACGCTGTCTTCCAATGGTTCCACGTGAAACATCACCGGCTGCTGGCGCAGTGTGGGGGTGATGGGCCAGCACAGGGCGCCGTCCAGAAAGAAGTTCTTGTTGGACTCTGCTCCGTCGCGGTCCAGGTAAAACAGCCGCAGGGCGCCGCGCTCCACCCACCACAGGTGCCGCCAGTATTCGCCTGCCCGCAGCAATGGCTGGCCACGCTCCAGCACGCGCCGTTCGGCGCGTGCCCACCAGGCTTCCACGGCCGGGGGCGGGGCGCCAAGCAACTCGGTCAGGAAGAGGGTGAGGGGGTTGGAAACAGACACGGCCTGCGCAAAGTGGGAAAATCGCGGGTTGCCTGCTGGGGCGCCGGGCGCGCCCACCACCAGCAGGGCCGGTGTGCGGCGCCTTGGGTAGGGTGCCCCTGTGCTACCGGGTGTTTTGATTATCGGGCCCGCCAGGCCCCGGAGTGTCCCCCATGTTGTATCCCCAGGAATTTGATGTGATCGTTGTCGGCGGTGGCCATGCGGGCACCGAGGCCGCGCTGGCCGCCGCGCGCATGGGCAGCAAGACGCTGCTGCTCACGCACAACATCGAGACGCTGGGGCAGATGAGCTGCAACCCCAGCATCGGCGGCATCGGCAAGGGCCACCTGGTGAAGGAGGTGGACGCGCTGGGCGGCGCCATGGCGCTGGCCACGGACGAGGGCGGCATCCAGTTCCGCATTCTCAACAGCAGCAAGGGCCCCGCCGTGCGGGCCACGCGCGCCCAGGCCGACCGCATCCTCTACAAGGCCGCCATCCGCCGCATGCTGGAGAACCAGCCCAATCTGTGGCTGTTCCAGCAGGCGGTGGACGATCTGATGGTGGAGGGCGACCGGGTGGTGGGCGCCGTCACGCAGGTGGGCATCCGCTTTCGCAGCCGGACGGTGGTGCTCACGGCCGGGACGTTCCTGGACGGCAAGATCCATGTGGGGCTGAACAACTACGCGGCCGGCCGGGCCGGGGACCCGCCCGCCGTGTCGCTGTCGGCGCGCCTCAAGGAGCTGAAGCTGCCCCAGGGGCGCCTGAAGACCGGCACGCCACCGCGCATCGACGGGCGCAGCATCGATTTTTCGAAGTGCACCGAGCAGCCCGGCGACGGCATGCCCGGTGGCGTGAACGAGGGCACCGTGCCCGTGTTCAGCTTCATGGGCAACGCGCAGATGCACCCCCAGCAGGTGCCCTGCTGGATCACCCACACCAACGAGCGCACGCACGAGATCATCCGCAGCGGCTTTGACCGCAGCCCCATGTTCACCGGCAAGATCGAGGGCGTGGGCCCGCGCTACTGCCCGAGCGTGGAGGACAAGATCAACCGCTTTGCCGACAAGGACAGCCACCAGATCTTCCTGGAACCCGAAGGCCTGACCACACACGAGTACTACCCCAACGGCATCAGCACCAGCCTGCCGTTCGACATCCAGTACGACCTGGTGCGCAGCATGCCCGGCCTGGAGAACGCGCACATCCTGCGCCCTGGCTATGCCATCGAATACGACTACTTCGACCCGCGCTCGCTCAAGAGCAGCTTCGAGACGCGGCAGATCCAGGGCCTGTTCTTCGCCGGGCAGATCAACGGCACCACGGGCTACGAAGAGGCGGCGGCGCAGGGCCTGTTCGCCGGCATCAACGCCGCGCTGCAGTGCCGGGGCGAAGCCGCCTGGCTGCCCGGCCGCGACGAGGCCTACCTGGGCGTGCTGGTGGACGACCTGATCACCAAGGGGGTGACCGAGCCCTACCGCATGTTCACCAGCCGGGCCGAGTTCCGTCTGCAGCTGCGCGAGGACAACGCCGACATGCGCCTGACCGAAGCAGGGCGCCGCATGGGCCTGGTGGACGATGCGCGCTGGGATGCGTTCAGCCGCAAGCGCGATGCGGTTTCACGTGAAACAGAGCGTCTGAAAGCCACCTGGGTGAACCCGCGCAACCTGCCCGCGGCCGAGTCGGAGCGCGTGCTGGGCAAGAGCATCGAGCACGAATACAACCTGTTCGAGCTGTTGCGCCGCCCGGATGTGAACTACGCCAGCCTGGTGTCCATGGACGGCGGCAAGTACGTTTCCAGCGAGGTTTCACGTGAAACGCTGGGGCCCTTGAGCGAGCCCGTGGTGGAGCAGGTGGAGATTGCGGCCAAGTATTCGGGCTACATCGACCGCCAGAAGGGCGAGGTGGAACGCGCCGCGCACTTCGAGAAACTGCGCCTGCCGCCCGACCTGGACTACATGCAGGTCACGGCCCTGAGCATCGAGGCGCGCCAGGTGCTCAGCCGCCACCGGCCCGAGACCCTGGGCCACGCATCGCGCATCACGGGCATCACGCCGGCGGCGATCTCGCTGTTGATGGTGCATCTGAAGAAGGGTGGCTTCAAGGAATTTGCCGTCGCCCCGTCCAAGGCTGAAGGCGAAGTGGCGGCATGACGATGACCGTACCCCACAACGACGCATTGCGCAGCCAGTTGCAGGCGGGTGCAGATGCCCTGGGCCTGGGCCTGGGCGATGACCAGGTCAGCCAGCTGATGGAATTTCTGGCCCTGCTGCAGAAGTGGAACAAGGTCTACAACCTGACCTCGGTGCGCGACCCGCACGAGATGATGACGCACCATTTGCTCGACAGCCTGGCGGCGGTGGCACCGCTGCGCCGGCACGTCGCCACCCTGGAGCAACAGGCCCTGGCAGCGGGCTCGGTGCGCCTGCTGGATGTCGGCTCGGGCGGCGGGCTGCCCGGTGTGGTGTTCGCCATCTGCTGCCCGGCGGTGGATGTGAGCTGCGTGGACACGGTGGGCAAGAAGGCGGCGTTCATCCAGCAAGCGGCGGTGTCCTTGAAGCTGCGCAACCTGCATGGGGTGCATGCGCGCGTGGAGACACTGACGACGCCGTTCGACATCATCAGCTGCCGTGCGTTTGCTTCGCTGCCCGACTTCGTGACCTGGTCGCAGGGTGCGCTGGCCGCGCCCCACGGCGTGTGGCTGGCCATGAAGGGCAAGCACCCAGAGGACGAGATCGCAGCCCTGCCCGCCGGTGCGTCGGTGTTTCACGTGGAACCACTGACCGTCCCGGGCCTGGAGGCCGAGCGCTGCATCATCTGGTTGAAGCCCGCCTGAGGTTTTTTGGGACGGGTTTGCCGGCTGCTGACATGCGGATGAGGGAGCAGGGAGGGGTGGTCGCTTAAACTCGGCTGCTCATCGTGGGTGCGCCGCATGTCGCGGCACCCCCTCCAGATCCAGCACACCGGGAGAGATCATGTTCGGCATCGCAGACTACGGCGCCTTTGTCGCCGCCATCGTGTTGTTCCTGCTCATTCCGGGCCCCGGGAATCTGGCGCTCATCACCTCCACCAGCAAGGGCGGCGTGCGCGGCGGCATGGCCGCCACCCTGGGCGTGATCGCGGGCGACCAGGTGCTGATGTGGGCGGCGGTGGCCGGGGTGGCGGCCTTGCTGGCCACGTACCCGACGGCGTTCCATGCGGTGCAGTGGCTGGGGGCCGCCTACCTGGCCTGGCTGGGCTTCAAGATGCTCACGGCCAAGCCGGGGGCACAACCCATCCTCAACATCCAGCCGCGCCACTATTTCAAGCAGGCGGGGCTGATCACCTTGCTCAACCCCAAGGCCATCGTGTTCTACATGGCGTTCTTCCCGCTGTTCGTGGATCCGGCGCGCCACCAGGGTTTTCTGACCTTCGGCGTGATGGCGGCCACCGTGGCGGTGCTGACGTTCCTCTACGGGCTGGTCGCCGTGCTGCTCACGCACCACCTGGCCGCGCGCATGCGCGCCAACCCGCGCATCGGCCGCGTGCTGGAAAAAGTGGCGGGTGTCTTTCTGATCGGCTTTGGCATCAAGCTGGCCATCTCCAAGTAAAACAACGACAACAACACGGACTGCAACACCCACATGGCCAAAATTTTCTGCGTTGCCAATCAGAAGGGTGGTGTTGGCAAGACCACCACCACCGTGAACCTTGCTGCCGGGCTGGCCAAGATCGGCCAGCGCGTGCTGATGGTGGACCTGGACCCGCAGGGCAATGCCACCATGGGCTCGGGCGTGGACAAGCGCAGCCTGGACCTCACGGTGTACGACGTGCTGCTCGAATCCGCCTCGGTCAAAGAGGCCGCCGTGCTGTCGGAAAAATGTGGCTACTGGGTGCTGGGCGCCAACCGCGAGCTGGCGGGCGCCGAGGTGGAACTGGTGGCGCTGGAGCACCGCGAAAAGCGCCTGAAGGCCGCGTTGGCAGAGGCCGATGGCGACTACGACTTCGTGCTCATCGACTGCCCGCCGTCGCTGTCCATGCTCACGCTCAACGGCCTGTGCAGCGCCCACGGCGTGATCGTGCCCATGCAGTGCGAATACTTCGCGCTCGAAGGCCTGACCGACCTGGTCAACACCATCAAGCAGGTGCACGCCAACCTCAATGCCGACCTGCAGATCATCGGCCTGCTGCGGGTGATGTTCGACCCGCGCATCACCCTGCAGCAGCAGGTGAGCGACCAGCTCAAGGGCCATTTCGGCGACAAGGTGTTCAACAGCGTGATCCCGCGCAACGTGCGCCTGGCCGAGGCGCCCAGCTACGGACTGCCCGGTGTGGTGTTCGACCCGGCCGCCAAGGGCAGCCAGGCCTTTGTGGAGTTTGCGCAGGAGATGGTCGAGCGCGTGCACACCATGCCGGCGGGAGCATCTTCCATGGCAAAAATGGCCCCTAGCGCTTGATGGACAAGCGCTGATAGCTATTGAATTGATAGTAATGAAGGCTTCCAACATCCTGCTGCTGCCCGGCTGGCAGAACTCGGGCCCCGGCCACTGGCAAAGCCTGTGGGAGGCCCGCCACGGCTACCACCGCGTGGAGCAGCACGACTGGATGCGCCCGCTGCGCGGCGACTGGTCGGCGCGGCTGGAGGAAACCGTGGTCGATGCCGATGGCCCCGTGGTGCTGGCGGCGCACAGCCTGGGCTGCATCCTTACCGCCTGGTGGGCTGCGCATTCGGCCAACGCGCACCGCGTGGTGGGCGCGCTGCTGGTGGCGCCGGGCGATGTGGAACGCCCCGACCTGGCCGCGCAGATCCACGGCTGGGCGCCCATTGCACGCAAACCCCTGCCGTTCCCGGCCGTGCTGGTGGGCAGCCGCAACGATCCGTATTGCAGCCTGGAGCGCGCCGAAGGTTTGGCGCAGGCCTGGGGCGCGCGCTTCATCGACTACGGCGAGCGCGGCCACATCAATGCCGAATCGGGCCTGGGCGATTGGGATGAGGGGCATGGCTGGCTGCTGCAGCTGGCCAACCCGGCATGAGCCGCTGGGCCTTGTGGCGCGTGGTGCGCCGTGTAGCTGTCAGCTACCGAATTTCTCAGTGATCCGATCCATGACCAAAATCAACCTGCCCGCCATCGCCGACCAACTTCCCCGCGCCTGGAGCTCCACGGTCGTGGGCCAGGCCGCAGGCGCCAACGTCAAGGTGCTGCGCATGGACGACGCCGCCTACTCCGACGAGTCGCACGACTTTGATGAGGCGCTGCTGGTGCTCGACGGCTGCATGCGCCTCGCCCTGCAGGGGCAGGTCACCGAGGTGAACGCGGGCGAGGTGTTCATCGTGCCAGCAGGTGTGCCCCACGCCGTCGCGCCCGGCAGCCATGGCACGCTGGTCATCATCGACCGCTGAAGAATCTTTCCCCCATTCCTTTTCGCGAGAAGCATTTCATGGTCACCAAAAAACCCAAGGGCCTCGGCCGAGGCCTCGAAGCCCTGCTGGGCCCCAAGGTCGAAGAAAAAGTGGAACAGGCCCAGGCGGCTGAAGCCGGGCTGCCCAGCAGCCTGCCGCTGTTTGAACTGGTGCCCGGCGTGTACCAGCCCCGCACGCGCATGGACGAAGGGGCGCTGTATGAGCTGGCCGAATCCATCAAGGCCCAGGGCATCATGCAACCCATCCTGGTGCGGCGTCTTGCGAGCGGAGACAACGCGGGCAAGTACGAAATCATCGCGGGCGAGCGGCGCTTTCGGGCCTCGCGCCTGGCGGGCCTGGCCGAGGTGCCGGTGCTGGTGCGCGACGTGCCCGACGAGTCGGCGGCCGCCATGGCGCTCATCGAGAACATCCAGCGCGAGGACCTCAACCCGCTGGAAGAAGCCCATGGCCTGCAGCGCCTGGTCAAGGAATTCGGCCTCACGCACGAGCTGGCCGCGCAGGCCGTGGGCCGCTCGCGCAGCGCCGCCAGCAACCTGCTGCGCCTGTTGAACCTGGCCGAGCCGGTGCAGACCATGCTGATGGCCGGCGACATCGACATGGGCCATGCGCGCGCGCTGCTGTCGCTGGACCGCGCCGCGCAGATCACGGCGGGCAACCAGATCGCGGCCAAGAAACTGTCGGTGCGCGAGGCCGAGGCGCTGGTCAAGAAGATCGGCGCCGAGTTCAGCCTGGTGCCGCAAAAGCCCCAGAAGGAAAAGTCGCGCGACTTGAAGCGCGTGGAGGAAGAACTCTCGGACCTGCTCATGGCCGAGGTCGAGGTGCGCGTGAAAAAACGCGTCAAGCGCCACGGCCGGGTGGAGGACATGGGCGAGCTGGCGATCCAGTTCGGCTCGCTGGAGGCCTTGAACGGGCTGATCGACCGCCTGCGGGGTCAGGCCTAGCCTTCTTGTGCCGGGGATGTGTGAAATAGCGCACACAAGCGGTTTCCACACGTAACTTGCGCAGGCAAAATGCGTCTGTGCGGGGCCTACACTGCGCTGCGTTCAACACACCCGGGTTGACCGCAAGGCCTCTTCACAGGGCGGCGATACAGCCGCCCTGCGGCCCACGATGGTTTGCCGGGTGATCCATGCATCTCCTGGAGCAGACCCCCATGACCCCTTTGCGCTTCGTCCTGACCCCCGCCTGCCTGGCCGTTGGCCTGTGCATCGCCAGCCTGGGCGCCCAGGCCCAAAACACCAAACCCCCCAAGGTCCAGCTGTGGATGGACGTGTCCACCGGCACCATGGCTGGCATGCCCGAGATGGACAGCCTGCCCGGCGGGGGCGGCATGCTCGGCGGCCTCATGGGCGGGGGCGCGCAGGGCAGGGCGGGCGGTGGCAACACGGCCTACGGCAACGCCCGCGCCATGTCCATCATGCCGCCGCGTGTCATCGACATCGCCTTGCACAACACCCTGCGCCCCGGCGTCGAGGCCAGCCAGGCCATTCCGGCGGGCATGCGCATGGGCGAATCCCTGCCGCTGGTCCCCCCGCGCGCACAGCCCACCCAGACCGAGCCGGGCGAGGTGCCTCAGGAATACCAGCAGCACCAGCCCAAGGGCCGCATCCTGCTGTACTGGGGCTGCGGGAGCGCGGTGCGCGCGGGCCAGCCGCGCGTGATCGACCTGGCGCGCGCCAAGCCGACCGACTATGCCCAGGCCTTCGCCGGCCGCGCCGTGCCCGACCGGGGGCCGCGCGTGGGCCCGGCCTATGCGCTATACCCCAACGAACGCAACCAGGTGAGCCTGTCGGCGGGCAGCTCCCTGGTGGGCGAACACCAGGTGCGCGGCGATGGCGTGCCTGCATCCATGAAGTTCACGCTCGGTGCCGCGCAGGACCTGATGCCCGCCATCGACCTGCGCACCACCGGCAAGCCGCAGGACAGCATGGGCACCAGCTGGCAGCCCGTGCGCAATGCGCGCGCCTACTACCTGCACGCCATGTCGCAGAACGGGGACGACCTCGTGATGTGGTCCAGCGCCGAAACGCCCGACACGGGCATGGGCCTGTTCGACTACCTGTCGCCCGCCACCATCGACCGCTGGCTCAAGGAGCGTGTGCTGCTCTCGCCCGAAACCACGCAGTGCGCCATCCCGCAGGGCATCTTCGCGGGCGGCGGGCGCGATGCCACGCCCATGCTGCGCATGATGGCCTACGGCGGCGAAAGCCACATCGTGCACCCCCCGCGCCCGGCCGACCCCAAGGCAGCCTGGGAGCCCGAGTGGGCCGTGCGCGTGCGCGTCAAGTCGCACACCATGGCCATGCTGGGCGAAGAGATGCAGGGGCGGCGCGGCGGCAGCATGGGCACGGCACCCGGCGCACCCTCGGGCGGCGCCTATTCCAGCGGCATGGGCGGCGCGCCGGCAGGCCAGCAGCCAGCGGGCGAGGGTGGCACGGATGCGGGCAACGTGGTCAACCCCGTCAACCTGCTGCGCGGCATTTTTGGCCGCTGAGCACGAACCCATGCTGGCCCTGCGCATGCCCTGGCCCCTGCCCGCGTTGCTGGCGTGGGCGTGCGCGTGGCTCATTTTTGTGGCCCTGCAGCGCGCGGTCCCACCGGTGGCGGCCTTGCTGGCCGCCTGCCTGATCGGGACGGCGGCCAGCGTGCTGGGCGGCAGCTGGTGGCGGCGCGGGCTGATCGCGGCGGGCTTTCCGCTGTCGCTGGCGCTGCTGGGCGCGGCCAGCCTGCCCACCTGGGCGTGGCTGGTGCCGCTGGCGTTGCTGCTGCTGGTCTACCCGCTCAACGCCTGGCGCGATGCGCCGCTGTTTCCCACGCCCCACCATGCGCTGCAGTCCCTGGCCTCGCAGGCCCCGCTGCCGCTGGGGGCGCGGGTGCTGGACGCGGGCAGCGGCGTGGGCGATGGCCTGAAGGCACTGCGCCACGCCTACCCGGCCGCGCAGCTGGAGGGCATCGAATGGAGCTGGCCCCTGCGCCTGCTGTGCGCCCTGCGGTGCCCCTGGGCCCGCGTGCGGCGCGCCGACATGTGGGCCGAGGACTGGAGCCCCTACCGCATGGTGTACCTGTTCCAGCGGCCCGAGAGCATGGCCCGCGCCGCCGCCAAGGCCCAGGCCGAGCTGGCGCCCGGCGCGTGGCTGGTGAGCCTGGAATTCGCGATCCCCGGCGTGCTGCCCAGCGTGCAGCTGCGCGCACCGGGGGGCCGCGTGGTGTGGCTCTACCGCATGCCGCTCAACCGCGTGGAGGCATGAGATGCCACTGTTCCATGGCGATTTGAGCCGTTCGGCGCGGTTACAGAAAAGATACAAGCTTTTGCTACATTGCGTCCCTGGCTACAACCCCATACAAAACTACCAAGAAACTCACAGCCAGAGGGGGCTGCCAGCAGCACGTGAAAGCGCCGGGAGGGGGCGCACGCGCAGCGAGCACCTTCCTTGTCCGGATCTCCCATCCTGCAGGCGCTTTCCGCCGTCGCGGCGCACCTCCCTGACCGGTGCGCGCCTGGCGTGGCGCGGCCTTGCGCGTGGGCAGTGCCGGGGTTTTCTGGTGCGCAACCGACCGATCTGCAAGGAGCATCCATGACCGCCCACCCATCCCGTTTCCGCCCGCGCCTTCTGTGGGTGCTGGCCCTGAGCGCCGCCCTCACGGGCTGCGCCACCATGCAGAGCCATGACAAGCTGGCGACCGACATGCAGAACGCCGGGCGCAGCGGCGGCATTCCCGCGGCCATCGCCCAGCTCGAGAGCACCGCCAAGACCGAGGAAGAAAAGACCGCGCTCCTGTTCAACATGGAACGCGGCGAGCTGCTGCGCATGGACCGCCGCTACCCCGACAGCACCAACGCCTTCCTGCTGGCCGACATCAAGGTCAAGGAATGGGAAGAAACCGCCAAGACCAACCCCAGCAAGCTCATGGGCACCGTGGGCGCCGCGCTGATCAGCGAACGCCTGAAGGTCTATGAAGGCCAGGACTATGAAAAGGTGTGGGTGACCACGCGCCTGGCGCTCAACCGCATGGCCGTGGGCGACTTCGAGAACGCCCGCGTGGACATCAAGCGCACCCACGAGCGCGAGGCCATCATTGCCGAGTTCCGTGCCAAGGAAACCCTGGCGGCGGAAGAAGAAGCCAAGTCCAAGGGCGCCACCTCGGGGGGCAAGGAACTCAACGGCTACCCCGTCGAGACGCTCAACGACCCCGAGGTGCTGGCCCTCAAGAACGGCTACCAGAACGCCCTTTCGCACTACCTCGCCGGCTTCCTGTACGAAATGCTCAACGAGCCCGGCCTGGCCGCGCCCGGCTACCGCAAGGCCATCGAGCTCAAGCCCGAAACCGGCGTGCTCGAAGAAGGCCTGCGCGGCCTGGACACCCGCACCGGCTTCACCTGGAAGCGCCGCCAGCGCATGACCGACGTGCTCTTCATCGTGGAAGCCGGTGACGCCCCCGCGCGCAAGCCCAAGGCCTTCACGCTTCCGGTGCCCACGGGCCGGGGCATGGTCACGGCCAGTATTTCCTACCCCGTGATCGAGCCGTCCAAGGACGCGCTGCTGACCACCATCTCCGCCGCGGGCACCGACCTCAAGCTCGAAAAGGTGGTGGATGTGAACGTGATGGCGCGCCGCGCGCTCAAGGACGAAATGCCCGGCATGGTGCTGCGCGGCTTCACCCGCGCCGTGGCCAAGGGCGTGCTGCAGAACGAGCTGCAAAAGCGCGGCGGCCTGATCGGCGGCATCATCGGCGCGGCGGCCTCGGTGGCCACCGAGCAGGCGGACGACCGCATGTGGCGCATGCTGCCCGGCCGCGTGTACGTGGCCCGTGGCTACCTGCCACCGGGCGAGCATGTGGTGAGCGTGAACGGCCGCCAGCTGCCCCAGCCCATCAAGATCGACGGCCAGTACGCCCTGGTGCCCCTGCGCATGTACGACAACAGCGTGCTGACCGGCGATGTGGCCATGCTGGGCCAGCTGCCCACCGTGGCCGCCGCGCCGCAGCCCGCCGCGGCAGAGCCTGCCACCACCGTGCGCACGACCACCACCACCACCAGCCGGACGCGCTCGGTGCCCAAGTCGGTGGTCAAGTCCACCTCGGCCACGCCCGCGCCCGCCGCCAAGAACTGAAACCGCACATGTCCCATTTCCAAGGAGCCTCTGGCATGAGAACCCGTTTTGCCCTTGCCGCCGCCGCACCCGCCATCGCGTGCGCGGCCCTCACCCTGACCCTGGCCACCGCGGCCCGCGCCCAGCTGCACGACCCGGCCACGCCGCTGGCCGTGGCCTCCAAGGTGGCGCTGCGCGGCGAGGCCAACAGCATCGCCGTGCGCGAGATGCGCATCGTGCGCAAGAACGACATCCTCGTCGTGCAGGCCGACATGGCCAACATGGGCCGCACCGACCGCACCGTGTTCTATCGCTTCAAGTGGCTGGACAACGTGGGCAACCAGGTGGGCGACGGCGAATCGTGGAAGCAGATGAGCGTGCTCGGCCTGGGCCAGCAGACCGTCAAGAGCGTGGCGCCGACCAGCGCCGCCGTCGACCTGCGCCTGGAAATGAACGTAGAACCGCGCTGAACACCACAGTGCCGACCGGAGAAAACAAGATGCAACGCAACACCATTCAGCGCACCACGCTCATCCTGGCCTTCGCGGCCAGCACCCTGGCCCTCTCGGCCTGCCAGAACCTGTCCTCGCCCACCGTGCGTTTTGACCGCCAGGTCAACTACGGCGACGCCAAGGCCGTCGAGCTGGTGACCAACGAGTTCGGCTCCACCGACCTGCAGATGATCGCCGAGAAGATGACCGGCGGCCTGCTGGAAACCGGCATCTTCCAGGGCCGCCCCACGGTGACGATCTCCACCGTGAAGAACAAGACCAGCGAGTACATCGACACCACCAACGTGATGAACTCGATCCAGACGGCGCTGGTCAAGTCGGGCAAGGTGCGCTTCGTGCGCTCCATCAACGAGATGCAGGCCGGTGTGGACGAGCTGCAGCGCCAGAACCAGAGCGGCCTGTACAAGCAGGGCACCACCGCCAAGGTCGGCCAGATGACGGCCGCCAAGTACAGCATGGAAGGCGAGCTCACCAGCATCGTCAAGCAGAACAACGCGACCAAGGACGTGTACTACAAGTTCACGCTCAAGCTGTTCGATGTGCAGGAAGGCACGATCGAGTGGCAGGATGAAAAAGAGATCCGCAAGACAAGCAAGCGATAAGAAGTAGGCAACCCCCTGAGCGGCTGCGCCGCTTCCCCTTTTCTCTCGCGCTGCGCGCGGGAAGGGGGACGCCGCCAGTGCGGCGGGGCGGCCCTTGCACGGCGGCTGCTGGCCTGGGCCGCGCCAGTTTCGAAGGATGAAGGTGCTCCGGCCCGCATCGCTCGACCCATTCATGAATTTCCGTCAGCTCACAAGGAGCACACCATGCAACGCAGAATCACCCTCCACACGGCCCTGGCCGTGATCGCCGCCACCACCATGGCGTGGGGCACCGCCGCCCAGGCGCAGCAGCCGGGCGCCGCGCCCAAGATCGCCGTGACGGACCTGGCCTACGCCCAGCGCGTGTCTGAATATTTCCTGGCCGGCACCTACCAGCGCAGCAGCCAGATGAGCGCGGGCGGCAGCCACAGCGGCGGCTACAGCGCCGGGCCCTACGGCGGGGGCGGCTCGCACTCGGGCAGCCACCACATGCAGGCGTCCGAGCAGGCCAGCGGCACCTACGTGGCCGGCCGCTACAGCTACATCGAGCAGCGCGAGCTCGGCGGCTACACCAACGACATCAAGGGTGCCATCCTGCAGGGCACCTACTTCCGCCTGATCCAGGGCAAGGGCTTCGACGCGGGCAAGCCCCAGCCCTCCAAGGCCGAGCAGGTGCTCAACCAGGTGCAGGGTGGCAAGATGGCCACGCCCCAGGTGCAGCCCCAGGTCAACGACGTGATCAGCCGGATCAAGAAGGGCGAGTTCAACGGCGCTGACTACGTGCTGTTCGGCGTGGTCTCCAGCATCGACTTCACCGATGCGCTCTCGCCCCTGCAGGGCACCACCAGCGCCACGCGCCAGTACGGCCTGCAGCTTCTGGCCGACTTCTCGCTCATCAACACCAAGACCTACGAGATCAAGGCCGCGTTCTCCGCCCAGGGCGAAGGCAACGACACCAAGATCCTGTCGATCCGTGGCGACATCGCCCCGCCCAACCGCGCCAAGGTGATCCGCGAGACCTCGCTGTCGCTCGCGCAGGACGTGTACCAGCAGATGGCCATGCAGCTGGGCTACACCGACGCCCACCTGGCGCGCGGCGTGCGCCCGCCGCCGGTGTACCAGCAGGGCGGCCAGCCCATGCCCGTGCCGCAGCCCCAGCAGCCCGAGCAGGTCCTCATCCTGAAATAAGGGCATCCCTGGGCTGGGGCGTGCCGGTTTTGACTGGATTGCCCCGTTCCGGTTGATGGATAAGCGCGATGTGCTATTGATTTGCTAGCGTTTTTTTGCGACCTCAGGCGCCTGGCGGCGCGCCAGTGGCAGGCGCAGCGTTCCGGGTCGCCGCAGTCGTGCCAGACTTCGGCTGTGCTCAACGTCCAACGCTTTTTTTCTTGTGCCGCACCTGGGCGGTCCCTGGCCAGCCCTGCGCTGGCCTTTTTCGTGGCCACGGCCGGGGCCGTGGTGCTCGGCGGCTGCGCCGCGTCGCCACCGCCGTTCTATGCGGCGGCCGTGTCCGGATCGCTGGTGAATGTGTACGGGCCCGAAGCGTCCGCGGGCGCGCCCCAGGCGCCCCCGCAGGCCCCGGCGGCGCCGACCCAGGCCCCGCCGCCGTCGGAGCCGTTTGCACCGCGGCCCCTGCCGGGCGCCGATGGCGCGACGCTCCAGGCCCTCGCGCGCAGCGAGCGCACGGCACCGCTGCGCTACCGCGTGATCGTCATCCCCGGCTCCGGCTGCGCGGGCATGGGCCCGATTGCCGACCGCTATTTCGCCGGCCTGCTGCACGCGCAGGTGCTGGTGCTGCACAAGCCCGGCGTGGACCCGCAGGCGCGCACGGCCCCCGGCGACTGCGCGCGCGAATTCGTGCAGCAGGACCGCCTCTCCACCTGGCTGGCCCACGCGCGTGCGGCCCTGGTCGCGGATGCGCGGCAGCGCGCGCGCGACGGCGCGCCCGCGCTGCCGCAGCTGCTGGTGGGCATCTCCGAAGGGGCCGAACTCTTGCCCGCCCTCGCCCCCGAGGTGCCGCAGCTGGCGGGCCTGGTGCTGCTGTCGGCCAGCGGGCTGGACCCGCAGGAGGCCGGCAGGCTGCAGGCGCAGCGCCTGGGTGCGCAGGAAGACTGGGAGGAACTGGCCCGCGTGGTGGCCGGGAGCCGGCCCGACACCGCCGTGGCGCAGGGCCGCAGCCTGGGTTACTGGCGCGACCTGTGGAGCTGGCCGCTGACCCTGCCGCTGGTGCAAAGCCCCTGGCCCGTGGTGCAGGTGTGGGGCGGCGAGGATGCCCTGGTGCCCCCCGCCGCATACGAACGGTTTGCCGAACTCGCCGCCTTGCGCACCGAGCCCTATTGCGCGCGCAGCCTGCCCGACGCGGACCATGGCCTGCAGCGCCGCGCCGCCGGGGCGGATGGCGTGCAGCAGGTGTGGGCCTGGGCAGAGCAATGGGCGCGGGACCCGGCCGCAGGCCTGTGCGCGCCCTTGTCGCGGTAACAGGCCATGGCGCAGCGCCACCTGCCGCCGCCTGCATGCCAGCCAGGGGCGCGGCGCATGGAGTGGTGGTGGTGGCGCCGGGGCTGCGCGCCCGTCGCGGTGCCGTGTCTGAGCCTTCTCTTCCTCTTCCTCCTCCTCCTCCTCGCGCCCGCCGCGTTCGGCCAGACGGCCTCGTGCGCTGACTTCCTGGCCGCGCAGCGGCGCAAGCCGCCGGGGCTTGAATGGACCGGCTGTGCCGAGGGCCACCTGCACCAGCTGCGCGCGCTGACCGCGACCTATCGGGTACCGGGCGCGCAGGCGGCGGCCGTGGAGCGCTACCTGGCACGCCACACCGGCATGGCGCGGCTGCACTTCGTGTGCTGTGGCTGGGAGCCCCGCAGCCGCCACCGGGGGCGCGAGGGCGCGGGCAGCCTGCCGGGGCCGCAGGGCTTGGCCTACCGCGTGTCCATGCACTCGGGCGAAACGCTGGTCACGCGCCGCGGCGGCTGGGGCGCCATCCCGTGGTTCGAGGTGAGCGTGGTCCTGCCGCTGGAGCCGCCATAGCGCAGGGGGCGCGGCCTACCGTGGCCGGTACATCTTGAACAACTGCTCCGGCCCCACCGTGAAGTAGTCGGCCGGGCCCCCCGCGCGCAGGATGTGGCCGGCGTTGGCGGTGTCGTACACGCCGTCCTTGAGCAGCCGCTGGTCGATGTGCACGGCCACCACCTCGCCCAGCACCAGCCAGGTGGGCACCTGCACGCCGTCTGCGCCCTGCAGCTGCAGGATCTGCGTGCTGCGGCATTCGAAGGTGACGGGGCTTTCGGCCACGCGGGGTGGGCGCACCTGCGTGGACGGTCGGGGCGTGAGGCCGGCGAGCGTGAACTCGCTGACCTCGGGCGGCGCGTTGGCGCAGCTCTGGTTCATGGCCTCGGCCAGGTCGCGCGTGGCCAGGTTCCACACGAACTCGCCGGTCTCCTGCACGTTGCGCACCGTGTCCTTGAAGCCGATGCTCGCGAAGCCCACGATGGGGGGCACGTAGTTGAACGCGTTGAAGAAGCTGTAGGGCGCGAGGTTGGTGGCTCCGGCCGCGCTCTGCGTGGAGATCCAGCCGATGGGGCGGGGGCCGACGATGGCATTGAACGGGTCGTGCGGCAGGCCGTGGCCCTGGCGGGGTTGGTAGCTGTGGATGGCGGAGTCGGGCATGGCGGCGGGGCGGCGAAGGCAAGGAATGCCCATCGTAGGGCGATCTCAGGGCGCCTGCGGGCCCGGGGGCATTGCGGTGGCCTCGGCCTGCGCCTGCAGCCAGGCGCAGAACACATCGATCCGGGGGTGGGCGCCGGCGCGGCGGCGCAGAACGTAGTCGTAGCCCGAGGCCGCGAAGCCCAGCGGCGCCACCAGCCGGCCGGCCCGCACGTCGTCCAGCACGAGGTGCCAGGGGGCCACCGCCACGCCCAGGCCGCGCACGGCGGCCTCCAGGGTGAAGTAATAGTGTTCGAACTCGGGGCCCGCGGGTGGGGCGGCAGGCACCGGCGCTCCCGTGGCGGCCGCCCACATGGCCCAGGCGTTGCGCCGCGTGCGCGTGTGGAGCATCAGGGGCTGCAGGGCGGGAGCGGCCATGTCGGCGGGCTGGCGCAGGGCCACGCGCCCGGCGAGCGCGGGGCTCAGCACCGGGCCCAGGTGTTCGGGGAACAGCCGCGTACAGGCCGGGGTGTCCCGCGCCGCGCCGGGCTCCTCGGCGGTGATGGACACGTCGCAGCGCGCGGCGCCTGCGTCGGCGGTGATGGTGGTGCGCAGGCGCACCTCGATGCCCGGGTGCCGCGCCTGGAAGTCGAACAGCCGGGGAATCAGCCATTTCACGGTGAAGGTGCTGAAGCAGGCCACGTCCAGCGGGCCTCGGCTGCCGTCGCCGATCTCGCGCACGGCTTCGGCGATGTGCGCGAACGCGGTGGTCAGCACGGGCTGCAGCACGCGCGCCGCCGGGGTGAGCGTGGGGCGGGCCTTGCTGCCGTCGAACAGGGGCACGCCCAGGTGCTGCTCGAGCTGGCGCACCTGCCGGCTGATGGCGCCGGGCGTGACCGACAGTTCGTCGGCCGCCGCGGTCATGCGGCCCAGGCGGGCGGCGGCCTCGAAGGCGCGCAGGGCGCCCAGTGGGGGCAGGCGGGGGCTCATCTTTGTGAGTTTAGTGCACAAGGCTGCGGAGAAATCATCGCTTTGCAGGCGGTAGAACGATAGCAACAATGGCCCATGCCATCAGCGGCAATGCGTGGATCGCCTGAGGGCTGCGCTGCCCGCTTCTGCCTATTTAATTGACTTCAGGGAACATACGAGAACACCACCATGCCTTTCATCCGCACCCATGTTCCGCAAGACACCCCCGCCGCCACGCGCACGGCCATCGTGCAAGGCGTCCACCAGGCGCTGGTGGACAGTATCGGCATGCCGCCGGACGAGCTGTTCAACCTGGTGGCCGGCTACGCGCCCGGGGAGTTCGCCTGCAGCCGCACCTTCAACGGCGTGGCCCGCTCCGACCGCGTGGTGGTGCTCGAGATCACGCTGCGGCGCGGGCGCAGCGATGCGATGAAGCGCGCCCTGTACGCCGCCATCGCGCACAACCTGCACACCCTGGCGGGCGTGGCGCCGGCCGATGTGTTCATCTTCCTGCACGAGAACGACTATTCCGACTGGTCCGTGGGCCACGGCCGCTTTGCGATGGACCTGGTGCAGCAGCGGGGCGCGCCGGGCTGAGGGGCGTGGTCCCATCCGGCGACGTCCGTTTGCTGCAAATTTGATAGCTTTTGGCGCTTTCCGGCCGTGCGCTAGGCCATGTTTTTGCCAATGAACCCGCTGGGCGGCTGCCCCATCGCCGCCTTGAACATCGCGGAGAACGCGCTTTCGCTCGCGTAGCCGCTGGCCGCCGCCACCTGGCCCACGGGCTCGCCGCGCGCCAGGCGGGGCAGGGCATGGGCCAGCACGGCCTGGCGGCGCCACTGTGCGAAGCCCATGCCGAACTGCGCGCGGAACAGGCGGGCCAGCGTGCGCTCGCTGGCGCCGCTGTCGGCCGCCCAGTGCCGCAGCGTGGCGTAGCGCCCGGGCTCGTGCAGCACGGCCTGGCACAGCGCGCGCAGGCGCTTGTCGCTGTGGGGGCCGGGCAGCGGCACGCCCAGGGCCAGGCTTTCGGCCTGGCCGATCTCATCGAGCACCAGCGCGGTCAGCGCGGCCTCGCGCGCGGGGCCGGGGTGCGGGCCGCCCACCGGGTCCAGCGCCGACACCAGCTCGCGCAGCAGGGGCGTCACGGCCATCACGCGGCAGTTCGCGCCGCCAGCCGGCACCACGCCGGGGTCGATGTAGAGCGTGCGGAAGGCGGCCGCCTCCAGCACCGCCACGGCGTGCAGCGCGCCGGGGGCGATCCACACCGCGCGCGAGGGTGGCACGATGTACGCGGTGGCGGTGCCCGGTGCGTGCACGCTCACCTGGACCACCCCGCTGGCGCAGTAGGCCAGCTGGCCCCAGGCGTGGCGGTGCGGCTCGAAATGCGTATCGGCCGGCATGTCGCGCGCCCGCACCCGCACGGGGCTGGCGGGCGTGGGGGTGAACGGGTCGGTGTCGCCCAGGGGAGCGGCTTGGCTGGTACGGGCCATGGCGGGTCGAAAAAAAGCAGAAAAGGGGGCGTGGCCGGCGTGCCCCGGATCAACGGTTTGGCGCAAATTCGCCGAAAGCTGTCGTTCCGTCGCATTCCAGAAACCCGGGGCCAATACTACGATGCCGCCATGACCACCGCAAATGTCCACGGCCTTCCGCCTGCCTCCACCCCGCTGCGCGCCGATGCCAGCGTCATCGGGCTGGTCGGCATCGCCCACCTCATCAGCCACTACAGCCAGCTCCTGCTGGCGCCGCTGTTCCCGTGGCTCAAGGACGCGTTCCAAGTCGGCTACACCGAGCTGGGTTTCCTGATGACCATCTTCTTCGTGGTCTCGTGCGCGGTGCAGGCGGGCTCGGGCTTCGTGGTGGACCGCTTCGGGCCCCGGCCCATCCTGTTCGGCGGCCTGGCGCTGCTGGGCCTGGCGGCCTTCGGCTTCGCGGCCAGCACCAGCTACGCCATGCTCGCGGCGTTCTCGGTGCTCGCGGGCATCGGCAACGGCGTGTTCCACCCGGTGGACTACACGCTGCTCAACCGCCGCGTGAGCGCGCCGCGCCTGGGCCACGCCTACAGCGTGCACGGCATCACCGGCAGCCTGGGCTGGGCGCTCGCCCCCGCCATGCTGGTGCCCATCGCCATCGCGACATCGTGGCGCGTGGCGCTGGTGTGCGCGGGCGTGCTGGCGTTCTCGGTGCTGCTGGTGCTGCTGGCCAGCCGCCGCCACCTGGCGCTGCCGCCCATGCCGGCGCCCACCGCTGCGGCCAGGTCCGCCGCCACCGGCGCGGCCGGGCAGGGCGGCAACTTCGCGTTCCTGCGCATCCCCGCTGTGTGGATGTGCTTTGCGTTTTTCTTCTTCTACGCCGTGGCGCTGAACGTGGTGCAGGCCTTTGCCCCCGAGGCCGCGCGCCAGCTGCATGCCGTGCCCGTGGCGCTGGCCGCGATGTGCCTCACGGTCTACATGGTGGCCAGCGCGGGCGGCATGGTGCTGGGCGGCTTCCTGGCGGCCGACCCCAGCCGCTGCGAGCGCATCGTGGGCATCGGTTTCGGCCTGGCGGCCTGCGTGGCCGTGGCGCTGGCCCTGGCGCACCCGCCCGGCGCCCTGGTGCCCGTGCTGTTCGGGGTGATGGGTTTTTGCGCCGGCATCGCCGGCCCCTCGCGCGACCTGCTGGTCAAGCGCTCCACGCCCGAGGGCTCCACGGGCCGCGTCTACGGCATCGTGTATTCGGGCCTCGATATCGGCCAGGCGCTGTCGCCGCTGCTGTTCGGCGTGCTGCTCGACCAGGGCCGCTTCACCGCCGTGCTGCTGGGGCTGGCCGTGGTGCAGGGCGTGCTGATCGCCAGCGCCTTCAACGTGCGCCGGGTGCGCAGGACGGTGGCGCCGGTGGCGGCCTGAACGCGGGCCGGGCGGCCTGCTGCCGGACCCCGTGGCCGCGTGAATCTCGGTGAGAATGGCGGCGGCTGCCCCTCATCGATCCATCCGTCCATTGCGGGAGATTCACCGTGTCCACCATGCCTTCGTCCGGCGCCGTCGTCTTCGCCAAGGACATGCAGCGGCTCGCCGCGTTCTATGAAGGGCTCTGCGGCCTGAACGTGGTCGACGCCGAAAGCGACCATATCGTGCTGGAGTCTGGCGCGGTGCAGATCGTGGTCCACGCCATCCCGCAGCGGATCGCCCGGGCCATCGCCATCACGCAGCCGCCCGTGGTGCGCGAGGAGACCCCCATCAAGCTCTTTTTCGCGGTGCCGGACCTGGCCCAGGCCCGGCTGCGGGCCGTGGCCCTGGGCGGGCAGCTCGCGCCCGCGGCCAGGGAATGGGAGGCCCGGGGCTTTCGGGCCTGCGATGGCTACGACCCCGAGGGCAATGTGATCCAGCTGCGCCAGCACCTGGCCTGACACTGCCGGGCACGAGCCCAAAAGGCGGGGCGCCAGCACGGAGTGCGCCGATGTGCTGCAATGCGCTCCGGTCCCGGCGGGCAAAAAAAGGCCGCCGGGCGCCGACCCTTCCTTCCCTGTGCTTCATCCCAAGACAAGAATTCCGCCATGACATCTCCCCTCTACAACGCCAGCGTTCCCGTTCTCCGCCAGATGCTGGGCTCGCTCAAAGACATCCTGGCCAAGACCGAGGCGCACGCCACGGCGCGAAAGCTCGACCCCGACGCGCTGCTGCAGGCCCGGCTGTTCCCCGACATGTTTCCCATGGCGCGCCAGGTGCTGATCGCCTGTGACTTCGCCAAGGGCGTGGCGGCGCGGCTGGCGGGGGCGGAGGTGCCTTCGTATCCGGATGCGGACCACCCCGGCTTTGCCGACCTGAACGAGCGCATCGACACCGTGCTGGCGTTCGTGGAAGGCCTGCCCGTGGAGGCGTTTGCCGATGCCGCCACGCGCACCATCACCATCCAGCCCGGCACCGCGCGCGAGCGGCAGTTTCCGGGCGAGCAGTACCTGCTGCACTACGGCCTGCCGCAGTTCTTCTTCCACGTGACCACGGCCTACGCGCTGGCCCGCCACAACGGCGTGGAGCTGGGCAAGCGGGACTACATGGGCAAGATTTGATGCCCCCCTGAGCCGCTGCGCGGCTTCCCCCGAGGGGGAAGCACCCGGTGGCCCGGCGAAGCCGGTTCCACGGGTGCACTGGCGTGGGGGCGCGCCAGTGGTTGAGGGTGTGGCGGAATCGGGTTCGGGGAGCGTCGCCTCCCGGTATTTCACAAGCCGTTCGGGCTGAGCCTGTCGAAGCCGGGGCGCAAACATCGCACCACCCAGCCTGGGCCCGCATGAACTGCGTGCGGCGGTTTTATCGGGCCACGCCAGCGCCGCTGCGCCGCACCCAGGCGATCAGCACGCCCAGCACGCGGGGCCGCCACGACAGTGTGAACGCGATGGTGAGCGCGGCACCCGCGAGCGCCATGAACCACACCAGCGACGCCATCGATGCGTGGTCCACGGCCAGGCACAGGGCCAGGGCCACGAGCAGGCCGGCGGCGCCCATCCAGCGCAGTGTGCGCACGGTGCTGCGCCGCAGGGGCTCGGTGCCGCGCACCTGCTCCCAGTGCGCATCCATCGACAGGGCCAGCCAGCCGAGGCCGACCACGTTGGCGGCCAGGGCCGCCACCAGCAGCAAGGCGTCAGGCACGGGCGGTCTCCAGCGAGGAGGCCGCGCCGCCGTCCACGGCAGGGGCGCCCAGCTGGCCCTGGGCGCGGTGCTTGAGCTTGCGCGCGGCCAGCACGGCGATGGCGCTGCTCGCCAGGATGGCCAGGTCCACGCCCGCCACGGGCCAGTAGCCGTTGCCAAGGGTGCGCAGCAGGTGGTCGCCCGTGGTCACCCAGTTGAGCAGCACGGCCGCCACGCCCAGCACGGCGATGGCCCAGCACTGCTCGGCCCAGGCGGGGGCCATGCGCGCGCTGGCCACGGGCTCGGTGCGCCAGATGCCGTGCACGAAGGCCAGTGCCCAGGCGCCCCAGAAGACATATTGCTCCCAGTCCCCGCGCGCGGGCAGGTCGGTGGGCAGCAGGCGGTTTCCGATCAGCATGGACAGCGCGGCGATCAGCATGCCCGTCACGGTGGAGACCGCGAACGCGTCCACCCAGCGCGCTCCGGTCACGCCCTGCCTGGCGTGCTGGCGCTTGCGTTTTTCCACGAAGAAGATGAAGCCCGTGGCGATGCACACGCAGCCCGAGAGGCCGCCCAGCACATACAGCCAGCGCAGCAGCCAGTGCCGGAAATGCTGCAGGTGCAGCCCGGTGAGGAAGGTGTTGACGCTGGCCACGGGGGTCAGCGGCGGGTCTTCGCGCAGCACCTCGCCGGTGCTGGCCTTGAAGTGGATGCCGTTGCCCACGAGCGCGATGCGGTCGGTGCCCGCGCGGTACACGCTCACGTACGCATTGGCATCGCCCACGTGCTGCACGGTCAGAAAGCCCACGTCGCCCGCCATGCCCTGCGCGGCCCAGCGGCGCTGGGCCTGCGCCACCATCGCGTCCACCGACGCCAGGGTGCCGGCGGTGCCCGCGCGCTCGTGCGGCAGGCCGGTTTCTGCGGCCTCGTGTTTTTCGTGCAGCTCGTGCAGCGGGTGCAGCTGCGTGTGGGTGATGGGGAAGTAGATGCCGCCAAAGATCACCAGCCCCGAGAACGCGAAGATGAAGTGGAACGGCAGGGCCACCACGCCCGTGAGGTTGTGCAGGTCGAGCGCGCTGCGCTGCGTGTGCTTTCGGGGGCGGAAGGTGAACAGCTCGCGGAAGATCTTGCGGTGCATCACCACGCCGCTGACCAGCGCCACCAGCATCATCAGCGCGGCGAAGCCCACGATCCAGGTGCCCAGGTCCTTCCATTTGAAGTTCAGGCTGTAGTGCAGCGGGTAGAAGAACTGGCTGCCGATCTTGAGGTGGTCGTCGGGCAGCGAGGCGCCCGAGCGCGGATCGATCGTGCGGTTGCCCCAGATGGTGTTGTCGTCGGGGTCCTTGGCATTGGGCAGCTCATAGCCCGCGAACAGGCCCAGCACCGGGTCGCGGTGGGTGGTGTACGCGCCCCAGGTCTTGATGACGGGGAAGCTTTGCGGCACAGGCCCGTTCACGCGGTCCCTGGCGGCCTCGATGTTTTCCGCGCTGGGCCTCATGTCCTGGAAGGCCGGCTGCAGGATCTTGTCGAACGAGGGCATGGGCTGCGGCTCGAAGCGGGTCTGGGGAATGGCCCACCGGTCGATCTCGCGGTCGAACACCGACAGCGAGCCGAAGAAGAAAACGACCATCAGCACGAAGCCCAGCACCAGGCCGAACCAGGTGTGCAGCCAGGCCATGGTGAGCCGGAAGTTCTGGAACATGATGGGTATCTACCTCTTGGGTCCGTGCGCGCGGTTTACAGGATGGCGCGCTGCACCAGCCAGGCGGCGCCGGTCATCAGCGCCCCGCCGCCGGCCAGCACCAGCCACACGCGCTTCACGCTTGCCGCCGAAAACGCCCACAGAAAGGCCACCAGAAAAACGATGAAGCCGACGATGTAGCCCAGGGCCTCCGCATCGTGGAACTCCATCTGCGCCGCGAACAGAAGGCCGATGCCCAGCGCGATGAAGCCCCACGTGAAGGCATAGCCGCCCAGGACGCCCGCGGCGATGCGCGAAACGATGTGCAAGCGGGAAACTGCGCTGGAGGCCATGGCGAAACGGATGCGAACGGGATTGGTGATGAGATTGATTCGTAATTATGCAGCCCTTTGCACCATTTCCCCATTGCGGCCAGGGTGATGGGGCAACGGCCGGCCCGCCCCGCGCGTCGCAGGCTGCGCCCTCGCACGGCCCGTGGCAGGCGAGGGCCCCGGGTGACGGCCCGCCGTGGCGCGGGCCCGGACGATGCTGTCCACGGCGCCACGCGCACCGGTGGCGCCGGGGTCCGCAGGGCGCGGAGCCGCCCCGGGGCTCAGACCACGCTGCGGTGCCGCGCGATGCAGGTGTCCAGCGTGTCCTCGCCCGTGCGCTGCCACCAGTCCAGGGCCGAGAAGATCTCCACCTCGGCATAGCCCGCAAAGCCTGCCGCCTCGACCCACTGGCGGATCTTCTTGAGCTCGATCACGCCATCGCCCATCATCCCCCGGTCGCTGAGCAGGTCGCGCGTGGGCAGGCGCCAGTCGCAGACATGGTAGGCCAGCAGGCGTTCCTTGCCGGCGCGCGCGATCTGCTGCTGCAGCTTGGGGTCCCACCACACGTGGTACACATCCAGGGCCACACCCAGTGCCCCCGTCCTTTGCGGATCCAGCACATCGCAGATGTCCAGCGCGTGCTCCAGCGTGTTGATGCAGGCGCGGTCGGCCGCCTGCATGGGGTGCAGCGGCTCAATGGCCAGGGGCATGCCCACCTGGCGCGCGTATTCCAGCGACGCGGCGATGCCGTCGAACACCTCGCTGCGCGCGCGCGATAGGTCGGTGTAGTGCGGCGTGCCTTCCAGCGCGCCGGGCAGGGCGCCTACCACCAGCACCAGGCAGGCAGCGTCGAGCGTCTTGGCCTCGTCGATGGCACGGCGGTTGTCGTCGAACGCGGCGCGCAGGCCGGCCGCATCCGCCGCCGGGAAGAAACCGCCGCGGCAGTAGCCCGACAGTTCCATGCCATGGGCGCGCAGCTGGCGCGCGGTAGCGTCCAGCCCCGCCGCGGCCACTTGGTCGCGCCAGGGGCTGATGGCGCGGATGCCGCGTGCGGCGCACTGGTCGATGATGCGCGCCAGCGGCACCTCGGCCCCCTGCTGCTTGCGCACGGTGGCCGTATTGATGGAGAGCCAGCGGTGGTCTTGGGTGAAATCACGCATGGCGGTCAGGCACTCACGCCGTGCAATGCCAGCAGGTGGCCCATGCGCTGCACGGCCAGTTCGGGCTGCTCCAGCAGGTCGGCCTGGTCGGCCAGTCGGAACAGTTCGGCGAAGTGCACCAGCGAGCGGGTGCTCTGTTGCCCGCCCACCATGGTGAAGTGGCTCTGGTGCCCGTTGAGCCAGGCCATGAAGACCACGCCGGTTTTGTAGAACCGCGTGGGCGCCGCGAAGATGTGGCGCGACAGCGGCACCGTGGGGCCCAGGATGGCGTGAAAGCGCGCCGTGTCGCCCGCCGCCAATGCAGCGAGCGCCGCGCTGGCAGCCGGCGCGATGGCGTCGAAGATGCCCAGCAGCGCATCGCTCTGGCCCTGGCGCTGCGTACTCCCCGCGCCGTCGCCCGCAATGAGCTCGGCGTAGTTGAAATCGTCGCCGGTGTACATGCGCACGCCCTGGCCGTCGGTGCCGCCGGTGGTGGGCAGGCGGCGGCGCATGGCGACTTCCTTGTCTTTGTCGAGCAGCGATATCTTGATGCCGTCCACCTTGTCCGGGTGGGCAGCGATCACCGCCAGCGCCGTGTCCATGGCCGCATCCACGTCGCGCGAGCCCCAGTAGCCTGCGAGCGCCGGGTCGAACATGTCGCCCAGCCAATGCAGCACCACGGGCTGCTTCGCCTGCGAGAGGATGCGGTCGTACACGCGTTCGTAGTCGGCGGGGCTTTGCGCCACGCGGGCCAGCGCCCGGCTGGCCATCACGATGAGCTTGCCGCCGAGCTTCTCGATGGCCTCCATCTGCTCCTCGTAGCCGCGAATCACGTCGTCCACCGACTTCACGTCCTCCAGCACCAGGTGGTCCGTGCCGCAGCCCGAGGCCAGGAGCGCGCCGGGGCCGAAGTCGCGCGCCGCGTCGAGCGAGCGGCGGATCAGCTCCAGCGAGGTGGGCCAGTCCAGCCCCATGCCGCGCTGCGCGGTGTCCATGGCCTCGGCCACGCCCAGGCCCAGCGACCACAGGCGCTGGCGGTAGGCGATGGTCGCGTCCCAGTCCACCGCGCACTGCAGCCAGGGGTCGATGGCCGCCAGCGGGTTGGCCACCACGTGGGCCGCCGAGTAGGCGATGCGGTTGAACGCCACGCCCCGCTGTGGCACGACCGGCGGGCGGCCTTGCAGGGTGTAGGGGCTGATGCGGCCATCGGCCGTGGGCAGGGGGAGGCTGAAGGCCATGGTGTACTCGCAGAAATTTGAATGAAATTGGCCTTTAGCGCTTATCCAGCAAGCGCTAGCAGCTATCAAAACAGTAATCGGTGGTTAAGCTTGCAGGGGGGCCACATCGACCCAGCGGCGTTCCTTCCAGCTTTCCAGCGCGGCTTCGACCAGCTGCACGCCCTTGGCGCCTTCAGGCAGGGTCCAGCGGTACGGCGCGTCTTCCACCACGTGGCGGATGAAGTGCTCCCACTGGATCTTGAAGCCGTTGTCGTAGACCTGCGAGTCCGGGATCTCCTGCCACTGGTCGAAGAAGTTCATGGTCTGCTTCTCGTCGGGGTTCCACACCGGGCGGGGCGTGGCCACGCGGCTTTGCGCGCGGCAGCTGGAGAGGCCCGCGACGGCCGAGCCGTCGGTGCCGTCCACATGGAAGGTCACCAGGTCGTCGCGCCGCACGCGCGTGGCCCAGCTCATGTTGAGTTGCGCGATCACGTCTTCGCCGTTGTGGCCCTTGAGCTCGCAGGTGGCGTAGGCCGCGTCGTCGGCCGTGGCCTTGTACGGTTGGCCGGCTTCGTCCCAGCGGGTGGGGATGTGCGTGGCGCCGATGCAAGACACCGACTTCACCTCGCCGAACAGGTTGTCCAGCACGTAGCGCCAGTGGCACATCATGTCCAGGATCATGCCGCCGCCGTCTTCGCTGCGATAGTTCCAGCTCGGGCGCTGGATGGGCTGCAGGTCGCCTTCGAAGACCCAGTAGCCGAACTCCAGGCGCACGCTCAGCATGCGGCCGAAGAAGCCCGCGCGGCGCAGCATGTCGAGCTTGCGCAGGCCGGGCAGGAAGAGCTTGTCCTGCACGGCACCGTGCTTGAGGCCCGAGCCCGAGGCCAGGCGAGCGATCTCCACCGCTTCGTTCAGGTTGGTGGCGATGGGCTTTTCGCAGTACACGTGCTTGCCCGCGCGGATCGCCTTGGCCAGCAGGGTGGGGCGCATCTGCGTGGTGCCGGCGTCGAAGAACACGGTGTCCTCGGGGTTGGCCAGGGCGGCATCCAGGTCCGTGCCCCAGCGTGCAATGCCGTGGGCCTTGGCTAGGGCCTCCATCTTCTCGGCATTGCGGCCGATGAGGATGGGGTCGGGCATCACGCGGTTGCCATTGGAGAGCACCACACCGCCCTGCGCGCGGATGGCGCAGATGGAGCGGATCAAGTGCTGGTTCATGCCCATGCGGCCGGTGACGCCGTGCATGATGAGTCCGAGTCGTTGGGTTGCCATGGCGGTGGTGCTTTCGTTCAGTTCAAGGTTGAAAAAAATTGGGCAAAGGCGCGGCCTGGCCACCCCCACGGCAGGGGCTGGCGGTGCGGTGCGGCGCGAAGGGAATTACTGTGTGGGCGAGAGTCCGGCGGCCTTGACCAGCGTGGCGTTGCTCTTGATCTCGTCCTTGATGTAGGCGTCGAACTGCTCGGGCTTGAGCGTCCAGGCATCGGCGCCGAGCTTCAGGAAGCGCTCCTTCACCTCGGGCGTGGCCAGCGCCTTCACCACCTCGTCGTGCAGGCGGTTGACGATGTCGCGCGGCGTCTTGGCCGGCACCATCATCCCGATCCAGAAGTTGAATTCCGAGCCCGGCACGCCGGCTTCGGCGGTGGTGGGCACGTCGGGCAGGGCGGCGGCGCGCTTGGGCGAGCCTACGGCCAGTGCGAGCAGCTGGCCATCCTTGATCTGGCCGATGACGGGGGCGATGGGCGAGAAGTAATAGTCCACACGCCCCGACAGCACCTCGGTCACGGCCTCGGCCGAGCCCTTGAAGGGGATGTTCTGCGCGTCGATCTTCGCAGCCAGCTTGAACTTCTCGGCGTTCAGGTGCGTGGCGCTGCCCTGGCCGGCCGAGGCGAAGTTCACCGTGCCGGGTTTGGCCTTGGCCGTGGCGACCAGGTCCTGCAGCGTCTTGATGCCCTTGGCGGGCGAGATCACAAGCGCGTTGGGCAGCGAGGAGATCGGCGTCACGCCCGCGAAGTCGCCCACGGTGTCGAACGGCAGCTTGGCAAACGTCGAGGGGCTCACCGTGTGCGACGACGAATGGATCATCACCGTGTAGCCGTCCGGCGCGGCCGTGGCCACGGCCTGCTGGCCGATGGTGCCGCTGGCACCGCCCCGGTTGTCCACCACCAGCGTCTGTCCCATGCTCTGGCCCATCTTGTCGGCAATGGCGCGCGCAATGATGTCGGTGGTGCTGCCCGCCGCAAACGGCACGATCACGCGGATCGGCTTGGTCGGGTAGCCGCCTTGCGCCAGGGCGCCGAAGGACAGGGTGGTGAGCGCGGCCGCCGCCAGGGCGGTGGCCGCAGCGCGGCGGGTGGTGCGGGTGATGGGCATGGATTTGTCTCCGTGGGCAGGCTTGGACTTGCTCTTTAATTCACTGAATGGTGAATAGAGTGCATTTTTCAGGAACGCGCCCTGCACGTCAACGCGGTTCCGCACGTTGAAATTAGGGGTTTACCCGCATCCGTGGGATGCGCGCGGCCCGGGGCCTGTCGCCGTGGAGGAGCCAACCGCCGCGCGGCCAGGCGTGCCGCGAGGTGCCCGGCTGGTCCCGTAGAGTCAGGCCATGGGCTATCAAATTTCGACCGACAAGACCGTGACGTGGCGGGAGTTTTCTGCGCTGATGGCGGCGGTGGGCTGGGGCGAGCACGACGAAGCCTTGTTCCTTCGCTCCTGCCGCGCGTACCCCCTGGTGGCCCATGCACGGATGGACGACGGCGCGGTGGTCGGCTACGTCTCCGCCTTCAGCGACGGGGCGTTCTCTACCATGCTGGGTGAACTGGTGGTCCACCCCGCCGTACAGGGCAGGGGCATCGGACGGGCGCTCATGCAGCGGATCGAGCTGGAGTTCCCTGGCGTGCCCATCTACGTGAAGGCGATGGGCGGGGCAAGGCACTTCTTTTCAGCGTGTGGCTACCGGGAGCCCCAGGCGCAGGTCACCGTGATGTTCAAGCGGCCGCCGCCCCCGGGTCATGACCGCGAAGGCGGGCTGTAGACGAAGCTTGGGGACCGGGCCGTCGGGCTCAGCCGAGCAGCACGTACCCGAGGATCACATCGCACATGTGCGAAAGCCGCTCGCTGCGCGCCTTCGGGGCCATGAGGTCGCGCCCGAAGATCGCCGACAGCGTGTGGTTGTTCGACAGGTAGAAGTACGACAGCCCGGCGATGGACACGTACAGCTGCAGCGGATCCACCCCGCCGCGGAAGCTGCCCTCGCGCCGCCCACGCTCCAGCACCTCGCCCAGCGTGGCGATCAACGGCGAGTTCATCTCGCGCGCGCGCTGCGACTCCTGCAGATGGCGCGCCCTGTGCAGGTTGGCGCTGTTGAGCAGCGTGAGGAACTGGGGGTTCTCCAGGTAGTAGGTCCAGGTGAACTCCACCAGCCGCCGGATGGCGGTCGCGGGCGGGAGGTCCAGCAGGTTGAGCTTGCGCTCTTCCTCGCGGATGTGCAGGTAGGCCTGCTCCAGCACGGCCTGGAAGAGCTTTTCCTTGTCCTCGAAGTAGTAGTAGATCAGCCGCTTGTTCAGGCCCGCCCGCTCGGCGATGCGGTCCATGCGCGCGCCGCCCAGGCCGTGTTCGGCGAACTCGTCGCGCGCGGCGCTGAAGATCACGCCCTGGGAGCGGTCGGCATCCCGCTGGCGCTCCTTGGCGGGGGTCTCGGTGTCTTTGGTCATGCCCGAATAGTTCACTATTTGGTTAACAAAATCCAGTGCATGCTGGATTCAGGGGGCCAGGGGCGGCGATGCGGGTGTGGCGGCATCAGGTGGCGCGGACTGGATTGTGCCGCGCAGCCGGCCTGCCGGCCGGACGCCGTGCTGCCCCTTGCCCGGCAGTGCGTCATTGCGCGTAGTCCAGCGGCAGCGCGGTGGTGAACTTGATTTCTTCCATCGCGAAGCTCGAGCTCACGTCCGACAGCGCCACGGCCTGCGTCAGCCGCCTGTAGACCGCATCGTAGGCGCGGATGTCGGGCACCACCACGCGCAGCAGGTAGTCCACGTCGCCGCTCATGCGGTAGAACTCCACGATCTCGGGAATGCCCATCACCACGTCGCGCAGGGTCTCGAACCACTGCTGGTGGTGCTGGTTGGTCTTGATGGCCACGAACACGGTCACGCCCACATTGACCTTGCGCGGGTCCACCAGCGCCACGTGGCGTGTGATGAACCCCTTCTCGCGCAGCCACTGGATGCGCCGCCAGCAGGGCGTGTTGGACAGGTGCACGGCATCGGCCAGCTCGGCCAGCGGCGTCTCGGCGTCGTGCTGCAGCAGGGCAAGCAATTGGCGGTCGATGGAATCCAGATTCTGTTTCACGGCAAATAAGGAAATCTGTTTCTCGCATTTGGCGTGAAATGGGGCATAAAAGCAAAATGATTTTCATCAAGTCGTCACATACTTGATGGGCGTTCCCGGCGCTCGGGCCGTCCGCCGTGCCCCACAGGGCGGCGGTTTCACCACCCTCCCTTTCCAAGGACCTTTCACCATGACGGCTTCTGTCTTTCGACGCCAACCCACCCGCTGGGGCCTGGGCATCGCCGCGCTGGCCCTGCTGGCCGCCTGCGGCGGCAATGACGGCCCCGGCACGCCGGTGGCCAACCCCGAGCCCGTCGAGCAGTACGTGCCGCCGGAGCCGCCCTCGGGCTACACGCCCAAGGCCATCAGCTACGCCAACAAGGACATGGTGTCCACCGCTAACCCGCTGGCCACCAAGGCCGGGGTCGACATCCTGGCCAAGGGCGGCACGGCGCTGGACGCGGCGATCGCCGTGCAGATGGTGCTGAACCTGGTGGAGCCGCAGTCGTCGGGCATCGGCGGGGGCGCGTTCATGCTGCACTTCGACAAGGGTGCCAACAAGCTGCTCGCCTATGACGGCCGCGAAACCGCGCCCAAGGCGGCCACGCCCAATCTCTTCATCGGCGCGGACGGCAAGCCGCTGGCGTTTCTGGCGGCGGTGGATGGCGGCCTCTCGGTGGGCACGCCCGGTGTGCTGCGCATGCTCGAAGCCGCGCACAAGGTGCACGGCAAGCTGCCCTGGAAGGACCTGTTCGAGCCCGCGATCCAGCTCAGTGAAAACGGCTTTGCGATCTCGCAGCGCATGAGCGTGTCCATCGCCGGCTCGGCCGCGCGCATCAAGGCGCAGGGCGAGCCCGGCGCCAGCTACTTCCTCAATGCCGACGGCACGGCCAAGGCGGCCGGCACGCTGCTCAAGAACCCCGACCTGGCCGCCACGCTCAGGGCCATTGCCGCGGGCGGCGCCAACGCGTTCTACCAGGGCGACATCGCCAAGGACATCGTGGCCAAGGTGGCGGGCCACCCCACCAACCCCGGCAAGCTGTCGCTGGACGATCTGAGCAGCTACACCCACAAGGTGCGCGAGCCCGTCTGCGGCGTCTACCGCACCCAGTACCGCGTGTGCGGCATGCCCGCGCCCAGCTCGGGCGGCATCGCCGTGCTGCAGACGCTGGGCCTGCTGCAGGGCTTCGACCTGGCGGCCATGAAGCCCAACACGCTGGATGCGGTGCACGTGGTGTCCGAGGCCTACCGCCTGGCCTATGCCGACCGCGCGCTGTATGTGGCCGACCCTGACTTCGTGAACGTGCCGCAGGCCGGCCTGGTCAACGCCGACTACCTGCGCGAGCGCGCCAAGCTCATCAGCCTGAGCAAGAGCATCGGCACCCCCGTGGCGGGCACACCGCCGGGCGTGAGCGGCGCCAAGGGGCAGGACAACTCGCTGGCCCTGCCATCGACCACCCACCTGTCCATCATCGACAACGCGGGCAACGCGGTGTCCATGACGACCACCATCGAGAACGGCTTCGGCAGCCTGCAGATGGTGCGCGGCTTCCTGCTGAACAACCAGCTCACCGACTTCTCGTTCACCGCCACCGACGCTGCAGGCTTGCCCATCGCCAACAGCGTTCAGCCCGGCAAGCGCCCGCGCAGCTCGATGGCGCCCACGATCATCTTCAACGCGGCCACCGGAGACCTGGAAGGCGCCATCGGCTCGCCCGGCGGCAGCGCCATCATCCAGTACACCGCCAAGAGCATCCTGGGCATGACGGACTGGGGGCTGAACGTGCAGCAGGCGATCAACCTGCCCAACTTCGGCGCGCAGACCAACGCGACCACGTCCATCGAAAAGGGTTCGGTCATCGACACGGCCGCCATCCGCGACGGCCTCAAGGCGCGGGGCCACACCGTGGCGCAGACCGACACCTTCACCAGCGGCCTGCACGGCGCGGTGTTCAACGGCCTGCGGTCCAATGGCAATGCCGGCCTGCTGGCGCGCAACCCCGGCGCGGGCACGTATGCGGGCGGCGCGGACCCGCGCCGTGAGGGCACGGCCCAGGGCAACAACTGAGGACACCGTGGCGGCCTGAGCCGCCACGGTGGCACCGCAGTGCGGTGTCCCTTGGGAAAATGCCCCTGGCGCAGGATGGATGGTGGGTTTTCGCTATTCAAAATATAGCAACTGCCGCCGCCATACCCTGGGGCTGCTCCGGTGAGGCTGCTCCAGGCGGCACCGCGTGCCAGGGCATCAATCCGGTGTGCCGTCGCGCGGCTCGGCCGCCTTGCGCGCCCATTCGCGCGCCAGGGCCGCGTTGCGCGGCACGCCTTCTCCGCGGGCGTACATCAGCGACAGGTTTCGCTGGGCCTTGGCATGTCCCTGCCCGGCCGCCTGCTGGTACCAGTGCACGGCCTGCTTCTTGTCCCGTGCCACGCCGTCGCCTTCGTCATAGGACACGGCCAGATTGAACTGGGCCTTGGCATGGTCCTGCCCGGCCGCCTGGCGGTACCAGTGCACGGCCTCCTTCTTGTCCTGGGCGATGCCCTCGCCCGCGTCGTAGGCGAGCCCCAGGTGGTACTGCGCGGATGCAAGGTCGTTCTCCGCCGCGCGCCGGTACCAGTGCACGGCCTGCGCCAGGTCCTTGGCCACCCCGTCACCGTGGTAGAACGCCATGCCGAGCTGGAACTGCGATTCGGGATGGTCCTTCTCGGCGGCCTTGCGGTACCACTGCACGGCCTGCCGGGGGTCTTTGTCGACCCCCTCGCCCTTGTCGTACGAAATGCCCAGGTTGTACTGCGCATCGAGGTGGCCCTGGGCCGCCGCCTTGCGGTACCACTCCACCGCCTTGCGGAAGTCCTGCGGCACCCCCTCGGCCTTGTCATAGGACACCGCCAGGTTGTATTGCGCCTGGGCGTGGCCGAGGTCCGCCGCCTTGCGGTACCACTGGGCGGCCTGCACCCGGTCCTGCGGCACGCCCAGCCCCTCGTCGTAGGACACGCCCAGCTCGTACATCGCATCCGTGTGGCCCTGCTGGGCGGCCTTGAGGTACCAGCCCACCGCCGTGGCTTCGTTCAGCGCCACGCCGCGGCCTGCGTCGTACATGCGGCCGAGGTGGTACTGGGCGTCTGCATGGCCGGCCTGCGCGGCGGGACGCAATTCCTTCAGGGCTGTGGCGTATTCCCCGCGCTCATAGGCGCGGACTCCCTCTTTCGGGCCCGCCGCGGCGGGCCCTGCGGCGCACAGCAGCGCACCCAGGCAGGCGGCGGACACGAGGGAGGACAAGGAGGGGGTCAGACGTGGCATAAAAAGTAAATGGGGCGATGGGCCTGGGGGCGGCCAGAAAAACGCGGATGCGGACAAGCAGGGGCCCGCCGTTCGGCGCCGCCCACTTGCCACGGGGGTGCGCGGCAGGGCACGGCGGGGACGGCGCGCGGCACCGGCGGCGGCGGCGGCGCCAGTGTGCCCGCACGCATCGGCCGTGTGGGGTTTGTTGCCGCCAGTTACACGTGGGCGCCGCAGCGCGAGATCGCCATGGCCTACCGGTCCCCCCGGCGTCAGGGCGTGCCCTGCCGCGCCAGCGTGTTGAGCAGCGCGGTGAAGGTGGCCGTGGGCCCCATGTTGTCCGCCGAGCGGTACACCAGGGTGAGCGGCACGTCCAGCCGCCCGCCGTCCACCAGCGGGCGGTACGCGATCGCGTGGCGGTGCACGCCCACCATCGACGACGGCACCACCGAGATGCCGGTGCCCGCCGCCACGAGGTTCAGGTTGGTCAGCATGCGCGCAACTTCCGCCACCACCCGGGGGCGCACGCCTTCCTCGTCGCACAGGGCCAGCAGGTTGGCGTACAGGCCCGGGGCACCAGGACGGCGCACCAGGATCATGGGCTCGCCCTCCAGGTCCGCGATGCGGATGGCCAGCGGCTTGCCGCGCCGCTGGCGCAGCGCCAGCGGGTGGTCGATGGGCAGGGCCACCATGGCGGGCTCGTGCTGCAGGGTGTCGAACGCCAGGCCCTCGGGGCGGGCCACCGGCACGCGCAGCAGGCCGCAATGCAGGCGGCCCCCGGCCACGGCCTCGGTGATCTCGGCGGCGTTGTTCTCGCCGATCTCCAGCACCAGACCGGGGTGCCGCGCGCGGCACTCGCGCAGGGCGAATGGCGTGAACTCGTGCGCGGCCGCCGAGCTGGTGAAGGCGATGGCCAAGCGCCCGGTCTTGCCCTCGGCCAGCAACTGCATGCGGCCTTGCAGCGCATCGAAGTCGTGCACCAGGCGCGTGGCGTCGGCCTGCAGCGCGCGGCCCGCTTCGGTCAGTGCCACGCCCTTGGCATGGCGTTTGAACAGGGCCATGCCCACGGTGCTTTCGAGCGCCTTGATCTGCTGGCTCAGCGGTGGCTGGGCCATGCCCAGCTGCTCGGCGGCGCGGGTCATGTGCCCGGCTTCTGCCACGGCGAGAAAGTAGCGGAGCTGGCGGATGTCCATGTCAGCAGTGCAATGGCTCAGGGAGCGGGTTCATATGCAAATCGTATCGGAGATTGGAGATTTGCCTATTTGACGTATCGGAGCCCCGTTTCTACGATGCGCAGCAGCTGCCCACCGCCACCATCATTTCAACGGAGACCTTCCCATGACTGCTTTGCCGCCGCTTCGCGCCTGGCCACGCCGGACCGTGGCCGTACCGGCCGCCCTGGCAGCCGCCGTCTTTTTGGCTGGCTGCGCGCCGGTTGTCACCCAACCCCAGGCGGTGGCGGAGGCCGCACCCGTCGCCACGCCCTGCCCCAAGGACCTGGCGCCCATTGCCCACTGCCTGTCGGGCCAGGATTCCGCAGGGGCTTACTACCTCATCGCCATGCCGCAGCAGTGGAACGGCCACCTGGTGCTGCACGCCCACGGCGGCCCGGCGCTGGGTGCGCCCAGGATGGAGCGCGCGGTGGAGGACCTGGAGCGCTGGTCCATCATGGTCCGTGCGGGCTACGCCTGGGCGGGCAGCACCTTCCGCCAGGGCGGCGTGGAGGTGCGCGCGGCGGCGGAAGATACCGAGCGCCTGCGCAAGATCTTCGTGCAGCAGGTGGCCCGGCCGCAGCGCACCATCCTGCACGGCCAGTCGTGGGGCGCCAGCGTGGCGGCCAAGGGGGCCGAGATGTTCCAGGCCACGGCCGGCGGCCAGCGCCCCTACGATGCCGTGCTGCTGACCAGCGGCGTGCTCGCGGGCGGCACCCGCTCGTACGACTTCCGCACCGATCTGCGCGTGGTCTACCAGTACCTGTGCAACAACCACCCCCGCCCCACCGAGGCGGCGTACCCGCTCAACATCGGCCTGCCGCGCGATGCGGCCATGACGCAGGCGGATCTGGCGGCGCGCGTGAACGAATGCCTGGCGCTGAACCGGCCCGCTGCAGAGCGCACGCCCGAGCAGCAGCGCAAGGTCAAGACCATCGTGGATGTGATCCGCATCCCCGCCAGCTCCATCCAGGGCCACATGAACTGGGCCACGTTCCACTACCGCGACGTGGTGCAGCACCGCACCGGTGGCGCGAGCCCGTTTGGCAACCGGGGCGTGCAGTACAAGGGCTCTCCCGACGATGCGGCCCTGAACGCCGCCGTGCTGCGCTACCGCGCGGACCCGGCCGCCGTGGCGCGGTTTGCGCAGGACACGGACCTCGGTGGCCGCATTCCCGTGCCCGTGCTCACCGTGAAAGGCGTGGAGGACCCCACGGCCTTTGTCGAGCTGGATGCGGCTTTCAAGGCCACCATGGAGCAGGGCGGCAGCGCGGCGCGCCTGGTGCAGACCTTCACCCAGCACAATACCCACAGCTACCTGAGCGATCCCACCTACCCGGCGCTGATGACCGCCCTGCTGCGCTGGGTGGACGAGGGCGTGAAGCCCACGCCCGAGGGCATCGCTGCGCAGTGCCCGGCCTTCGAGGCGCAGTTCGGCAAGGGCTGTGCGTTCCTGCCTGCTTACCTGCCCGCGGCGCTGAACACCCGCGTGGCCGACCGCGACCGGCCCTGATCCTGGGGCGGTAGCCACGCCACTTACTTGTCTCCACCGCCTGCGACATGAACGGTGGCTCCGCTGCGGGCCGTCTTGTCATCCTGGTGCGGCCGGGCAATGAAAAAAGGCCCCGACGGGCGGGGCCTTTTTAGGGGGCGGGCGGCTTGGCTGGTTGTTTACGCAGCCACGGTCTTCAGCGCCGCGTTCAGCGTCTTGCTGGGGCGCATCACGGCGTCCAGCTTGGCGGTGTCGGGCAGGTAGTAGCCGCCGATGTCGGCGGGCGCACCCTGCACCGCGGCCAGCTCGGCCACGATGGTCTGTTCGTCGGCGGCCAGTTGCTTGGCCAGCGGCGCGAACAGCTTGGCCAGGTCGGCATCGTCGGTCTGCGCGGCCAGTTCCTGCGCCCAGTACAGGGCCAGGTAGAACTGGCTGCCACGGTTGTCGAGCTGGCCGGTCTTGGGCGAAGGGTTCTTGTTGTTGTCCAGGAGCTTGCCGGTAGCGGCATCCAGCGTCCTGGCCAGCACCTTGGCCTTGGCGTTGCCGGTCTTCAGGCCCAGGTCTTCCAGCGACACGGCCAGCGCCAGGAATTCGCCCAGCGAATCCCAGCGCAGGTGGTTTTCTTCCACCAGCTGCTGCACGTGCTTGGGGGCCGAGCCGCCCGCGCCGGTTTCATACATGCCGCCACCGGCCATCAGGGGCACGATGGACAGCATCTTGGCCGAGGTGCCCAGTTCCATGATGGGGAACAGATCGGTCAGGTAGTCGCGCAGGATGTTGCCGGTGGCGCTGATGGTGTCCTGGCCGCGGATCACGCGCTCCAGCGTGTAGCGCATCGCACGCACCTGGCTCATGATCTGGATGTCCAGGCCCGCCGTGTTGTGCTCGTGCAGGTACATCTTGACCTTGGTGATCAGCTGCGCTTCGTGCGGGCGGTACGAGTCGAGCCAGAACACCACGGGCATGCCGGAGTTGCGGGCGCGGTTCACGGCCAGCTTGACCCAGTCGCGGATCGCGGCGTCCTTGACCTGGCACATGCGCCAGATGTCGCCGGCTTCCACGTTCTGGGAGAGCAGCACTTCGCCGGTGGCCAGATCGGTGATGTTGGCCACGCCGTCTTCGGTGATCTCAAATGTCTTGTCGTGCGAGCCGTACTCTTCGGCCTGCTGGGCCATCAGGCCCACGTTGGGCACCGTGCCCATGGTCTTGGGGTCGAACGCGCCGTGCCACTTGCAGAAGTTGATGATCTCCTGGTAGATGCGGGCAAAGGTCGATTCGGGCATCACGGCCTTCACGTCCTTCAGGCGGCCGTCGGCGCCCCACATCTTGCCGCCGTTGCGAATCATCGCGGGCATGGAGGCGTCCACGATGATGTCGTTGGGCGAGTGGAAATTGGTGATGCCCTTGGCCGAATCGACCATGGCCAGCTCGGGGCGGCCTTCGTGGCAGGCGTGAAGGTCTTTCAGGACTTCTTCTCGCTGGGCCGTGGGCAGCGTGGCGACCTTTTCGTACAGGTTGGCCATGCCGTTGTTCACGTTCACGCCCAGCTCTTCGAACAGCTTGCCGTGCTTGGCGAACGCGTCCTTGTAGAAGATCTTCACGCAGTGGCCGAACACGATGGGGTGGGACACCTTCATCATCGTGGCCTTCACGTGCAGCGAGAACATCACGCCGGTCTTGCGCGCGTCTTCGATTTCCTTTTCGTAGAACTCGACCAGCGCCTTCTTGCTCATGAACATGCTGTCGATGATTTCGCGGTCCAGCAGCGAGACCTTGGGTTTGAGCACCACGGTCTTGCCGCTCTTGGTGATCAGCTCCATCTTCACGTCGCGGGCGCGGTCCAGCGTCATGGACTTTTCGCCATGGTAGAAGTCGCCGGCGTGCATGTGCGACACATGCGAACGCGAGGCCTGGCTCCAGTCGGCCATGCTGTGCGGGTTCTTGCGCGCGTATTCCTTCACGGCCTTGGGGGCGCGGCGGTCGGAGTTGCCTTCGCGCAGCACGGGGTTCACGGCCGAGCCGATGCAGCGGGCATACCGCGCGCGGATCGCCTTTTCTTCTTCGGTCTTGGGATCTTCCGGGTAGTCAGGGATCGCATAGCCCTTGCCCTGCAGCTCCTTGATGCAGGCCTGCAACTGGCCCACCGAGGCGCTGATGTTGGGCAGCTTGATGATGTTGGCATCGGCCTGCAGGGTCTTCTTGCCCAGCTCTGCCAGGGTGTTGGGCACCTTCTGTTCGGCGGTCAGCGATTCGGGGAACTCGCCCAGCACGCGCGCGGCCACGGAGATGTCGCTCTCGGTCACGTTGATGCCCGCAGGCGCCGCAAAGGTGCGGATGATGGGCAGGAAGGAAGCCGTGGCCAGACGGGGTGCTTCGTCGGTCAGGGTGTAGATGATGGTCGGTTGCTGGGTCGTCATGGCTTGTCTCACGAAACAGAGTATGTAAATGTCCCCGGCCGGGTCGCAGCGGGGCCAAACGCGGATGCTCTCTGATTCTCCTTCCTTGCGGCGTTCCGTGCCCCCTGTTTTTGCAATCGAATCCCATAATGCAAAATTTACCGACGGGTAAAGCCTTTTTTTTCATGGCGGGCCCGGCCGAGGCGCCCCTGAAACGCGGGCTCAGGCGCTGGCCGGCCGGCGCGGCACTTCGCGGACCCGGTCTCCAGCCACCGCGAACCGCCGCGCGGACGGGGGCACCGGCTGGCTGGACATGCCCGTGAAAGCCCCGAACGCGGGCAGCACCAGAAGCCCCGGCTGCCACGCGAAGCACGGCAGGCGGACCGTGTCCCGCGCAGGACCCTGCAAGGTGGCCACCGGGTGCCAATGCCCTGCCAGCACCGTATCGCCCGGCCCCGCCTGCGGATGGTGGCAAGCCAGCAGCCCGGCCCCCTCCACGGGCCGCCAGGGCTCATCGGCCACATCGACGCCCAGCGGCGCGGGTGGGTCGCCCGCATGCAGGTCGTGGTTGCCGCGCACCAGGGTCATGCGGATGCAGGCGTGGCGCTCGCGCCAGGGCAGCAACTGGTTCCACAGCGGCGCGCCGGCGCCGCTGCGCGCGTGCAGAAAATCGCCCAGGAAGACCAGGTGTCCGGCGCCCGTGGCCGCCAGCACCGCGTCGAGCCGGGCCAGGTTGTCGGCCGTGGTGCCATGCGGCACGGGCTGGCCCGCGCGGCGGAAGGTGGCGGCCTTGCCGAAGTGCACGTCGGCCACGAAGGCCGTGCGCGCGGCGGGCCACCACACGGCGCGCTGGGGCAGCAGCCACAGGGCAGTGCCGCAGGGCAGGGTGATGGCCTGGGCGCCTGGGGGAGGTGCGGTGGGTGAAGGGGCGAAAGAAGGGTCTGCGTTCACGGGCAAGGTCGGTCGTCGAGGTGCTCAGAATCCATGGCGCCTTCTCGGTCGGCGGGGCGTGTCGCCGGCATCGCCTCGGCGCGCGCGCCGGGGCGACGCGGTGGCCCCGTCGGGCACGTCCCAGGCCATGTCGGCCGGGGCCACGGGATGGTCGGCGTGGTGGGTGCCGGTGGTGTCGTCGGCGGCCTTCTCCAGCGCCTGCACCATGCGCGCCAGGCGGTCGGCCAGCGTTTCGGTGCTCAGGCGCTCGCGAAAGCGCTCCACCATCAGCGGCAGAGCGAATGGGGTGGGGCGCGTGAGGGCATGGATGGACAGGGTCTGCGCCTGCATGCCGCGCAGGGTGCGGGCCAGGCGCTCCATGTCCAGCTCGTTGGCCAGCAGCTCGGCGCGGGCCTGGGCCAGCAGCAAGTTGTCCGGGTCGTACTGGGCGAACACGTCGTAGTACAGCGAGGACGATGCCTGCAGCTGGCGGCTGCTGCGCTGCTCGCCCGGGTGGCTCTGGAAGATGAGGCCGGCGATGCGCGCGATCTCGCGAAAGCGCCGGCGTGCCATCTCGGTCGCGTTCAGGCTGGCCAGCACTTCGTCCTCCAGCCCGCTGCCGATGGTGGTGTGCGTGCCCTCGCCGATCAGGCGCGGCAGCAGCGCGGCCCAGTCCACGGGCTTGGCGGACAGCAGCTCCAGCCCATAGTCGTTGACCGCGATGGAGAAGGTGTTGGGCACCTGCTGCGACGCGCGCCAGGCCAGCAGCCCCGCCAGGCCCAGGTGCACCAGGCGGCCGGCCAGCGGGTACAGGTACAGGTGCCAGCCCTCGCGGGTGTGCAGGGTTTCGGCCACCAGGCGGCCGGGCGTGGGCAGGGCCGACCAGGCGTGCTGCAGCGCGAGCAGCGGCTGGGCGCACAACATCTCGGGCGAGGCGTACACACCGCGCTCGGCCTGCTCCAGCATCTCCAGCATGGCGTCGGCCAGCGTGTTCGACAGCGGCATGCGCCCGCCGTTCCAGCGCGGCAACGCGGCGCTGCCCTTGGGCGCCACGCGCACGTAGGCGGTCATCTGCTGGGTGCGCACCAGCTCCAGCAGGCGGCCCGCGAACATGAACACGTCGCCCTTGCGCAACCGGGCGATGAAGCTCTCTTCCACCGAACCCAGGCGCCCGCCGCTCACGAACTGCACCTGCATGCTGGCGTCGCTGACGATGGTGCCGATGTTGCTGCGGTGGCGGCGCGCGAGCCGCGCATCGGGCACGCGCCAGATGCCCTCCTCGTCGGGCGCAGCGCGCTGGAAGTCGGGGTAGATGGCCAGCGAGGCGCCGCCCTGGCGCACGAACTGCAAGGCCCATTGCCAGTCGTTGTCGGCCAGTGCCGCATAGGCCGGCGCGCGGCGCACTTCGGCCAGCAGCTCGGCAGGCACGAAGCCGCCGCCCAGGGCAATGGTGACCAGGTGCTGCACCAGCGCGTCGAGTGGCGCGCGCGGCGTGTGCCGGTCTTCGATGCGGCCCAGCGCCAGCGCGTGGCGCGCGGCGGCGGCCTCCACCAGCTCCAGGCTGTGCGTGGGCACCAGCGTGATGCTCGACGTGCGCCCCGGCGCGTGGCCCGAGCGGCCCGCGCGCTGCACCAGTCGCCCCACGCCCTTGGCCGAGCCGATCTGCAGCACCTGCTCTACGGGCAGAAAGTCCACGCCCAGGTCCAGGCTCGACGTGCAGACCACGGCCTTGAGCAGGCCGGCCTTGAGCCCGTTCTCCACCCAGGCGCGCACCTCCTGGCCCAGCGATCCGTGGTGCAGCGCGATGGTGCCCGCCCAGTCGGGCCGCGCCTCCAGCAGCGCCTGGTACCAGCGCTCGGCCTGCGAACGGGAGTTGGTGAAGACCAGGGTGGACGTACAGGCCTCGATGGACTGCACCACCTGCGGCAGCAGCGCCAGGCCCATGTGGCCGGCCCAGGCAAAGCGGTCCACCTTGGCCGGCAGCATCACGTCGACCTGCAGCGCCTTGTCGATGCGGCCCTGTACCAGCACGGCGGGCGGCACTGCGGGGGCATCGTGGACCGGGCGGGGCAGCAGCGTATCCAGCGCCTCCTGCAGGTTGCCCAGCGTGGCCGACATGCCCCACACCTGCAGCGCAGGGTTCCAGCCCGACAGGCGCGCCAGCGCCAGCTGCGCCTGCACGCCGCGCTTGTTGCCCACCAGCTCGTGCCACTCGTCCACCACCACCAGCCGCACGTGGCGCAGGCGCTCGTGGGCATCTGCCCGCGCCAGCAGCAGCGAGACGCTCTCGGGCGTGGTCACCAGCAGCGTGGGCAGGCGGCGGTCCTGCGCGGCGCGCTCGCCACTGGCGGTGTCGCCGGTGCGCAGGCCGCTGGACCAGTCCGGCGCCAGGTCGGGCAGGGGCTCTACCAGCGCACGCAGCGTGTCGGCGGCCAGGGCGCGCATGGGGGTGATCCACAGCACCGTGAGCGGCGGCGCCGCCGCGCGGCGTGTGCGCAGGGCCGTGCGCGCACTGGCGTCCGCCGTGGGTGCCACGGGCGCGCCTGCCAGCGCCAGGTGCTGCAGCGCACCCAGCCACACGGCATAGGTCTTGCCCGCGCCGGTGGTGGCGTGCAGCAGGCCCGAGCGGCCCTCGCCCATGGCGCGCCACACCTCCTGCTGGAAGCCGAAGGGCTGCCAGCCGCGCGTGGCCATCCAGCCTGCGGCCGCGCTCGCGGCCACGGTGGGCAGCGGCTTGCGCGGACGGCGCGCCGTGCTCATGCGGCAGCGTCCTGCCCCGGCAGCAGGGCCATCAGGGTCTGCAGGGTATCGGCCTCGGCCACCGTCTTGTCCTGGCGCCAGCGCAGCATCCGTGGAAAGCGCACGGCGATGCCGCTCTTGTGCCGCGGGCTCCTGCCGATGCCCTCGAAGCCGAGCTCGAAGACCATGGTCGCATCCACGCTGCGCACGGGCCCGAAGCTCTCGCGCGTGGTCTTGCGGACGATGGCGTCCACCTGCGCGATCTCCGCATCCGTCAGGCCCGAATAGGCCTTGGCGAAGGGCACGAGCTGCCGGTCGGGGTCGTCCTGCGGCCCGGTCCACACGGCAAAGGTGTAGTCGGTGTACAGGCTGGCACGCCGGCCGTGGCCGCGCTGGGCGTAGATGAGCACGGCGTCCACGCTCATGGGGTCGATCTTCCACTTCCACCACACGCCCACGTCCTTGGTGCGGCCCACGCCGTAGTGCGCCTGGCGGTGTTTGAGCATGAAGCCCTCGGTGCCCATGCCGCGCGCGGCCTCGCGCTGGCGCGCGAGGTCCGGCCAGTCGGCGCCGTGCAGCAGGGCGCTCAGGCGCAGTGCGGGTGGGGCTGCGGGCTCTGCGATGGCGTCGGGTGGCTGCGGCACTGTCTCCAGCAGTGCGCGGCGGGCCTGCTGGGGCTGCTGGCGCAGGTCCTGGCCCGCATGTTCGAGCAGGTCGTAGGTCACCAGCACCACGGGCAGCTCGCGCAGCAGCTTGGGCGTCAGTGTCTTGCGGCCGAGGCGCTTTTGCAGGTCGGCAAAGGGGCGCGGCTGGGGCTCACGGGGCAGCCATACGAGGATTTCTCCATCGACCACCGTGCCGTCGGGCAGGGCCGCCATCGCGGCCTCGGCCAGTTCGGGAAAGCGGTCGGTCACCAGCTCCTCGCCGCGCGACCAGACCCACACCGCGCCGCCGCGGCGCACGATCTGCGCGCGGATGCCGTCCCACTTCCACTCCACCAGCCAGTCTTCGGGCGCGCCCAGCAGCGCGGGCATCTCGGCCAGGGGCTGGCTGAACGGGTGGGCCAGGAAGAAGGGGTAGGGCTGGCCTGCCATGGCCGTGTCGCTGCCCGTGCTGGCGGCGCCGTCTTTACCCTCGTCCACGGGGGCCACCAGCGCGCTGTAGTCGCCCGCCTGCGGCTGCCGGCCGATCTGTGTGTAGCCCATGAGCCGGTGCGCGATGCGCTTGGGGTCCAGCGCGCTCACCGTGGCGAGTGCCTGCGTGACCTGCAGGCGCGACACCCCCACGCGGAAGTTGCCGGTGATGAGCTTGAAGTACACGAAGCGCTGCTCCGGCGCCAGCATGTCCCACTGCGCGCGCAGCCGGGCATCGGCCTCCTCGGGGGGCAGGGCGCGCAGGGGCAGCAGCCGGGCCATCCACTCGGCCAGCGGCAGGTCCACCGGCTGCACGGGCGGTGGCAGCAGCAGGGCCAGGGTTTCGGCCAGGTCGCCCACGGCCTGGTAGCTTTCCTCGAACAGCCATTCGGGCAGGCCGGCGGCCTCCTGCGCCAGGGCCTTCAGGCGCTTGGTGGGCACCATCTGGCGCGGCTTGCCGCCCGCGAGGAAGTAGGTGGCCCAGGCCGCATCGGCCGCTGGTGCCGCGCGCAGGTAGGCCACCAGCGCGGCCAGCTTGGCCGACTGCCCGGTGGTGGAGTCCAGAGCATGGAACAGTGTGGCAAAGGCCTTCATGGTGCCGCGGCCTCCGGCGCCGGTGCATCGGCCTGCGGTGGCGGCGCTGCAGCCCCTGCGTCGTCCTCGTTGTCGTCGGCGCCGTACTCGGTGGCGAACACCTGCGCATTCAGCCCCTGCTCGCACAGCCAGCGCACCATGACCTCGGTGCTGCCATGGGTCACGATGATGCGCTCGGCCCCCGTGGCGGCTATGGCCTTCTGCAGGCTGGGCCAGTCCGCGTGGTCGCTCATCACGAAGCCCCGGTCCACGCCACGGCGCCGGCGCGCGCCGCGCACCAGCATCCAGCCGCTGGCAAAGGCATCGGAATGCTCGCCAAAGCGCTTGAGCCAGGGCGTGCCCGCCGCCGAGGGCGGTGCCAGCACCAGCGCGCGGCGCAGCTCGGCCTTGGTGGCGCCCGGGTCCGTCACGCGCAGGGTGGGCGGCAGCGCCACGCCCGCCGCGCGGTACACGGCGTTGAGCGGCTCCACCGCGCCGTGCACGATGATGGGGCCGATGCCCGCATCCACCCCGTGCAGCAGCCGCTGCGCCTTGCCGAAGGCATACGCATACAGCACGCTGGCCTTGCCCGCCGCCGCATTCGCGGCCCACCATGCGTTGATGTCCGCGAACAGCGCCGGCTGCGCCGGCCAGCGGTAGATGGGCAGGCCGAAGGTCGATTCGGTGATGAAAGTATGGCAGCGCACCGGCTCGAACGGCGGGCAGGTGCCATCGTCTTCGAGCTTGTAGTCGCCCGAGGCCACCCACACCTGGCCGCCATGTTCCACCCGCACCTGGGCCGATCCCAGCACATGCCCCGCCGGGTGCAGCGACAGGCGCACGCCGTGGTGGTCGATGGTGTCGCCATAGGCCAGCGTCTGCAGATCGATATCGGCTCCGAGTCGGTTGCGCAGCGTGCCTTCGCTGTCCTGGTGCGCCAGGTAGTGGGCCGAGCCCATGCGCGCATGGTCCGAATGCGCATGCGTGATCACGGCCCGGCTGACCGGCCGCCAGGGGTCGATGTAGAAATCCCCGGCCGGGCAGTACAGGCCTTCGGGGCGGTGGACGATGAGGTCGCTGGGGGGCACGGTCAGGGCATCGTAGGGGGCACGCCCCATCCGGGGGGCGGGCTGGGGATTGCAGAAAGAGGTTTTGTCCCTAAAATTTAGATAAAAATGACTTCCAGCGCTTATCCATCAAGCGCCAATAGCTATCAAAAAATGAGTAAACCGCAATCTGCCTGCTGTGCAGGCGGATAGTTCGTTGCGCCATCCCATCATCCTGCGTGCACCTCCCCTGTCTGCAGGCCAATACCGCTTTCGTATGCACACAGAAATCGCCCGCCCGTCAGACGCCGCCGCCATCGCGGCGGTGCTGCGCGAGGCCGCGCAGTGGCTGGTAGACCGCCAGATGCCGCTGTGGGCCGTGTCCGATTTCAGCGAGGAACGTGTGCAGCAGGATGTGGATACCGGCCACTTCCTGGTGGCCAGGGTGGGCGATGACGTGGCGGGCGTGGTGCGCTGGCAGCGCGAAGACCCCACTTTCTGGCCGGATGCGGAACCAGGCACCTCCGCGTTCCTGCACAAGCTGGCCGTGCGGCGGGCATGGGCGGGGCAGGGGGTGTCTGCCGCGCTGCTGGCGTTCGGGCGCGAGCACGCCCGCAGCCTGGGTGTGCGGTACCTGCGGCTGGACTGCGTGGCCGATCGGCAGCCGCTGCGCGCACTCTATGAGGACTTTGGTTTTACCCTGTACGACTGTGTGCTGAAAGGCCGCAGGGAATTTGCGCGATACCAGATCGCGTTGTAGGCAGCGTGGGTGCCTGCCGTCCACCAAGGAGCAATGCATGCGCCGTGTTTGTGTGTTCTTCCAGTTCTTCCTGCTGTGGTTGGGGGTGGCTGCCCTGGCCGTTGCCCAGGACGGCAGCCCAGCCCCCCGCACCAATGCCTTCAACGACCCCTTCGTCCAGGTCACCAGCGCCATCCCGCAATGCCCCGTGCCCGAGGGCCCGCTCTACACCGACGCCGAGGTGCGCGAGCTGGCGCACACGCGCTCGCAGCATGGCGGCAGCTGCCACCGCGTGGGGCGCTGCCGGCTGCCCAACTCCTACCTGTACGACGCGGAGCTCATCCCGCGCGTGCAGCGCTATATCCGCGAGGAGGGGCGCTTCGACGACACCAGCGTCTGGGTGCTGGGCGAGCGGCGGCTGGTCACGCTGATGGGCTGCGTGCAGTCCGAGGCGCAGTCGCAGGCGCTGGAGAAAGCCGTGGGGCTGGTGGATGACGTGATGGGTGTCATCAACCTGCTGCAGGTGGGCACGGCGCGCGCGGGCGCGCGCTACCCGCTCGCGCCCGCGCGCCCCTGACGGGGCTTCATTCACAGCGGTGGGACCCGGTGCGACCAGGGGTCGGCCTGTTCCAGTTCATAGGCCAGTGCGAACAGCGTCTGCTCGTCGCCGACCCGCGCCGCGAAATGGCTGCCGATGGGCAGGCCGCGCGCGCTCAGCCCCAGCGGGACCGACATCGCCGGCGTGCCCGCCACGTTGTGCAGCGGCGTGTACGACGCATAGCGCATCAGCCGGGCCCACAGCGTGGCGCCGGGCACGGTGGGGGCAAGCCACCCCAGCCGTGGCGGCTCGCTGGCGGCCACCGGGCTGAGCACGACATCCACGGCGTCGAACCAGGCATTCACCTGCGCGCCCACGGCGGCAAAGTGCGCGCCGGCGCGTGCCGCCGCGCCGGCGGGGAGCGCGCGCGCGTGCCGTGCCAGGTGCAGGGTCCAGGGCTCCAGCAGCGTGTCGGGCGGGCGGCCCGTGCCCTCGGCCTGCTGCAGCGCCCGCTCGGCGCCGCCGCTCCAGGCCACCATGAAGGCATCGAAGAACCGCTCGCCGTCGATGCCGTGCGCAAAGGGCTGCACCTGGTGCCCAAGCCGTTCGCACAGCCGCGCGACGCGGGTGACTTCCTGCAGCACCGCGGGGTCCGGCATCTCGCCAAAGAGGTTCTGCGGCGCGAAGCCAATGCGCAGGCGCCGGGCCGAGGGCCTGTGCACCGCGGGCATGGGCGGCAGCGGCGCGGCGCCATCGCCGCGCTGGTTCCACCAGAACAGCGTGGCGCTGTCGCGCACCGTGCGGCTCACCGCGTGGTCGACACCGGCATCGCGCGGGCCGGAGCCTTGCATGCGCGAGCGGCTGGGCTTGAGCCCGAACAGCCCGCAGCACGAGGCGGGGATGCGGATCGAGCCACCGCCATCCGTCGCGTGCGCCATGGGCAGCATGCCCGCGGCCACGGCCGCCGCGGCGCCGCCCGAGGAACCACCCGGGGAGTGCAGCGGGTTCCAGGGATTGCGGACCGGGCCGCCAAGCAGGGGTTCGGTGGTGGCGCTGAGCTGGAACTCGGGCGTTGCCGTCTTGCCGATGGCGATCAGCCCGCTGGCTTCGCAGCGCGCCACCAGCGGCGACGAGGCGCTGGAAAGTGCCGCGTCCGCCTGCAGGCGCGAGCCGCTGCGCCGGTGCGTGCCTTGCAGGTCGACCGCGTCCTTGTAGGCAAACGGCACGCCCCAGAAGGGCCCGGGGGAGGGCGGCCCCTGCCACTGGCCGCGGGCCCGGTCGGGGCAGAGTTCCACCAGCGCCTGCAGCCTGGGGTTGACGTTCGCCACGCGCGCCAGGCTGGCCTGCACCAGCTGCGCGGGTTGCAGATGGCCCGCCCGCACCAGCGCTGCCTGGGCCGTGGCATCGAGCGCCAGCAGGCCGTGGGTGGCGCCGCGGGCGAAAGCGGGGCGCAGGGGGGCGCCCAGTGCGGTCAGGCCCATCAGGCCCAGAAGATCTCGTCGTTGCATGGTGTGTTTGCACAGGGAATGAAGGAGAGGGCCATCGTCCCTGGGCCGGGCCGCGCCAGCTTGTATAAAAGCGCCATGGCCGCGCTTTTTTGCTACCACCTGCTGCCCGCCTGCCTGGGCGATATCGACGAACGCCCCCACGCGCTGCTGGCGCGGGCCGTGCGCACGCAGGTGCAGGGCTTCGTCACCCACCAGGCATATGTGGCGCAGGTGCTGCGCGGCGGCCCGCAGGCGCGCGGGCAAGAGGCCCGGCGGGAGGCGCGCCTTGCGCTGCTGTGTGCGCTGGACCTGAACCCGGTGCATGCGCTCCTGGCGCCCTCGGCCGCCGTGGGCCGTGGGCCCTCTGCGTTCGTGGACCGCTGGAACGCCTACAACCGGATGGCGCCCCTGGGCGTCAACACGCAGCTCGATGGCCAGGGCGCGCTGCGGCGGGAATCCCCCATGCTGCCGGACCGCGCCCTGCGTGCCGCGGCGCAGCGAAGTGCGGACATCCGCGCGAGCATTGCCGCCTCGTGCGTGAGCGTGCTGGCGCGCGGCGGCACCAGCGGCAGCCCGGCGGATGCGCCGCGCACGCTGCAGTCCCTGGCGCGGCGGCTGGGGTGCGCGAACGAGGTGCTGGACCTGCTGGCCTGGTGGCGCGAGGAGCCTGCCCTGGCCCTGCCCGACGCCGCCCGCCGCCTGGGTCGCAGCGCGCGCCAGCTGCAACGCGATCTGGCCCGGCACGGCCTGGGCTTTGCCACGCTGCGCCAGGCCGCCCGCATCGAGCACGCGCAGCAGGCCCTGCTTGGCGGCACGGCCAGCCTGACGGGCATCGCGCATGCCGCGGGGTTCTCCGACTCCGCGCACTTCGTGCATGGCTGGCAGCGTGCCTGTGGCGTCAGCCCCAGCCAGTACCGGCAACTGGCCGGTCGCCTGGACGCCCGGGGCTCCCTCTGCGCCCCGGGGACCGTGCGCAGAGGGGTGGATGTCGTGGAAAACGCGCAATAGGTTTGGCGGTCCGCTGCGGCATATTGCGGCTTCCATCCCTGCAAAGGAAAACATATGCCCCGTAGGTTCCAGAGCTTCCTTCCTCACCTGTCTCCGCGCACTGTTGTGTCCCGCGTTGCCGCAGTGGCGCGGCACCCTGCGCACCCGCAGCCCGCCGCGCCCCGCGGGGCCGGCACCGCAAGGCCAGGCCGCCGCTGGCTCGTGCCCGCGCTGGCCATGGCGGCGTGGGTGGCCGCGATGCCGGGCGCGCACGCCAAGACGTTCCGCTGGGCCGGGTCCACCGACATCCAGTCCATGGACATCCACTCGCAGAACAGTGCCCTGGGCAATGGCATCCATGCGGCGGTGTACGAGTCGCTGGTGATGTTCAACAGCCGCACGCTCAAGGTCGAGCCGCTCCTGGCGACCTCGTGGCAGCAGGTCAGCCCCACGCAGTTGCGCGTGAAGCTGCGCCAGGGCGTGAAGTTCAGCGACGGATCGCCCATGACGGCCGACGACGTGGTGTATTCGCTGCAGCGCGCGATGAGCAAGACCTCCACCTACGCCATCTACACCCAGGGCATGGAGCGCATCGCCAAGGTCGACGGCGAGACCATCGACATCTTCCTGAAGAACCCCAACCCGGTGCTGCTCAACCAGCTGACCGAGCTGCGCGTGATGAGCAAGGCCTGGGCCGAGAAGAACAATGCCGTGGAGCCCAAGGACATCAAGTCCAAGGACGAGACCTTCTCGCACCGCAATGCCATGGGCACCGGGCCCTTCGTGCTCAAGGAATGGGTGCCCGACCAGAAGCTGGTGTTTGCCGCCAACCCGCAGTGGTGGAACGCGGGCAAGACCGAGGGCAACGTCACCGAGATCGTCTACACGCCCATCAAGTCCGAGGCCACGCGCGTCGCGGCCCTGCTCTCGGGCGAGGTCGACATGGTGCGCGACACCAGCCTGCAGGACCTGGAGCGCCTCAAGGCCAACCCGAGCATCAAGGTGATGGAGATGGTCGAGAACCGCACCATCTACCTGGCCCTGGACCAGTTCCGCGACGAGCTGCCGGGCAGCAGCGTCAAGGGCAAGAACCCGCTCAAGGACCTGCGCGTGCGCAAGGCGCTGTACCAGGCCATCGACGTGGCCACGCTGCAGCGCGTGACCATGCGCGGCATGTCCAAGCCCACGGGCGCCATGGTCTCGCCCCTGGTCAACGGCTGGACCGAGGCGGTGGACAAGCGCCTGCCCTACGACGTCAATGCCGCCCGGGCGTTGCTGGCCGAGGCGGGCTACAAGGACGGTTTCGAGGTCGACTTTGCCTGCAGCAACAACTCCATCATCCAGGACGAGAACCTGTGCCAGGCCATCACCTCGATGTGGGCGCGCGTGGGCGTCAAGGCCAAGCTGCGCACCCTGCCGTCGGTGACCTACTACCCCATGGCCCAGCGGCACGAGGCCAGCATCACCCTGCTCAGCTGGGGCGTGCCGACCTTCGATGCGCTGTACACCCTGCAGTCGCTCACGCGCACCAAGACCACGGGCGGCGACGGCAACTACAACCTGGGCCGCTACAGCAACGAGCGCATGGACTACGTCGTGGACCGCGTGAAGACCGAGATCGACCAGCCCGTGCGCAACCGCCTGCTGACCGAAGGCCTGCAGCTGCAGAACGACACGGTGGCCAACATCCCCCTGCACAACCAGATGCTGGCCTGGGCGATGAAGAAGAACGTCGAACTCGTGCAGCGCCCCGACAACCGCATCGACTGGCGTTTAATCAAGGTGAACTGACCTTTGCCCCCGGTGTTCCATCAAACCGCGTCGAGCGGGAACACCGGCCGGCGCACGTTCTTGAAAGGGAACAGTGCGTAGTTGGAGCTGGTCACGCCCGTGGGGCTGTCGCATTCGACCAGCGCGTGCGACAGCGGCACGAACACCGGGCGGCAGTACATGCGCGACTTGAGCAGCATGAAGCGGTGCGCCGTGGGGTCCACGCCCACGCACGAGAACACGCCCAGGTCCCAGGGCTCGTGGGTCTTCTCGGTCACCACGATGAGGGCGCTGCCGGTGTCGAACAGCACGGTGCGCCCCATCGCGCAGCGCTGCCCGGTGTAGATGGGCCCGGTCACGGTGTACTCGCCGTCGCTGATGGCGAGCACCGTGCCGCTGAGCGCCACGGGCTCCTTGGACACCCCCAGTTGGGTGAGCGGCACCTTGTTGCCCAGGCGCACGGTGCACTGCGCGCCCACGCCGGCCGCCACGAGCTCGGCCACCGCCGCGGGGTCGCACAGCGGGCCCACGGCGATGTCCGACAAGCCGCCATCCAGGGCGGCTTGCAAGACGTCCATGGAGTCGCAGGTGCCGCCGGACATGCAGTTGTCGCTGTGGTCCAGCAGCAGCACCGGGCGCTCGGCGCCTTGCGCCAGGGTCTGCGCGCGCTGCAGGGAGTCGGCCAGGGGCTCGCTGTCGTAGACGAACTCGGCGCGCTCCTGCCAGATGGTGGCCGCGATGCGGTCGGCCACGGCCTGGGCTGCTTCGGGCGCATCGGCAAGGCCGGTGACCACCACGCTCATGAACGGCGCCTCGATGTCGGCCAGCGAGAACCCCGCGAACACCGAGACGGCGGGCACGCCATCGGCCTCGGCAGCGCGGGCGGCGTCCACCGCACGCAGCATGGCGCCCTCCAGCGTGGTGCTGCGCAGGGTGTGGCCCATCATGGGCAACTGGTGCCAGCGCACGCCGTAGCGCGCCTGGCCCTGCAGCATGGCCAGCAGCAGGCGCCCGGCATGCTCGCCGGTCTCGTACATGTCGATGTGCGGGTAGGTCTTGAAGCCCACCATGACGTCGGCGTTGGCGACCATCTTCGGTGTGATGTTGCCGTGCAGGTCCAGCGCCACGCCGATGGGCACGCCGGGCGCCGCGGCGCGCACGCGCGCGAGCAGGTCGCCCTCGCCATCGGGGCTGTTCTCGGCCACCATGGCGCCATGCAGGTCGAGCAGGATGGCATCGCAGCCGGGGGCGGCCTCCACGATGCGGCGGGTCAGCTCGTCGTAGGCCGCGGCATGCACCGGGCCGCTGGGGTTGGAGGTGGCCGACACCGGCGTCACCAGCGTGGCGCCCAGGCCCCGGGCCAGGTCGATGAAGGCCGCCATGGCCGTGCGCATGCCCAGGTTGTCGCGCAAGGCATCCTCGCCGTAGGTGGGCGCAAACGCCTCCAGGGGCGTGGGCACGGGCGAGAAGGTGTTGGTCTCGTGGTTCAGGCGGGCGATGAGGATCTTCATGCGGCGACCACCCGGGCGCTGCGCAGCATGGCCTGCAGCAAGACGTTGCACCCGGCCTCCAGGTGCTCGGGCTCGGCGTCCTCGATCTCGTTGTGGCTGATGCCGTCGGCGCAGGGCACGAAGACCATGGCCGTGGGCGCCAGGCGCGCCAGGTACACGGCGTCGTGCCCGGCACCGCTGACCACGTCCATGGCGCTGTAGCCCAGTGCCTGGGCATCGGCGCGCACGCCTTCGACCAGCGCGGGCGCAAACGGCTGTGGCGGGAAGTACACCACCTGCTCCACCGCGATGGGCGTGCGGCCGGCCGTGCCGATGCGCTCGCAGGCGGCGCGCAACGCGGCATCCATCTGCAGCAGCACGGCGTCGTCGGCGGCGCGCAGGTCCACCGTCATGCGCACGCTGCCCGGGATCACGTTGCGCGAACTCGGGAACACCCCCAGCACGCCCACCGTGCCGCGGGCATGCGGCGCATGGGCCAGGGCGATGCGGTTGACCTCGACCACCAGCGTGCTGGCGGCCAGCAGCGCATCGCGGCGCAGCTCCATGGGTGTGGGGCCGGCATGGGCCTCCATGCCCTGCACGCTCACGTCGTACCAGCGCTGGCCCAGGGCACCCTGCACCACGCCGATCACGCAGCCGTTGGCCTCCAGCACCGGGCCCTGCTCGATGTGCGCCTCGAAGTACGCGCCCACGGCCGGCGTGGGGCCGTCAGCGCCTGCATAGCCGATGGCAGTCAGTGCCTCGGCCACGCTGGTGCCCTGTGCATCGCGCTGGGCCAGGGCATGCTCCAGCGTGAAGGCGCCGGCGAAGACGCCCGAGCCCATCATCACCGGCACGAAGCGCGAACCTTCCTCATTGGTCCACACCGCCACCTCGATCGGGGCTTCGGTCACGATGCCGTGGTCGTTCAGCGTGCGCACCACCTCGATGCCGGCCAGCACGCCGTAGTTGCCGTCGAACTTGCCGCCCGTGGGCTGGGTGTCGATGTGGCTGCCGGTCATCACCGGGGGCAGGGCGTCGTTGCGCCCCGCGCGGCGCGCGAAGATGTTGCCGATGGCGTCGGTGCGCACGCTGCAGCCGGCCTCGCGCGCCCAGCGCACGAACAGGTCGCGGCCTTCGCCGTCCAGCGCGGTGAGGGCCAGGCGGCACACGCCGCCCTTGGGCGTGGCGCCTATCTGCGCCAGGTCCATCAGCGATTGCCACAGGCGCGCGCCGTTCACGCGCGGTTGCAGGGCAGGGGAGGGGGTCGTCGTCATGTCCACAGTCGAATTCCTGAAAAATCTATGCCAGGCCCACGCCCAGATAGCGGTCCTTGATGGCGTCGTCGGCGAGAAAGGCGGTGTTGTCCGCCTCGTGCACGATGGCGCCCTGCTCGATCACGTAATGCCGGTCGGCCAGCTGGGTGCAGACCTCCAGGTTCTGCTCCACCAGCAGGATGGCCACGCCCGCGGCCTTGATGGTCTTGAGCTGCGCCACGATCTCTTCCACGATCACCGGGGCAAGCCCTTCCACGGGCTCGTCCAGCATCAACAGGCGCGGCGCATTCATCAGCGCGCGGCCGATGGCCAGCATCTGCTGCTCGCCGCCCGAGAGCTGGCCGCCGCCATTGCCGCGCCGCTCCTTGAGGCGCGGAAAGATGCGGTAGATGTCCGGCAACTGCCAGGGCGAGCGCTTGCGCTGGCCCAGCAGCAGGTTCTCCTCCACCGTGAGCAGCTTGAAGATGCCGCGGTGCTCGGGCACCAGGCACACGCCGCGCTGGGCGATGGCATGCGTGGCCAGGCCCTGCACCTCGTCGCCCGCAAAGCGCACACGGCCCTGGGTGGGCGGAACCACGCCGCAGATGCTCTTGAGCGTGGTGGTCTTGCCCGCGCCGTTGCGCCCGAGCAGGGTGACCAGCTCGCCGTCGCCCACGCGCAGGTCCACGCCCTGCAGCACATGGCTCTTGCCGTAATGGGCGTGAAGCCCCTGGATGTCGAGGATCGTCATGCCGCCTTGCCCCCCGTGATCATGTTGCCCAGGTAGGCGCTGCGCACCCGGTCGTCGCTGCGGATCGCGTGCGGGTGCCCTTCGGCCAGCACGCGGCCCTGCTGCATCACCGTCACGGTGTCGGAGATGTCCATCACGATGTTCATGTTGTGCTCGATGAGTACCACGGTGTGCTCGTCCTTGAGTCCCTGGATCAGCCGCTTCATGTCATCCAGGTCGTCGATGCCCATGCCCGAGGTGGGCTCGTCCAGGAAGATCGCCTTGGGCCGCGCGGCCAGCGCCATGCCCACCTCCAGCCGGCGCTGCTGGCCGTGCGAGAGGTTGCCCACCGGCGTGTCGGCATGGCGCTCCAGCCCCAGGCGCGCCAGCACGCTGGCCACCACCTCGGCCTGCGAGCGCGCGCCCTGCGGCGCATGCCAGCAGTTGAGTGCATGGCGCGGCGCGGTGCCCTGGGCGGCCAGGCGCAGGTTCTCGCGCACGGGCAGCGTCAGGAACAGGCTCGTCACCTGGAAGGAGCGCGCCATGCCGCGCTGCACGCGGCGGTGGTCGGGCTCGTGCGTCACGTCGTGCCCGTCGAACACGATGCGCCCGCCGCTCACGTTCTTGGTGCCCGTGAGCATGTGGAACAGCGTGGTCTTGCCGGCGCCGTTGGGGCCGATGACCGAATGGACCGTGTTGGCGCGCACCTTGAGGTCCACGCCCGCCAGTGCGGCGAACTTGTCGTAGCGTTTTTCCACGCCCACGGCTTCGAGCAGGATGGGGGAGGGGGTGGCGGTGCTCATGCGTGGCCTCCTTGCGTGGCAGATGCGTCGGCCTTGCCGCCACGGCCCTTGCCGCGCAGCAGGTTCCAGGCCGACTCGCCCAGGCCCCACAGGCCGCGCTGCATGCCGAGGCTCACCACCATCAGCACCACACCCAGAATCAGCAGCCAGCGCGGCCACAGCGTGGACAGCCAGTCGCCCACCAGCAGGTAGAAGGCCGAGCCGAGCAGCGAGGCCAGCAGGTTACCCGTGCCGCCGATCACCGTCATGACGAGGATCATCTCGCTGGTGTGGTACTCGGCGCTCGCCAGCGGGGCGATGCCCGTCATCATGGCGTGCAGCGCGCCGGCCAGGCCCGTCACCGCGCCCGAGATCACGAAGGCCTGCAGCTTGAGCAGCTTGAGGTTGTAGCCGATGGCGCCCGCGCGCTCCTCGTTGTCGCGCACCGCCAGCAGCGTGCGCCCGAAGACCGAGGCCGACACCTTCTGCAGCAGCCAGAAGGCCACCAGGAACACCGTGGCCACGAAGCCGTAGTACTGCCAGGGCGAGGCCAGCGGCCACAGCGTGAAGCCGCCCACGGCCAGCGAGGGGCGCGGGATGTCCATCAGCCCGTTGTCGCCGCCCGTGATGCCAGGCATGGAGTAGGCGAGAAAGTAGAACATCTGCGCGAAGGCCAGGGTCAGCATCACGAAGTAGGTGCCGCGCTGGCGGATGGCCACCCAGCCCACGATGGCCGCGCCCAGCGCGCCCATCACCACGGCGAGCGCCAGGGCCAGCGGCATGGGCAGGGGCCAGCGCGTGAGCGTGAGGGCGATGGTGTAGCTGCCCAGGCCGAAGAAGATGCCCTGCCCGAAGGACAGCAGCCCGGTGTGGCCCAGCAGCAGGTTGCAGCCCATGGCGGCCAGGCCATAGATCAGCACCTCGCTGGCCAGCGAGCCCGATTGCATGGTCAACGGCATCACCAGCACCACGGCCAGGGCCAGCAGCAGGTGGGAATTCTTGTGAAAAATCGTCATGGCGGTGTTCATCCTTTGCGGCCCAGCAGGCCATGCGGGCGCAGCAGCAGCACGGCGGCCATGGCGATGTAGATCATCAGGCGCGCCCCCTCGGGCCACACGGTGCTCATCACGCTCTGCACGATGCCGATCAGCAGGCCGCCGATCAGCGCGCCGGCAAAGCTGCCCATGCCCCCGACCACCACCACGATGAAGGCCACGCCCAGCGCCTCGATGCCCATGAAGGGCTCGGCCCCGCGCATGGGGGCGGCCAGCACGCCGGCAATCGCCGCAGTGGCCGCACCCAGCGCGAACACCAGGCTGAAGATGCGGAACACGTTGATGCCGAGCAGCGAGACCATCTCCGTCGACTCGCTGCCCGCGCGCACCGCGCTGCCCAGGCGCGTGCCTTCGAGCACGTACCACAGGCCCACGGCCAGCACGGCGGTGAAACCGATCACGAACAGCCGGTACTTGGGGTAGACGATGCCGCCCCACATGACCACGCCCTGCAGCAGGTCGGGCACCGGCACGCTGTCGCCGAGCGGCCCCCATTGCAGGATCACCAGCTCCTGGATCGCCAGGGCCAGGCCCACGGTGACGAGGATGTGGAACTCGTGCGGCTTGGAATACACGTGGCGCAGCACCAGCTTTTCGGTGAGCCAGCCCAGGGCGCCCACGACCAGTGGCACCACGGCCAGCGCCAGCCAAAAGCTCAGGCCCCAGCGCGTCATCTGGAAGCAGAAGTAGGCGCCCAGCAGGTAGAACGCCCCGTGCGCGAAGTTCACGAAGCGCAGCAGGCCGAACACGATGGACAGGCCGACCGCCAGCAGGAAGTACAGCATGCCGATGCCGATCCCGTTGATGGCCTGTAGCAGGTAGATGTTCATGGGCGAGAGATGGAAGGAAAAATCCCAAGACGCGCGGCTGCGGGCCGTGGAGGAGGGCGATGCGGCAGAGCTTGCGAGCGTCACCGCGGGTTTGCATTCAGCCGGATGGCCAGGCGGGAAGCCGCAGACAGTGCGTTAGCACGGCAAGGCTTCCCAGCGACGCCAGCCGGTTGAAGGCCGATACGTGTCAGGTGAGCTTGCAGCCGGTCTGGTCCAGGGGCAGGAAGGACTTGCCCGAGCTGACCACGTCCACGTAGTCGTCCTTGTTGGCCATCTTCGCCTTGGCCTTGCCCTTGAGCAGGTAGTAGTTCTTGAGCACCTGGTGGTCGCCCTTGCGGATCTCTTCGTCGCCCGTCAGGCCCTGGTACTTCATGCCTTCCATGGCGGCGATCACGGCCTTGGGCTCCACCGTGCCGGCCTTGATGATGCCGTCGATCATGAGCTTGGTACAGATGTACGAGCCCGCCAGGCTGTAGTTGGGGTTGGACTTGAACTTGTCGTTGCTGCGCTTGACCAGGTCGAGGTTGAGCGGCGCATTGGCCGTGTGCCAGTACTGCGCGCCGAAGTAGATGCCTTCGCACAGGTCGGCACCCAGCGACTCGAACTGCTCCAGCCCCGAGGCCCAGGCCACCAGGATGGTCATGTTCTTGTGCATGCCGAAGCTCACGGCCTGGCGCAGCGCGTCGGACGACTGCGAGCCGAAGTTCAGCAGCAGCAGCACGTCGGGCTTGGCGGCCATGGCGTTGGTCAGGTAGCCGCTGAACTCCTTTTCGGTCAGCGAGTGGTAGCTGTTGCCCACATGCTCCAGGCCCTTTTCCTTGAAGATGTTCTTGGCGGCCGACAGCAGGCCGTCGCCGAACACGTACTGCGGCGTGATGGTGTACCAGCGCTTGGCCTTGGGCAGGGCCTCGGCCAGGGGGCGCACCGTCTGCTCGATGGCGCCGAAGGTGGGCACCGACCAGCGGAAGGTGGCGGCGTTGCAGTCCTTGCCCGTGATCTCGTCGGCGCCGGCGGTGGTGATGAAGATGCCGCCGGCCTTCTCGGCCTCCTTGCCCATGGCCAGCGATTCGGACGACAGGATGCCGCCCGCGAAGAAGCGCGTGCCCTGCTGCTGCGAGGACTCCTGCACCTTGCGCACGGCCGTGGCCGGCTTGCCTTCCGTGTCCAGCACCGTGTAGGCCAGGGGGCGCTTGAGGACCGTGCCGTACTGCTCGATGGCCAGCTTCATGCCCAGGTCGGCGAACTTGCCGTTGGCCGCGAACGCGCCCGACATGGGCACCGGGCAGCCGAACTGGATGGCACCGCTGGACTGCGCCCAGGCGCTCTGGGCCAGGCCCAGCGATGCGGGCAGTGCGCCCAGGGCGGAGAGTTGCAAGAGGTGGCGACGGTGCATGGGGGGCTCCTGTGGAGGGGTTGAGGCCGGCTGGCCGATAGCGGGGCACGGCTTGTGCAAAGCACACTGCGTGCCACCGCCGCAGAGCGTCGTTGGCGCTCATTTCTGCTATTTATAGTGATAAATAGAATAAACACCGTGCGTGGAAACCCTGCATCCCTTCCGCTGCCCCCTTGCGGTGCATACACTGCACCATGGGCGGTACTTCGCCGCGCGGAGGCACCGCCGTGGCTGCCGGCCGACCAACGACAATTCCCTGAACATGGCAACCAAAACGTCCACACAGAAGCCGCTCAAAGCCCTCAAGCGCCCCGACCTGGTGGCGCAGGAGATCAAGCGCCTCATCACCGAGAAGAACCTGAGCCCGGGCGACCGCCTGCCGCGCGAGAGCGAGCTGCAGGCGCAGTTCGAGGTGAGCAAGGGCACCATCCGCGAGGCGCTCAAGTCGCTGGAGGTGCAGGGGCTGGTGACCATCTCCACCGGCCCCTCGGGCGGGGGCACCATCGCCGAGGTGCCGCTGGACCGCACCTTGCAGTTCATGCAGAACTACCTGTTCTTCCAGGAAGTGACCATCGACAACATCTACGCCGTGCGCCAGTTCCTGGAGCCCGAGCTGGCCGCCGGCGCCGTGCCGCACCTGACCGAGGCCGATTTCGAGGCGCTGGAGCACTCCATCGCCTGCTGCGACCCGGCGTCGAGCAGTGAGGACATGCTCAGCCAGCGGCGCGAGGACGTGAACTTCCACGACATCCTGGCCGCGGCCAACCCGAATCCGTTCCTGCGCTTCAATTGCGAGCTGATCAACGAGATGCTGCGCCAGCTCATCGTCTACGGCAACCGCACGCCCAAGGCCGAGCACCGGCGCTTTGGCGAAGTGAATGCCAATTTTCACCGCGAGATCGTGCGGGCCGCACGCGCGCGCGACGTGGAGACCGTGCGCACGCTGATGGCGCGCCACATGCAGGACGCGGCCAGCAGCGTCAAGCGCATGAAGGGGCGCATCCAGGGCCGGCTGATCCTCGATGCCGACACCCTGCGCAGTCCGCGCTCGGCCCATGTGCGGCCCAAGGCCACCAAGGGCGTGAAGTTGCCGAAGGCCGGGGAATAGGTGTCAGCGCGCGGGTTGCAGCACGATAAGCGCCATGCCCGCCAGCGCGACCAGCACGCCCGCCACGTCCCACGGCGTGGGCCGGATGCCGTCCACCAACCACAGCCACGCCAGGGCCACGCCGATGTAGACCCCGCCATAGGCCGCGTAAACGCGCCCCGCGCCTGCCGTGTCGTGCAAGGTGAGCAACCATGCGAACAGACCAAGGCTCAGTGCCGCGGGCAGCAGCAGCCACATGGGCTTGCCCTGCTTGAGCCACAGCCAAGGCAGGTAGCAGCCCACGATTTCAGCCAGGGCGGTGGCGATGAAAAGCAGCAGGGTCTTCATCATGTCCCGGGGCCGAGGAGGGGGATGGATGGGGATGCGTTGGAGGTGGTGGCCAGCCACTGGCGCAACGCCAGCTCACCCTTGGGCGTGAAATGCACCACGCGCGAGCCCTGTGCGCGGTGTGCCCAGCCGCCCTCGAAGAGCCGCTGCAGCAGCGCAGCCCCCAGCGCGCCGCCCAGGTGGTGGCGGCGTTCGCTCCAGTCCAGGCAAGGGCGGCACAGCATGCGCCGCTGCTGGGCCAGGGCGGGGGTGTCGATCCCGACCTGGGCAAACCATTGCGCGCCGGCGGGCGTTACCGCCGCACCCTGGGGCGTGGTCTGCAGCAGCCCCTGGCGCACCAGGGCTTCATAAAACTGCACGCCCACTTCGCCGGCCAGGTGGTCGTAGCACATGCGTGCGCGGCGCAAGGCAGGCTCGCGCGGGCTGGAGCGCAGGCGCACCGCGCCCGCGCGGAAGGCCACGTTCATCAGCGATTCCAGCAGGTGTGCCACATCGCGGTCGGCCAGCCGGAAGTAGCGGTGGCGGCCCTGGTGCTCGACAGTCAGCAGGCCTGCATCGAGCAGCTTGGCCAGGTGGGCACTGATGGTCTGCTTGGTGACGCCGGCAACTTCGGCCAGCTCGGTGGCCGTGAGCGCGCGGTCGGACATCAGCGCGGTGAGGACTTCGGCGCGACCGGCGTCGCCGATGAGCGCGGCGATGCGCGCAATGTGGGGACCATCTTTCATGGTTCGATGTTGAGCGAACCATCACGGGCCGTCAAGCGCCTATCGTGAGGTCCTCACAACGCACTGGGCCACGTACCATGATCACCTGCTTCATCCGTTACGACATCGACCCCTTCCAGCGCGAGCTGTTCGCCGAATACGCACGCCGCTGGGGCCAGATCATCCCGCGCTGCGGCGGCCACCTGATCGGCTACTTCCTGCCGCACGAGGGCAGCAACTACGAGGCCTGGGGGCTCATCGGTTTCGAGTCGCTGGCCGCCTACGAGGCCTACCGCGCCCGCTTGCGCACCGACCCGGACGGCCGCGCCAACTTCGCCATGGCGCAGGAAAAGCGCTTCATCCTGCGCGAGGAGCGCAGTTTCACGCAGGGCGTGGAAGGCACGCTGGGCCTGCCCGCACGCCCGTTGGAGCTCAGGGCATGATCGCTGTCATTTTCGAGGTACAGCCCGCTCCGGGCCAGCAGGACGCTTATCTGGGCGCTGCCGCTGCGTTGCGGCCTTTGCTCGAGCAGATCGATGGGTTTGTCTCCATCGAACGGTTCGAGAGCCTCAGTGCTCCCGGCAAGCTGCTGTCGCTTTCGTTCTGGCGTGACGAGGAGGCAGTGGCGCAATGGCGCCAGATGGAAGCCCACCGCGCCACGCAGAAAGCCGGCCGCGAGCGGATCTTCGACAACTACCGCCTGCGCGTTGCCGCCGTGGTGCGCGACTACGGCATGCATGACCGTGACCAGACTCCCGCAGATTCGCGGTCAGTGCACGGCTGATGGGCGCGCGGGCTAAGCGGCGTAGCCAGTGAGCAGCGCGTGCTCCCAGTCCGGGCGGCCGCGTTGCCGGGCCAGCGCCGCCATGGCCGCGTAGTCATAGGGCACGCAAATGTGTTCGCGATGCCAGCCGTCTGCGCGCTGTTCGATGAAGGCATAGCGTGCGTCGGGTGTCCCGGTCTGCACCGCATGGGGCACGGGGTGGTCATCGCTGTAGGCCTGCAGTCCCACGCTGCCGGGGTTGACCAGCAGGCTTGCACACTGCCGCACGGCGCGGGGCACGTGGGTGTGGCCGCATGCGATGACGGGTGAATGCTCGCCGCCCAGCCGGTCGGATATCTCTGCTGGGGTGGCCAGGCGCAGTGTGCTGCCGTCCAATGTTTCCAGCAGATATTCGTGGTCGCTGCGCGGCGAGCCGTGGCACAGGTAAATGTCGTCGCTGAAGCGATGCCAGGCCTTGAGCGTGCGCAGCCAGGTGAACTCCGCCTCGGTGAGCTGTGCGTGCGCGTACTGGTCCGAAGGGCCGCCGCGCCCGGGGCGCAGTTCCAGAACCTGGCGCTCGTGGTTGCCCGCCAGTGATAGCCAGCCCGACGCCATCAGCCACTGCGCCGTCTCGCGCGGCAGCAGCGGGCCGAGAACCTGTTCAAGGTGTTTTCGGGAATCGCATTGAAGTGCAATCGGGATGAGTGGATGCCTCGGATGCGCTGCATGGGCTCGTGCCCATGCAAGCAGCCGGGGCATTCAATCGCCCGATTTCACTCCAACCCTTCGGGCAAGTGCCTTGCCGGGCGGTCTGCGGCGTTGCGGCGCTTGTTGATAGCCAAGCTATCAACTGCGCACTGCGTCTAGCATCCCATCCCGGCAAGGTACTTGTGCGACCCCGAAAACACCTTGAACAGGTTCTTGGAGGTTGTCGCCCAGGTTCACCACCTGGTCAGCGCCCCGGCGGCGGATGTCTGCGGCCACCGCTTCCAGTGCGGCGAGGTTGCCATGAATGTCGGAGACGAGGGCCATGCGCATGGGTGGTGGCTTTCAGCAGGGGGTCGCAGCGCCGCTCAGGCTGCCCTGGCACAGGTGCAGGCTGACGCGCGCCCGGTTGAACAAGAGATCGCACAGCCACGCGTACACCAGCGCGATGTAGGCCAGTTGCGCCCAGCCCACATAGCTGCCGAACACGATGGTCTGCAGCCAGTTCTGGCCCCAGAGGTAGACAGCGCTGCTCGCCAGCGTTGCCACGAGGAGCGTGGCGGTGGCCGGCACCAGCGATGCCCCAGTCGCGCCGTGGGGCCGCCGCCATGCGGCCAGGCCCAGCAGGGCGAACGCCAGGGCATTGGCACCGCTGAAGATGCGCAATTCGCGCAGCAGCTTCTCGGCCGTATCCATGTAGGCGCTGCGGATCAGCGCATCGAGCTGGGCCTGCATCTGCTGCGCGGTGCCGATCTGCAGCTCCAGCCGCTGCTGCCGCCGTTTGCGGCATTCGCAGGCCGGGATCCCCATCTCGGCCGCAATGGCGGCGACCCGGGCGGGTAGGCCGGCCGACAGCGCCTTGCGCGCGGCGTCGATCTCCTGTTCCTTGCCGCGCAAGAAGACCTGTGCTTGTGCGTTCAGGAAGCGTTCGTCCAGGGCCTGGAGCTTCTCGCCCGTCTTGTGCTCGATGTGCTGGCGGATGAGCTCGCGCGCGCCGCGTTCAATCCAGGTGGGTTGCAGCAGCGACACCAGCAGCAACCCGCCGAAGGCCGCGCCGCCCAGCAGGGCGAGCAGAAGGACGAAAGATCGAAACAAGGCGCAGGTCTCCGGTTTTCAGTTCAGTGCGGGCCCTGCGCCGGCACATCCACGGTCCTGGGCCAGCCGGCCCAGTGCGGGCGCAGTCAGCCGGTAGCTGAGCCGTTCGGCCACACGCTGGGCACCGAGGCTTTCGTAGAACAGGATTCCCCTGGCGTTCGACGCCTTCACAGGCCAGTCGATGCGGCGGCAGCCGTGGTCCAAGGCATATCGGGCGAGCCCGGACATGAGCGCCCGGCCAGTCCCCTGGCTTCTCTCGGCCGAACTCACGTACAGCTCTTTGAGCTGGCAATGCCTGCGCTGCTCCTCTGCAAATTCGACCAGCGAATACACCAGCGAGAACGCCGCCAGGCCCACCACAACGCCGTCGCTGCGCGAAGCCACCAGCAAACGCTGGGCGGAGCCGGGCGCCAGGAGGTTCTGGCGGAGGTGCTCCATCACCACCTGCCGAGAGGGCGTGGCGCCTTCGTTGTAGAAGGCGTGCAGCTCACACAGCAGGTTGGCCAGCGAGGCATGCTGGTGTTCGGCGACCAGGGCGACCTGAAGTGCGCGTTCTGCGGGGCTGGCGTTCTGCATGGGCTCTTTCGTCTTGGAGATTTCGGCGGGACAACGTGCGCTTTCTGACACGGCGCCGTGCGGCCTTTTGCCATGACACTGCCGCAAAGATGGGGGGCGGAGCGCGAGCCCCGCACGGAGGGCCGCCACCGGCCATCCCATCCGCGGCGTGTCAAGCGGCCACTGGACCAGAGCCGGCGCCCTCCCTCCAGCGGGCCGCAAGCCAAGGCCCCTCATCGGGATTTCCGTGGGTCATGGCAGTTGTGGCGGTGTGTGGTGTGCGCTGTCCGCCCCGACCTTCACGGCAATCACTTCCATGCACACGCGGTAGCGTTGGCTGATGCCATAGCGCACGGGCCGGAAGCCACATTCGGCCAGCAGCGCGTACAGCCGGTCGCGGTCAAAGTTGTGATAGTGCTCGATTTCACCCCAGTAGGGGTTCGCGTTGTTCGCATCCAGCGCCTTCCAGACCAAGGAGCCCAGGTTGGGCAGGGAGATCAGCAGCACCCCCCCGGGTTGCAGCAGCCGGTGGGCGGCATGCAGACCCACCTTGGGAAACGGCATGTGCTCCAGCACATCCGCCATGCTGACCACACTGGCCGGCCGCGGCAGCTCGAACCCTGTGACGTCCTGGCAATGGGCCGCCACCCCCCATCTGCGCAGCTCTTCCACCGATTGCGGACGCAGGTCCAGGCCCACGGGATCGAAGCCGTACTCCTGTGCGGTGAACAGAAGCGATGCATTCCCAAACCCCACGTCCAGCCACGTGCCTCCCGTCTGGTATGACAGCACCTTCTCGATCATCTGCGCAGACACATAGCGCTGCCGTTCCAGGTCATAGCCCACCACCTGGGATTCGTTGGTGCCACGGAAAACGACATTCAGCGCCGCTTCGGAGTAGTAGCCGCTGCGAAAAACATGCTGGCACGCCGTGCATTGGCTCCAATGCATGGTGCGGGAGAGTTCTTGGCTGTAGCGAGGGTGGTGGGAACAGTCCGCGCTGCGCAGCGGCCGAAAGGCCTTGCTCTCGCACAACGGGCACGCCTGGTAGTCGATCAACTCGCCGGCCATGGTGGCGGGGGGGCTGGCGGCGGGCCGGTACGTCACCGGCGCGGCTGGGAAGGAGTATTTGATCATTCCTTCATTCTAGAAGGCACCCGACGTCTTCCCGGGGGCATCAAGACCGCCGCCGCGGCGCTAGCGCGGGCCATGGGACTCGCCCGCGGCCCGTCTTGCGGATGCGCACAGCTTTCGAAGGGCAGCATGGGCCGCCCGGGACGGGGGCTGTGCCACGCGGCGGCTACAGCGCGAAGATTTTTCCCGGATTCAGGATGTTCTTCGGGTCCAGCGCCCGCTTGATGGCGCGCATCATGTCCACCGCGCCAGCCCCGGTTTCATCGAGCAGGAAGCCCATCTTGTGCAGGCCCACGCCGTGCTCGCCCGTGCAGGTGCCGCCCATGCTCAGCGCGCGGGCCACCAGCTTGTGGTTCAGGTCTTCCGCGGTCACGCGCTCTTCGGGGATGTTGGGGTCGAGCAGGTAGCCAAAGTGGAAGTTGCCGTCGCCCACATGGCCCACCAGGAAGTAAGGGATGCCGCTGTCCTCGGCTTCCTGCACCGAGTCGAGCAGGCAGTCGGCCAGGCGGCTGATGGGCACGCAGGTGTCGGTGCTGATGGCGCGGCAGCCGGGGCGGCTTTGCACGGCGGCGAAGTAGGCGTTGTGCCGCGCGGTCCACAGGCGCGTGCGTTCCTCGGGCGTGCTGGCCCATTCAAAGGCATTGCCGCCAAACTCGCTGGCGATGTCCTGCACCGTCTCGGCCTGCTCCTTCACGCTCGATGGCGAACCGTGGAACTCCATCAGTAGCATGGGTTCTTCGCGCAGGGTGAGCTTGCTGTGCGCGTTGACCATGCGCACCGTGTGGTGGTCGATGAGTTCCACGCGCGCGATCGGCACGCCGAGCTGGATGGTCTGGATCACGGTGTGCACGGCGGCCTCGATGCTCGGGAACGAGCAGATCGCGGCGCTCACGGCCTCGGGCAGCGGGTACAGGCGCACGGTGATCTCGGTCATGATGCCCAGCGTGCCCTCGCTGCCCACCATCAGGCGCGTGAGGTCGTAGCCCGCGCTGCTCTTCTTGGCGCGCGTGCCGGTGTGGATGACTTCGCCGCTGGCCGTGACCACCTGCAGCGCCAGCACGTTCTCGCGCATGGTGCCGTAGCGCACGGCGTTGGTGCCGCTGGCGCGCGTGGCGCTCATGCCGCCAATGCTGGCATCGGCGCCGGGGTCGATGGGGAAGAACAGGCCCGTGTCCTTGATCGCATCGTTGAGCTGCTTGCGCGTGATGCCGGGCTGCACGGTCACGGTGAGGTCTTCGGCATTGATGCTCAACACCTGGTTCATGCGGCTCACGTCAATGCTGATGCCGCCCTGCACGGCCAGCAGGTGGCCTTCGAGCGAGGAGCCGGCGCCGTAGGGAATCACCGGCACCTCGTACTGGCTGGCCAGCTTCACGGCGTCGGCCACGTCCTGCGTGCTCTCGGCGAACACGACAGCGGAAGGTGGCGGCGCCTGGAAGGAACCTTCGTCCCGGCCATGCTGCTCGCGCACGGCCTGGGCCAGCGAGCACCGCGCACCAAAGCGGGTCTGCAGCGCTTCGATGAGGGCCTGGGGCACTTCGCGCAGGTTGATTTCGGGGAGAAGGTGGGCGGCGGCGGTGGGGGCGTTCATGGGTTGTCTCCAGGGTGGTCGAAAAGAATACCACCGGCCTTTGCGTGGCGCCATGGCAGTGGTCAGGCAGGTGCAAGCTGGCCCGGACCCCGCGGGTGCACAAGGCGCGCGGGCACTGCGCGGCGTGGTGCGGGTATTCACGGGCTTGTTCGCGGGTGTTCGCTTAAATACATTACGTTTGAAATGTATATTGTGAAAGCGCCATGAACCACCGTGTTTCCCCCAAGGCGGGGGTGCGCCGCACGCATGCCGAGCGCAGCGCCGCCACCCGCCAGCACCTGATCGCCACGGCCATCGATGTGATCCAGAACCGCAGCCTGGAGGAGATGTCCATCCATGAGCTGGCCAAGTCGGCGGGCATGACGTCGGGGGCGGTGCAGCACCACTTCACGTCCAAGGCGGTGCTGATGATGAACGTGCTCAGCGAGCTGATCGAGTCCAGCGTGCTGTCGGGCGCACTCTGGCCCGACAGCACGCTGGCGCCCCGCGAGAGGGCGACCCTTTTCGTGCAGGCCGTCTGGGGCCTGGTCTATGCGCAGCCGCGCTTCATCGTGGCCTGGAACATCTATCTGGGCTGCCGCAACCAGCCGGAAGTGCTGGGCCACATTGCCGAGCTGCGCCAGAGCGTGCAGGCGCGCATGCGCGACGGGTTCTTCAAGGCATTTCCCGAACTGGCCCACGAGGCCGACCGCGATGGCCTGCTGGGCCTGGTGCTGTCCTCGCTGCGCGGGCTGGGGATGCTGCAGCTTTTTGCACCTGCGCGGCAGGACACGCCGGATGCTGCGCAACAAGCCCAGCTGGCCTGCCTGGCCGACCTGATCGCCACCCGCTGTGAAGCCGCAGCCGCCAGTGCCGCGCCCGCCAAGGCGCGAGCGCCTCGCCGCTAGGCCCTGGGTGCCGCCGCACCGGCGCGCACCTGCGCACGTTTGCGGGAGCCCCGCCAGGCGCCTGTGCAACGCCATTCCACTGCCACCCCCCCAAAAAACCCAGGAGACAACACACCATGGCCCTTTCCTTCCCCCGAGCGCCCCGCATTCCGCTGCTGGGCGCCCTCGTGCTGCTGGCAGGCACCGCAGTGGCACAGCCAGGCGCGTACCCGGCCAAGCCCATCCAGCTCATTGCGCAGCAGCCGCCCGGCAGCGGCTCGGACGCGATGACCCGCGTGTGGGCCGACTGCGCCGCGCGTGAACTGGGCCAGGCGGTGGTGGTGCAGAACAAGCCGGGGGCCAACGGCGTGCTGGCAATCAACTACCTCAAGGGCCAGCCCGCCGACGGCTACAGCCTGCTGAGCATCGGCATGTCGCAGATGACGATCACGCCGTATGTGTACAAGCAGCCGCCGTACGACCCGCTACGCGATTTCGATGGCGTGGCCGTGCTGGGCACGTCGCCGCTGGTGCTGGCCGTGCCTGCGGGGCAGGGCATCGCGAGCCTGGCCGATCTGCAAAAACTCGCGCGCGCCACGCCGGGTGGCGTCAACTTTGGGTCGCCGGGCAAGGGCAGCCCGGCGCACCTGCTGACTTCGGCGCTCATCGAGCGCCTGGGCGTGGCTGGCACCCATGTGCCCTTTGTGGGCGAAGGCGCGGGCCTCACCGCGCTGATGGGGCAGCAGATCCATGCGATGACCCTGGTCATCGGCACGGCCGCAGCCCAGGTCAAGGCGGGCAAGCTGGTGCCGCTGGCGCTGTTTGGCGCGCAGCGCTCGCCCCTGCTGCCGGAGGTGCCCACCATTGCCGAAGCGTTGCCCCCTGCTGCCGACCTGGCGCGGCCCGCGTGGATTGCGGTGGTGGCCAAGGCGGGCACGCCGCCCGAACTGCTGAGCAAGCTCAACGCCGTCACCGAAAAGTGCCGGGGCGATGCGCAGTACAAATCGCGGCTGGAGGCCATGAACGTCACGCTCACTTCCTCGGTGCCGGGCGACGTGCGCGCCTGGGCCTCGCGCGATGCGGCCGTGTGGCGGCCCTTGATCGACAAGCTGGGCCTGGCCACGGAATGACAGTGGGCACAGCGGCACCCCAGGTCACGCTGCCCCACGGCGGCCAGCTGCGGGGTCTGTGGGACCACGGCGTGCGTGTGTTCCGTGGCGTGCCGTACGCCCAGGCACCACGTGGCGCGCTGCGCTTTGCGGCACCGGCGCCTGCGTTGCCGTGGTCCGGCCTGCGCGACGCCACCACCTTCGCGCCCATGGCGCCGCAACTGGCCCGCACGGCAAAAGCCGATGCACCCATGCTGGGTGGCCAGGACTGCCTGGCCGTGAATGTGTGGGCACCGCCCGTAGCGCCGGGTGCGGGCCTGCCGGTGTTGGTGTGGGTGCATGGTGGCGGCTTCTTTCGCGGCTCGGCGAGCGAACCGCTGTACGACGGCGCTTCGTTCGCCCGGCAGGGGCTGGTTTTTGTGTCGCTGCAGTACCGGCTGGGCATGGACGGGTTCATGCACTTCGAGGGTGAGGACGACGGTGCACCCGCCAACCGGGGTTTGCTGGACCAGATCGCTGCGCTGCAGTGGGTGCAGGACCATGTCCAGGCCTGGGGTGGCGACCCGACGCAGGTCACGGTGTTTGGCCAGTCGGCGGGCGCGGGTGCGCTGGCGTGCCTGCTGGGCATGCCAGCGTCGCGCGGCTTGTTCCAGAGGGTCATCCTGCAAAGCCCGAGCGTGGCCTGCCAAACGCTGGACGAAGCCGCCGCCGTGCGCCGCGCAGTGGGTGCGTTGGTGGGCGTGGCGCCGAGCCGCACCACGCTGGCCTCGGCGCCCATCGGTTCGGTGCTTCATGCCGTCCACAGGCTGGCAGCAGATCCGTCGCTTCGGGTTCGGCATGGCATCGGGGGCCGCAACTTCTTTCCGCTGCGGCCTGTGGTGGATGGGCGGGTGCTGGCTGCGCCGCCGCTGCAGGCGATGCGCCAGCAATGGAGGGCCCGGCCACCGGACCTGCAGGTGCTGGTGGGCAGCAATGTGGACGAGATGCGCCTTTACCACGTGCCGGGTGGCGCCATCGACCGCGTGAGCGAGGCGCAGGTGCTGGCGTTTGCGCAGGATGTGGGTTTGCCCACGGAGGCGGTTCGCGCCTGCCGGGCGCTGTTGCCGGCTGCCCAGCAGACACCGGGCGAGCTGCTGTCAGCCTTGCAGTCCGATTTCTACTACCGCGTGCCCGCACAGCGCATCGCGGCGCTGGCCAGCGAATGGGCCCAAAGCGCCCACCGCTATGAGTTTGCCTGGGCATCCCCCCAGTGGCGGGGGCGGCTGGGCGCGGCGCACGCGGTGGAGCTGCCGTTTGTCTTTGGCAACCTTCACACTGCCCAGGGGCAAGAGTTCACGGGGGCCGCGCCGCCTGCCGCTCTGGCGCAGGCCATGCACCAAAGCTGGGCGAGTTTTGCGCGCCGGGGCGACCCCGGCTGGGCGCGCCATGAGGGCACCATGCCCTGGCTGCAGCATTTCAACAGCGCATCGCGCTGCGAAATCCATAGCGAACCCACCAGATTCAATCTGTGGCGAGGCATTCTTTGAGCAAGGAGGGCGAAGTCCGCTGAGCCCCCGTAGGGCGCCATAGGCTGGCGCGCCACACTGGTGCATCCATCTTGTATACCAGTTGGCACGGAACCTGCAATCAGCAGGCGGCAATGACCACCGCCACCGAGATCAGCAACCGCATCATCGAAGCCGTGATGGCGCAAAAGCTCGCCCCCGGCTCGCGCCTGGGCGAGCAGCAGCTGGCCATGCTGTTCGACTGCAGCCGCACCATCGTGCGCGAGGCGCTCACGCGGTTGTCCACGCGCGGCATCGTCACCGTGAGCGCGCGGCGTGGCTGGTATGTGATCGAACCCTCGGAAGACGAGGCGCGCGAGGCCTTCGAGGCGCGCCGCGTGATCGAACTGGGCCTGCTGCACCAGCTCAAGGCGGTGGACAAGGCGGCCGTGCGCCAGCTCAGGAGCCACCTGCAGCGCGAGAAGGCGGCGCTGGCGGGCAGCGACGTGGGCGCGCGCAGCTTCCTGCTGGGCGACTTCCATGTGTGCCTGGCCGAATGCCTGGGCAATTCACTGCTGGCCGACACGCTGCGCGACTTCACGGCGCGCACCACGCTGATCGCCATGCTCTACCAGTCGTCGCACGATGCCGCGCAGTCGTGCGCCGACCACGTGCGCATCGTCGAGGCGCTGGAGGCGGGCGACATCGCCCAGGCCGAGGCGCTCATGTCCGAGCACATCGGCTCGGTGCAATCCGCGCTGCGCCTGCAGGCCAGCACCGACCCGCTGGCCGGGCTGCGCGATGCGCTGGCCCCGGTGCGCAAGACCACCGCCGCCGCAGCGGACACCACCGCGCAGCCCCGGCAACGCAAGCCCCGCGCTGCGCCCAAGAGTTCCACCCCGAAAGCGTCCGACACGGACGCAGCACCCGCCGACGCATCCACCTACCTAGGAGCCCTGCTATGACCGCCCCACGTGCCTTTGTTTCCTCGACCCGCCGCCTGACACTGGGCGTGCTTGCCGCCACGGGCCTGTCGGCCGCGCTGATGGCCCCTGCCGCCCACGCGCAGAACGCGCTGGACAACATCCTCAAGGCCAAGGAAATCAAGATCGCCATCCCCACCGACTATCCGCCCTACGGCTTTGTCGGCACGGATCTCAAGCCCCAGGGCCTGGATGTGGAAATGGCCAACTACATCGCCACCAAGCTGGGCGTGAAGGTCGAACTGATCCCCGTGACCAGCGCCAACCGCATCCCCTACCTGCAGACGCAGAAGGCCGACCTCGTCATCTCCACGCTGGGCAAGAACCCCGAGCGCGAGAAGGTGATCGACTTCACCGCCGCCTATGCGCCGTTCTTCCAGGCCGTGTTCGCGGGCAAGAGCCTGTCGATCAAGAGTTTTGCGGACCTGGCCGGCAAGTCGGTGGCCGTGACGCGCGGCGCCATGGAGGACCAGGAACTGGCCAAGGTCGCGCCCGCCGGCGTGGACGTGAAGCGTTTTGAAGACCACGCGGCCAGCATCTCGGCCTTCGTGTCGGGCCAGACGCAGGCCATCGCCACCAGCGCGTCCACGGCCGGCACCATCATGATGAAGAACCCCAGCCTGCAGACCGAGTACAAGCTGCTGCTCAAGGACAGCCCCAACTTCATCGGCGTGGCCAAGGGCGAGGACAAGCTGCGCCTGCGCGTGAACGAGATCATCGCCGAGGCGAAGAAGTCGGGCGACATCGACAAGCTCTCCAGCAAGTGGCTGGGCCGTCCCGCCGGCGAACTGCCCCTGTGAACGCACACCACTGACCATTTGCTGAACAGGCCTGGGGCGTGACAAGCGCCGCAGGGCAACCGCATGCTGATCGCGCTGGATTTCTCTGCCGTGCTGTCCTCCTGGCCGCTGCTGGTGCGCGGTGTGGTCTGGACCATCGGGCTCACGGTGGTGGGCACCGTGCTGGGCCTGTTGCTGGGCACGGCCTGTGCCTGGGCGCGCGCCCGCAACCTGGGGCCGCGTGCGCTGCCGCTGCGCTGGGCCGTGGCCGCCTATGTGGAGCTGGTGCGCAACACGCCCTTCATCGTGCAGCTGTTCTTCCTGTTCTTCGGCCTGCCGGCGCTCGGGCTCAAGCTCTCGCCCGAGGTGGCCTCCGTGCTGGCCATGGTGATCAACCTGGGCGCGTATTCGGCCGAGATCATCCGCGCCGGCATCGAGGCCACGCCGCGCGGGCAGATCGAAGCCGCGCAGAGCCTGGCCCTGACGCCCGGCCAGACCTTCCGCCGTGTGGTGCTGCCGCCGGCGCTGCTCAAGGTGTGGCCGGCCATGGTGAGCCAGATCATCATCGTGATGCTGGGCTCGGCCGTGTGCGGGCAGATCTCCACGCCGGAACTGAGCTACGCGGCCAACCTGATCTCCAGCAACACCTTCCGCGCGTTCGAGGCGTTCATCCTGGCGACGGCCGTGTACCTGGCGCTGTCGATGCTGACCCGCCGCCTGCTCATCTGGGTGGGTGCCCGATTCTTGGTGGGGAGATAAGCCATGGTGGAATTTTCTCTGTGGGACATCCTGCGCAACCTGCTGATGGCCGCGCGCTGGACCGTCAGTCTCTCGCTCATTGCCTTCATCGGCGGCGGGCTGGTGGGCCTGTTGCTGCTGGTGTTGCGCCTGTCCAAGGTGCGGGGTACCGAGCGCCTGATCGGTGCCTACGTGCAGGTGTTCCAGGGCACGCCGCTGCTCATGCAGCTGTTCCTGGCGTACTTCGGCATTGCGCTCTTTGGCATCAAGACCTCGCCGTGGACGGCCGCCGCCGTGGCACTCACGCTCTACACCAGCGCCTATCTCACGGAGATCTGGCGCGGCTGCGTGGCCTCCATCCCCAAGGGCCAGTGGGAGGCGGCGCAGAGCCTGGCCCTGAACTTTGGCGAGCAGCTGCGCCATGTGGTGCTGCCGCAGGCACTGCGCATTGCGGTGCCGCCCACCGTGGGTTTTCTGGTGCAGGTGATCAAGGGCACGGCGCTGGCATCGGTGATCGGCTTTGTCGAGCTGACCAAGGCCGGCAGCATGATCTCCAACGCCACCTACCAGCCCTTCCTGGTCTACGCCTGCGTGGCCCTGCTGTACTTTGTTTTGTGCTTCCCGGTGAGCCTGGTGGCGCAGTCCCTTGAAAGGAAACTCCATGGCAACCGCAGTTGATACAACCCCGGCTCCCGCCCACGACGGCATCGTGGTGGGCGCGCCGCCCATCGTGGACATCACGGCCCTGCGCAAGTCCTACGGCACGAACGAGGTGCTCAAGGGCATCGACCTCAAGGTGCAAAAGGGCGAGGTGATCGCCATCATCGGCAAGAGCGGCTCGGGCAAGAGCACGCTGCTGCGCTGCGTGAACGGGCTGGAGGTCTTTCAGGAGGGTGCCCTCAGCGTCAACGGCAAGAAGCTCATGCACGACAGCCCCACGGCCATGCGTGAGCTGCGCCAGCAGGTGGGCATGATTTTTCAGAACTTCAACCTGTTCCCGCACCTTTCGGTGGGCCGCAACATCATGCTGGCCCCCACGCTGGTGAAGTCGCGCGACGCCGCCACGGCGGCCGCGCAGGCGCGCAAGCTCCTCGAGCGCGTGGGCCTGGCAGAAAAATTCGACGCCATGCCCGACCAGCTCTCGGGCGGGCAGCAGCAGCGCGTGGCCATTGCACGCGCCCTGGCCATGGAGCCGCAGGTGCTGCTGTGCGACGAGATCACCTCGGCGCTCGACCCTGAATTGGTGGGTGAGGTGCTGCGCGTGGTGGAGTCGCTCGCGCTGGAAGGCATGACACTGATGATGGTCACGCACGAGATGGCATTCGCGCGCAAGGTCAGCGACCGCGTGATCTTCATGCACCAGGGCCGTGTGCACGAGACGGGCACGCCCGCCGAGCTGTTCGGCCACCCGCGCACGCCTGAACTGCAGCAATTCCTGTCCTCGCTGCACGACTGACGGCGGCCCTCGGCGCGCAGGCGCAAAAGCCCGCCCACGGTCTGGAACGCTCCAGGGCGGGCGGGCTCGCGGACGCCAATGGTCCGCTACACGCGGTGGTCACCCCGGGTTTGGCTCCGTGGCCAAGAGCCAGGGCATCCGGGATGGAGGATCAGGAAAGAAGGCCCTTCTCGAATTCGGCTGGAGACAGGGAGCCGCTCTGGTCGGCATCCAGCTCCTTGAAGCGCTGGCTGATGGCCGGCAGCTTGGTGGCTTCCTTCTCGCTCAGCTTGCCGTCCTTGTCGGTGTCGGCGCGATTGAAAGCGTTGGTGGCGGCCATGGAGGGGTTTCCGGTGCCAGGGCCGTAGGAGTATTTGGGGTCTCCCGGGGCTGCGGCCTTGCTGGCCGGCGCAGGCTGGGGCGAAGTGGAAGTGGACTGTGCCTGCAATGCGCCCACGCCACCCAGGGAGAGGGCGGCGAAGAGCATCACGCTGCGCGTATCGAACGAATAGGTGCGTCGTTGCAGTGCTTTCATGGAAGCTAGGCTCCTTCGAAGTTGAACAGGGTTTCATTGCACCGCAGCAGGCCGGCCAAGGCCAGCACTCTTGCCTGCTGTTGCCCGGGCCAACATTTCCCAGCGCGGTGTAACCGGCAGCGGCTGCTTTGTAGGGCAATGCGGAGGGGATGTACCCAAACGTAGGGCGCCACAGGCGCCCGCCCGACGCCGCGGGCCGGTTGCCGGATGACTGGCAGGCCGGGGCATGTCCTACATCGGCGTTCCCGCCTGCCCAAAACAATGCACTTCAGCATCCCGCTGGATGGATGTTTTTTGTTGTTTTATCCCAAGGAGCCTCTCATGCAAAAGCAAACCGTTGTGGCCGCCCTCGCCGCCCTGGCCTGCACCGCCGCCCTCGCGCAGGCGCCCGCCGCCAACACCGCCCGCCCCCCTTCCGAGGTGAATCCCGCCGCTTCGGGCGGCCCCGCCGCCGCGAATGCGCAGAACAAGGCCGACAACCGTGCCAGCCAGAGCACGGCGGCGCCCGCCAACCCTGCCAAGGGCGATGGCCGTGGCGCCCCGGTGGCAGAAATCAACCCCAGCGCCTCCGGGGGCAAGGCCGCCGCCAAGGCGGAAACGCGGGTGAACGCCCGCCTCATGGACTCCAACGGCGACGGCATGGTGTCGCGCCAGGAGTGGGACACGTACCACGCCAATGCGTGGAACAACCTCAAGCCCTCGAACACGGGTGTTTCCACGGCGGACATCGACAAGCTCAACCGCTCGACGGCGACCCAGTGACCCTGGTGGCCGGCGGCAGCCGGTGGGCGGCAGCGCGATAGGGGCTGCCCGCCCCGCCCCTTGCACCGGGTGCGTGTGCAAGGGGTTTTTTTTGAATGCCAGCCCGGCGGGCGCGGTGGCGGAAAATCGCGGGTGCAGATTCCCCGCGCGGCCCTGCGCCGCATCCCCCACCGACCAAGCAAGGCACCCATGGGCAACCGACTCACACAGATCGCCACGCGCACCGGCGACGCCGGCACCACCGGCCTGGGCAACAACGAACGCGTCTCCAAGGACAGCCTGCGCATCCATGCGCTCGGTGACGTGGATGAGCTCAACTCCCACATCGGCCTGCTGCTGTGCGAGCGCGTGCCGGAGGACGTGCGCGGCCTGCTCGTCGAGGTGCAGCACCAGCTGTTCAACCTGGGGGGCGAGCTGTCGATCCCGGGCTTCGAACTGCTCAAGCCGCAAGCGGTGCTGGCACTGGATGACGCCCTGGCCCACCACAACGCGGCGCTGCCGCGCCTGCAGGAATTCATCCTGCCCGCCGGCACCCGCGCCGCCGCGCAAGCCCATGTCTGCCGCACCGTGGCGCGCCGCGCCGAACGCGCCGTGGTCGCCCTGGGCAACGAAGAGGCGCTGAACGACGCGCCGCGCCAGTACCTCAACCGCCTCTCCGACCTGATGTTCGTCCTGGCCCGCGTGCTCAACCGCATGGATGGCGGGGATGACGTGTACTGGAAAAGCGAGCGCCTGGCGCAGCAGAATGCTACTGAATAGATAGCTTTTGGCGCTTACCCAGTAAGCGCTGGAGAGTAATTTTCTATAAATTCAACCCTGCCCGCTGCGGGTGGCGCTGCCCACCAGGGCAGCCAAGCAAGGGCCGCCCCGCAGCGAGGGCTGCGTCCCCCTTCCCGAGTCGCGTTAGCGATTCGAGAGAAGGGGGAAGGCACGAAGTGCCTCAGGGGGATGCACCTTATCTCGGCGCCAGGATCGCCATGGTCAGCCGCGACACGCAGGTGAGCTCGCCCGCGTCGTTGACCATGTCGATGTGCCACACGTGCGTGGTGCGGCCCAGGTGGATGGGCCGGGCGGTGGCCGTCACCCAGCCGCTGGTGGCGGAGCGCAGGTGGTTGGCGTTGATGTCCAGGCCCACGGCGTTGTGGCCCTCGGGGCTGGCGTAGTAGGCGCCCACCGAGCCCAGCGACTCGGCCAGCACCACGCTCACGCCGCCGTGCAGCAGCCCGAAGGGCTGTTTGGTGCGCTGGTCCACCGGCACGCGGCCGCGCAGGAAGTCGTCACCCAGTTCGATGATCTCGATGCCCAGGTGCGAGGCAGCGGTGTTGTGGTGGTCGGCGTTGAGTCGAGCCAGGTCGACGGGCTTTTTCCAGATGGGCATGGTGGCTTCGGTCGGACAGAGGGATGAATCTTTTCGGACCGGCCATTGTGCCCATCTTGCTCTCATGGGCGCAGACCCGACCCGGCGCCACCGTGGATCCGGCCCTGCCGGTCCACCGGAGGCGTCCCCCCTTGAGGAATGGCGCGCAGCGCCTCAGGGGGTTACCCGATGAATTTGCCGTTGGCGCCCATCACGCCCAGGTCCAGGAAACGCGAGCCCACATAGGGGGCGCTGCCGGCGTAGTCGATCGTGAGGCCGCCCAGGTCGTTGCTGCGGATGCCGGCCAGCGCGTTGCGCAGCCTGGCGCGGGTCAGCTCGCGGCCGGCGCGCTCCAGGCCTTCGGCGAGCACGCGGGCGTTCACATAGCCCTCGAAGCTGCGGCTCGAGAATTCCTGAAAGCCCACCGCCTTCATGGCGCGCTGGTAGTCGCGCACCAGGGCAACGCTGGTGCGGCCCGCGTCGGGCAGCACCATCGACAGTGCGATGCCCGCCGCCTTGCCGCCGAGCTGGCGCAGATTGTCGCCGGACAGGGCCACGCTGGTCGCTGCCAGCGGGGTGCTGGGCGACACCTTCTTGAATTCGCTGACCAGCGCGGCCGACACGTCGCCCGCCGTCCCCAGCAGCACCGTCGTGGGCTTGGCCGCCACGGCCTGCCTGACCACGTCGGCCACCTGCGTGCCCTGTGCGTCGAGCTTGAACGCCTTGGGCGCGGGCTGCTGGGCCGCCTTCATGGCGTTGTTCACATCGGCCAGGAATTCGCGGCCGAAGGCGGTGTCCTGGTAGACGATGGCCAGGTCGGTGATGCCCATGGCCACCAGCTTCTGCGTGAGGCGCTGGGCCTCGTCGGAGTAGCTGGCGCGCACGTGGAACACCGAGCGGTACTCGGCCTTGCGCAGCGACGTGGCGCCGCTTTGCGGGGCCACGTAGGGGATCTGCGCTTCGTCCACCAGCGGCAGGATGCGCTGGTTGTTGGCCGTGCCCATGCACGACAGCAGCGCCACCACGCCGCCGTCGGCGATCAGCTTGCGCGCGTTCTCCTCCGAGCGGGCGGCGTCATAGCCGTCGTCCAGCGCCAGCAGCTTCAGCTCCCGGCCATGGATGCCGCGCACGTTCGCCTGGGCGATGCCCGCGTCCAGGCCCTGCTTGAGTTCCTTGCCCAGGCTGGCCAGGGCGCCGGTCAGGCCGACGGAGCAGCCAATGGCCACGCTCCTGGCGTCCATCGGGTCCTGCACGCCCACGGCGCGCGACGGGTTGGCAAAAAGCAGGCCGGCGCTGGCAGCGGCAAGGGACTGGGTGAACTGGCGACGTTGCATGGCAGGAAAACTCACGGACAAGAAGGCCACCAGCCCCGCGAAGGGCTGGTGGCCGGTGAAGAAAAAGGAAAACGGGGGGAGGCCTGGTGGTCCGACGACCAAGGGTTAACCCTGATTCTACCCAGGGCCTGTGACAAGACCATGTTCTCCCTGCCGGGCCGGGGGATTCGGCCGGGGCCTGGTCAGGCGGGCGCGCTCTGCCGCATGCTGCCCGTCTCCACGTAGCGCTGGTGCCAGGACAGTGCCTCGCCCAGCAGGTGCGGCGTGTGCTGGCCCACGGCGCCGCGCTTGGCGCGGGCCACATAGTCGTGCAGGGCCGGGCGGAAGTCGGGGTGCGCGCAGCGGTCGATGATGAGCTCGGCCCGCTGCGTGGGCGAGTGGCCGCGCAGGTCGGCCAGGCCCTGTTCGGTGACGAGGATCTGCACGTCGTGCTCGGTGTGGTCCACGTGCGAGGCCATGGGCACGATGCACGAGATCGAGCCGTTCTTGGCCAGCGAGGGGGTCATGAAGATCGACAGGTACGCATTGCGCGCGAAGTCGCCCGAGCCGCCGATGCCGTTCATGATGGCCGAGCCCATGATGTGGGTGGAGTTCACGTTGCCGTAGATGTCGGCCTCGATCATGCCGTTCATCGCGATCAGGCCCATGCGGCGGATCAGCTCCGGGTGGTTGCTGATCTCCTGCGGGCGCAGCACGATGCGCTGCTTGTAGTACTCGATGCGCTCGTTGAAGTCCTGCATCGCCGCCGGGCTGAGCGACAGGGCGGTGGCCGAGGCGCTGGCGAGCTTGCCCGAGCGCAGCATGTCCAGCATGCCGTCCTGCAGCACCTCGGTGTAGGCCGTGAGGTTTTCGAACGGGCCGTTGTTCAGCCCCGCCAGCACCGCGTTGGCGATGTTGCCCACGCCCGACTGCAGCGGCAGCAGGTCCCGGGGCAGCCGGCCCTTCTTCACCTCGTGCTGCAGGAACTCGATGATGTGGCCCGCGATGCGGTTCGAGGTGTCGTCGGGCGCGGCGTAGACGCTGTTGCGGTCGGGCTGGTCCGTCACCACCACCGCGATCACCTTGGACGGGTCGCAGCGCAGGTAGGGCTCGCCGATGCGCTCGTCGGGCCGCGTCATCGGGATGGGCCTGCGGTGTGGCGGCACGTCGGTGCCGTAGTAGATGTCGTGCATCCCTTCCAGGCCCGGGTTGTGCCAGGCATTCACTTCCAGGATGACCTTGTCGGCCTGGTCCAGCCAGGTCTTGTTGTTGCCCACCGAGGACGAGGGAATCAGCCGGCCGTCGGGCAGCACGCCCGCCACCTCGACCACGGCCACGTCGAGCTTGCCCAGGAAGCCGAACCACACGAACTGCGCCACGTGCGACAGGTGGATGTCCACGTACTGCATGTGGCCCGCATTGATCTGGCGGCGCACCGTGGGGTCGGACTGGTAGGGCAGTCGCATCTCGATGCCGTCCACCTGGGCCAGCGCGCCGTCCAGCTCAGGCGCGGTGCTGGCTCCCGTCCACAGCCCGATCTTGAAACCATGGCCTTGCGCGTTCAGGCTTTCGATGCGCCGCGCCAGCGCGCCGGGCACGGCCTTGGGGTAGCCCGCGCCGGTGAAGCCGCTCATGCCCACATGGGCACCGGCAGGGATCAGGGCGGCCGCCTCGTCGGCGGACATGGTGCGGGAGAGAAAGTCGGGGTACAGCACCCGATCGGCCAGGGACATGAACAAACTCCGCAAAAAAAGAAAAGAGGCCACCCGCCCGGTGAGCGGATGGCCCCGTGGACAAAACCCAGGATGCTAGCCGTCGTTCCTTACAAATTAAGGGTTAACCCTTACAAATGCGGTACGTCCGCTCACGTCCGCAGATTACGCCGCTTTGCGGTTGAGCAAGGCATACAGCAGGATGGCGCCGAACGTGGCCGTGCCGATGCCGCCCAGCGCGAACTGGCCGAACTTGAGCGTGAAGTCGCCCGTGCCCAGGATGAGCGTGATGGCCGCGACGATCAGGTTCTTGTTCTGCGAGAAGTCCACCTTGTTGTCCACCCAGATCTTGGCCCCGGCCACGGCGATCAGGCCGAACACCACGATGGAGACGCCCCCCATCACCGGCAGCGGAATGGTCTGGATCAGCGCGCCGAACTTGGGGGAAAAGCCCAGCACCAGCGCGAACACGCCCGCCAGCAGGAACACGGCGGTGGAATAGATCTTGGTCGCGGCCATCACGCCGATGTTCTCGGCATAGGTCGTCACGCCCGTGCCGCCCACGCCGCCGCTCACCATGGTGGCCACGCCGTCGCCGATGAACGCACGGCCCATGTAGCGGTCCAGGTCGCGGCCGGTCATGGCCGTCACGGCCTTGATGTGGCCCAGGTTCTCCGCCACCAGGATGATGGCCACCGGGGCGATCAGCAGCATCGCGTTGCCGTCGAACACCGGCGCGGCGAAGTTGGGCATGCCCACCCATGCCGCGTTCGCCAGGATCGACAGGTCGATGGGCTTGCCCAGGCCCAGGCCGTTGGTGAGCACCGCGTAGATGATGCTCGCCACGATCAGCCCCACCAGGATCAGGAGGCGCTGCACCATGCCGCGCGTGAGCACGGCCACCAGGCCCACGCTCACGAAGGTCACCACCTGCATCCAGCTGTCGAAATTGCTCGCCGCCATGTTCTTGATCGGAATGCCCGCCAGGTTCAGCCCGATCACCGCGACGACCGAGCCCGTGACCACGGGCGGCATGAAGCGCTCGATCCAGCCCGTGCCGATGGCCTGCACCAGCGCGCCGATCAGCGTGTAGAGCAGGCCGCAGGCGATGATGCCGCCCAGGGCGACGGCGATGTTGCCGTTGGCCCCCTTGCCCGCATAGCCCGTGGCCGCGATCACCACCCCGATGAAGGCAAAGCTCGAACCCAGGTAGCTGGGCACCCTGCCGCCCGTCACCAGGAAGAAGATCAGCGTGCCCACGCCGCTCATCAGGATGGCCACGTTGGGGTCGAACCCCATCAGGATGGGCGCCAGCACCGTGGCGCCGAACATCGCGATCACATGCTGCACGCCCATCGCCGCCGTCTGCGGCCAGGGCAGCCGTTCGTCGGGCGCGATCACTCCGCCCTGCTGCAGCACGGCCGCGCTTTTTTCTTGCCAGTTCATGAATCCCATGTGTGTTGTTCCTTGTAGTTCGAGGCGCGAATGCTAGTGGATGAATGCGCACGTGGACGATGAACTTCGCCAGGCGAAGGTGCGAGGCGGCGGGAACGGTAGGATGGCTGCCTCACAGCGGCGGGCAAGAGGGCCGGCCCTCACCCGACGTCCACCATGCCGCCATCCGCCCCATCCTGCCCGTCGTGCCGCCAGCCCATGGAGGCCCATTCGTTCACCAGCAACACCGGGCACACGCTGGAGCTGGACATCTGCTACGCCTGCCAGGGCCTCTGGCTGGACCGGCACGAGAACCTCAAGCTCTCGCCCCAGGCGGTGGTGGACCTGTTCCGCCTGCTGCACGAACACCGCACCCATGAACACCGCCCGCTGCAGGCGCGCATGGCCTGCCCGCGCTGCAGCTGCGCGCTGGACCAGGGCTTCGACGTTGTGCGCAGCGGCCGCTACATGACCTACCGCTGCGCGCGCCAGCACGGGCGGTTCAGCACCTTTTCCTCCTTCATGGTGGAAAAGGGCTTCGTGCGCCACATGACGCGCCCCGAGATCGACGACCTGGCCCGGCGCGTGGGCGCCATCTACTGCACCAGCTGCGGCGCGCCCGTGGACATCCGCAAGGACCACGCCTGCCCCTACTGCCGCGCGGCGTTCTCGCTCATCGACCCCGATGCCGTGGTGCGCGCGATGGAGGGCTACGCCCGGGCTGGCGCCCGCCCGGCCCAGGCCGCGCACGGCACGCCGGCGGCGACCGTGGACATTGGCGATGCCCTGGTGGCGCTGGAGCGCGACCGCAGCCGGGCCGAGCGCGAGCGGCAAAAGAGTGCCTTCAGCGGCGCGCGGGATGGCGATGGCGACTCCTTCACCGGCGACCTGCTGGCCGCGGGCGTCTCGCTGGTCTGGGAGGTGTTGACCAAGCGGGTGTAGCCGCGCCGGCCATTTCCCGCGTTTGCATATACCCTTGCGCGGCCCTGCGAAATGGGCACACCGGACCGGGTTCGGACCACAATGGCGTTCGCAGACTTCCCGGCGGCCCCAGTCCGTCGCCGCAGTCTCCCGTGGCGGCCAGCAGCCTGTGCGCGTGGCCGCCGTACTGCCTGCTCCCGTCCATCCATTCCGCCAAACGGGGCGTCCCTGCGACCACAGGAGGAGACGATCTTGCCGCTGCAGCCGCACCGAAGCCGACGCCGTCCCCGGGCATCCGCCGGGCGGGCGCCCGCGCCACGCAGCGCCGCGGCACCGGCCCCGCTGCGGCACGCGCCCTTGCCCGCCGTGCCCAGCACCCTGCTCATCCCGCTGGCGGCGCGGGCGCGGGGCAACCATTACTTTCCCTGGCTGGCCTGCGGCGATGCGGTGGCCGCCGGGCTGCTGGAGCGGCTGGGCACCGATGTGGAGCCCTACCTCAACGACCTGCCCACCGTGCTGAACGTGCTGTGGCGCACCCGGATCATCCGGGACACCGCGCAGGGCTTCTTCCTCAGGCACCCCGGGGGCCAGGGCGTGAACCTGGGCTGCGGCCTGTCGCACCATTTCCAGTGGCTGGACACCGGCGCTAACCACTGGCTCGACGCCGACCTGCCCGAGGTGATGGCGCTGCGACGGCAACTGCTGCCCGCGCGGTGCCCGCGCACGCGGCTGGCCGAGGCGGACATCACCCAGCCCGGCTGGTGGCACCGGCTGGGCCTGCCGCCGCGCGCGGCGGGGAGCGGGGCGGCAGCGGCGCCCGTGCTGGTGGTGTGCGAGGGCGTGCTCATGTACCTGGAGCCAGGCCAGGTGCAGGCCGTGCTGCACGAGTTCGCGCAGTGCGCGCCCCCGGGCTCGCGCCTGGTGCTGGACGTGCTCACCCACCGGGCCGTGGGCACGGCCGGCCGGCACGCGAGCGTGGGGCCCACGGGGGCCGAGTTCCGCTGGGGCCTGGCACGCCTGGCCGACCTGTCCGCCGCGCACCCGCGCCTGGCGCTGCGGCACGCGCACAGCGTGGCGGAATGCTATGGCTGGGCGGGCCTGGCGCTGGAGACCCTGTGGTGGCCCTGGCTGGGCGCGCCGCTGTACGGCATGGTGGAGCTGGAAGTCACCACCCCCTGAGCGCCCGTGGCGTGGGCGCGGGCGCTGCCACTTCTTCCCTTCCGCGCGTGGAAAGGGGGCGGCACCCGGTGGCGGCCGGCGGGCTGGCCGGGGGCGGACGTGTCACTGCCGTGCCAGGCGCCCCAGCAGCTCGGTCCACGCGGGCGGCTTGCCGGTGAGCTGCCCCACGATGGCCGCCTGCAGCGGTGGCAGGCGCCGGGCGCCCTGCAGCACCAGCTGGCGCAGCAGGCGGGGCAGGGGGCGGGCATCGGTGTACAGCCGCACGATGGCGTTCGTGCCTTCGTAGATCGGCCATGCGTGGTGGTGGTGCGCGCGTCCATAGCCGGACAGGATTGCGCTGTCTCCGATATCGCGGCCCTGGCCGCGCGCGGCCAGCAGGGCGGCGGTCAGGCGCTCCACGCCGGCCAGGCCCAGGTTGTAGCCGTGGGCCGTCACCGGGTGCATGCCCACGGCCGCGTCGCCCAGCAGCGCGCAGCGGTGGGCGGCAAAGCGTTCCGCGTACACGGCCACCAGCGGGTAGGCGTGGCGTTCTCCGTCGAGCTGCATGGGCCCCAGGCGGTTGTCGAACTGCGCTCGCACCTGGGCGGCAAAGGCGTCGGCGGGCAACGCCATCAGCGTGGCGGCATCCGCAGCGCCTGCGGTGACCACGACCGAGCACAGGTGCGGGCTGCCGGCCGTGCCGGCTGCATCTGCGGCATCCACCGCATCCGGCAGGGGCAGGATGGCCAGCGTGCGTTCGTAGCCGAAACACTCGTGCGCCACGCCGCCATGGGGCCGGGCATGGCGCATGCGGCAGACGATCACGGTGCGGCCGAAGTCCGCCATGCGCGCGCCAATGCCCAGCTGGCGCCGCGTGACCGAGAAGCGGCTGTCCGCCGCGACCAGCAAGGGCGCCTGCAGGCGCTGGGGTGAAGGGGCCTCCGCGTCCGGGGCCGTGTCTGTGGGGGCGAGCAGGCGGTACTCCAGCTCGGCATGCGTGGCCAGGGTGGCCACGCGCGTCACCTGGGCGCCGGTGACGATGCGCACGCCGGGCGTTTGCGCGGCCACCGCATAGGCGGTGCGGCGCAGCGCGTGGTTGGGGACGATGAAGCCCAGCGCCCCGTGGCCCGAGCGCTGGGCGTCGAGCTGCAGCGCGCTGCGCTGGCCGAGCGGCCCGTCATGCACCTGGGCCTCGCGGATGGCGCCGGTCTCGTGCGGCGCCAGTTGCGCCCAGGTGCCCAGCCGCTGGAGCGTGGCGCGGCTGGGGTGGGTCAGCGCGATCTCGCGGCCGTCGGGCGCGGGGGCGGCCAGCGCGGCCTGGGGCTGCTGCTCGACCACCGTGGCCGTGAAACCGGCGTGGGCCAGGGAAATGGCCAGCGACAGGCCCGCGGGCCCCGCGCCGACGATGAGGACATCGCTGTGGGAGGAGGAGAAGGAGGAAGTCATGGCAGGAAAAGGCAGGAGGTGGACAGCCTGGTACGCACCCCCGCGACCGGAGGGGATCGCCTGCCATTGTGGATGCGCTCCGCGCGCCGGGGGTTGCCCTGCGTCAAGTGTGCGCGCAGGATATGCTATTAAATATATAGCTGTCGGCGCTGATGTATCCAGCGCTAGGGGCCCCAAAGACCCCAAGGCCCGTGGATCAGGCCCGGGCCGGCTTGCGCGGCGGGCGCTTGGCCGCTTTCTTCTTTCCGGCGCCGCCGGCAGGCTTGCCGCGCAGGTGCAGGCCCCAGGTGACCAGCAGCCACAGGTACGACGCCAGCACGCTGTAGGCCGCCACGGCCGCCAGCGACAGGGGCGGGGCGGTGATGGAGCGCGGATTGGCCATGGTTTCCAGCAGCTGGCGGGTGCCGGCGCCCAGCACGGCCTCGCGGCTGCCCGAACGGGCCATGCGCGCCGCCATGAAGATGAAGAACTCCATCAGCAGCGCGCCGATCAGGAAACACGCCAGCAGGGCCAGCAGGTGCGAGAACGCGCGGCGGTCGCCCTTGGCCAGGAAATAGAAGGCCGACACCAGCACCAGCGCGGGCAACAGCAGGGCCAGGGCGGGCCAGGCGGACAGGAGAGCGTGCATCGGAGACAACAGGTAGCGGCGTGGGGCCACCGGTGGCAGGCAGCACACCGGTGAATCATCGGCAAGAGCGGCCCTGGGGGCACGCACGACTGCGGATGATAGGCGCTGGCCGCGTCCTGTTCGCCTTGCGGCTGTAACTGTTGGCGACACCGCGCGGCGGAGCGCCGAGCCACCCCGCACCGCCCGCTGCGCCGCGCGGCCCCCCGCCGGGCCCCCTGGCTCCCGGGCCCGTCAGCGTGGATGGCCCGGGCCCGCCACGAAATCGGCCACGGCCGCCAGCACGCCATCCTGCTGCAGGATCTTGCGGTGGCCCAGCCCTTCGGTGGCCAGCAGCGTGGCGCCCGGAATGTGGTCGCGGTAGGCCTCGCCATCGGCAAAGCGGTTGATGCGGTCGCCCCGGTCGTGCACCACCAGGGTGGGCAGCGCGATGCGCGGACCCACGGCCGGGGGCTCGAACTGGCGCATCAGGATGCCCTCGCGCGCCTCGATGCGCCGCTGCATGGAAGCGCGCGTGCGCTCCGACAGGCCGAACACCTGCGCGAACAGGCGCGTGTATTCGTGGGGCGACGCGGGCGGCGCCAGCAGCACCAGCCGCCCGGTGGCCAGGCCCCGGCTGGCCGCATGGGCCGCCGCGTTGGCCGCGAGCGAATGGGCCACCACGGCGCTGGGCGCCGAATCCTGCGCATGCAGGCGGGCGGTGGCGTATTCGATGGCGCGCGCGAACTGCGGCAGGTTGCTCACGCGGCCCCGGCTGCCGCCGTGCGCGGGCAGGTCCACCAGCACCGGGCGCAGGCCCCGCGCGGCCAGGGCGCCGGCCAGCGGCAGCATCTGGCGCGCGTGGCCGCCCCAGCCGTGCAGCAGCAGCACCGTGGGGCCGTGCGGCTGGGCCTGGGGCAGGTAAAGCGTGATCTCGGCGTCTTCGAACGGCCAGCGTTCCGGGCGCCAGTGGCCGGGCGGCACGGCGCTGCGGCCCGGTTTGCGCAGGGGCAGGGGCGTGCCGAAAAGGCGGTAGGCCGCGCGCACGGCCAGCGCGGGCCACAGGCGCTCGGTGGTGCCCAGCGCCACGCGCAGCAGGCGCATGCCGGGGTGTTCGCCGTAGAAGCTGGACGTGGCCTGCAGGGCGGTGGAGGAGGAAGGGGAGGCGTTCATGGGGGGCTCCGGAAAGGGAGGGAATGGGGGGCGGACGCGGTGGACGGTCAGTAGAAGATCCAGTCCCGGTTGCTGCGCGGAAGGCGGGCGAGTGTCTGGCGCAGCGCCCGGACGGCGCCCGCCGCGGCCACGATGGCGGCGATACCCAAGATGATCAGCATGGTGGTTCCTTTCTTCGCACGGTTGTGCGAAATTGGGGCAAAGAAAAACAAGAGGCATCCATCGCGCAAGAACAAGCGGAGGGGGAGGATCAGGCGGTCTGATAACTCTTGACGAGGCGCGCCCAGGACGCCTCGGTGCGCTGCACTGCCTGCGGATCGCGCAGGAAGCGAACGTCGTGCAACAGGCCCATGGCCATCGCATAGATCTCGCCCACCAGCTGGTCGGGCGGGGTGTCGGGGGGCAGGTGCCCGGCCTCGATGGACTGGATCACCGTGCGGCGCAGGGCCGCGCGCCAGCGGGTGATCTCGGCGTGCAGCAGGTCGCGCAGCTCGCCGTCGCGGTCGTCCAGCTCGAAGGCGCCCGCCGTATAGATGCAGCCGGTGAAGGCCTCCACGTCGCGCGTGCGGGCAATCCAGCGGCGCACGATCTCGTTGAGGCGTGGCAGGCCCTTGGGGTGCTGCATGGCGGGCACGAACACATCGGCCAGGAAGCGGCGGCCAAACTCCTCGATCACCGCCTTCTGCAGCGCCTCGCGCGAGCCGGCGCGCGAGAACACGCCGCTCTTGGACAGGCCCACGCGGTCGGCCACCGCCTGCAGGGTGATCGACTCCAGCCCCTCGGCCGCGGCCAGGTCCAGCGCCGCGCCCACGATGGCCGCGCGGGTGAGTTCCGATTTCTGGGTCTTTGCATCCATGGCGCTAATTTAGCACGATTGTGCGAAATTCGGAATTCCCCCTGCTGTCAAGCGGGTGACGGGGATGGCTGGCCTGCGCCCCGTGCCGCTGGTACGCTGCGTCGCCATGGAGACAACACACAACACCCCGCCTTTCATTCCCCAGATCCGCCTGTACCAGGACTGGCTGCGCGACCAGCGCGGGCTGCAGTTCGACAGCTACGACGCCCTGTGGCGCTGGTCCACCACCGAGCTCGATGCCTTCTGGCAAAGCGTGTGGGACTACTTCAAGCTGGAGTCGCCCACGCCGCACACCGCCGTGCTGGGCCAGAACACCATGCCCGGCGCGTTGTGGTTCCCGGGCGCCCAGGTCAACTACGCGCGGCAGGCGCTGCGCCATGTGGACGCCGCGCACGCGGCCGGTCTGCCGGCCATCATCAGCCGCAACGAAAAGGGCCACCACCGCGAAATGAGCTGGCCCGAGCTGCGCCGCCAGGTCGCGTCGCTGGCGTTGCACCTGAAGGCCCAGGGCGTGGAGCCGGGCGACCGCGTGGCCGCCTACCTGCCCAACGTGCCCGAGGCGATGGTGGCCTTCCTCGCCACGGTGAGCATCGGCGGCGTGTGGAGCATCTGCGCGCCCGACATGGGCACGCATGCGGTGCTCGACCGCTTCCGCCAGATCGAGCCCAAGGTGCTGATCGGCGTGGACGGCGTGACCTACGGCGGGCGCGACCACGACCGCACCGGCGTGCTGGCCGAGCTGCGCGCGGCGCTGCCCAGCGTGCGGCACGCGGTGTTGCTGGGCAATCTGGATGCTTCTGTTTCGATAGCTGGTTACGCAAGCTGGACAAGCGCTACAGCCCGAAATGATGCAGACACTGCAGCCTTCGAGCCGATGTGGCTGCCGTTCGACCACCCGCTGTGGATCGTGTATTCCAGCGGCACCACCGGCTTGCCCAAGCCCATCGTGCACGGCCACGGCGGCACGGTGCTGGTGGCGCTGCAGCTCAAGGTCCTGCACAACGACATCGGCTGCAGCTACGAGCCCAACAGCTTCGGCGAGCGCTACCACTGGTACAGCTCCACGGGCTGGGTGATGTGGAACGCACAGCTCTCGGGCCTGCTGTCGGGCACCACCTGCGTGATCTACGACGGCAACCCCGGCGGCAGCAAGGACCACCCCGACTGGGGCGTGCTGTGGCGCTTCGCGGCCGAGACGGGCGTGACCTTCTTCGGCGCGGGCGCGGCGTTTTTTGCCAACTGCATGAAGGCGGGCATCGCGCTGGCCGAATACGGCGACCTCACGCGCATCCGCGCGCTGGGCACCACGGGCTCGCCGCTGTCGCCCGAGGTGCAGGAATGGGGCACGGCGCAGTTCGAGGCCCTGGGCACGCACGACATCTGGTGGAACAACATCTCGGGCGGCACCGACTTTTGCGGCGCCTTCATCGGCGGCAACCGCGAGATGCCCCAGGTGCCCGGCGAGATGCAATGCCGCATGCTGGGCGCGGCCGTGGAGTCCTGGAATGCCGAGGGCGTGCCGGTGATGGACGAGGTGGGCGAGCTGGTGTGCGCGCAGCCCATCCCGTCGATGCCGCTGTACCTGTGGGGGGACAAGGACGGTTCACGCTACCTGTCGAGCTACTTCGACATGTACCCGCCTGGCCACGGCCGCCAGCCCGGCGGCGGCGATGGCCCCGCGCGCATGGGCGCGGTGTGGCGCCACGGCGACTGGCTCAGGATCGGCGCCAACGGCGGCTGTGTCATCTACGGCCGCAGCGACGCCACGATCAACCGCCACGGCCTGCGCATGGGCACGAGCGAGATCTACAGCGCGGTCGAATCCCTGCCCGAGGTGCTCGACAGCCTGGTGGTGGACCTGGAATACCTGGGCCGCGAAAGCTACATGCCCCTGTTCGTGGTGCTGCGCCCCGGCCACACGCTGGACGAGGCCCTGCGCGCCCGCATCAACGGCGCGGTGCGCACGGCGCTGAGCCCGCGTTTCGTGCCCGACGACATCTTCGCGGTGGCCGAGGTGCCGCGCACCTTGAGCGGCAAGAAACAGGAGCTGCCCATCAAGAAACTGCTGCTGGGCCAGCCCATCGAAAAGGTGGTGAACAAGGACGCCATGGCCAACCCGGGCTGTCTGGACTGGTATGTGGCGTTTGCCGCCGAGCGCGCGGCAGAAGTGCAAAATACATAGCTGCCCGCGCTTGCGGGCTGTACGCTACAGCCCGGTTTGATCCATATCCGGGCCGGGTCGGGGCACGCTGGAAAAGCCCATCGCATGCTCGATGAAGCGCTCCACGAGCCGGCTGGCCTCCCCCGCGCGCCGCGCGAGCGCGATGCCCACCTTGAAGCCCGGCGGGTTGTCGGTGAGCGCCAGGCACTTCACGCCGGGCGGCACCACCAGCCGCGCGACGCCCGCCACCAGTCCCACGCCCAGGCCCGCGGCCACCAGGCTCATGATGGTCTGCACCTGCATGGCCTCCTGTGCCACGCGGGGTGAAAAGCCCGACAGCTGGCAGCGCAGAAGCGCCAGGGCGGACAGCCCGGGCACTTTGTCCTGCGGGTACATGATGAAGGGCTCGCCCGCCGCTTCCGAGAGCGCGATCGCGTCGCGCTTCGCCAGCGGGCCGTGCGCGGACACGGCGAGCACGAAATCGTCGCGGTCCATGGGCAGGAGCTCGAACGGCTCGGGGTGCAGAACCGGGTAGCGCACGAATCCCACGTCGAAGCGGCGCGCCAGCAGCCCGTCGAGGATTTCGGTCGATGTGGCCTCCGACAGCTCCAGCTCGATCTGCGGGTAGCGCGCCCGCACGGACGGGATCAGCTCCGGCAGCAGGGCATAGGTGGCCGATCCGATGATGCCCAGGCGCAGCAGGCCGCCCAGCCCCTCGCGCGCGTCCGCCACGGCCTGGCGGCAGCGCTCCGCATGAAACAGCGCCAGGTGCGCCTCGGGCAGCATGGCCTGGCCCTCGGCCGTCAGGCGCACGCCAGTGCTGTGGCGCTCGAACAGGCGGCTGCCCAGTTCCTCCTCCAGTTTGCGCACGGACACCGACAGCGGCGGCTGGGCCATGTGCAGCAGCTCGGCGGTGCGGTGGAAGTTGCCGGTTTCCGCCAGGGTGACGAATTGGCGCAGCTGGCGCAGGTTCATGGGATACCAAACAAATATCGGTTTGTGAATTTTTAATATTAGACAGCATCGGTGCCCGCTGCCTACATTCGCCTGCAGGCCTGGGCAGGGCCTGACGATCAAAAAAATTCCATGAAGGAGACACCGTGATGCAATCCCGTAGAACCGTGGCCGGCGCGCTGCTGGCGCTTGCCGCCACGGCCCTGGCCCCCGCCGTGCAAGCCCAGGCATTCCCTGCCAAAACCATCAAGTTCGTCGTGCCCTTCGGCCCCGGCAGCGGCACCGACACCTCGGCGCGCTACTTCGCGCGCAAGCTGCAGGACCTCACGGGCCAGGCCGTGGTGGTGGAAAACAAGCCCGGCGCCAACGGCTTCATCGCCGTCAAGCAAGTGCTGTCGGCGCCGGCCGACGGCTACACCGTCTTCATCGGCAGCAACTCCACGCTGGCGGTGAACGCCGCGTTGTTCAAGGAGCTGCCGTACGACCCGGTGAAGGACTTCTCGCCGCTGACCATGATGATGCGTTCGCCCGCCATGATCGCGGCCATGCCCAAGGCGGCGTACAGCGACCTCAAGGGCCTGATCGCCTACGCCAAGGCCAGCCCGGGCAAGGTGAACTTCGGCGCGGGCTCGGCCGGCTACCAGCTCATGGGCGAGTTGCTCAACGACACGGCGGGCATCCACACCGTGCACGTGCCCTTCAAGGGCGCCGGCGAGACCATGACGGCCGTGGCCTCGGGCACCGTCGACTACACCTTCGCCGAGGTGACCGCCGTGCAGGAGCTAGCCAAGGGCGGCCGCGTGAAGGTGCTGGCCGTGGCGTCCGACAAGCGCGTGGCCGCGGCGCCGGACGTGCCCACCGCCACGGAAGCGGGCCTGCCGGGCTTCGAGGCCTACACGTGGGTGGGCGCCATGGTCAGCGCCCAGACCCCCGCCGCCGAAACCGCCCGGCTGGCCGAGCTGTTCACCGCCATCTCCAGGATGGACGAGACCCGTGCCTTCTACGAGCGCATCGGAGCCACCGCCATGACCGGTGGGCCCGCGCAGATGCACGAGTTCCAGAAAAACGAGATCGTGCTGTGGAAGCGCATCGTCACCCAGGCCAAGGTGCCGCTGCAATGAGCGGTGCTCCCGCCGCGCAGCCGGGTGCGCTGCAGCATGTGAAGGTGCTCGACCTGTCCCGCGTGCTGGCCGGCCCCTGGGCCGCGCAGACCCTGGGCGACCTGGGGGCCGAAGTGATCAAGGTCGAGCGCCCGGGCACCGGCGACGACACCCGCGCCTGGGGCCCTCCCCATGTGACGGACGCGGCGGGCCGGCCCACCGGCGAGTCGGCCTATTACATGTGCACCAACCGCAACAAGCAGTCGGTGACGGTGGACTTCACCCGGCCCGAGGGTCAGCGGATCGTGCGCGAGCTCGCGGCGCGGTGCGACGTGCTCATCGAGAATTTCAAGACCGGCGGCCTGGCGCAGTACGGGCTCGACCATGCGAGCCTGAGCGCGCTGAACCCGCGCCTGGTGTACTGCTCCGTGACCGGCTTTGGCCAGGACGGCCCCTACGCGCACCGCGCGGGCTACGACTTCCTGATCCAGGGCATGGGTGGGCTCATGAGCATCAGCGGCCACCCCGACGGGGCACCCGGCGGCGGTCCCATGAAGGTGGGCGTGGCGCTCACCGACATCCTCACCGGGCTGTATGCGAGCACGGCCATCCTCGCTGCGCTGCAGGCGCGCGAGCACACGGGCCGGGGTCAGCACATCGACCTGGCGCTGCTCGACGTGGGCGTGGCCTGCCTGGCCAACCAGGGCATGAATTACCTGTACGGCGACAAGGTGCCGCAGCGCATGGGCAATGCGCACCCGAACACCGTGCCCTACCAGGACTTCCCCACGCAGGACGGCCACATGATCCTGGCCATTGGCAACGACGGACAGTTTGCACGCTTTTGCCATGCCATCGGCGAACCGGACTGGGCGCAGGACGAACGCTTCGTGTGCAACGCCGGCCGCCTGGCCCACCGGGAGGAACTGGTCGGCCGCATCCGCGCCGCCACGGTGGCGCGCACCACGCGCGACTGGATCGCTCTGCTGGAGCGGCACGCCGTGCCCTGCGGCCCCATCAACACCGTGCGCGACGTGTTCGAGGACCCACAGGTCCAGGCCCGGGGCCTGCGGATCGCGATGCCGCACCCGCAGGCGGGCGAGGTGCCTCTGGTGGCCAGCCCCATCCGCCTGTCGGACACGCCCGTCACTTACCGCCACACGCCCCCGCAGCTGGGCCAGCACACCGACGAGGTGCTGGCCCGCTACCTGGGTTTTTCGCCCGCGCAATTGCAGGCCTACAAGGACGACGGAGTTTTGGGATGAGCACCCTGGATTCACTGGCGCTCACGCGCATTCCCGCTGAAGACGAGGCACTGCGCGCCGAGGTGCGCGCCTTCCTGCAGGAGGCCATTGCCGACCTGCCCGCGCACATCCGCGCGCGCTCCTGGGGCGGCTACAGCAGCGCTCTGAGCCGCCGGCTGGGAGACAAGGGCTGGATCGGCATCACGCTGCCCAGGGCGTACGGCGGGGGCGGGCGCAGCGCGTTCACGCGCTACGTGCTGGTGGAGGAATACCTGGCCTGCGGCGCCCCCGTGGGTTCGCACTGGATCGCCGACCGCCAGAGCGCGCCCCTGATCCTGAAGTACGGCACCGAGGCGCAAAAGCAGTTCTACATTCCGCGCGTGTGCAAGGGCGAGGCGTTCTTCTGCATCGGCATGAGCGAACCCAACGCGGGTTCGGACCTGGCCAGCGTGAAGACGCGCGCCGTGCCCAATGCGCAAGGCTTTGTGCTCAACGGCCAGAAGATCTGGACCACCAACGCCCACCACTGCCAGTACATGATCGCGCTGGTACGCACCTCGGGCACCTCCGAGGACCGCCACCAGGGCCTGTCGCAGGTCATCGTGGACCTGTCGCTGCCGGGGGTCACGGTGCGCCCCATCGAAGACCTCTCTGGCGACAGCCATTTTTGCGAGGTGTTCTTCGACAACGTGCGGCTGGGGCTGGATGCGCTCATTGGCGCCGAGGGCCAGGGCTGGGAGCAGGTCACCGCGGAGCTGGCGTTCGAGCGCAGCGGGCCCGAGCGCCTGTTCTCCTCCATCGTGCTGTTCGACCAGTGGCTCGGCTACGTGCGCACGCCCCAGGGACGCACCGACTCGGCCGTGCGGCTGGCGGGCAAGGTGCTCACGCAGCTGGCGCCGCTGCGCGCCATGTCCGTGTCGGTGCAGGAAAAACTCACGCAGGGCGCGAGCCCCATCGTCGAGGCGGCGCTGGTGAAGGAGCTTGGAACCACCCTCGAGCAGATGATTCCAGCGGCCATTGCCGAGGACCTGTTCGCGCGCGAGGCCGAGGACGTGCCCGTGGAGCTGCTGATGACGCTCAAGTACGTGACCGAGGCCTCGCCCTCCTTCTCGCTGCGCGGCGGCACGCGCGACATCCTGCGCGGAATGATCGCCCGCGGCCTGGGCTTGAGATGAGACAGCCCTGGGCTGCTGCGCGGCATCTCTCTCGCGCGCGCTGCGTGGGGACCGTGCCTGGCGCCTCCGACCGGGCCGCGCTTCGGCCAGGGGCCGGGGGCAGTGTGTGCAACGCAATGGATGACCGACATGAGCATGAATGACAACGACCTGTTCGCCGATGCCGCGCACGACGTGCTGGCGGACCGGTGCACCCCCGCCGTGGTGCGCGCCATCGAGTGCGGCGGGCGCGCGGCGGATGCCGCGCGGGGCCTGTGGGAGCAGCTGGAATCCACCGGCCTGGCCGACGCCCTGCTGGGCGAAGACGAGGGGGGGGCGGGCCTGGAACTGGACCAGGCCTTTGGCGTGCTGGAGCAATGCGGTGCCCACGCGCTGCCGCTGCCCCTGGCCGAGACCATGGTGGCGCGGGCCTTGCTGGCCCAGGCAGGGCTGGTGCGCCCGCAGGGCAGCATCGCCCTGGCCCGCGGCCAGCGTGGCGCCGGCGGCGGTCTGCACTGCGCGCTGGTGCGCGGCGGCCAGGTGGCCGATACGGTGCTGGTGCAGGCCGGCGGCGCCTGGCACCTGCTTCCCGTCGACGGCGCCCACGCCCGTGCGCATGCACTGGCGCTGGACGCGGCGCTGACCTGGTCGGCCGCGCAGTGCGATGCCGCCCCCACGGTGGCCGTGGATGCCGCGCTGGATGTGCGCACCCTGCAGGCCGCGGTGGTGGCCGCGCAGATGGCCGGCGCCCTCAGCAGCGTGTTCCAGCGCACCCTGCGGTACGCCAACGAACGCCAGCAATTCGGCCGCCCCATCGGCAAGTTCCAGGCCGTCCAGCACCAGCTGGCCGTGATGAGCGAACACGTGTTTGCCGCGCGCATGGCCGCGCAGCTCGGCTGCAGCGGCGGCGTGGGCATCCAGCCCCACCGCCTGCGCGTGGCGACCGCCAAGGCGCGCTGCAGCGAGGCCGCGCTGGCCGTGTCGGAAGCCGCCCACGCCATCCACGGCGCCATCGGCTTCACCGAGGAGCATGACCTGCAGCTCTTCACCCGGCGCCTGCATGCCTGGCGCCAGACGGCCGGCAGCGAGGGGTACTGGCACACCGTGGCCGGCGAGGCGCTGCTGCAGCACAGCGGCATCACGCTCGATCTGGTGCGCCGCATCACCGACGTCGAATTCCCGGCCTGAGTGCCACTTCGCTGACTGGAGACATTTGCCATGGCCTTTCTGACCATTGAACGCGACGGCGGCATCCTCACCGCCACCATGAACCAGCCCGAAACGCGCAACGCGCTCACCGGCAACACCGCGGTGGACGAGTTCGTGCAGCTGTGCGAGGACGTGCGCCGGGATGCCGGCGTCAAGGTGCTGATCCTCACGGGCGCGGGCCCCATCTTCAGCTCGGGCGGCAACGTCAAGGACATGAAGCGCTTCTTTGATGACGCGTTCACGCCCGACCTGATCCGCGAGGAGTACCGCCAGGGCATCCAGCGCATCCCCCAGGCGCTGTACCAGCTCGATGTTCCCGTGATCTGCGCCGTCAACGGCCCGGCCATCGGCGCGGGGCTGGACCTGGCCTGCATGTGCGACATCCGCATCGCCAGCGAGGCGGCCACCTTCGCCGAGAGTTTTGTGCGCGTGGGCATCGTGCCCGGCGACGGTGGTGCCTGGCTGCTGCCGCGCGCGGTCGGCAGGGCCAAGGCGTCCGAGATGGCGTTCACCGGCGAGGCCATCGGCGCGCAGGAGGCGTTGGCCTGCGGCCTGGTGAGTCGCGTGGTGGCGGCGGACCAGTTGCTGCCCGCCGCGCGGGCGCTGGCCGCCAGGATCGCGGCCAACCCCGGCGCCGTGATGCGGATGACAAAACGCCTGCTGCGCGAGGGCGAACACGCCTCGCTGGCCTCGCTGCTGGAGACTTCGGCGGGCTACCAGGCCATCGCGCACAAGACGGCAGACCACCGGGAAGCGGTGACCGCCTTCATTGAAAAACGCGCGCCGAAGTTCCAGTGAGGCACCGTGCCCGCCCACCCGCCTTCGGAAGGATGTGAGATGACGCCTTTGCAAGGCCTTCGCGTGCTGGATCTGTCCAGCGTGATTTTCGGCCCCCTGGCCAGCCAGGTCCTGGCCGACTACGGCGCCGAGGTGATCAAGATCGAACCGCCCGAGGGCGACTCGACGCGCCATACCGGCCCCGCCCGGGAGGCGGGCATGGCGGCGATGTTCCTGGGCGCCAACCGCAGCAAGAAGAGCGTGGCGCTGGACCTCAAGCAGGCCGGTGCGCAGGAGGCGCTGGGCGCACTGATCGCCACGGCCGATGTGCTGATGCACAGCATGCGGCCGCAGAAGCTGGCGGCCCTGGGCCTCGCGCCCGAGGCGCTGCGCGAGCGTTTTCCGCGCCTGGTGTACGCCAGCCTGGTGGGCTTCTTGCCTGGCCCCTATGCCGGCAAACCCGCGTATGACGACGTGATCCAGGGCATGTCGGGGCTTGCCGACCTGATGGAACGGCAGGGCGGGGAAATGCGCTACCTGCCCACCATCGCCGCCGACAAGACCTGCGCCCATGTGGCCGCGCATGCCATCCTGGCCGCGCTGTGGCAGCGCGAGCGCACGGGCCGGGGGGCCTTCGTGGAAATCCCCATGTTCGAGTCCATGGTGGGTTTCAACCTGGTCGAGCACTACTACGGCCAGCACTTCGAGCCGCCGCTGTCCCCACCGGGCTACCCGCGTGTGCTGGCCCCCTGGCGCCGGCCCTACCGAACGGCCGACGGGGCGGTGGCCATGATGCCGTACACCAACCTGCACTGGCAGCGCTTCTTCACCGAGGTGGGTGCCCCGGACCTGGCGCGCGATGCGCGCTTCGCCGACATCGCCAGCCGCACGCGGCACATCGCCGAACTGCTGGAGCTTGCGTCGGGCTTCACCGGGCGCCACACCACGGCCCACTGGATCGCGGTGTGCGAGCGGCTGGAAATCCCCGCCGCGCCCGTGGCCAGGCTGCAGGACCTGCCCCTGGATCCACACCTCGTGGCCACGGATTTCTTCGAAACCCTCTCCGACCCCGCCCTGGGCGAGGTGCGCTTTCCGGGCGTGCCGGTGCGCTTTGACGGGCAGCGCCCCGCCATCGCCATGCCCCCCCGGCTGGGCGAACACACCGAGACGCTGCTGGCCCAGGCCGGGCTCGGCGGCGCACGGATCCAGGCACTGCTGGGCACCCGCGCCGCCGTGGGCCCCTCTTCTTGACAAGGACGCCTTCCATGATCCCCCAGACGCCTTCTGCGGACACCCTCCGCCCTGCCGCCCCCGCTGGCGTGGACCGCCATTTGCCGCGCCTCGGACAGGGGTTCGTGTGGCAGGACCTGAGCGTGGGACAACGCTTTCGCACCTTCCGGCGCACGGTCACCGAGACGGACCTGGTCAGCTTCATCGGCGTGACCGGCATGCTGGAGGCGATCTTCATCGAAGACGGCTACGAGGGCGGCGCCATGGCGGGGCGGCCCGTGCCGGGGGCGCTGACCTATGCGCTCATCGAGGGCTTCATCCTGCAGACCATGATCCAGGGCACGGGCCTTGCGATGCTGGAGCTGCACCAGAAGATCCTCGCGCCCGTGCGGGTGGGCGACACCATCGAGGCGGTGGTGGAGGTGACGGAGATCCGGCCCACCTCCAGGAGTGGCCGCGCGGTCGTGACCTCGCGCATCGACGTCTTCAACCAGCAGGGGGTACCGGTCATGACCTACACGGCCACCCGCTTGCTCGCCGGGCGTTCGTGAACAGATTTCCCCAACTACAACCACCCAGGAGACAAGCACCATGAAAAAAAGCACTTCCCGCACGTCTTCGCGACCCAGCGGCGTCCGGCGTGTATGCCTGGCCATGCTCGGCTGCGCGGCCGGCGTGGCGGCCATCGCCCCCATGGGCTTGGCGCATGCGCAGGCCTACCCTTCCAAACCGATCACCCTGGTGGTGCCCTTTCCGCCAGGCGGGCCCACCGACCAGGTGGCGCGCGTGCTGGCGCAGAAGCTGACGGAGCAGATGGGGCAGTCCGTGATCGTGGACAACAAGCCCGGCGCCAACGGCAACATCGGCGGCACCCAGGTCAGCAAGGCGGCGGGTGACGGGTACACGCTGCTCTACAACACCTCGTCCATCACCCTGAGCCCGGCGCTCTACAAGAACCTGAGCTATGACGTGCAGAAAGACCTGGCGCCCGTGGCCCTCACCGCCGTGGTGCCGCTGGCCCTGGTCGTGCACCCGAGCCTTCCCGTCAACAATGTGCGCGAGTTCGTCGACTACGCCAAGGCCAACCCAGGCAAGCTCTCCTATGGCTCGGCCGGCAATGGCAATGTGACCCACCTGGCGGCTTTCCAGTTCACCAGGAGCCTGGGCATCGAGGCCACGCACGTGTCCTACCGGGGCAGCGCCCCCGCGGATGTCGACCTCGTGGCGGGGCAGATCCAGTTCATGACGGACACCATCAATTCCGTGATGCCTTTCGTGAAGGACAAGCGCCTGAAGCTGCTGGCGGTCACCACCGCCAGGCGCATGTCCCTGTACCCCGACGTGCCCACGCTGGGGGAAACCGTGATGCCCGGTTTTGAGGCGGGCGCCTGGCAGGGCGTGATGGTGCCCGCCAGGACGCCGGCGGCGCTGGTGCAGCGCCTCAACGCCGAGATCAACAAGGCGCTGCAAAGCGATGAGGTGCGTGCCAGGCTGGCGGTGCAGGGCGCCGAGCCGCTGGGCTCCACGCCCGAAGAGTACCGCGCCTATGTCGGCAAGGAACTCCAGCGCTGGGCCGGGGTGGTGAAATCGACCGGCGTGACCCTCGATTGAACGCGGCGGGGCCCCTGCACCGTGGTGCGGCGCCACATTGCTTCAAAAATGATAGCTGCTTGCGCTTGATGGACAGGCGCTGGGGCCCATTTTGGCCTCAAAGGCCCTCGCGGGCCTTTTTTTGCTTCCTGCCACCTGTTGTGACCGGCGCGGCGCCATGCCAGGGCCGCTCCGCCGCGCTGGCGACGGCCCCCTTCAGGGGCTGAGGGCTGCGGCTCCAAGCCTGCTTGCGCGGGCCTGGACATGACCGAAGAGCAGCTGCTTCTGGCAGCCGCTCAGGGGGTCAGTCAAGCTTCGCGCCCGAGGCCTTGATCAATCGCTCCCACACCGGCCGCTCCTTGGCGATCGCGGCCGTGAACAGCGCGGGTGAGCTGTTCTGCACATCGAACCCCATGGCCGCGATGCGCTGTGCCACGTCGGGCAACTGCGTGGCCTTGCGCACCTCGGCGGCAATGCGCTCCAGGATGGGAGCGGGCGTGCCGGCCGGTGCGCCAAAGGCCAGCCAGCCCGCCACGCGGTAGGCCTCGTCGTTCAGGCCCTGTTCGGCCAGCGTGGGCACGCCCGGCAGCGCGCCCATGCGGCGCTCGCCGCTCACGCCGATGGCCTTGAGCTTGCCCGCGTCGATGTGCGGCTTGGCCTGCAGCGCGCTGGCGAACGCGATCTGGATCTGGCCGCCCAGCAGGTCCTGCACCATGGGCGCCTCGCCGCGGTAGGCCACGTGGCTCATGTCGGCGTTCTGCGTGAGGCTCATGTAGGCGCCGGCCAGATGCGGGTAGGCGCCCGTGCCGTAGGAGCCGTAGGCCACCTTGCCCTTGTTCGCCACCACGTACTTGAGCAGTTCGGGGCCCGTGGCCACGGGTACGCCGGGGTGGGCCACCAGCACCAGCGGCGCGATGGCGATCTGGTAGATGGGCGCGATGTCGCGCTCGGGGCTGTAGGGCAGCTTGGTGTACAGGAACTGGTTGGTGAGCATGGAGTTGCTCAAGGCCAGCAGCAGCGTGTAGCCGTCGGGCGCGGCCTTGGCCACCGCGTCGGTGCCGATGATGCCGGCCGCGCCGGGCTTGTTGTCGATGACCATGGGCTGGCCCAGGCCCGCGGCCATCTTCTCGGCCAGCACGCGCGCGAGCACGTCGGTGGCGCCGCCTGCGGCAAAGGGCACGACCACCTTGATGGGCTTGCTGGGGTAGGCCTGCGCCAGGGCGGCGGGGCCGGTGCACGCGGCGGCGGCGGCCAGGGCGGCGGCGCCCAGCCAGTGGCGGCGGGTCATCGACGGGGGGTGGTGGGGCATGTGTCGTCTCCTGTCATGGGTATTGCAAATCAGGCTGGCCCGGCCCTGCGCGGTGGCGGGCGGGGGCTCGTTCAGGCGGGCTGGGGGCTTCCTGGCGCCGGGGCGATGGTGACGGCAAGCGGCAGGGGCGCGAGCACCTCGCGCAGCCGGGCCTGCAGCGCGGCCGCGCCCGGGCCGGGCTCCAGGGTCACGCGCACGGCGCTCTCGCCTTCGGGCTGCACCTGGGGGCGGGGGAGGCCGGGGGTCTCGGCCCACACGCCGTCGGCCAGCGCCTGCACCGTGTGGCAGGCGGCCTGCAGGCGCAGCGCGGGCTTGTAGATCTTGCCCACGTTGGTCACGGGCATGGTGCCCAGGACCCGCACCCAGCGCGGGCGGGCCACGGCCTCGTCCACGCGCTCTGCGGTGAAGGCGAGCAGCTCGGCCTCGGTCGCCTGCGCGCCCGGCACCAGCGTGGCAAAGGCCACGGGCAGCTCGCCCGCATAGGCGTCGGGCGCGCCCACGGCGGCGGCGAGCTGCACGGCGGGGTGGGCGCCCAGCGCGTCCTCGATCACCTTGGGATCGATGTTGTGGCCGCTGCGGATGATGAGGTCCTTGGAGCGGCCGCTCAGGTGCAGGCGCCCTTCGGCGTCCACGAAACCCAGGTCTCCGGTGGCCAGCCAGCCGTCGGCCGTGAAGGCCTTGGCCGTGTCCGCCGCATCCAGAAACCCTGAGAACAGGTTGGGCGACTGGAACAGCACCATGCCCGGCTGCCCAGGCGGCATGTCCTGGCCGGACGCGTTGCCGTGCGCGTCCAGCGCCACGATGCGCAGCCGCGCGTACGGCAGGCGCCAGCCCACGCAGCCGGCGGGCGCGTGCACGCCCGGTGGCGTGATGGTGGAGATGCCCGCCATCTCCGTCATGCCCAGGCTTTCGTGCACATGCAGGCCGAACAGGCGCTCAAAGCGCGCCGCCAGCTCCGGCGCGAGGATGGCCGCGCCCGTGCGGCAGTAGCGCAGCGACGAGATGTCCGCGCCATCGAGCGGCACGTTGGCCAGCGCGGCCAGCACCGTGGGCACGGCCGACAGGTAGGTGCAGCGGTGGCGCTCGACCAGCCGCCAGTAGCTGGCGATGACCTCGCGGTTGCGGAACAGGCCCGCCGTCGGGATGATGGTCTCCACCCCCGCCGAGAGCGCCGCGAGCGAACCGGGCAGCACGCCCGCCACATGGAACAGCGGGTAGCCGTTGATGCCCACGTCCTGGGGCGTGATGCCCTGCATCTGCACGCTGGCCCAGGCGGTGAACACCTGCGCGCCATGGCTGTGGCGCGCGATCTTGGGTGCGCCCGTGGTGCCGCCGGTGTGAAAGTACGCTGCGATGTCGCCGGGCGCGATGCGCCGGCCGCTCACCAGCTGGCCGGCGGGCTGGCGCAGGCGCGCCGCGAAGTCCACCACGCCCTCGGGCAGCGCGCCGGCGGCGCCGGGCGCCTCATCGTGTGGGGCCACGCGCAGCACGGTGGCGAGCGTGGGCACCTGGCTGCGCAGGCGCAGGGCCTTGCTCCAGTAGCCCACGTCGCCTTCCGCACCGTAGGCGATCAGCACCTTGGCGCCCGCCAGCGCCATCATGGCCGCGAGCTTCTCGTCAGTGAGCATGGGGTTCAGGGGCTGCACGATGCCCGCCGCCTCGCCGCCCCACAGGGCCAGGTGGTATTCCAGGCAGCCGGGCAGCAGCACGGCCACGGCGTCCCGGGGGCCCACGCCCAGTGTGTGCAGCAGGTTGGCCGTCTGGTGGATGCCGGCCAGCAGCTGCGCGTACGACCAGCGGATGGGCGCGTCCGCCGGATCGGCCGTGGGCAGGAAGGTCAGCGCGGTCTTGCCGCCGAACGCATGGGCGGCGTTGCGCAGGATTTCATAGGTGCTCCGCACCGGCAGCGCCTGGGCCAGGGGCGTGGCTTCCAGCTGTTCGACGTCCCGCAGGCCGCGGAGGGTGGTGGCGGTGCGGGCAAAGGGCGGATGGAGTGCGGGAGCGGTCATGGACGGAAGTGCGGGCAGATCCGGGATTGTTGTGCCGACAGGATTTCTTGACAATCACATGAAGGATTGACACTCTGTATGAATATTTTTGACAAACAAGCGGAGCGCGCCACGTGGACCTCTCGGCACTGACCCTGCTGGTGGAGATCCTGGACGCCGGCAACCTCAGCCTGGCCGCGCGCAAGCTCAAGATGAGCCGCGCCAACGTGAGCTACCACCTGCACCAGCTGGAGAAGTCGGTGGGCGTGCAGCTGGTGCGCCGCACCACGCGGCGCGTGGAGCCCACCGAGGTCGGGCTGCGCCTGTACGAGCACGGCCGCAGCATCATGAACGAGATGCTGGCGGCGCGCGAAACCATCGCCACGCTGGGCCAGAGCCTGCAGGGGCGCGTGGGGCTGAGCATGCCCCTGGGCTACGGCCAGATGGTCATGGCCGGCTGGCTCATCGAATTCAAGCGCCTGTACCCGGGGATCGTGCTCGAAGTGATGTTCGAGAACCGCGTGAGCGACCTCGTGCGCGAGGACGTGGACATCGCCATCCGCATCATGACCGAGCCGCCGCCGGCCCTGGTGTCGCGGGCCCTGGGGCCCGTGCGCTACGTGGTGTGCGCCGCCCGCGCGTACGCGCAGGAGCACGGCCTGCCCACGCGCCTGGAGCACCTGGCCACGGTGCCGCTCTTCACCTCGGGCTTTATCGGGCGCGAGCTGCGCGTGGCCGCCTACCGGCCCGACGGCCAGCGCGAGGAAGTGCTGCCCCGGCCCACCCTGCTGTCCGAGCATTTTCCCTTCCTGCGCGATGCGGTCCTGGCGGGCCTGGGCGTGGGCCTGCTGCCCGACTACGTGGTGGCGGACCCGGTGCGCGAGGGGCGCATCGTCACCGCGCTCGACGACTACCGCCTGAGCGTCTTTGGCACGCAGATGTTCCTCCTGTACATGCCCAACCGCTACCAGACCAGTTCGGTGCGCACGCTCATCGATTTCATCCTCGAGCGGGCGGGCGGTGTGCCTACAAGAAGCCCGGCACCTGGCCGCCCATAATGGGGCGTTCTCATCCACCATGGCGCGACCGGAGCTCCTGACATGAACACTCCCCGACATCCCAAGCGTTTCTCGATGATCCGCGAATTCCACCTGGCCGACTGGTTCACGCTGGGCAACGCGGTCTGCGGCGTGGGCGCATTGTTCTCGTCGATGACCTACCTGGAAACCGGCGCCGTGGTGCACGTCTATTTCGCCGCCGCCCTCGTGCTGGCCGCGCTCATCTTCGACGTGCTGGACGGCCGCATTGCGCGCTGGCGCCAGAAGAGTTCGGCCATGGGCCGGGAGCTCGATTCGCTGGCCGACGTGATCTCGTTCGGCGTGGCTCCGGCCATCATCGCCTATGGCTGTGGCATGCAGGGCCTGTACGACCGCATCGTGCTGGCCTACTTCGTGGCCTGCGGCGTCTCGCGCCTGGCGCGCTACAACGTCACGGCCGAAACCCTCTCGGGCGACGACGGCAAGGTGAAGTACTTCGAGGGCACGCCCATCCCCACCTCCATCGTGCTCGTGGGCCTGCTGGCCCTGGCGGCCTACCTGGGCGCGGTGCGCGAGAGCCTGTGGTTCGGCAAGGCGCTCATCGGCGGCTTCACGCTGCACCCGCTGGTGCTGCTGTTCGCGCTGTCGGGTTCGCTGATGATCAGCCGGATCCGGATCCCGAAGCTGTAGCCCCCCGGCGCGGGCCTATTGCCACCGCGCCTACTGCGCCGCAGGCCGGCGGTTCACCAGCACGATCCCCGCCGCCACCAGCACCAGCGCGGCCACGAGCCCGGCGGTGACGGGCTCGCCCAGCCACCAGGCGCCAAACAGCAGCGCGAACACGGGCGTGAGGAACACGAACACCGAGATCTTCGTGGCCGGGTAGTGCGCCAGCATCCACATCCAGGCCAGATAGCTCACGAATGCACCCACGAGCGCCTGCACCAGCAGCGAACCCCAGGCGAAGGTGCTGAACTGCAAGGTCCAGCTTTCGCCCAGGGCCAGCGACAGCCAGGGCAGTGCGGCGGCGCTCACGCCCACCTGGTAGAGCAGCTGCTTGGCGGGCGCCACGCGCGCGAGCGGCGTGGTGCGGATCACCACCGTGGTCAGCGCCCACATCAGGCCCGCGGCCAGGCCCAGCAGGTCGCCCAGCCAGGCACGGGGCAGGGCGGCGTTGGCGGGGCCCAGCAGACCGTCGCCCAGCGCCAGCCCCACGCCCACAAAGGCAGCGGCCAGTCCCAGCCACTGCCAGCCCTGCAGGCGCTCACCGGGGATGAAGCGCGGCAGCAGCAGGGCCACCCAGAACGGGGCGGCATAGAGGAACACCGTGAGGCGCGACGCCGTGGTGTACTGCAGCCCCAGGTAGATGCAGGCAAACTCTCCTGCGAACAGCGCCCCGGCGAGCAGGCCCGCGCGCGGTGCCCCGGCCGGCTCGGCCGCGCCCGACAGCGGCACGCCGCGCCACGCGCACCAGGCGGCGACCGCCACGGTGGCCAGCACGAAGCGCAGAAAGGCCTGGTACACGGGAGCCACCTCGCCCACGGTGGCTTTCACCAGCACCTGCTGGAAGCCCCAGAACATGCAGCAGGCCAGCAGCAGGGCGATGGCCAGGGAATCGATGTGGGTTTTGCGGGGAGAAGACATCGGTCGATTATCAAAGACCCTTGCCCGGCGGCCCGTCGCCCATGCATCCAGGCGCCCCGGAGCGCGGGCGGAAGGCTTCACGGCCCCTCGCGACCCTGGCGGCCATTGGCCCGGTTTCCGATGAAGGCACGGGCTCCCCAGGGAGGGGCACGGCGCCACGCGCGAGGCGCCGCGCGTTTCCCCTTGTGTTCCCGCGCAGGGCGCCCGGGGAGCGCGAACAGGTTCTTACACGGGCCCACGGTACACTTTGCGCCTTCTGAAACCCGTTCCCGAGCGTCTTTTCCACCCCTCATTCATGGCCCTTACGACGGCGGCGCAGTCCCGCACCAGCTTTGACCTCAAGAGCGCCTCTTTGCCCGTGGTGGCCGTGGTGCTCAAGACCACCGACGCCGCGCTGTTTGCCGCCGACCTGGCCGAGCGCGTGGCCGACGCCCCGGGCTTCTTCGACAATGACCCGGTGCTGATCGATCTGGCCCCTGTGCGCGAAGCGCAGGAACCCATCGATTTCGCGGCCATCACGGCCTTGCTGCGCAGCCACAGCACCCTGCCCGTGGCGGTCCGCGGCGGCAGCCCTGCCCAGATGGATGCCGCGCGCGCGGCCGGGCTGGCCGCGGCGCCCGATGCACCGCCCGTTCGCGCCGAGGCCCCTGCCACCCCGGTGCAGGAAGTGGTGCGCGAGGTGATCCGCGAGGTCGAGGTCGAAGTGGTGCGTGAGGTGCCCATGCCCGGCCCCGGCACCGTGGTGGTGGACAAGCCCCTGCGCTCGGGCCAGCAGGTCTATGCCCGCGGCGCCGACCTGGTGGTGATGGCTGTGGTGAGCTTTGGTGCCGAGGTGATTGCCGACGGCAACATCCACGTCTATGCCCCGTTGCGCGGTCGCGCGATTGCCGGTGCGCGCGGCAACACCGAAGCGCGCATCTTTTCGACCTGCCTGGAGCCCCAGCTGGTGTCCATCGCGGGCATCTACCGCACCACCGAGACCGAGTTGCCCGCCGATGTGCGCGGCAAGCCGGCCCAGGTCCGGCTCGATGGCGAGAAGCTCATCATCGAAGCTCTCAAGTGAAACACCCCCCTATGTCGCTTCGCTCCTTCCCCCCCACTCTCGCAGCGCTGCGCGCAGCGGGACGCTCCCAGCGCGGCGGGGCGGCCCTTGCGCGGGAGCCCTGGTGTGGGCCACGCCCGTGTCAAGCGTCGCCCCGGTGCATGCGCCACGAAAATTGATACTTCATTCATCATCCAACCCCTCAAGAGACCCCAACACATGGCCAAAATCGTCGTCGTGACCTCCGGCAAGGGTGGCGTGGGCAAGACCACCACCAGTGCCAGCTTTGCCACCGGCCTCGCCCTGCGCGGCCACAAGACCGCCGTGATCGACTTTGACGTCGGCCTGCGCAACCTCGATCTCATCATGGGCTGCGAACGCCGCGTGGTGTACGACCTCATCAACGTGATCCAGGGCGAGGCCAACCTGAACCAGGCCCTCATCAAGGACAAGCAGTGCGACAACCTGTTCGTGCTGGCCGCCAGCCAGACGCGCGACAAGGACGCGCTCACGCAGGACGGCGTCGAGAAAGTGCTCAAGGACCTGGCCGCGATGGACTTCGAGTACATCGTCTGCGACTCGCCCGCCGGCATTGAAAGCGGCGCGCTGATGGCCATGCACTTCGCCGACGAGGCGCTGCTGGTGACGAACCCCGAGGTGTCGTCGGTGCGCGACTCGGACCGCATCCTGGGCATGCTGGGCAGCAAGACCAAGCGCGCGATCGAAGGCGGCGAGCCGATCAAGGAGCACCTGCTCATCACGCGCTACAACCCCAGCCGCGTGCAGGACGGCCAGATGCTGAGCCTGGAAGACATCCAGGACATCCTGCGCATCAAGCTGATCGGCGTGATCCCCGAGTCGGAAGTGGTGCTGCAGTCGTCCAACCAGGGCACGCCCGCGATCCACGCCAAGGACTCGGATGTGTCCGAGGCCTACAAGGACGTGATCGACCGCTTCCTGGGCGCCACCGACAAGCCGCTGCGTTTCATCGACGCGGAAAAGCCAGGCTTCTTCAAACGCCTGTTCGGGAGCAAATAAGCCATGGCTTCTTTCCTGTCCTTCCTGCTCGGCGAGAAGAAGAAAACCGCCAGCGTCGCCAAGGAGCGGCTGCAGATCATCCTGGCGCACGAGCGCAACGGCCGCAACGCCTCGGAGCCCGACTACCTGCCCGCGCTGCAGCGCGAACTGGTGGCGGTGATCTCCAAGTACGTGAAGATCAACCCCGACGACCTCAAGGTGCACCTGGAGCGCCAGGACAACCTGGAGGTTCTGGAAGTCAAGATCGAGCTGCCCGACACGGTGCGTTGAAGGTTCGGTTTCGAGCCAAATTGGGTTCTGGCGCTTATCTGGTAAGCGCCAGTAGCTATCAAAATTGATGAATCCAGTGGGGCCTGGCTAGCGCGAGTGCTTTGCCCACTTGCCCGCCAGCGCCTGCGCAATGCTCAGCCCGCGCTGCCCGGGCACCAGCGTGGCGGTCTCTCCGGCAGCGATGGTGCCGGGCTGGTCCACCGCCAGGTAGTAGCCGCAGCACCCGGCCAGGGCCATGGTGCGGCCCGCCTGCGAAAAACCCATGACGGCGTTGAACTTGAAGCATGGCTCGCGCGGTGCACTCACCCGCAGCACGCAGTGGGGGAAATGCCATTCATCGCCCACAAACACATCCGCTTCCAGCGGCCCGTCGATGGTGAGGTTCTCCCCCATGAAACCCGGCGGCAAGGTTTCATCGAACAGGCTCACGCCGCGTTCGCGGCGCTGTGCCTGCCAGAACGCGTAGTGGGCGGCGGGGTAGGCGTATATGGCCTTGCCCAGGCCACCGTGCACGCTCGGGTCGGCCTGCTCGTCCCCCGCCAGGCCCAGCGGGCCCACGGCCACCGGGCCGGTGATGGGCGCCTTGCCGATGGCGGTGAGCACCGAGCGTTCGCCCACCTTCAGGCGCCGGGCCAGGCCGATGTTCACGTGGCGCACGGCCACGGTGGGGGTCGTCACAGCGGGTGCTCGGTGTAGAACTTGCCCCCGTGGTACAGCAGGGGCGAGATGCCTTCGCGGTGCTCGCAGCGCTCGACCTCGCCCACAAAGATGGTGTGGTCGCCCTCCTTGTACTGGCTGCGGTTGAAGCACTCGAACGTGGCGGCTGCCCCGGCCAGCAACGGGGCACCGCTGATGCCGGGCCGGTGTTCCAGGCCTGCCCAGCGGTCGATGCCGCGCGTGGCAAAACGCTCGGCCAGCGCCTTCTGGTCTGCGGCCAGCACGTGGATGGCGTAGTGCGAGCCATCGGCAAAGGTGGGCAGGGTGCTGGCGCCGTGCGAAAGGCTCCACAGCACCAGCGGGGGCGCCAGCGACACCGAATTGAACGAACTGGCCGTGAGGCCCACCAGGTCACCCGCTGCCGTGCGGGCCGTGACGATGGTCACGCCCGTGGCAAACATGCCCAGTGCATCGCGAAACTCGCGTGTGGAGAAGCTCGGTGGCAGGGCGAGGGCGGGGCGGGGGGGCGAAGGGTTCACAAAAGCGGTGCCAGCGGTGGCAGCAGGGGGGAACAACTATTATCAGGCGCCACCCACCACCGCGCTGTTGCGGGGTTTACTTCCGTAAGACTTGCGCAAATCGGGATGCAACCACCACCTGGCGTGGGGGGGAGCTATCTGCCTGAACCCTGTTTTGCGTAAGTCATTTCTGTTCCGTTTTCCACCGCATGGCCGTTCTTCCTACCTTCACCGCCCTGGGCTCCGGCCCCACCGTGCTCATGCTGCACGACGCCGATGGCGACCACCTCACCTTTGCCCCCCAGGTGGAAACGCTGGCCACGGTTGGCTACCGCGCCGTGGCCTGGAACATGCCGGGCTATGGCCGCAGCGCGCCCGTGGAGCCCTACACCTTCAAGGCGCTGGCGCAGAGCTGCCTGGCCCTGATCGACGCCCTGCGGGGTGGCCCGGTCACGCTGGTGGGGCACGGTATGGGCGCCATGGTGGCGCTGGAGGCCGCAGTGCGCGGCCCATCGCAGGTGCGGCGCCTCGTGCTGTGCGCGGGCGGGCCGGCGCTCGATGCGCAGGCGGTGGAAGACTGGGTGGCGCCCCGGCTGCGCGCCCTGAAAGCGCTGGATGGCGGTGGCGGCATGGAGGCGCTGGCGCAGACGCTGGTGCCCCAGTTCATCGGTACCGGCGCCCTGCCCGAAGGGGTGCGGCTGGCCAGCCATGCGCTGGCCCAGGTGTACCCGGGGGCCTACCGGCGCGCGCTGGAGGCCTTGCCCACGTTTGATCGCGGGGCTGCCGCGCTGGCCCACCTGGCCATGCCCACGCTGCTGGTGGGGGGCGCGCTGGACCGCTGCACACCCCCCGCGGCCCTGGAGGCGCTGGCCCAGGTGCTGCCCGATGCGCAGACCCTGATGCTGCCCCATGTCGGGCACTGGCCCCAGCTGGAGGACCCCGAGGGTTTCGATGCCGCGCTGCTGGACTTTCTGGCGCAGCGGCGGGTGCTGCACTGAGCTTGCCCCACCCCGCAGGGCCGATGGTTCGGCCGTCCAAGCGGTCCATTTTTTCCCCCGCCATGCCCTGGCGCCGCCGGGCGGGCTCATGCAGGCCTGATTGCTCCTTCCCTTTCTCCTTCTGTTGCCATGTGGTTTGCCCTGAAGAAAATACTGTCTGCGCTGCTGTTGCCCCCGGTGTCCAGCATCCTGCTGGCGCTGGTGGGGCTGTGGATCGCGCGCTACCACCGCCGCACGGGCATCACGGTGGTGGTGGTGTCGCTGCTGTCGGTGCTGGTGCTGTCCTGGCCACCGGTGTCGGATGTGCTGGTGCGCAGCCTGGAGCACCATCCCGTGGTGACCGCCCGGCAGTTGTCCCAAGCGCGCACCCAGGCCATCGTGGTGCTGGGGGGCGGGGCCGACACCGTGGCCCCCGAGTACGGTGTGGATGTGCTCAGCCGGGGCGCCCGCGAGCGGGTGCGCTACGCCGTGCACCTGCAGCAGCAGGCGGGCTTGCCCATCCTGGCGACGGGCGGCTCCACCGGCGGCATGCGGGCCGAGGCGCTGGTCATGAAGGACGTGGTGGAGCGCGAGTTCAAAGGGCGGGTGCGCTGGACGGAGGTGGAGTCGCTCGACACCCGCAGCAATGCCGAAAAATCCGCCATCCTGCTCAAGGCCGCCGGCATCGAGCGCATTGCCCTGGTCACCCACGGCTGGCACATGGTGCGCGCGGCCGGGGCCTTCGAGCGCGCGGGGCTGCAGGTGCTGCCCGCGCCCATGGGCTTCAAGGGCGGGCAGGCCCGCAAGCTGTACCGGGTGCTGCCGCGCGCCTCCGCGCTGGCCGACAGCAGCCTGGCGCTGCACGAATGGCTGGGGATTCTGGTGCAGAGGATGGGGCTGGGCTCCTGACACGACGTTGTCAGCAGCCCGGCAATAGCCTCGTGTGCATCATTCTTGAGAGGGAGCTACCCATGATGCAGGCCAATGCCGCCGGCACAGCGAAGTGGAAAGGCGCGCCGGGCGCCGGCGCCCCAGCCATGGGAGACGCCGCGCACGCCCCGGTGCCGGATGGATCTGCGGGCCGCCAGAGCCTGGCGAACCTGATGGCGCTCGGGCAGGCGGATACAGTCTCCCTCGTTGCAATGCCCACAGTGGAGTGACATGGGTTTTTCTGCCGCTGAAAAAGAGCAAATGCTGGCCCTGCACGGCGTGGGGGCCACCGTGATTGCGCGCCTGGAGCAGGTCGGGTTTTCGTCGCTGGCCGAACTGGTCGACGCGGATGTGGCCGCGGTGACCAGAACCATCTCGGAGATGATGAGGTCCACCTGCTGGCACAACAGCCCCCAGGCGCGCGGTGCCATTGGCGCCATCGTGGCGCTGGCCCGGAGCCGGCAGCCCTAGCTGTGATGTCTCAATAGGTTGTTCATCCGTCTCGGATTTGGGAAGCTGTGGTTACCAGGCCAAGCAACTCAAGTCAGGAGAGACGGATGAACAGTCATAAGCATGCCCGCTTGACGGCTGCGGGT